>CAYWRU010000176.1:0-2528 GCA_964460795.1 uncultured bacterium | reverse complement strand
ACGACCGACAACACCCAGCGCGAGCAGGCGCACGACACCAGCGCGAGCAGCGCCAACGCACCAGGCACCAGCACGCCAGCACCAGGCGCGAGCAGCGCCAGCGTGCCGACGCGCGACAGCCTGGCCACCATCAAGCCGACGCCTGACCAGATCCGCGCAGCGCGAACACTGGCCAGACACTCGCAGGATGAGGCCGCGCAGCTGGTGCACGTCACCGGCCGCGCCTGGCGCCGGTGGGAAGGTGGCGAGCGTGAAATCAGCGGCGCAGCCTGGGAGCTGTACCTGATCAAAGCATTAGGGTTTACACCTACGAATAAACACTTGACAGATTGACCGATGGCCCTATAATTGGCGCCATGACCTGCAGGGCTGCAGGCCAGACAATCACCCAGGAGCACTAAATGATCACCTACACAATCCCCCAAAAGACATCAAACACTGGCAGCATCCATGACATAGCAAGCAGCACAATGGATCGCACTATCAATTTTGGCGCCGGGTGTAAATATGCTGTCGTGCTGGCCAGCTACTACGGCGGCAAGGGATACACGACACACAAGACAGAGGCCGCAGCCATTGCGGCAAGCGTCGCCAATAAAGACTACAGCCATCAAATCATTGATACAGATGGTGCGGTTTACGTCATCAAACCAGACTACTACGGATCAACACTCGTAAAAGCCTGATCGCACCCAGAAGCCCTGCGCGCAGGGCTTTAGAGTGCAATCCCGCACGACATCACCAGGCACAGCGCCTGGACGCTTCAGGAGCAAAGACCATGACACGCACCACCACCACCGCCGCCAAGACCCAGCGCGCAGCCTGGCAAGCCATGCGCGCCGAGAATCTGGCTATTGCCGCGCAGCTGGACATCATCGGCGCAGACTACACCTGCGACACTTACAAATCCAATCTGCCGATCAAATGCGACCCGCACATCATCAGGTCCGGCCGCCTGATGGTTCGCGCCATGCCCTACAACGCTCAGCGCCTGGCCGCCAAGTTCCGCACCGCGGCCGACCGACTGCCCGCGCGCCGGGCCAGCCGAAGCGCAGAGCCGCGTCAGTTCCCGAAATTTGAATCCGGCATGAGCACCGCTGACTATGTGCGCCAATACGCAATTGCCAACAATGGCGGATTCAAACAAGGCGCAGAGCTGAAAACGCTCAGCTACAACCTGGCGGACTACCGCAACCCCTGCACCCTCTACGAAGGCAACGCCCTGGACTTTGAACCGATCGAGCAACCCGCCGACGCGCCAGAACTTGACGCCGACGCGCTGCAACCAGTCAGCATCGTCTCCGAACTGACAGGCGCCACCATGGCCACGGTTCCGCGCCATGTTGCCGATCAAGTGTCCGAGCTGATCGCCAGCGCCACCACGGCCGCAGTCATCGAGCAAGCCAGCGAAGCCGCGCCCATGGCGACGCCTGACGAATGCGAAGCCGACCCAGCGCCCGAGCTGGCCACTGTGGGCGCCTGCAGCGAATCCAGCGCCAGCGCCACCACCTGCGACGCCAGCAGCGCCAGCGGCTCCCACAACGCGCCCCCGCACGGCCGCGCCAGCAGCACGCAGCACCAGGCGCCCACCAAGCCCACGCACGACGCCTACGGGCAGCGCATCGGGCAGCGTGTGGCGGGCAAGTCGGGGCACTGGGCCGCCGTGATGTTTTCCGATGCGGCCGGACTTCCGTCGATTGAATTTGAGGGACCGGACGGATCGCGCGCAGTGTGGAGCTACGCCACAGGCCGCGAGCGCATGGCAGCGCTGCAGGCCATGGCGCGCGAAGCCGACGACGCGGCCGACCAGAGCAACGACGCCAGCGACGCGGATCAACCGCCAGCCGAACAGGCCGGCATTGAATCGATCAAAGACGCCATCCGAATGAATGAACGCGAGATGGAACGAGTCTTAAAAAGCAAGCAGAAAGGATCGAAGGAATCCGCCTACCGCATCGAATTGATCATTTCAGAGCTGATGGACAAACTGAGCGCAGCGATGAAAGCCAAGAAAAGCACCACCACCCCAGTGGAGTATCAACAACCCGCCCCGGTTCCAAAAACAGAAACCGAGGCCGACACCTGGGCCGCCGACAAAGTGCCCCGAGCTGTCGCTACAGATTTTGACAACGATCACACCGCCAACGAAGCCGCCGCAGCCGATGCCACGGCCGGCGATGCAACCGAGCACACCGACACCACGGCCGACGATTTCGAGCGCGCCGCGCCGCAGGCCTTCGACATGCTGGCCATGATCGCCGCCGGCATGGCGCCGGCCGAGTTTGTCGGGCTTGGTATTGTGTACAACGGGGACATGGCAAACCCACGCGGGCGCGGGGCGATCACATCGATGGAAGCCAACGCCTGGCGTGATTGGATTGTTCGTGTTGTGCTCGAAGATGGGCGCCTGTTCACCTGCGATCCGCTCAGCTTCAAAGAATCCATCGGAAACCGCTTCAAGACCGATTTCAAGCGCCACGGCGCCCCGTACCTGGCCGAACTGGCCGCCGCGCGCCTGGCCGTCGAGG
>CAYWRU010000175.1:0-2531 GCA_964460795.1 uncultured bacterium | reverse complement strand
AACCTCCCAGCTGGATTGGTAGATACCAACATCAATGCCGCGCTGACTGCCTGCCCGGCTGACCAAGTGGTGTTGCTATCGGAAGGCGTATATAATCTCTACAAGATCCCCATTCAACCAGGGCTGTCCAGGCGAACACTTCGCGGGGCCGGTCCCGGGAAAACCTTCATCATCGCGCAGATTACCAATTCGTTTGGTGGGGCGGTGATGACAGATCAGGTGTCCGAGGGTACAGCCAAAACCAATATCGTTGCCGGCTTCGGGCTAGGCTCAACCAACTTCATCACGTCCGACTCGGTCCCATCAATCACCGTCGGAGGAATGATCAAAATCACCCAGATGAACAACAGCAATGTCTGGTCTCGTGATTTCTTCGAGAGGCAGATGAGGCACTTCGCGGTCGTCACTGCGTTGAGCGGGACTGGAAACACCAACATCAAGTTTTTCCCCCCGATGCCCTGGGAGTTGGACACGAACCTATCCCCAGCAATCACGGCATCATCTCAAGTGATGGACTACGGCATTGGCCTCGAGGATTTCACGTTGGTGATGACCACGACCAACGTAACGAGCTACGGCATTTGGCTCTCAGGGGTGCACAATTCGTGGATGAGGAATATCGAAATAACGAATTGTCCGAACGCGGCGTATTTCGTGAGCCAGACTGTGGGATGTGAGGCTTGGCGGATGACTCTGAGAGGCACTCAGACGGCAAATGACGGGTTTGGGGAGTGGGACAGGAATTCATCGATCTACGTGCATGACTGTATCTCTGAAGGGCTGTTTGCTGGAATCATGATCAACTCGTGCGACGTAGGCGTGGTGGCATTTAATTTCATCACGAACGGAACTTCGAGCGTGTTCACTCGTCAGCTAGGTGCGCTCAATGCTAATCACGGGCCGCACAACTACATGATCCTATATGAGGGAAACGTGAGTGAGCAATTCCAGGTGGATGGCTACCACGGCAGCGCGAGTCACCAGACGATTTTCGGGAACAGATTCCACGGATTGCACGGCAAGGGGTTGACAAACTCCACATACAACACCAATCGCAAGATGATCGATCTTGCAAGGCGCAGCCTTTACCACAACGTGCTCGGCAACTACCTTGGGCATTCGAGCTGGACTCCGGACTTCTACTCAGTAACAAACCCAGGTTACAGCTACAACCTCTCCACAATCTATAGGTTCGGCTACCCAAACATGGGAGACAACACCGTCAACTATGGGACCAATCTTTACGACAACTTAGACAACCCAGGCTACGATGGAGAAGTAACAAACACTCTCTACCTGCACTACAATTACGACACGAAGACGGCAGGCATCGTCAGCGACGGAGTGAGCCAGACGAACCTTCCAAACTCTTACTTCTTGACCAACGCCCCGAGCTACTGGACCAACGTCCCGAGTTGGCCTCCATTCGCGGTTGGAGTCGCCACGAACTGGCAGTATGGGACAAACACAATTCCAGCGCAGTTGAGGTATTACGAGCTTGTCAGTGGAACCACATCAACCAATCGTGGATCCGGATTGCCGAAAAGGTTTCGGTTCTGATGCTAAAAATAGAGGTCAATGGATTGGATGGAGTCACCCGCTTCCTCAGGAGCGCACAGAAGCAAATCGCATTTGCGACCTCGCGAGCGCTCAACAGAACGGCCATCGAGGTTCAGAAACAGGAGATCGGAAAAGAGCTCCCAGGCAAGCTAAAGATCAGGAGTCAGTGGTTCAAGCCAGGCACGAAATACGGCGTGAATATTCGCTTCGCCAACAAGCGCAACCTCGAGGCGGTTGTCGGATCGCAAGCGCCATGGTTGCTCTTAGTTGATCAAGGAGGCACGAAGCATCCACCAAAGAAAGCGTTGGTGATTCCAACGGCTAACATCGACACCAATAGGCGCAGGAGTAAGCGTGACAAGCCAAAGGCCATCCTGGCGCGAAAGGGGTTCGTTTTGAACTTCAAGAAGGGAGGCGGTGGAATATTCGTTAGGACTGGCCCAGGTCGAGGGCAGATCAAACCAATGTATCTCTTCAAATCATCGGCTGAGGTGAAGGACATCCTTGAGTTCTATGAGGCTGGGAAGCTCATCGTGGATCTAAAGTTTCTGGAGAACTTCTCGGATGAGTTCGCGAAGGCTTTGATCACTGCGAAATGAGGACGTTCCACAGACAAGTAAGCATCGAGGGTGCGG
The DNA here is from genome assembly GCA_964460795.1 of uncultured bacterium. Taxonomy (GTDB): domain Bacteria; phylum Omnitrophota; class Omnitrophia; order Omnitrophales; family Aquincolibacteriaceae; genus CAZOOM01. The sequence continues at coordinate 336 of CAYWRU010000175.1, read as the reverse complement.
AGTTCGAAATTGCAGAAGATCGTCTAGACCTTGATGAAGACGAGAGGCAGCAACTCAAGATAGCTTCAGAGTGTTTCGTGCGCTTCTTGCACTTCCTGCTGCCTAAGACAAACCGAGCTATGTCTACTGCTACCATTGCAAAGAAAGTGATCGCTGCCGCGCATGTCCTGAATCCGGAACTGCTAGGTGATCGGACGCTGAGGAAGATCGAGCGAGAGACTAATGGGGAGGTGAGAAATTATGACGTGTGCGCATTAGCCAATGAGTTTGAGCGTGAGTTTGGAATTAGGTCGGCGAGGCGATCGAGTGCCCACCCCCACCCCCCCGGGTCAAAGG
>CAYWRU010000174.1:0-2536 GCA_964460795.1 uncultured bacterium | reverse complement strand
GCCGTCGAGCTCCCCCCGCTGCCGAAGATGCTGCAGAGGTCCTACGTCAAGAAGGACCTCGACTGCCGGCTGTCTGACGCCGAGATGCTCGAGCTCGGCAAGCAGCTCGCCCGTGCGAACACCGAGCTGGAGGAAGCCGAGGAGAAGAAGCGCGAGGTCACGAAGCAGCTGGCCGCCGACGTCGAGAGCGCCCGAAACAACGCCGTCTCCCTCTCCCGCCGGCTGAACCGCGGCGCGGAGTTCCGGGAGGTCAACTGCGAGGTCATCCGCGACCTGGAGACCTGCACCGTCCGGACGGTCCGCCTGGACACCTACGAGGTCGTCTCCGAGCGTGCCATGACGGACGAGGAGCGTCAGCTGAAGCTCGACTGGGAGGAGCGCGCGGCGGCCGCGGCCGACACGCAGGCCCAGGTGGACGAGGCCGCGGCCGAGCTGGCGGATGAGGCCACGGCCGGGCCCGACGAGCCGGAGGATGTCGAGGAGCTGGCGGACGACGAGGAGCCCGCCGACGACGAGGTGGCCCCGTGACGGCGGCCCTGGCAGACGTCCTCGAGTACGTCGACCTGGTCAGGGTCACCCCGTCCCCGTCGAACCCCCGGCGTCGGTTCGACGAGGCGAAGCTGAAGGAGCTGGCGGACTCGATCGCCGCTCACGGCGTGCTGCAGCCACTCCTCGTGCGCCCGGCCGGAAGCGGGTACGAGCTGGTCGCAGGCGAGCGGCGCTTCCGGGCCGCGCAGATGGCGGGCCGGACGTCCGTCCCGGTCACGATCCGTCCGCTGACCGACGTCGAGGTCCTCGAGCTGCAGGTGGTCGAGAACATGCACCGCGACGACGTGCACCCGCTGGAGGAGGCGGCCGCGTACCGGCGGCTCCTGGCCACGGAGCGGTACACCGTGCAGCGGATCGCGGAGCGCGTCGGCCGGAGCGCGGCCTACGTCTACGACCGGATGCGGCTCCTGGAGCTGATCGACGCGGCGCAGCAGCTCTTCCTCGACGGGAAGATCACCGCGGCGCACGCGATCATCCTGAGCCGGCTGAAGCCGAGCGACCAGGAGCGGGCGCTCACCCCCGGGGAGAAGGCCCTGTTCGAGCCCGAGGAATCGCTCTGGACGCTGCGCGAGGCCCAGGAACTGCTCGGAGATTGCGACGAGAAGACCGACGAGGACCTCGACGAGGAGGAGTTCGACGAGAATCACGAGCCCGTCTCCGGCGACTCCACGCTGAGGAGCCTGAAGACCCGCACCGCCCGCGAGCTGCAGGGCTGGGTGGACAAGCACGTCCGCTTCGACCCAACTGCGTCCGACGTCCCCGACCTCTTCCCCCAGACCGCGGCCGCGGTGGCTGTCGCCCAGGAAGAGGCCGAGAAGATCGTCAGCATCACCTACGAGCACTACGTCCAGCCGTCGGCCCGCGACGGCTCCCGGATCATCGGCCCGCGCTCGTGGAAGCTGGCCGACGAGGCGCGGGGCGCGAAGTTCTGCGACCACGCGGTGACCGGCGTGATCGTGGCCGGCGCTGGCCGTGGCGAGGCGTTCAAAGTGTGCCTGGAGAAGAAGAAGTGCGCCACGCACTGGGGCGCCGAGATCCGGGAGGCGGCGAAGCAGGCGAAGGCCACGGCCGCCGGCGGGAGCGCGAAGGCGCGGTTCGATGCCGAACAGAAGAAGTGGGAGGAACGCGAGGCCCGGGAAAAGGCGGAGCGGGAGCGGTACAAGAAGGCGATCCCGGCCATTCAGGCGGCGATCGCTGAGGCGCTGAAGGCGGCGCCGGCCCACGCCACGAGCCCGGCGGCCGACGCGGTCCGGGAGAAGGTCAAGGGCTATGGATCGCTGCCGAAGGGCACCCTGCCGCGTGGCAAGACCGCCGAAGACCTGGTTCGCCATCTCGCCAGCATCCTCCTCCTGGGGTTCGCCGACAACGAATGGCGCGGCATGGAAGAGACGACCAAGAGGCTGAAGCCGTTCGGTATCGACGTGAAGGCGATCGTGGAGAAGGCCGCGCCCACGCCGGCCCCCGCGAAGAAGGAGAAGGTCGCGAAGAAGACGCCGGCGAAGAAGGCCCCCCGCAAGAAGAAGTAGACCCTGCTCGCGGCGCGCCGGCCCGGGCCGGCCGGGCTACCTCCCCCGGCTGGATCAGGAACCGGGCCGGCGCCCGCGGGCGTTCTGAGAGGTCCGATGCTGAACGCGATCCTCTTCATCGCCGCCCTCGCCGGGGCGCCCGACACCACCGAGTGCGGCGTGTGGCGCTTCACACGCCCCGGCCAGCCACCGGCGGAGTTCGTGCAGGTCGTGATCCCGGCGCCGCCGGCGATCGCGGCCGGCGGTGACACGCTCGACTTTCGGCGCCCGGGCGAGATGGCCCGGCGGCCGGATGACGTTTCCGCAGCGCGCCCCGGCGCGTTGCAGATTGACGCCTCGCTCGCGCCCCCGGAGTGGTCGCGGTGCGCGGTGTACCTGGGCTCAACCCTGATCGGAACCTTCGTCGTGGCGCCGTCTCTGGGTGACGGTCGGCCCCGCCGGGGGGGCCACGTGGAGGATGG
>CAYWRU010000173.1:0-2539 GCA_964460795.1 uncultured bacterium | reverse complement strand
TGCAAGATCTTCGGCGTCTCCGACGAGACGATCGACAAGGCGGCGAAGTGCGTCGCGAAGGGCCGGAAGTGCGTGGTGATGCTCAATAACAACTTGCTGGGCGCCGGCCAGCCCTCCGAGCAGGTTTACAAATTCATGGACAAGGTGGAGTCCGGCGTGCACTTCTACCAGAACGGCGGGAGCATTTTGCGGTTCACGCCAAGCGTGTTCACGGCCACGCTCAACCCGCGCATTCCGGTGGAGGTGTCGATCCTGTGCACGCTGTCGTCCGACAAGTGGACGGAGCTCTACATTTTGAGGGCGAAGGCATAAATGCACAATAAAAATGTATTAAATGGACGAATTTCCGATCGCGGGGGACATCGCGTCAAAGATATCTGGAGCCACAAGCACGGGCCGGCTGCTACTCCCAAATCCAAAGCGCATCAAAGACACCGTTGCTCTCGCCCCCATCGAGATCGAACTGCGCATTGCGTTCGCCGCCAACTTCCCCGACCAGCGCATGTGGCAGCCCGTCGCCGTGAGCGACAACATGCGCGCAATCGCCGAGTTCGTTGGCGGGCCCATGTTTGTTCTGCTGCTGCTGCTCAAGAACATGAATAGGCTGGAATTCTCGACTATTCTTATACAGTTCATCTACAACACCAAAGGGGTGTATCTGCAGGACCCGTTTCCGGAGATGCCGGGTGAAAGAATGGTGTTTGCGATTTGGCACATTCTTGAAAATGTTTTGAACCCGGACAGAAAAAATGTTGCGAGCTTCGGTGACAGGGATGGAGCGAATGACCCCCGGCGTACCAAAGCATTTAACGAGGTGAATCGGCAGTTCAACCTCAAGCAGCCACCCGCAGAGCGAGTCAAGTCGGAGGACGGCACGAGTGACGGAGGCATCGAAGACGCGAAAATGATCATTGAACAGGCCAACGAAGCCATCAAACTTATGATGATGCACTTCGACCGGTTTGTCGCTGAAAACAGCGGCGCGCTTGCGTTCCTCGAGCCCGGCATCGACGGCATGATCTCCTTCTTTGAAAGCCGCGTCATCCCGAGAATCAACGACCTGATTGAGCAGTCAAACAGGCCCGCGGAGGTTTTTCCAAGCAAACTCGACGTCGCAATAACAGAAATCGTCTACAGGTTTGACCGCCAACTCCAATTGGAGGGGTTGCCCGGCATGCGACGCGACGACATATATATGTTGGACGCCAGTCAGCGCACGTACTTCGTTTCTGCGGTGCAGAAGTATCTAATCTTCATGAAAATGGCGCCGCAGTCCAACTACCGCACGCTGCAATTCGACTCCGCAAACAAGGACCCGACCATCGCGGTGACGCTTGCAATTGCCAATCACTTTCAAAGATGGAAAGGCGGAAAAAACAATAAACCCAGATTTCTTTAATATGATGAACGGGGGGCTTCCAACTGGTTCACTGATCCCGCCGAATGGTGATCCGGCCGACGTGCAGTTCTACCAGAATGAGCGCTTCTCCACCGAGTCGCGCATCGCCGCAGCGCCAAGCGCGTCTGCTCACACGATCCCGATTACCATTCCATTCGTCTTTGATTTCCGACCGGAGAACGTGCGAGCCGTGTCGATCCGGGAGAGGCTCCGAGAGCGGATGGTTCTCGTGGCCAACTCGTACCCGGACAAAGCCCTCCAAATCACAGGCGCATCGTTCAGCGCGAGAAGCAACTTCTGGGCGCCCGTCTTGATCAACTTCGTGTTTGTCACGCAGATGCCCGGCGCGGACAAGCCCGAAGAGCGCGTGCTGCGCAAAACGACGGCCGTCAAAGACAGAATGGTAACCGCGGCCATCCAGCCGGGCGCCGAGGTGTTGTCGAAAGTGTTCTCTGTGCCCGACGCCGAAATTGTGCGTCCTTTGGCGACACGCGCCCCGGTAAAATCCGGCCGCGGCATCCAGGGAATGCTGAGCGCGGAATACCCCGACTATAACCCAAAGATACTGGGCGTTGTCTGCCGCAAGGTGCCCAAAAATTCGCACCTGGGAATATATCTGTCCGAGGAAGCTGCGCGCCAGCCGACGCCAGACGAAGCGAAAGCGTTCCTGTCGAAATCGTGCGCCGAGGTGACCGGCGAGTTCTACGCGATGTATTCCAGCCAATTCGGAGTGAAGTTCGCCGAGATGGTCGCGCGCGAGCGCAATCGCATGTTTCTAGACGACGTAACAAGCGGCACGATTGACTTTGAAATCATCGTCATGCCGCAGGTGTTTCCCATCGGAGGCGAGGTCGTCGACTTGCAGACCATCACCGCGCAGAACCCGCTCATATCGAATTCTCTGATGAATCCGTCCAGCCCCAACGAGGAAGTCATCGACCGCTGGAACAACCAATACATGGTCGCAGTCGAGTGCGTGTTCTATTTTGCGGCCCATCCGCGAGAATAAATAAACCCGTTTATGCAAAAATAAATCCTTATTGGGCCACTGCTGCCAACTTCGCCAAACAACGAATAACCACATCTAGACCCTTATCGGGCCTCTGGTGCGAAGTTTGTCAAATCAAGAATAACCACAGC
>CAYWRU010000172.1:0-2542 GCA_964460795.1 uncultured bacterium | reverse complement strand
GTCCAAACGGATGGTTTCGCCATTCAGCATGATATTACTCACAATTGTACAGACCATATTCGCAAATTCAGCCGGATAACCTAAACGGGGCGGAAAGGGTACAGATTCACCTAAGGACTGCTGAATTTCGGGCGGCAAGGCAGCCATCATCGGGGTCATAAACAGGCCGGGTGCAATGGTCACGACTCGAATCCCATTTTTGGCTAACTCACGCGCCATCGGTAGGGTCATGGCTATCACGCCACCTTTGGATGCGGAATAAGCCGCTTGCCCGATTTGCCCATCATAGGCAGCAATCGAGGCAGTATTAATAATCACGCCACGTTCACCTTCCGCCATTGGGTCTAAGCTTGCCATCGCCGCTGCGGCTAAGCGTGCCATATTAAAGCTACCCACCAGATTGACTTGAATCGTCCGAGTGAAGTCAGCTAAAGGATGAGGGCCTTGTTTGCCTAATACTTTGGCAGCACCCCCAATCCCTGCACAATTGACTAAGCCACGTAATTGTCCAAATTGTGTGACTGCTAAATGGACGGTGTTTTGTGCATCGGTTTCATCAGCGACATTGGTACGACTGAAGATAGTACGCTCGCCGAGTTCTTTAGCTAAAGCTTCACCTTGCTCAATGTTCAAATCCGCGATAACAACATTTGCCTCTTGGGCATGTAAAGCACGCACGGTAGCTTCACCTAAACCCGAAGCCCCACCGGTGACGATAAAAGTATGATTAGCAAACTCCATAATTCCTCCTGTTAGATGTTCTCAAGCAAAATTGCGACACCTTGACCTCCCCCCGCACAGGCAGAGGCCACGCTGTATTTTAACCCAGCTTGCTGCGTTGCGCGTGCTGCTGTGAGTGTTAAACGTACCCCAGAAGCCCCTAAAGGATGACCAATCGCAATCGCCCCACCATTCACATTCGACTTGGAACGTTCTAAACCCAGTTCACGTTCACAAGCTAAATATTGTGCACCGAAGGCTTCATTAATCTCGATACGATCAATATCACTGACTTGAATGCCTGCTTGTTTGGCAGCTGCACGAATCGCAGGTGCAGGGCCTATCCCCATGATTTCCGGCGGAACGGCTACTGCTGCGCCATTCACAATCCGCGCTAAGGGCTTTAAACCGTGGGCGCGCACCCAATCGCCTTGTGCGACTAACACGGCTGCAGCCCCATCCACAATCGCTGAGCTATTCCCTCCCGTTTGTACACCACCAAAAGCAGGCTTGAGTTTTTGCAAGGTTTCAAAACTCGTAGCACGCACATGGCTATCACGTTCAAAGCTTTGGGCGCGATCAGCGAGTTTCAGACCTCTAGGTTTATAGCCCTCTAATTCCCATTGGCTATTGAAGACGGTGCTAACTTCTGGTTGGAAATAGCCACTATCCCAAGCGGCTAGAGCACGTGCAAAACTTTCTTCGGCAAAGCGATCCACTTCTTCGCGGCTAATACCATAGCGCTTCGCTAGATTTTCAGCAGTATCGCCCATGCCAATACCCGGTGCGGTATCTTTGGTTGCTTCCCAAAGGAAGTCTTTAAATTCTAATTGCCCCATGCGAAAACCGGAGCGATGCGTATAAGCCGCAATCGGATTGCGGGACATAGATTCTGTACCGACGCAGAGCACCACTTTGGCTTTACCCAAACTGATTTGGTCAGCTGCTGTGAGAATAGTTTCAAAGCCCGTACAGCACAGACGCTGCACTAATAAAGCGGGTACATTAGCCTTAACACCTGCATACAGCCCAATGTGTCGAGGGAGAAAATAGGCATCGAAGCTGGCTTGTGCCATATTGCCCGCGATAATGGCATTCACTTCGCTAGCAGGAAGGCCGCTCGTCGCGAATAAACTGCGAGCTGCATAAATGCCTAAATCAGTGGGCGCGACATCACGTAGCACGCCATTATAATCTGCAAAGGGGGTGCGTTGACCTGCGACTAACCAAATATCATCGTAGCTTGCCGTCAAGGCGGCTGCTTCGGAATCAGCAAAAGGGTTAAGGTTTGTATTCATGTTTGCGGGCCTTTGCCAGTGCGATTAAGGAAATGTCCGATGCGCTCTACCACTTCGGGGCTAGTTTGAGTGAGGGCTGCCGTGAGCGATTCGACAAATAAACCATCATCTGAGGCCATATTGTTGATGCGTGAAATCGCAGAAACCATTGCCCAATTCGCCATTGGAGCATTTTCCGCAATCCGCTTAGCGAGTTGTTGGGCTTTAGCGAGGCTTTCACCTTCAGTGACTAAGTAGTGCGCTAAACCTAGGCGTAAGCCTTCATCGGCATCGAGAATCCGGCCGGTAAGCATCATTTCGCACATCCGTCCCGCACCAATAATTGTGGCAACCCGCACCGAAGCACCACCACCCACGAAAATACCATGACGACCTTCAGGCAATTGGTAAATAGTGTTGGGTTCAGAAATACGTACATGCGTTGCTGTGGCTAATTCTAAGCCGCCACCAATCACTGCACCTTGTAGGGCAGCCACGACCGGAATTCCACCATTTTGAATCCGATCAAAAATCCGGTGCCACCC
>CAYWRU010000171.1:0-2566 GCA_964460795.1 uncultured bacterium | reverse complement strand
GCGAACCTCAGAGGCGCGGACCTCAGAGGCGCGGACCTCAGAGGCGCGGACCTCAGAGGCGCGGACCTCGATGGGGTCCCGGTGGTTCAAAATCTCGATTCGAAAATCCTGAAAGCGATCGAGGCGGGGGGCGAGCTGAACATGGGCGAGTGGCACACGTGCCAAACTACCCATTGCCGGGCAGGGTGGGCCATCACGCTTGCAGGCGATGAAGGAAAGAAACTTGAGGACCGACTCGGTCCGTCGGCTGCCGGAGCGCTGATTTACGCCAAGTCCACCGGGCGAGTGCCATCATTTTTTTGTTCAAATGAGGAGGCGCTGGCTGACATCAAGGAATGCGCGGCGAAGGAGGAGAAATGAAAACCATCCTCTCGGCAATCATAGCCATGGCCATCGTCTCGGTGGCTTCGATCGGCTCCGTGGCCGTCGCAGCTCTAGGGTTGGCTGGCTTCCTGATGCTCTCGGTGGTGTTCGGAAAGTTGCTATTCGCAATTTTCAAAGCCTGGGGGTGGCTGTGAGAACTATGAGAACCCACACACACTGTCCGTGCTGTAACCGTTTCGCCCGCTGGAACCACGCGAGCTACGAGACTCAGACACACAAGACCGTGACGGTCGAGAAGCACGAGGAGCCGGACAACGCAGAGACGGTGGAGTGCATCCGGGTGCCTCTTTGGTTGATTCTGGTGCTTGCCCCATGCACCGCTGTGGTGGGTGCGTTTGCTTGGTCACTCCTCTTTGCGATTTTGGAGGTGATGAAGTGAAATTGACCACACCAAGCTCCGATGAAGCCTGGGCTCGCCGCGTGGCGGTCCTGGCAGCAACCGCGCTCGCGGTCCTGCTCTGTGGCTGGGCAACGAGCTGCCGAGGCTCCGTGGTAACGGAGGAATTTCTGGACCGTATCGCTCAACGAGAGAGCGGAAATAACCCTCTCGCCATAGGTCGTCACGGAGAGCGCGGAGCCTACCAGCTCCGTCTGTGCGCGGTTCAGGAGGTAAACAACACACTGGGTTGGCGCATGCCGTTCGAGGCGGCGTCAGTGAAGCATGGCAGGGCCTACGCACGCGCCTATTGTCTGCGCGTCGAGAAACTGCTCAGGAGCGCACTGCGACGCCAGCCCACACAACCGGAGGTCTACGATGCATACCGTCTAGGACCCACCGGCTTCCTTCGGCGCAAGGGAGCCGGTCAATTTCTCAACGCTCGTTGAAATGAATCTCTCCCTAGAGACAGGTGCTTGTGGTCTGTGCGTTGCGCGAAGTGGGCGCGATCAACGATCAGTGGTAACGCCTGTGACTCCGCATTCCACAAGGTGCGCGAGTCGCTTTAGGAGTCATGGCCCGGGCAAGGAGCCAGCAGGACGCAGAAAAACTTCCGCGAGCCCGGCGCGGATGGGATTTCGTTTAACACTCAACAATAAGGATGCACATGGAAAAGCGGGATTTTGGATGGGCAATAAATCAACTCAAGGCCGGGAATCGGGTCGCACGAGCCGGTTGGAATGGCAAGGCCATGTATTTATGGCTGCTACCGGCCGCATTGGTCAAAGCGGAATGGTGCAAGGAACCGCACCTGAAAGCCCTCGCGGAATCCAACGGTGGGGAAATCGAGGCTTTGGGCTCAATTCGAATGTTGACTGCGGACAAAAAGGTTCTCACTGGCTGGCTTGCAAGTCAGACAGACGTGCTGGCCGAGGACTGGTGTTTGGTAGTCTAGAACTTACCACAAGCCATCGGTTACCGGGGTCGATCCCAGAGCAGGCCATTTCCTGCGCGGGCCGGGAAGGTAATGGAGAGTCGATGGCGACTATGCGCGAAGCAAGCAAATGGGAACGTCAACCAGACTCCGACAAGCGAGCCGGAGCGAAGGGCGTGACAGCCGGAGAGATGGCATTTTCTTTTACCCACCCCACTCCCCCGAGCTGCCCCAGGCTTCGGCAGCGGGCTGAGCGCAAGGTATGCGGTGGGTTCCTTTTCACGGGACTTACTGATAGACATGGAACGTTCAGTTCCTGGAGCGATAGAGGAGAGATGGCCACTCTTCCCGCGAAGTCCAGAAACAAGTCCCGACCAATTTCCACGCACACCGCCCCCCGTTCGGGATCAGCGGCACAAAGCGATCGACCTCCGTTCGCGTGCGTGGAGATCACCCCTGGCGAATCTTTAGGACCGCAAGGGGCTGACTTTGCAGAAACCAGAACAGGAAAAACGAACATGGAAATCAAACTAGAAGAACTCAGGCAGTTGTTGTCCGAGAAAACAGTTGTGGCTTATCCGGCAGCTGAGCCGAGAGGGATAGGATTCCGGATCGTGGTGATGGACCGAGGTTTCGTGCACTGCGGACACGTTACGGACTGCGGTGATTACTATCTCATCACTGGAGCCAAAAACATCCGCGTGTGGGGAACCACTAAGGGACTTGGTGAGTTGGTGGACGGACCAACCAAAGACACCAAGCTCGACGCGGTTGGGACCGTAGAGGTTCAGAAAAAAGCCACGCTATTCATGATCCAATGCAATCGCGAATTCTAACGCTCGACGGCGACGGCTCCGGCTCCGGCTACGGCT
>CAYWRU010000170.1:0-2579 GCA_964460795.1 uncultured bacterium | reverse complement strand
TCAGGGATTATGCCCAAGTGAAAGCCAAGGGGCAGGTCAGTGCAGACATTGCGGATCGTGCTTTGAATATGCTGAATGTAGATGATCAGGGTTTAGATCATATGGATCGGCGCTTATTATTGGCGATGCTCGAAAAGTTTGATGGTGGCCCTGTCGGGGTGGATAGTTTAGCAGCTGCGATTGGTGAGGAGCGTGGTACGATTGAAGATGTGCTTGAACCTTATCTGATTCAGCAAGGTTTCTTAATGCGTACTCCACGTGGGCGTGTCGCAACTCGCCATACTTGGCAGTATTTTGATAGGGCGATGCCTGCTGTTGCGCTACAGGAACAAACGAGCCTTGATCTTTTTAACGAGCACTAAGCAAAGGACTATACATGCATCTCAATCCCCTTGATGAAGTCCGCTCGACTTGGGTGGTTGGTGTTTTTATTTTTGTGTTCTATTTTATTATTGGTACAGCTTATGCCTTCTTGCAGCAAATTCAAGCTAATCAGAATTTGTTTAGCCAAGGGGAACTGTTCACCCTAGAGAGCTTATTATTTAGTTTAATCTATCTACTATTAGCTTTATTGCTCTGGTGGCTTACATTTAAGCAACGCGATGAACTCTCTGAGCTATTACTCAATCCACCCGCCCCTGCGGAATTACCTGAGTATTTGTGGCTTGCAGTGGGCATGATTATCTCATCCGTTGGTTTAACCTATCTGATGTATTATCCCTTATCGTTTATAGCCCCTGAACTTGTACAACATTGGCTATTGGATGTACCGCCGTTATTGTATTGGGATGAGCAAGGCGCTTATTGGCTGGGTAATTTCTTAGCCGTGATCAGTGCAGTTATTTTTGCACCTATTGTGGAAGAATTTATTTTTCGAGGTTATTTACTTAATCGTTGGAGTCTAAAACTAGGCGCAATGCCAGCCATACTCTTATCATCTGGCCTATTTGCTTTTTTGCACAGCGATATGCTCGGGGCTTTTGTATTTGGCGTAGTGCTTTGCTTGTTGTACATGAAAACGCGCTCTTTAATCGGCCCTATCTTGGTGCATATCGTGAATAATCTGATTGCTGTTAGCCTTGAGTGGATGGATTTGAAATGGTGGAGTGGTTTCACGCCGATGACCTTGCAAGATTTTTATGATCAAGCGGGCTGGGGGCTCTTGGGTTTACTGGTGGGTATCCCTTGGTTATGGCGATATGCGCAGCAGCATTTTAAACCCTTACCTGCTTTATTAAAGGCGCATGAGCAAGGCGGGCAGACAGCTAATAGTGTTTCGATAACTTAAACACAAACACACTCATCAGTAAGAGATAAACTGTGTATTTGAATTGTAATAGGGGTGTAGTAACTTCTATGCGCTTTAAATTGCCTCGACTAATAAAATAATCCCGTCTACCCCGACTATTTTTACTCGAGTACCCGCAGGTAAATCCGTCCCACGTACCCGCCAATTACTATCTCCAATCCGTATTGAGCCACTGCCTTGAATAATTGGTTCATTCAATACATAGTGCTTCCCGATTTGACTTAATAGGCGGTTATTTAACTCCGGCTCAGGGGGCGGTGGATCACGAAAAAAAGGTGATCGCCGCCAAGCAAATAGACTTAATAAAGAGCTTGCACCGAATAGCAACAATTGCCAAGCCAGTGCCAAATCAGGTACTAGCCATAAGACGACTCCAGTCAGTGCTGCACCAAAACCAAACCACATTAAAACAGCACCGGGGGCGAACATCTCTAAAGTAAACAAGACAGCGGCTAAGATCAGCCAATACCAGAATTCGAGATTGATCATGCTTATTTTTTCTCCTGCATGACTTTCCATAATTCATTAATACTACCTATCGACCCCATTAAGCCACTGGTATCTAAGGGCATGAACACGGTTTTTTGCTGAGGAGAGTCCGCAAACTTACCTAGTGCTTCAACATATTTTTGGGCGACAAAATAATTGAGTGCTTGCACATCGCCTTTTGCGACCGCTTCAGAGACCATTTGAGTCGCTTTGGCTTCTGCTAAAGCTTCACGTTCCCGTGCTTCGGCACGTAAAAAAGCCGCTGATTTCGCTCCTTCTGCTTCCAGAATCTGGGATTGCTTTTTACCTTCAGCTTCTGTGATCTGAGCACGTTTTTGGCGTTCAGCGGTCATTTGCAGATTCATAGCTCGTACCAGTTCTGCGGGTGGCTCAATATCTTTGATTTCAACCCGCAATACTTTAACACCCCAAGCATTGGTGGCTTCGTCGACAATGGTTAAGACTCGCGCTCCGATTTCATCGCGTTTACTGAGTAAATGATCTAATTCCATCGACCCACAAACAGAACGCAAATTCGTCATGGTTAGATTTAAAATCGCGTTTTCTAAATGGGCGACTTCATAGGAAGCTTTAGCAGGATCAAAGACTTGATAGAAGACTACACCATCAATACTGACATTGGCATTATCCGCTGTAATAACTTGCTGAGGTAGAATATCCAATACCTGTTCCATCATATTGACCTTTCGACCCACACGATAAAAAATTGGAATAATCAAGCCTAAACCGGGTTGTAGGGTGTAAACATAACGTCCGAAAC
>CAYWRU010000169.1:0-2667 GCA_964460795.1 uncultured bacterium | reverse complement strand
ACGCTGATTTAGCCAATAAAATTTATACAGAATTTGAGAAAAATCTTAATTCATTAAAATTAAGACGTGAAATTTTTGATAAAATGAATTTACTTCCTTTATTAAAGAAAGGGGCAAATGAACAGACTAATGTAGAGGCGGTATTTAATAAGTTTAATGAAAAAATAGCCATTGAAAAACCTCAAGCAAAAAAAGATGTACCTGCAGTACCTGCGCTTCATCTAACATTAACCGGTAGCGAGCCTCAATTTATTGCTGATGTTCTTAATCAGATCAGTGATCATGTTCAGTCAACGACTAAACAAGAAGCAATTCGTGATATTTTAGAGCAAGTCAGTTTTAAAAAGTCCCAATTAACTCGAGAAATCAATGAGTTGCGTTCCAAAGCAGAGCGCCAAAAAAATGATATGATTACCAAGTTACAAGAAGCAGATCAGGTTGAACGCGAAAAGCTAGAGGATCAAATTAAAACCTTAAGGGATAGTGCCAAAACTAAACGGATGGATCAAATTACGGTTTTAACTGAAGCCGCAAAGATCGCTGAAAGTATTGGTTTAGTTGAAAAGTCAGCCTTACTAGAAAATGCAGCTATTACCTCCAATGAGCGTAATGCTTTTTATACGGAGGTGAATACGCAACCTCAGCCGCTGTATTTACGGGGTTCTAAAGCTTTACGCTCAGAAATTAAAGAACTCACGGAGCGTAGCTCGGATGATCCATTTATTCCGGGCTTACGTGATCTTCAAGATAAAATAGAGCTTTTAAAGACCAATCGTCAGATAGAAGCTTTAAAGCTCCGCAAAGATAATGACCCTTTCATTGAAACTTTACGTGATAAAGAATCTGAATTAGCTATCTTAGAAGCTTTTAAGATTGACCCCAATCAAGTACGTGTCGTTACTTTAGACCAAGCCGCCTATCCACCCGAACAGCGAGAAAGCCCTAAACGCGCAAAGATTGTAGCTTTAGGTGCAATTGCTGGTTTGTTCCTTGGTATTATAGCAGCCTTTATGGTTAACTTCTGGCAATCTCTACGCCTTGAAGACGAAGGAAAAGCATAATGGCCCAATACATCTACACCATGAACGGTGTCGGCAAGGTCGTACCGCCGAACCGTTTTATTTTAAAAGACATTTATTTAAATTTTTTCCCCGGTGCCAAGATTGGGGTGCTCGGTTATAACGGTGCGGGTAAATCGACGCTCTTACGGATTATGTCGGGGATTGACCAAGACATTGTGGGTGAAGCGCGTCCGCAGCCAGGGATTAATATTGGTTATCTCTCCCAAGAACCACAGCTTGATCCAACTAAAAATGTGCGTGGTAATGTCGAAGAAGGCTTAAAACTTATTAAGGATGCACAGGAAAAATTAGAGGCCGTGTATGCGGCTTATGCTGAGCCTGATGCTGACTTTGATGCACTCGCCGCTGAGCAAGCGCGCTTAGAGAATATTCTGCAAGCGGCTGATGTACATAATCTTGAGCACACCTTAGAAGTCGCTGCGGATGCTTTACGCCTACCACCTTGGGATGCTGATGTATCGACACTCTCCGGTGGGGAAAAGCGCCGCGTCGCTTTATGTCGCTTATTGCTGTCATCACCGGATATGTTGATTCTGGACGAACCCACTAACCATTTAGATGCGGAATCAGTCGCATGGTTGGAGCGGTTCTTACAAGAGTTCCCAGGTACAGTGGTCGCGGTGACGCATGATCGCTATTTCTTAGATAATGTCGCCGGTTGGATTTTAGAATTAGATCGTGGGCAAGGCATTCCTTGGGAAGGTAATTATTCATCTTGGCTTGATCAAAAAGAGCGACGTTTAGCCCAAGAGAAGAAAGCCGAACAAGGGCGCTTGAAAGCAATGAAAGAGGAATTGGAGTGGGTACGCTCTAATCCTAAAGGCCGACAAACCAAAAGCAAAGCTCGTATGCAGCGTTTTGAAGAATTATCATCGAGCGATTACCAAAAACGGGCTGAAACCAATGAAATCTATATTGCTCCGGGTCCCCGCTTAGGCGATTTAGTGATTGAAGCTAATAATATTAGCAAAGCTTTTGGTGATCGAGTGCTGTATGAGAACTTGAGCTTTAATTTACCTAAGGGTGGTATTGTCGGAATTATCGGCCCCAATGGTGCGGGGAAAACTACTCTATTCCGTATGATTACCGGACAAGAACAACCGGATGCAGGTGAATTCCGTGTTGGTGATACCGTGAAGATTGCGTATGTCGATCAATCACGTGATGACCTTGATCCAAACAAAACCGTCTTCCAAGAGATTGCTGATGGCCAAGATTTGATGAATGTGAATGGCTATCAGATTCAAGCACGGGCTTATTGCGGGCGATTTAATTTCAAAGGGGATGCCCAGCAAAAACGGATTGGGGATTTATCAGGGGGTGAACGCAATCGAGTACATTTGGCCAAGCTCCTGAAGTCTGGCGGCAATTTGTTATTACTCGACGAACCCACCAATGATTTGGATGTGGAAACTTTACGCGCCTTGGAAGAAGCATTATTAAACTTCCCAGGTTGTGCCGTTGTCATCTCGCATGATCGCTGGTTTCTCGACCGGATTGCTACCCATATTTTAGCTTTTGAAGGCGATTCGCAAGTGACTTGGTTTGAAGGCAACTACAGCGATTACGAAGAAGACTATAAACG
>CAYWRU010000168.1:0-2690 GCA_964460795.1 uncultured bacterium | reverse complement strand
AGGCGTGGCTCGACCTGCTGGCCGCGGCGGACACGTCCGGCTTTCCGCTGGTGGCAATCGAGTACGACACAAGCCGCCTGGGACCGGCTGCCACACGCGGCGGGGAATCGGAC
This sequence comes from uncultured bacterium, assembly GCA_964460795.1. Taxonomy (GTDB): domain Bacteria; phylum Omnitrophota; class Omnitrophia; order Omnitrophales; family Aquincolibacteriaceae; genus CAZOOM01. The sequence goes on along the minus strand of CAYWRU010000168.1, from coordinate 2,577 downwards.
GCCGACAGCGAAGGGGATGACGAAATCCGCCTTTCCCCTGGTCGGCTGCTGGAGGTTGACGACGCCGCGGTTCACCGTCTGGAAGCCGCCGACATGAGCCAGATGATCGCCGTCATTGACCGCATCGAACTTGCCATTAGCGGCGTATCGCGCACTCCGTCGTATTATCTGCGGCCCGTGGGCGGCGCGGACGTGCCCAGCGGCGAGGCGTTGAAGCAACTGGAAAGCGGCTTAGTCCGGCGCGCGGAGGAACGCCAGTTGGTGTTTGGGCAGGCGTGGGAAGATGTGTTTGCCCTGGCCTATCGCGTCAATCAGGCGTTTGGCCCATCGCTGCCCGACGTGCCGGACCTGTCCATCAAAGTCACCTGGGCAGATGCCAACGTGCGCAACGAACTGGCCGAGGCGCAGGTAGCGGAAGCGCATCAGCGTTTGGGCGTGCCGCAGTCAACGCTGTGGGCCGAACTCGGCTACACGCCGGAACAAATCGAGGAGTTCAAGGCCGCGGGCATGGCCGACAAGCAGGCTCAGGTGGCAATGGTCACGGCGGCATTGCGCACCGACCAGTCGCGGCAGGCGGCGCAGAACGGGGGAGCCAACACCGGCGCACCATCCAACGCGAACGGGAACGGGAACGGCAGAGTAGCAACGGGAGGCAGCAATGGGAGAACCAATCAGACTGTGGCGCGGTAAAGAGGAAGTGACGGTCAACGGGCGCGCCGAAGCCGATGCGCTGGTAGCGAAGGGCTGGCAGGTTGGGCCGCGGCCCGCCGATGTGGAGCCGGTCAAGGCCGCGGACGTGCTGGCCGCTGCCGACGCCGCGCCGGAAGCCCCGCCGCGTCCGGTTGTGAAGCGCGCGGGCGAATACGGGACGGGGCCGCAGTCGGGGCCGGAGACGCCGGTCACGAAGGCAAAGCAGGCCGAAGTCAAGGCCGAACGCAAAGAGGACAAGGCGGGCAAGTGACAGACGCGACCGCACCATCCAACGACCGCCGGCCCGTGCAGTTGCGCATTGGGTACAACCGGCAGAAGCACGGAACGTTCATTCTCAACGGCATGGACATCACGCACCGCGTCAGCAGTTGCACCGTGGAGATTACCGCGAGAAAAATAGCTATGGTGACGTTTTCCATGTTTGTCGATGAACTGGACGCCGACATAGAAGGCGAAGGCGAGGAATTGCCTGAATGAACCCACTCCTAGCCGCGCTGGTGCAAGCGGGCGTCATTACGCAGGCCGACGCCGAACGCATAAACCGCTCGCTTGACCCCGACGCGGCGCGCGCCTGGGCAGAGCAGCAGCTTGTCATTGCGGCGCAAAGCGGCCTGACCGCACAGCAGGCGCGGCTGGTGGAGTTGGTGCAGCGTTCCAATGGGCAGTTGAGCGCCGCCACGCTCGACGCCTTTTGGGCCGCGGAGGATGACCGGCTTTGGGCCGCGATGCGCCCGACCTGGGAGGCCGTCGCCAACGAGAACGCGGTAGCAATGGCCGTGCGGCTCGGCGCGGATGACGCCATGTGGCGTGCGGTGAATGAGCGCATGTTGTCGTGGGTGAATGACTACTATGTGAACCCCGACGCCGCGGCGGTGGGCAGCATCCCCAATCTGAACCTGACCAGCCGCACGCAGTTTGCACAGGTGTTTGACCAGTGGCAGCGCGGCGAGTTGGAGATAGGCACAACGACCGAGGGCTTGCCGCAGCTGATAGAGGCGCTACAGCCGGTGTTTGGGCCGGTGCGGAGCGAGATCATCGGCGTCACCGAAACGACGCGCGTGATAGTCGAAAGCCAGCGCGCCGCGAGCGAGGCAGACGAGTTCATCACGCACTACAGGTTCCTCAGCGCGGCAGATGAGTTGGTCTGCCCAGTATGCGGGCCGAATCACGGCGAGGTGATAGAGAAGCGCGGCGCGGGCTTCAACACGCCAGCGGGTCGCATGTTTCCGCCCCTGCATCCGCGATGCCGCTGCCAGATTCTAGAGGAAACGGACCAGACGCGCCGGCAGCCGCTACCACCAGAGGAACGTTACCGTTGGTCGCAAGAAGCCTATGACGAGGCGCAGCGCAACCGGCAAGCGGCGACCCGCGCGCCGAACGCGTTACGGACACTGACAGGGGGCTAACGTGGAAGTCGAGATCGTTGTACAGGATGCCGCCGTAAGACAACTCTTGGACCGCGCACCGGCGCAGATTGACCGCGCGTTGCGCGCCGGTATGACCGATGCAACGGTGTTGCTTGTGAACCAGATGCGAACCTATCCCCCGCAACGCCCCGGCAGCAGCTACCGGCGCACGAACACATTGAAGGGCAGTTGGGCGCGGCGCATTGACGGCAGCGGCGCGGACATTGTGGGGCACGTCGAAAGTAACGGGAATGTGGCCCCCTACAATCGTCTGGTGCAGGACCGCACGCGGCAGGCGACGGTGCATCGCGGGCGCTGGCAGACGGCGCAGGATGTAGCGGAGCGCAGCCGCGGCCAAATCAACGACATGTTCGCGGCGCGCATTCGGGCGGCGATAGGTTAGGGCTATGGAGCGCAAGCCGGTCATGGTGGAAGCAATCGAAATCCTGGAGATACGCGC
>CAYWRU010000167.1:0-2762 GCA_964460795.1 uncultured bacterium | reverse complement strand
AGAGTAAGAGTCTGGTACTCTTTGTTTCCCCCTGAACAGTATCTCCCTATCCATTACTTACCTCTCTTTCGTAGTTTTCAAGCATGTGGTTTACCATGCTTGAATCACTGTTTATCAATACTTCCGACCGTGCAAAGTCTGTGAATACAGAATATTTCGGGTGAGTGCATACTATAACAGGTTCTAAAGTCCCTTTTAACCTAAGTGGCTTTGTCAAATCAATATCTAAATACGGGTCATGGTATGCCTTCAACTTTGACGACTCTTTTTCTTTGCGGAGTAATTCGTTTTCTGCTTTTAGCTCTGCGTTTTCAGCATTGGTATTTTTGATCATTAGTTTGTAGGTGTACTCTCTGCTATAGGCTTTGTCAACTTCTTTCCTTAGGTTCTTGTTTATTTCGGAATTTCGATCTGCGAAGAATTTATTTGCTTCGTTGTTCTGTGTCAGCTCTTCTATCTGCTTAACTAATGCCTTTTTAGATCTAAACCAATTCAACATCTTTTACCTCCTTTCTCACTACATCCCATTCGCTCACAACGTCCAACGGTGAATAATTTCCCCATATATCAACCATCCTTCCGTGTAATAGTTCTTCACCTTTAGGGTCGTCAAAAGTGACTATAACTTTCCATGCAAAAATTCCCGAATACTCAAACACCATCTTATTGATTGTGTAAGGTTTACCTCTGAAGCGATATAAACTTGGATAGGGGATTAGTTTTTCAGCCATTCTTCACCTCCTTGTAATATTTGGGGAAGTCCTCTTGTCTTACTACCCAAATCCGCTCTTCCTGTTCGTCCCACATCGTTGCCCTACTTCTCTCAGCCGCAGGATCAAGTACACCTTTCTCGAACATATCCAAGGTGGCTTTTACTTGCTTTTTCCCTTTCGCAAGAGAATGGTTTGTACATTCGGGTGCTGTGATGAGTATATCCGTAGGGGGGTATCTGCGTGGATCACATGCACTAATATCCGTACAATCATGTATTGCTTCGGGGAAGTTGCTCTCATGCGTTTCCAATGCTCTGCGCCAATGGTTCAAGGCTACGACAATTTTTAGATCGAGATGTGCTTTCTTCGCACCTAAACTACTGCCACCTGCTCCGCAAAATTGATCCGTAACTGTTGGGAAAGAACGTTTTTTCATTATTTCCCCTTCTCAATTACACGTTGTATCACTTCCTTTACACTTGCTGCATACACGTAGATTATTCGATTGTTCAGAACAACTCCGTTATCTGCAAGAATCTTACGTGTCGTTTTGTTCAATACAATAAATTCATATCCCCTCCTTAGTTCCGCAGATACTTGTTCTCTAAGGAAATTGATACGTTTCTTATCGCAGTCAATACCCATTTCCTTAAGCAAATCAGTGAAGGTGTATCTATACCGTAAAACGTATGTTTCGGGGTCATTCATCTCCCTGAATGCTTTCTGAACATTCTTCCGTATCGTGCTTCGGAAGACTATAGCGTCATTTCTGCGAACTACTGTTTTTGCTACTTCTAGCACATTATAATTATTGACTATCTGCATTGTTATCTCCAATTTCGAGTGATGTTAAAAATTCCTTTATTGCTTGTGGGGTTTTAGCATTGTTTAGTTTTTGTATCGGTATTGATACCTTTTTCTCTTTCAACCGCTTAAGTATCTCTTCACCTTCCATAGCGTGTTTTCGGATTTTCTGTTCTTCCGTTAGCCGGTAATCCGCTATTTCTTTTCGTAACTCTAAGTTCCTATTTTCAAGAAACTTATTCCTATTTTCGAGTGTGTTCACTTGTGCTTGCAAGTGTGATAATTCATCTTTAGTCTTGGATCGTACTTTATAAAATTCAATCCACGCATCGTTCAATACCTTCTCCTGTTCACTTAATGTCTTCGGAGGCGGTAGGCTTGCCTCATAATCGCGTATAGCGTTTTCCGCCGCTTTGCGTATTTTCAACGCTAACTCATTGCGTGTAAGGATTATATAATCTCCTCTTCTGTTTACACTTTCTAGTTGTTCCTTTGTGGGGTAGAAGTCTTGAATGGTAAAAATCATTGAAGGCCCTTTCCACGTCCAATCTCCCTCTTTGCACCACCGTTCCGCCGCTTTCATCATCTGTTCATCGTATCTCTCATCCTTAAACAAGTACAAAGTGAAAGCCTCAATCTGCGCGGCTGTTATTACCCCCAAGGAGCGTAGGAGAGTGATTTCCTTCACGAACTCCGTTACCCAATCGACCATGCGATCCCACCGTACTTCCGGCGTCGTTTTTACTATTTCTAAACTTTTCTTTGAGTCGTTCTGCATTATCATCAAGGATCTGTCCGTATTCATTGTGAGATTTTGGATCCCAGACTTGTCTATTTGGTGGGGATGAGTTTGTTCGCGCTTTTGGGCTTTCATGCTGTTGTTCCATTTTTGTTTTGAAAACATCGAAATAGAGAATGCCGTTTTCATCCTTTTTACGGAGTTTGACGGCAGATAAGAAATTCGACGACCAGAAATTATCCGCTCTAGCCCAACGCACCACTCTCACAATAGTCTCCTTTTCTCTCTTATCCAACCGTATCATGTCGTCGTAGGTCTGCGCCCAGTTTTTTAGGTCTGTATCGGTTATCCTTTGGTCTTCAGGCAATAAAGTCTTAAACCAATTCGCAAAAGCCATCGCATCAGGTGAAAAATTTTCAAAATTTTTCGCAAGAGAATTACTCCTTTCCTTTTTCCCTTCCTTTCCTTTCCTTTCCTGTCGGGAGTGTTCCGGTAGTCCTCCCGTA
>CAYWRU010000166.1:0-2840 GCA_964460795.1 uncultured bacterium | reverse complement strand
TGTCTTTTGCATAGACGCTACTGCTGACTTCCAGCTTTGCAGCAGGGGTTGTGGTGCCAATACCTACGTTACCAGTATTATCTATCCGCATTCGCTCTAGTCCAGCGGCTGTACCGTTGCTGGTATACAATGCCAACCCACCAACGTTAGTTGTTCCGGAATAAACTCCACGAACTGCCGCGTACTGTGCCTCATTGTATGCGTTAAAGGTAATAGCTGTGTCAGATCCGGCGCTCGTACCTTGGTTTGAAAGCATAAGCCCTGGCGCTAGTGAACCCTGAGCTGTGTAGAATGCTTTAAAAGAACCGTTTGTGGTTTGGTTCGGGTTGCCGGTCACTATAGGTCCAGTACTTACAGTCAGACCATTGGCCACAGTCAGGCTTTGGCTCATGGTAATGCTCTGCGTACTCGCTATGCGCATAGCTTCCACACCTCCCGCACCATTTGAGTTAGTCACAAAACTAATATAATCACTCCCTCCACTACTAGTGCTTCTCAAAGTTAAAGATGACCCTGCTGTCGTACCCCCAATAATAGTAGGAATCTGAGCTGTGCCATTCACCGTAAGCAAACTGCCTGGCGTTGCGGTGCCAATACCAACATTCCCTGCAGGCGTGAGCGTCATGCGCAATGTGGGAGTGTAAGTGTTTCCAGCGGTGAGGCCTGTGTCGCCGTAAAAATCAAACCCACCGCCGTACATGTTCAATATTTCTGCAGTTGTGGTTTTGGCGCGGAACACAGCGCTCGCGTACACAGCACCACTTGCTAACACCGTATCATTCGCCGCGTGCGGTGTAATGTAGAATCCTGTATCGGTTCCCGCAACAGGCGCAAGATGCAACGCAACTTCGTTTGCCGCAGGGGTTACATCCAGCCTGTACGCAGGGCTTGTGGTGCCAATGCCCACATTGCCAGTTGTGCTCACAATCATCGCAGATGTAGAGCCACCATTTGGGTAAAAGTTTATGTTACCGCTCGCAGACATTCCGTTGTATGAAATAGCTCCCCAGGCCGTTAAGTTATTTGCATACGCCCGAATGGTGGGATCGTACGCAGTATTGTTTGAAGAAATTACATCTAACTTTGTGCCAGGAACAGTAGTGCCAATACCCACGTTACCACCACTTGCAATGGTCATGCGAGCAGACATAAACGTACCACCGCTCTCTACAGTTTTAAAAACAATCTTTCCTGCTTTATGAGTCTCATCGGTAAACGCTTCATCTGCGGAAAGATCAATAGCAGCAGAGCTGTCGTTTGCGTTCAGGAATCCGGCGGTACCGTACCCTTCTGCGCGAATAGATAGAATGGCGTCACCTGATTGTAGTGCGAGTGGAGAAGCCTTAGTCCCCCGCGCCGCTTGACCATTCAAGAGAGTATGTGTCGTGGCAGAATTGCGATACGAAGCAATATTTAATTGTGCATAAGTCGCACTAGATTCTAAGTTAAGCAAGGAAGAACCAGAAGACCGAATGTCTAACGAGTTTACCGGAGCAGTAGTGCCAATACCGACGTTACCGGCAGAAGTAAACGCGACTTTAATGTTGTTATACCCACCCGGAGAAAAATAAATTGGACTCGTTCCACCACTCGCTCCTCCGGTTGCATCTGTATACATTATGAGTGGACTTTCCCCCGTTCCTACACCACCGGAGTTTGCAAGAGAACTAATGCCGTAATAGTTAGACCCAAACATATCAAGGTTGACTGTTTTACCAGTATCATTCTTTGCTTGATACCGAGTTAGGCCATTCACACCCGGAGTGTACGCCAAGACATTCGGAAGAGCCGCACCACTGGCATTCTCTACCATTAAACGTGCAGTTGGAGCTGTCGTCCCAATACCCACATTCCCACTACCTGTTATGCGCATGCGCTCATTGCCGCCACTCGTGGTAAAAATCATGTACGCCGGAACCACACCGGAAGACCAGGCGCTTTCTGTGTTTACTTCTATGCTCGCACCCGTCTGATAGGCGCTACCGTCATATCCAAAGAACTGGAAGTAACCCAGCTTGTCTAAACTCTGCACCGCAGTTGGAGCCGCCTGTGTTCCCTGACTGCGCATGAGGGAAAAACTCGGACCTCTGAAACCAGCTGCGGCATGCGTATATAATTCCGCGCCAACCGCGTAGTTGTTATGTATAACTAATTGCCTTGAAGTAGTTAAGTCGCCGGTAATATCTAACGCATCTGTTGGGCTGCTCGTCCCCACCCCAAGCCTGTTATTCGTATCATCCCAGAAGAAATTTGCATTATCCTGCGTCAGACCAGATGCACCTTGGAATGGAATGGACCCAAGCGTAAAGGAAGGGTTAATGGTGCCAGAGACACTACCGGTGATGGTACCAGTAACGGTAAGATCTCCACCAACAGTTGCACTCTCAGTAACGGAAAGAGTTTTGATAGTTGCAGTGTCCGTAATGTTTGCAGTAGTGGTAGTAAACCTGGTGGAAGAAAGATCTGTAGCAGAAAGAAGAGATGCACCGTTAAAGTTCTGAGCTGGTGCTGGTTGGATGTAGGAGATTACCGGGGCAGTTGTAGAGTTGTAGGTTGTAGAGTTGTAAGTTGAGGGGGAAGGAGACCCTGCACCACTCGCAGACTCGGATGCAGGGCGCGGCCCTGAGCCGAGGAGGCCGATGCTGGCGAGGTTGGTGAGCTGCTGCGCGATGAGTTGGTTGAGGTCGTACTCAGAGATGTTTAAAGCAGAGAAGTTAATGGCCTGGGGAGAAACAGTGGAGTCCCCGAGAACTCTACCAGTCTTGTCATCCCGGCCCCCGAGCCGGGATCCAGGTTGTTGCTCAGAGTGGATTCCGGACAGCCCTCGCAAGCTCGTGGCT
>CAYWRU010000165.1:0-2914 GCA_964460795.1 uncultured bacterium | reverse complement strand
GCCCGTAGCTCAGTTGGTAGAGCACTTCCCTTTTAAGGAAGGTGTCGATGGTTCGATCCCATCCGGGCTCATACTTTTTCTGATGAAGACGAGAACGCACTTTTGCGGATGGCAAAAGTGCCAAGATAAGATTAATTTGTCCCAAAGCCGGTTGCTTTGGGACGTTAGCAGATCGAAACATGAGGTTTCGATCTAACGCGCGATTCGTAGTGGAACACCAAGTTCCATACGAGCTACGGCAGTCGCACTACTTTGTGTTTTGAAATGGGGAATGCGGAGTTCGGAGTGATCGAAGCGAATCTTTTGATTCTTGCATTCCGTAATTCGAATTTCCCATTTTGTTTTTTGCGGCGGGATAGCTCAGTTTCCGCCAGAAAGCATGGCGGACCCGCCAAGTAGTGTGGCGGGGGTAGAGCCATTTAGCGTGATTGCAAGATTGTTGTTGTTCGCCATCCCATCGTGGCGGGATAGCTCAGTTTCCGCCAGAAAGCATGGCGGACCCGCCAAGTAGTGTGGCGGGGGTAGAGCCATTTAGCGTGATTGCAAGATTGTTGTTGTTCGCCATCCCATCGTGGCGGGATAGCTCAGTTGGTAGAGCACAGGACTCATAAGCCTGCTGTCGGCGGTTCGATCCCGCCTCCCGCCACCAATTTTTGATAATTGGTGACGGCACTTCTTTGGTATGACGTGTCCGTCTTCTGCCATTTTTTTTCGTAAAAAATAACTGCATAGGGACAGTTTGAGGAATTCTGTTCCTTATCGTGCAGGGCTTCGAAGAATGCAACAAATATGTTGGGACAAAGGATAAAAATACGGAAACATTTTTGAAATCGCTTCACTCTCCTCTGAAATCAAGCCCTCTTCAGTGTAAAACTCGAAAAATCGATCCGCTTCAAACCCAGCTGGAATTACAAATTGTAAAAGACGATTTGCTGCGGCCTCGCGATCAGATTCTGATCGCTTGCTCAGGCGGGCCTGATTCTGTTGCCTTAACTCACCTCATCCATCTTCTGGCCAAATCCCGGAAATGGAAAACAGCTCTGGCTTATTTTCATCACGGTCTTCGAAACAGCGCGGATCAGGAGCTTCTTTTTGTCCGAAATCTGGCGCGAGCGTGGGAAATTCCATTTTATACTCAGAAAAAATCAGTCACCAAGTTTGCCAGCAAGGAAAAAGAGTCGATTGAAGAAGCTGCCCGTCATTTACGCTATGATTTTCTATGTCAAACTGCAAAGAAACATCGATTTCGAGTTGTCTTGCTTGCACACAATCAAGATGATCAAGCCGAAACAGTTTTGATGAGGATTTTGCAGGGGACTGGGCTGCGGGGTCTTTGCGGGATTCGAAAAAGCTTAACTTTAAATCGAGTTCTTTTTTACCGGCCTTTATTGCTAGTAGCTAAGCAAGAAATCCTTCGCTATCTTAAAGATCACAACCTGCGTTTTTGCAAAGATGAGACGAATGACTCGCAGCGCTATTTACGCAATCGGATTCGCCACGCGCTTCTTCCTCAACTCAAAAGGGAGTTCAATCCGCGGATTTCAGAATCGCTCGCCCGGCTTTCTGAGAATTTGGATGATGACCTCATGCTTATTCAGGAGAATGAAGATGTCTCATGGAAACAAGCCTTTGCTTCAAAAAATAATCAAAGATTGCGTTTAAAACGCAAGGTGTTTTCAAAGTTTGCACCCGCGCTCCAGTTTCGACTCATTAACAGAGCTCTCAAAGAGATTCATGTCAAAAGCGGTCTTGATCATGAGGCTTGGAAACGCTTGCGTGGGGAGCTTCACCGCCGCAAATACCGAGTATCGCTTCCTAAAGAGATCCAGCTTTCTTTAGAGGCTTCGCATCTTGAGTTTAAGATAATCGACTAACGATTCACACCTAGATCTTTTCAACTAAAGGATTTACAGCGTAAAGGGATTTTTGTAAGAGATATTTGCCACAAAGTGTAGTTCAGTGATAGACTTAGCAACTTTGAGGCCCCCGTATAACGAAAGGATACTTTTCATGGCTGATTTTGATCCCTACGGAGACGATCGCGGCACGCCGCCTGCTCCTAAGTCACCGGATTCTGACCGAAAAAAAATTGCAATGCTTATTCTTTTACCCATTATCTTTTTTGCGATTCTTCAGTTCTTCTTTTTCCCAGGAATGGATGTGAAACGCGTTGGCTATTCGGAGTTTTATCAAATGCTGCTTCGTAATACGAAAAGCCAGGAAATCGTATCTGCGGAACTTACCGAGGATACGATTCGGGGGAAGCTCAGAAATGGCGTTTATTTTCACGTGACGCTGCCAGACCGCGATCCTGAAATCATTCCTTTGATCCGTCAAAACGTGAGTGAATTTACAGTCAGCCCGCCTCAGGTTTTTTGGAAGAATTTAGTTTATTCTGTGATGCCTGTTGTCCTTCTGATTGGATTTTTTTGGTTCTTTGTTTATCGCGGAGTGGCCCAAGGCGGAGGAAAGATTTTTTCTTTTGGAAAATCCAGGGCGAAGCTTTCTGAGAAAAATAGAATTACTTTTCAAGATGTGGCCGGCGTCAAAGAAGCCAAAGAGGAACTTCAGGAAATTATTGAGTATCTCAAGGACCCGAAAAAATTTCAGCGTTTGGGCGGTCGAATCCCCAAAGGCGTTCTTTTAATGGGACCTCCGGGAACAGGGAAAACCCTTCTTGCTAAAGCGGTAGCAGGGGAGGCTAACGTTCCTTTCTTTTCCATCAGCGGCTCTGATTTCGTGGAAATGTTTGTCGGCGTGGGCGCTGCTCGTGTGCGTGATCTTTTTGAACAAGGCAAGCGCGCAGGAAAAGTGAGCGGTCGCGGAGCTATTCTTTTTATTGATGAAATTGATGCCGTGGGTCGTCAGCGTTTTGCTGGAATTGGCGGCGGTCATGATGAGCGCGAGCAAACAC
>CAYWRU010000164.1:0-2988 GCA_964460795.1 uncultured bacterium | reverse complement strand
AAGGTGCCAAAGCCGTGTTGGCCTGGATCAAGGACGTTGCTCCTGAGTTTGTCGAGGGCTTCGAGCCTAAAATCAAGGAGGTGGTCGAATCGCAAAAGGAGATCGTGGAGTGATCCTCGCCGCGTCCAGCTTCAAGGCCGGGGATCGGGTGCTCTATCGCCCTTTCCCCGGTCTGGATCACCGAGAGCCTGCGCAGGTCTCCTACGTATCGGGTGACTTCGTCTACGTGATCTTCGACAGCCACCGAAAGGCATTCCGCAAGGCAGCCCAGGCGTTCTGCTGCCGGCCGGAGGATTTGGAGGTTGTGAAGTGAAAGAACGTCCGATCCTATTTTCCGGCCCTATGCCCCGATCGATCCTGGAAAACAGGAAGACTCAGACCAGGAGGGTGATCAAGCCGCAGCCGATCCCCATGGGTGTCTCGTCTTACGGAGGCACAAGGCAGGGATGGAATTGGAAGCGTGAAACACTCAACCGATCCTGGAACGACGACGACAAGGACCCGTATCGGAAGGCCTGCCTAGCGAATAAGGCACTGTCTGGTCATTGCCCCTACGGCCAGCCCGGAGACAGACTTTGGGTGCGGGAGACTTGGGCGGACGTTCGTGGGTTGGGGCTGGATGAAGACCTCTTTCCGAATGGGGTTGCCTACTGCGCAGACTGCACTCACCAGGACTCACTGCGCTGCGCTGCTGATTACGGAGTGAAATGGAAACCATCCATCCACATGCCCCGCTGGGCCTCCCGCATCACCCTGGAAATCGAGAGCGTGAGGGTGGAGAGGCTCCAAGACATCACGGAGGAGGACGCGAAAGCGGAGGGGGTTGAGTTCATGAGATTTCACCCAGACTCGCACGAAACAGCATCCAGTCGCGACCTGTTCACAATCCTTTGGGATTCAATCAACCTCGAGCGAGGATTCGGATGGGAGCTAAACCCCTGGGTATGGGCCATCACGTTTAGGAGGGTGAAGTGACCGCCGGTCTTACAGTCATCAATTCCGATTGCCTGGAGGCCCTCCGCGGGATGGCTTCCGAGTCCATCCAGTGCGTTGTGACCTCACCACCATACTGGGGCCTGCGGGACTACGGCGCCGCCGGCCAGATCGGGCTGGAGCGTGATCCTGCCGAGTTTGTCGCCAAGATGGTCGATGTGTTCAGAGAGGTCCGCAGGGTGCTTCGGAAAGACGGGACGCTGTGGCTCAATCTCGGGGACTCCTACATTTCCAGCGGCGGCGCTGGTGTTCGCGGGCGAACCGCGTTCGCACACGACTACTGTCAGCAGACGAAACGAGGACTCCTCGGCAAGACGGCCAAGCCAGGACTGCCCGGGAAAAACCTCGCCGGGATGCCGTGGCGTGTGGCGCTGGCGCTGCAGGCAGATGGGTGGATCCTTCGCCAAGACATCATCTGGCACAAACCCAACCCGATGCCGGAAAGCGTCGCCGACAGGTGCACAAAGGCGCATGAGTATCTCTTCATGATGACAAGGGAGCCTCAGTACCACTGGAACAAGAAGGCGATGGAGGAGAAGGGAGTGATTCCCGCCGGCACAGTCGGCGCCAAAGGAAGCGCACACCGGAAGGCGCAACCAGGAGTTAACAGTAGGCCTCCGGAGTACAAAGTCTATTCAGGCTTCCGAAACAAGCGCTCGGTATGGACAATTCAGTCCAGACCATACAAGGGCGCCCACTTCGCCACCTTCCCGGAGGATCTCATCCGCCCATGCATACTGGCGTCATCCCGGCCGGGCGACGTGGTGCTGGATCCGTTCGGCGGCGCCGGCACAACCGCCAAGGTGTCGATCCAGCACGGCCGAAGAGCGATCGCGATCGAGATCAACCCCGACTACTGCCGCCTCATCCGCGAGCGCGTAGAGGGAGTCCAACTGATAGCCATCTAAAATTTTATGACCCTCCTCGAAACAATCTCCGGTTGGTTCTACAGGCCGAGCCAACCGGCAACCAAACAAGACCTGGCCAACATCGAAAGGACAATAGTGAACATTCAAGAAGCAACGGCGGCATTGACCGCAGCGGCAGCCAAGCAGGACGAGGCGCTGTCGGAGATCGGGGCCAAAATTGGTGAGCTACAGACCACCATCGTAGCTCTTCAGGACCAGCTCGCAAACGCGAGCATCAGTCCCGAGGCTCAAGCGGCCGTCGAAGCCGTAGTGGCCAAAGCCAATCAGCTCGCCGACATCGTGCCGTGAAAGAGTTTCGCGCCATCCAGCCGCTAGTGTGCCACTGAGCGCTAACCCCGGGGGTTATTAGCCCGGAGATCCCCCACGCTCAGGATGGAGTGGGGAGTTTTCTGGAAGGATTGAATGCCGAACCTGAACGTTGATCTCAATTTCCCCGACCACCCGAAAACCAAGCGCTTAGCCGCATTGATTGGGAGGGACCCGGAAGCGATGCTGTTACGGATCTGGTGCTACTGCGGTAAGTACCATACCGATTCCGGCAGGCTCGAAGGGCTCTCCACACAGGAGGTTGAAGCGTTGGCCGGGTGGCGCGGGAAACCGGGAGCCATGTGCGCTGCGATGACCCGCACAAAGTGGCTCGAGATGGACGGCGGGACCTACGTGATTCACGACTGGTGTGAGCACCAGGGGCACCTCCAAGCATACAAGGAACGCGGGAAAATGATGGCAAACCGGAGGTGGGGGAGGCCTCCGGATGCTGCAAGCAATGCGTGCAGTAATGCTGCAAGCATAGCGTCAAGCAATGCTCCAGCAGTACCAGCCAACCAACCAGTACGTCCCCCCCCACCAAACGCGCGCGCGCAAGAGGTGTCGGATGTTCCGGACAAGGCCCAAGCCATCGCCCAGGCCGGTCTGCAGGCGATCGATCCCGAGTTCGCAGGCTACGTCTGGGACGACTGGTCCTCGCGGGATGGTCGAGATTCGGCCGGCAACCCGGTCCAGTGGATCCGCTACGTCGTGAAGCGGTGGAACCGGGAGCGTGGCGAATGGCAGGCGGGGACGCACA
>CAYWRU010000163.1:0-2991 GCA_964460795.1 uncultured bacterium | reverse complement strand
ATTAAGAGTAGCCCTCCGTTTTCAGCTCATGTTTGGCTCAAACCATCCGGTCCAAGCACCTGTCAAGCTTACTTAATTTCGACTTTCGCACCCTGCTCTTCGAGAAGTTTCTTGATCTTGTCCGCCTCTTCCTTAGCCACTCCAGACTTAACTAATTTCGGAGCGCCTTCCACAAGATCCTTAGCTTCCTTGAGCCCGAGGTTTGTCACTGTGCGGATCTCTTTGATCACCTGAATCTTTTTGCTGCCGGCATCAGCGAGAATGACATCAAAAGCGGTCTTCTCTTCGACGGCGGCGGCTGCAGCACCCGCTCCACCAGCTGCAGGAGCAGCAACGGCAACAGCAGCGGCTGCGCTAACGCCGAATTTTTCTTCGAGCGCTTTGACGAGATTGGCGAGCTCAAGAACCGTCAGCTCTTCAATCGTTTTTAACATGCTTTCAATTTTATCTGACACGTTAGTACCCTCTTTTTTGGTTTCCATCACAGTTTCGCTTGTCACTTTAAAAATCCTCCTTGAAATTAGGACGCAGAAGCTTTGGATTCTTTCTGCTTCTTCACCTCATTCAGGGCCACCGCCACACCTTTCAGCAACGCATTCAAGGTGAGCACAACGCCTGATATGGGCGACTTCATACGAACCGCGACCTGCGTGAGAAGTTCTTTTCTCGACGGCAAATTCGCTAAAGCCTTCACAAAGGCCTCATCGTAAACTTTATTTTCAAAATAAACGCCGGCAGCCGAAAATTGATTGTTGGCCTTTGCAAATTCCAAAAGGGTCTTTGAAACCTGTTGAGGCTCGCCGTTTCCGAACGTTACAAATACAAAATTTTTGAAGAACTTTTCCGCATCCGAGGCATTGCGCGCTTTGAGCGTCTTGCTTGCCAGCGTATGCTTGAGCACCATGGACCGAAGCCCGAGCTTCGCGAGTTTATTGCGAAGATCGCTCACCGAGGCTACGCTCAATTTGTCAAAATTAGAAAAGAAAGCAAAAGAGCTTTTGGCAAACTGATTTTCAACTTCAGCGAGCATTTTTTCTTTTACAAGCGCTGGCATAACTTCCTCACACACCTGAGACCACAAGCCGGAATCCCGGACCCTGGGTCGGTGATAACGTAATGGTTTTAATGTAATCGCCCTTAGTCGCCGCCGGCTTGGCGTCCTGAATGGCACGAATCAAAACTTTGGCATTTTCAACCAAAGCCTGCTCAGAGAACGAAAGTTTTCCGCAAATCGCATGAAGCCCGCCGGTTTTATCGCTCTTAAATTCCACGCGTCCAGCTTTCACTTCTTCCACGGCCTTGGCTACGTTTGGAGTGACGGTCCCAGTTTTCGGAGACGGCATAAGCCCCTTAGGACCTAGAACGCGCCCCAGCTTACTCACTTCACGCATCATGTCCGGATGAGCCACCACAGCATCAAATTCCATCCAACCCTCTAAAACTTTTTGAACCAACTCTTCAGCCCCCACCACATCAGCTCCGGCTTTTTCAGCGGTCTTAGCCAGCTCACCTTTGCAAAAACAAATGACCCGCACTTTTTTCCCAGTCCCATGAGGAAGGCTTACTGCTCCGCGGACATTTTCAGATCCTGTTTCCGACTTAACTCCCAGCTGAAAATTAAGGCCAACGCTTTCGTCGTATTTCTGACCTTCAATTTTTTTGATGGTCTTAACAGCCTCATCCAAAGAGTAGCGCTTGTTAGGATCCACGAGCTGGCTTCTTTTTTGAAAACGCTTACTGCCATTTTTTTTCATGATTATTTCACCACTTCAATACCCATACTGCGGGCCGCGCCTTCGACAATGCGAACAGCGCTTTCTATTTTGGTCGTATTTAAATCTGGCATCTTGCCACGAGCAATCTCAAGCACCTGATCTCGCGTTACCTTGCCAATAAATCCACGGCCGGGTTCCGAGGCCGCTTTCGCAAGTCCTGCTGCTTTTTTGAGAGCAGACGCAACCGGAGGCGTTTTAAGAATAAAGGTAAATGACTTGTCTTTATAAACTGTAAGCACCACCGGAAGGACGGTTCCCGGCTGCCCCTTGGTCTGCTCATTAAATCTTTTGCAGAACTCCATAATGTTCACGCCGTGCTGACCAAGCGCGGGGCCAATCGGAGGCGCTGGGTTGGCCTGACCGCCAGGGATCTGCAATTTAATTTGAGTTAAAACTTCTTTTGCCATGACTTAAATTTTCTCCACTTGCCAATATTCAAGCTCAACGGGCGTTGAGCGTCCAAAAATTGCGACCATTACTTTTAATTTACCACGATTCGGATTCACTTCCTCGATCGTTCCGTTAAAGTTGGCAAAAGCGCCTTCTTTAACTCGAACACTTTCACCCGAAGTAAACTCCACCTTGGGTTTTGGCTTTGTCGTCTTATCTTCCTGCTGTTGGATGATTTTATTCACATCATCATCGGTCAGCGGAATCGGCGTCTTGCCAGATCCAACAAAACCCGTAATCCCCTGCGTATTCTTCACTAGGTACCAGCTATCATCCGTCAATTCCATCTGAACCAGAATATAGCCTGGAAAAAATTTTCGTTCCGAGATTCGCTTCTTGCCCTCTTTGACTTCGCTGACTTTTTCAGTCGGAATCAATACGCGATGAATCTTATCCTGCATGCTCGCAGTGATGGCCCGGTTTTCAAGACTCGCTTTGACTCGCTGCTCCACACCTGTTTGCGTATGAAGCACATACCATCTGGATTCGCCCATGTCATTTATCCTAGAATCATCCGAACAATTTTTGCTACCACGACATCCGCGACTCCGATCAAACACCCCATCAAAATCGTGGTCAAAATCACCATCTGCGTTGCCTGAAGCAACTCATTCTTGCTCGGCCACGTCACCTTTTTCAATTCCTGCCTGGTTTCCGAAAGGAAACCCCCGAACTTTTTAAACATCGCTTCACTTTTCCTCTGCCAAGTGGCAGGCCTGGCAGGATTCGAACCTGCAACAAGCGGTTTTGGAGACCGCCGCTCTAG
>CAYWRU010000162.1:0-3036 GCA_964460795.1 uncultured bacterium | reverse complement strand
CTTCTTGTTATGAGTGAACATGATGTCGCGGAACAAAAATCCGCGAATCCCATATTTTTTTAAATTTCTTTCAATTTCATCCACGGTATTTTTTGGACTTCGCGAACGGAATTTTTCTGTCTGAGTCACCATGTAAGGACAATAGGTGCAGTCAAAGGCGCACCCCCGGCTGCTTAAGACCGGAAGCACGGGGCGAAATTTTATGATCGGATAGTAACTGTAGCGATGAATAGGAAATCCGTCCCAATCCGGGAAAGGAAGGCTGTCCAAATCCGTTAAAAGGACGCTGGAGACGGCTCCGGATAAATCCTTGTTCCCTTTTAGAAAATCAACGATGGCGGCTTCCGGCTCACCGAGAATGACAAAATCCGCGGCCTCCAAAAAGATTTCTGGTTTGGCCGTTGCAAAGGCATTAATAAATCCAACCTTTCGTCCATCTTTGCGGATCGAACGGGCATAGGCAAGCTCTTCCTCATAGCCGACAATTGTAGAGGCAATGATGACCATGTTGACATCGGGATCCGGTACGCCGTCGGTGATTTGGACTTCATGACCGTGAGTACGAAAAAGCGCAGCAATATAACCGAAATGAACGACCGGAGTCTCGACATTTTGGCGTTTTACTTGGGCGTAAAATTTGGAGATGACGCCCTCTCCATGCGAGGCGTTTCCGAAAGTGCCGGCTTTGTCCTTATTACTGCAGCCCTTCTCAGATTCTTTTAAGTCAATTAATGCGACTTTTAGTTTATTCATTAGGGATCTCGTATAGAGTATATTGAAACACATTCTTCGATTGGGCGTCTTTGAAATTGTAAGTGTATAAAGGCTCTAGAGAAAGAGCAAGCGCATTTTGAGGATCTTTGAGAATCCCCGGGATCCGGAGGGCCGGGCCGGAGTAAATATATCGGGCATCAGTTTCATAAAGAATATGAGTGAATCCGTCTTTTTTGAGGAGTGTCAAGATTCCGGTAGCATCCGCGGCCTTACTAAAATAAGAGCTGTCCTGGGCATAAAGGTCTTCTCGCACTGCAGGGCGGTTGATATAAAACAATCGGATTTCATGAGCAAGAATTCGAGCGTTCTTTGGGAGATGCGTGTTGATATATTCAGCCGCCTGATAAGTTCTCTCGGTTCGTCTGAGATAATTATCCGTGCTTTCCAGTCCCACAAAGTGTCGTAAATCTCCTCGGTAATGGTAAAGGGCAAGCCCTGCATGCGAAGCCAGGGTAAGTCCAATGAGGCCCTGAATGAGCCATTTAGGGAGGTGTTGATAGGCGCCTTCGATGGACAGAGCCATTAAGACGGCTAAGACTGGCAGAATCGGAAATAAAAACCGCAGGCTCTGACCCAATACAAACCAGCAAAAAAGATAAAAAAAAGAATAAAAGCTTAAAAATCCAAGCCCTTGGAATCTTTTTTGCAGAAGCCACAGGCCGGGAATCCACGCCAGATAAGCAGGTCCAAGATTATTTCCATAACCTTCAAAACGATACGGGGCCATCGTTAATGTCCAGGGAATTGTGATAAAATTCCAAACGTTCTTAGTCACCCCAATATCGTCATAAGTGATGGTGGGATCGCCGTGCTTAAAAAGCCAGGCAAAATAAGGATAAACAGGGTTCCCCCACTCTATCCAGGAGCGGAAATACCAGTACCCTCCGGCTATAGCACTTGCTCCAGCAAATAGAATGAGGCTTGAAAATAGAGTTGATTTCTTTTTAGATTCGGAAAAGAAAAGAATTCCAAGACACAATGCAAAAAAACTGATGGCCCCAAGATATTTAATTCCCAGCACAAATCCCATTAAAATTCCGGATAAAAGCAGCCAGCCTTGCGATCCGGTTTCCCGCCATTTCAAAAAAGCCAGCAGCGTAAAAAAAGTATAGGAGGCATACCCCACATCCACATAGGTGGATGGGAGTTGATTCACGATTCCGGGAGTTGTCAGAAAGAAAATGGCTGCAGCCCAAGCGGCAAAGGGAGAAACAAAGCGACGGCTGAATGAAACGATGCCCAAACAAGCCAGCACACCGGTCAGTAAATGAAAGAATTTTGCCAGCATTACCGATTTTAATCCAAGCCCCAGGGTATAAAGCATTTCCATAAAGAATGGAAAGAGAGAATTGATTTCATAGGGCATTCGTCCAACGCGGCCTTGCATGAGAAAGACTTTGGGCAGATGCAGATGATAGCAGAGCGAATCATTGGCTGTCTCGGGGGCTGAGGCGCCTGCCAAAAGACACAGGAGCACTAGGGCAAGAAATCCAAAAAGAAAAAGGCTGGCAAAATTAATTTGGATTTTCCAATTGTGACTTGCGCGGATCCAGAGATTCCAAACCACTTTCCAATTACGAATATAAATAAGGAATAGAATTCCAAGGACAGCTACTAGCGTCCAAGTGTTTAAAACGGCCAGTAATCCAATTCCAAGCGTGAGATAAGACAGAAGGCCGAGGCCGAGCATGGCGCTAAAAAGAAATTCTTCGTCAGCAGAGGGCGCTATTTTAAAGAGCCGCAGGACAGAATTTCCCAGGCAAAAAAGCAGATAAAAAAGCGTGATCGCTAAAAGGATGCTCATACGGGGACCTTCTGCAGAATGGGCAAAATCTTATGCAGGAGCGTTGCGTGTGCATAACATGCATAAACCGCAATGATCCAGATCAAAAAAAGAAGGGAGCGAATCAGCTCAGTATTTTTTTGCATGGGATAAAGTCTGGGGTTTCTGAAACCCTGCCAGGAGGCTTAGCAAAATTGCTAGAGCGCAGGCGGCCATGCCGGTGACTTGATAACGAGCAGGGCGATACTTCCAAACAATGTGATGATTTCCCGGTGTGACAGAGACAGCCTGGAAGAGACCTCCCCATTTCAGAATCGGCACTTCAACCCCCTGGTCCACGGCGTGCCACCCTGGATAAAAAGTTTCTGAAAGAAGGATAAAGCCTGTAGTCGAGCTGGTGAATTCGAGCTCTATTTGTCCGTGTTCATACGACTGAATTCGAACGGGTTCGATTTTATCCTGCGGGATATCTCCAATAG
>CAYWRU010000161.1:0-3042 GCA_964460795.1 uncultured bacterium | reverse complement strand
CCTCCGGTTTTACCAAGGTCGACGGTGTTTTCGATACGACAACTACCAGCAAGTTCCATTGTGCCGTGACTGTCACCTCGGATTACAGCATTCTGCAAATCCTCAAGGTGGCCTGATGCAACTTTTCGTGCCGCCAGCTTATGTGAAAAGTTATCGGCCTTATGTCGCGGTAATCGGCACTGTCGCCAAAGGAAGCGGAAACGCGGTCAGTGTCAGCCCGCCGGCAGAAGCGCAGGCTGGTGATTTGCTTCTCTGCATCGTCGGCACGGAAAACGGCGGTCAGACAGCGCCTTCCGGCTATTCCGAACTCTCGAACAGCCCGCAGGGCAACGGCACGTTCGCGGCCTCGACCCGGCTTGGCGTCTATTCGAAGGTCCATTCGGGCAGCGAGAGCGCCGTCACGGTCGGCCTGTTCGGCTCGCACACGATCGCGGTCATCATCGCGATCCGGAACGCGAACACGACCATCAACGTCAACACCGGGAGCGCCGCATCCTCGGCGACGGCGGTGTCCTGCCCGACCGCGACGACGACGGTGGACAACTGCCTCGTGCTGGCCGTCGTGGCGTTCTCGAACGCGACCACGGTTGGTTCGTGGGCCAACGCCAATCTGGCGGAGTTCGCCGAGATACTGGACGACAACACGACGGACGATGACGACGGCGGTTTCGCCATCGCCGCCGGCTACAAAGTCACCGCCGGGGCGACCGGCGCGACCACGGCGACGCTGGCTTCCGCCAGCACGCAGGGCCGCATGACGATCGGCATCGCCGTCGCCTGAATTAGCGGATAGTGACGATCAATGTCCGGAATTTTCGACACCGGCATATTTGATGTCGGCATCTTTGATCATGCGCCGGACACCAGTGTTGCGGTCCCGGCCACTGACGTTGGCGTGGTGCCACATGCGCCACTTGTCGCGGCGGGGGCCTCGGTCGCGGTAACGGCAGCCGACATCCAGATCGCCGCGTTGCCGCCAACGATTGCCGCAGGCTGTGCTGTCGCCGTTCCGAATGCCGGCATCTCGGTCGCCGGGCTTGCACCGGGGGTCTTTGCCGGTGCTCGGGTTGATGTGCCGGCGGCTGCAATCCAGTTCGGCGCATCGGCTCCTGCAATCGCCGTCGGCGCGAGGCTTGAGGTTCCTGCGGCGGGTATCGGTGTAGACGCCTTTGCGCCGACCGTCTCGGCAGGAGCGGCCGTCGATGTCCCGACCGCGACTATCGCAGTATTGGCCCCCGTTCCATCTGTTGTGGCGGGTCTGGCGCGCATCGAGGTTCCTGCGGCCGGGATTTCCATCATCGCCCACGCACCGGCGGTTGCTGGAGGGGCTTCTGTCAATGTGGGGGCTGCCAGCATCCTTGTGACGGCGTTCCCGCCTCTAGTCGGCGAAAACGACAATGACGGGCGGCGTGCCTTCACCGGGTTCCACAGCAATGTCGGCTTGCAAATGAACAGGCGCGCCTGATGCCGGCAGTCTCTGCGTCAAGGTATCTCGTTCAAGCGGGGTGGGATGACGTTCCTCATCTCGATGAACAGGCAAAGACGGAGCTTCTGGACTCGACGCCGCCGCATTTGAGGGAGGCGCGCAGCAAAGGCGTGCCTTCGCTTGGCGCGGGCGCGATCTATCCGGTTCCTCTCTCGGCGATTGAGGTTCCTCCGTTCCGGATACCCGACTACTGGCCTCGGGCCTATGGCATGGACGTTGGCTGGAACAAGACCGCGGTGATATGGGGCGCGTGGGACCCATCGGACTGGTCGATCTATCTCTACGCCGAGCATTATCAGGGGCAGGCGGTGGCCCCGATCCACGCGGATGCGATCAAGGCGCGGGGCGAGTGGATCAGAGGGGTCATCGACCCGGCGGCGAACAACCGCAGTCAACGCGACGGTGAACGCCTGTTGGCGGACTACACGACACTTGGTCTAAGCCTGACGCCGGCCGACAACGCCGTTGAGGCGGGCCTATACCGAACCTGGCAGTTGCTCGCGACAGGCCGGCTGAAGGTCTTTTCGCCTCTGGTCAACTGGAAGATGGAATACGGACTCTATCGGCGTGACGAGAACGGCAAAGTCGTGAAGACCTTCGACCACGCCATGGATGCCACCCGGTATCTGGTTATGAGCGGTCAGAAAGTGGCCCGAGTTCAGGCCCCGACCCGCTCCAGCGACGTATCCCAGCCCGTCGGCGACATAATAGCAGGTTACTGATGGACGCACCCGTCAATCCCGAAAGCCAGCGCCGCCAGATGCGCGAGCGGCTTCAGGGCATCATTGGCCGCATGGAGGCCGAGGCAAGGAAGCGTGTCGCGAAGAAGCAGGCTATCGAACGGCGATGGATCGACGATCTGCTTCAATACCATGGGCAGTACGACACCAGAACGGCGAAGAAGCTTGAGGAGGCCGAACTCTCCCAGCTGTTCATAAACCAGACGAGGACGAAGACCGACGCCATGTCGGCGCGGTTGATGGACCTGCTATTCCCGACTGACGACCGCAACTGGGGCATTCAGCCAACGCCCGTCCCGGCGCTGACCGACGCCGCTACGGCGGCGAGCGAGGCATCCAAGCAGCTTCGGCAGCAGATGGAGGCCGAGACCGCGCAGGCCGGTATGCCCGCCCCTAAAACCGCCCAACAGGCAGATCAGGTGGACGCCGCGGCAAAGGCTCTGGACACGGCCATAGAAGAAGCGCGCCGACGCGCGAATCTCATGACCGAGGAGATCGATGACCAGCTCAAGGAGAGCAATTATCAGGCGGCGATGCGCGATGTGATCGAATGCGCTGCGAAACTGGGCATCGGCGTGGCGAAAGGCCCTGTGACCGGCGACAGGATCAGGCAGGGCTGGAAAAAGAATTCAGCCGGCACCTACCAGCTTGAGATGTCGCAAGGCGATCGGCCGGCGATGCGTTTTGTTGATCCGTGGTCATACTTCCCCGATATGGAGGTCGGGGACGTCCAGGACGGCGAAGGCGACTACGAACGCCACCTGATGAACAGGAAGAAGCTTCGGGCCTTGTCCAATCTGCCCGGCTTCGACAAGG
>CAYWRU010000160.1:0-3057 GCA_964460795.1 uncultured bacterium | reverse complement strand
CGATTACCACGCCGTCTACCGGATCCACACTCACGATTGCAGACGGGAAGACGCTCACGGCGAGTAATTCCCTGACCCTAGCGGGTACGGACTCCACAACGCTTACATTCCAAGGAACGGATACTTATGTAGGCCGAGCCACGACCGACACCTTAACGAATAAAACGCTGACCAATCCCGTGATCACGAATATTGCTCCGGCCGCAGATTTCACATTAACTCAGAATTCGGTTGCTCCTTTTACCTCAGTCAATTCCGGCGCCGTTGCAAATACACTCTATCTCAAGGCGGGTAATGTGGGTATCGGCACCACGACTCCTGGATACGCATTGGATGTCAACGGAACTTTTAATTTGAATGGGACCACAAGTTTTACGGGATGGGACACCAATGCCTCGGATGATATTACCTCAAGCCGCACGATTTCAACGACATCGCCATTAGCCGGTGGCGGGGATTTATCAGCGAATCGTACGCTCTCGATTGCGGATGCGGTTGCAGATGGATCAACGAAAGGAGCGGCGAGTTTCACGGCCAATGATTTCGATGCCTCAAGCGGAAATATCTCGCTTGATTACACGAACGGCCAAGCGGCTTCGGGAAGCACTAAGGGATTTTTAAGCAGCGGGGATTGGACAACGTTTAACGGAAAATTATCTCCGAGCGGAACATTAACCGGACTTGTCCAGACATCAGCGGCAGGCACAAATTATTTCAATGGATCAGGGAATGTAGGGATTGGAACAACGGCGCCTGGATATAAGTTTGATGTGAACGGAGCGCTGAACGCAACCACAATTACGCAAGGTGGAACTGCAGTTTCGCTTTCAACTCATAATCACGCGGGAGTGTATCAACCCGCAGATGCAGATTTAGATAACTGGGCTGCTAAGACAGCCCCTTCCGGCACAGTGGTAGGAACCACAGATATTCAAACGTTAACGAATAAAACGCTGACGAGCGCCGTATTTGATCCAACGAATGCGACGAGTGATATCCTGACTTTAACAGGCACAGCCTTAACAAGCGGTAATTTTATCCAGGGCTCGCTGGCGGATGTTTTCACTACCGATACAGCCTTGATGAATTTCACAGGAACGGCATTAGATGCGGCGACAAATGTAACGCTGATGGAACTCTCCACCACGGCCGCGAATGATGTGGATGTGACGGCGATTAAATTGGAACGCGGCACAGACGATGCGCGGATTGTCTTTGATGAAGGGACGAACCGGTGGAGGATTGATAACGGCGACGGGGCCGGGCTTGCGGATATTGTAACGGGAACAGGAGCCGGAGAAGTGAATACCGCGTCCAATCTTGGGGGCGGCTTAGCGATTTACGATTCAAAGTCTGGGGTGGATTTAAGGTTTAATTCTTTTGCAGGTGCTGATTTTGATTTAGGGTCTAATTTACTCACTCTCGATTCTTCGGTGACAAAAGATACAGAATGGGACACGGAGAGTGAAGTCGAGACAGCGTGGAGCGGAGCAAATATTATTTTGGGCACTGAGATTGATACCTCAGCAGAGATTAAATCATTGGTTACGGATGAGACAGGCGCCGGAGGCGCTTTGGTATTTGCGACCAGTCCCGCCTTAACGACTCCAAATATTGGAGTAGCCACTGCAACGAGTGTGAATAAGGTGACGTTAACCACTCCGGCGACTGGATCGACCTTAACGATTCTCGATGGAAAGACTTTGACAGCGAATAATTCACTGACCCTGGCAGGAACGGATTCCACAACGGTAACGTTTCAAGGGACGGATACGTATGTAGGGCGAGCCACGACGGATACGTTAACGAATAAAACGCTGACCAATCCGGTGATTGGGAATATTGCTCCTACGGCTGATTTTACCTTGACTCAAAACTCCGTGACTCCGATTGTCTCGGTTGCCACCAGCGCCGCAGCGAACACACTTTATTTGAAGCAAGGGAACGTAGGTATTGGGACCACAAATCCCGGATATGCGCTGGATGTGAATGGAACTTTTAATTTGAATGGGACCACAAGTTTTACGGGCTGGGACACGGACGCCTCGAATGATGTGGCCACGACTCGGACGATTTCGACGACCTCACCCTTGTCCGGAGGCGGGGATTTATCCGCTAACCGAACCTTATCCATTGCCGATGCAGTGGCGGATGGATCGACGAAAGGAGCCGCGAGTTTTACGGCTAATGATTTCAATGCCTCGAGCGGGAATATCTCAATTGATTACGCAAACGCTCAAGCCGCAACGAGCGGACAGAATGGATTTTTAGCAAGCGGTGATTGGACAACGTTTAACGGAAAATTATCTCCGAGCGGCACATTAACGGGACTTGTCCAGACATCAGCGGCAGGGACGAATTATTTTAATGGCTCGGGGAATGTAGGGATTGGAACAACAGCGCCAGGATATAAGTTTGATGTGAACGGCGCGCTGAATGCTACCACCATTACCCAAGGCGGGGTAACGGTCTCGCTCTCGACGCATAATCACGCGGGAGTGTATCAACCAGCAGATGCAGATTTAGATAACTGGGCAGCCAAGACCGCTCCAAGCGGGACGGTGGTTGGAACCTCAGATATTCAAACGTTGACGAATAAAACGCTGACGAGCGGCACCTTTGATCCAACGAATGCAACGAGTGATATCCTGACTTTAACAGGCACGGCCTTAACAAGCGGTAATTTCATCGAAGGATCGCTGGCAGATGTCTTTACGACCGATACGGCGCTCATGAAATTTAGTGGTACGGCACTGGATACGGCGACAAATGTAACGTTGATGGAACTCTCAACTACTCCAGCAAATGATGTGGATGTGACGGCGATAAAATTGGAACGGGGAACGGATGATGCGAAGATCGTCTTTGATGAAGGCACGAATCGGTGGAGGATTGATAACGGAGACGGAGCAGGACTCGCGGATATTGTGACGGGGACCGGAGCCGGGGAAGTGAATACGGCATCCAATCTTGGCGGAGGACTTGCGAATTACGACAGTAAGAGCGGAGTAGATTTAAGATTTAACAGTTTTGCGGCCGCGGATTTTGATCTTGGAT
>CAYWRU010000159.1:0-3207 GCA_964460795.1 uncultured bacterium | reverse complement strand
GCGCCGCCTACCAAGCGGGGGTACGGCGATGATGATACGCTGATTTGGGGGATTGTTCTATGCGCTAAATCGTGCTATGATAGCAGGCATAGGCGGGGCATAGGTGAGCGTGACGGCTCCCTACGCCCCTAAACACACACGACAAGATGGTGTCGTAGTGCCTGATGCAATCATAGCATAGGTGACTCCGTTTACCGCTTGTCGAATTGGCAAGCGGTTTTGTTTTACCCAACGGAGGCACCACAGCTTGACACCGCAACGACTCGACACGGCAATCACGGCAGACATTGCCCCCGCCCCGGTGACGGGCGTCGGTGATATGTTCGTGCGCGCGCTCGGTGTCGGTGTCGGTGCGTCCCTGCTGACGTGCGCGGGGACGTGGGTGCTGCAACAGCCCGCGGAGGTGATAGGCAAGGCGGCGGGGGTGGCGTTCCTGGTGACGACGGGCGGCGCGTTGGTATGGCTGCTGCTGAGTGTCGAGGCATGGCGCAAACAGCAAAAGCGCCTGCGCCTGTTGGAGCGCCAGAAGTTCGCCGCCTATGACGTTATACGCCAGTTGGAATTTACGGTTGCAGACCAAAGGCAGACTATCAGCACGCTACAGTCAGGCCGCAACGCCCCACAGACGCCCGTGGTGCAGAGTAACCGCGTCGTCAAGTACAACATCACAGACGACAACGTAGAGTGCGCCGCCCGCATTATTAATCACTGGTTTACTGCGGGGACGTGGTACAGCCGCAAGACAGCGAAGGCGGGCGGGTGGTCGCAGCCGGTGCATGATGCTGCAATCAAGCTGCTGAAAGATATGCAGATGGCAGACCAAGAGCCGGGGAAGTCGCCGCGCATCCTACCCCGCTTTACCAATCACGGGGCGACGTTGGCACACTTCAACAAATTGTGCAGCGATGCGTTAGCGGAGCCGGATATACCGTCCAGAAGTATAGTTATGTCGAACGCGGAAGATGACGATTAGCTTGTTAGTAACAGGTCACAACCTCACATGCTCCAGAGGTAACAGGTTGTTTTTCGCAGCAGACGCCCTAACGGGGCGGGGAGGTGGGATGAACGCAACATTTATTGCAGGTATGTTGTTGGTGATAGGTTGGGGGGCGTTTGTAGTGGGCGTGCGATGGATGCGCCGGGAACAATGGCGGCGCGGCCCGTTCGTTCTGTTCTGGTGCTCCACCGCCCTGCTAGGCGTGGCTACGTTCTGGTATGGCGCTGGCTCACTGCTGACGTGGAGCCAAATCGCAATCACGGCGACGACGGGCGTCATTGCCTCCGTTATCGTGGCGGCAGTGTGGGGCACGCTCAACAGTGCGCCGCGCGTCGGCCCCCTCAAGGCGCACGACGTAGAGCGCGCCGAGACACCGCCCGTCAACGGTTGGGCAGTGCCTTCGTTCAGCGACATGCTAGGCGGCGGCTCACCGTGGGCGAACAGCCCCACGATTGCGGCCATAGAAGGAATGGAGGTGGCGTAGATGGATGCGATAATACTTGCCCTAGCACTGGCGGCGTTGGCGTGGATGTTCCTACCCGCGGCGCGCGGTGTGGCGTCGGCAATCGACAGCGTAGAGCAACCACACAAACCGGATACAGCGGCAGAACGGCAGCAAGGCAACAGCGACATGCTGCGGATACTGTTTGGGCTGGCGATTGTGTTCGGGCTGATGTTCGTCGTTAAAATGGGCGGGTGACACATGGCGACTACCACCGCAATCACCACACGCCCCGCCGTCATTGTCGCCACCGTCACCGCCATGTCGCCCGTGGAGCGCGCTGAACTGCTGCGCCTGCTGCTGTCCATCTCTACCGACGTACAGCCGTTGCAGCCGCTTGACGATGCGTTGCCCGTGGGTTGCCCGCCAGGACATGAGCACAGGCGATTTATCGTGCGCGGCGAGAACTGACACCGCCCCGACAGCCCCGACAGCCCCGCCGCGCAGGTGGGGCTTTTTGTTGCGCGAACGGCGCGAAAATTTAAGGTTGAGTTTTGCGCTACCCCATTGCATCGCATCATTTTACATGATACAATCATACACGTAGGGCAGTAAACGAGAGTCAAACCAAGAGTAACTGAAAGGACACGAACGATGAACGCCAAGCAGCAGATTGCCAACCTCCTGAAGACCATCTACGACGAAGGCGAAGTCAACGCCATGCAGATTTGGAAGGGCTACGATGCAGCGACCGGGCAGAACGGCTGGCACTACAAGAACTTTGGCCGCAGCGATGCGCAGTACATGGGCAAGAGCGTTGCCGAGGTCAAAGAGTTTGTAGCTGAGGCTGCCGCCACCTACCGGGCGCAGTACGTCGAGGCCACCGCAAAGGCAGCTGACACGCCTAAGTATTTCGTCCCTGGCAACAGCACCGCGGCTCTGATGCTCAACCGCAGTGGCGACATCGGCACGATCGTAGGCGACTACGGCGACATGTACCTGGTCAAGTTCGCCGACAGCGATAACGATGAGCAGTGGTCCTACGCCGACGGTTACACCGCCAACACGAAGAAGGAAGCGCGGGAGATTTCAGACAGCTACCTGCACTACCAGTCGGAAGAATAACGCAGTCGATTGCGAAGCTAGGGGGAGGGGCAACCCTCCCCATTTTTATAGGAGCCAACTCCCATGACACACCGATTTCTAAAAGTAGACTTCCCGATCAACCCAATCGACGGCGCCATCATCAAGACAGCCGAGCGCACGGTGGATGGACAGCGCCGCTACTACTACGCCGGAGCCGGCCCGCATCGCATCCTGATTGTGATGCGCAATGGGCAGCCCATTGAGACGCTTGACCAGGACAACACCTACATAAAGGCCCTGGTAGGCTGGGACCCCGGCACTACCGATTTCGTCATGCCGCAGCACGAGGGCAAGCAGCACACCAAGATCACCATTGACATGACGCTGGTCCTCGTTCCCGCCGACGCAGAACTGTACGCCGCCAACAACGATATTGCTATCGAGAGCCTTGCGCACATCCTCGCCAACGCCCCCCGCAGCGACCAGGCCGGCGGCGCACGTGGTGCGGTGGGGCGCAAACCGGTAGCACCGGGGGGGACGCAGCCCCGTACCGTCACGTTGCTGCCGGAGCAGTGGGCTCTGGCGGAGCGGATCGGCAATGGCAATGTGAGTGCTGGCATTCGGCAGGCGCTAGACAAGTGGTCAGAATAGCCCCGCAGATACGTCTACCTATCACCGGAAC
>CAYWRU010000158.1:0-3219 GCA_964460795.1 uncultured bacterium | reverse complement strand
TGATTCTGCCATGCTTGTCCTGAACATTTTGATCCGGTAGTCCAATTCCAGCACATGGTTCCTCCTTTATCTTTTGACGAGTTATTTGGGTCTAAAGAGATACGCTTTGCAACAGGAAAGTATGTTTTTGACCCTTCGCTATCAGTAATATCTGTGGTATACCTGCCAAACTCCCAAGGTATATACTGCCAAGACGCTGGAACCATTAAACTAGGTTGATCTGGGCTGGAGCCATCCAACGGAATATTAGCCCCTGTTCCTTGATCAAAACACTGCATATGAGGATCGAGTATCCCGGAGTCAAAAATATACGTTAAACACACGGCATGTAACGAGTCGTCGCTGTTCTTCCAGGCGAACATGCCAGGAATTCTGGCTAGACTAGTAAAAAATCCGCCTCCAGTCCAAAATGGTGCAGGGTCATTCCATCCACTACATTTTGCCTTAGTATTTAAGTCGAAACAGCTCAATACATAGCCAAGTGATCTCTGTGAATTTAGTGGAGGGAACAATGCTGTTGCATAAATATTATTATAAGAATATGGCAACAATGAATATAGCTTTCCACCTTTAGCAACATGAGTTCCACCATTGTAGTAAACATCATAGTGCTCTGGGGTGTAATAGGTGTCGATACTTAATGTTGTTGAGCTGGAATATCCTGAGCACGGTGCATCAGCTCCATTCCCATCGCTACTTAAGTCATAACAAACTACCGTTTGCTTTGATTGATCAAGATCTGCTACATCTCCGTATAACTTTCCGTCACTCATCACAAACCCAGATAGCTTAACTGGGTTATCCACACCCCCATATGTACTACCGGTTGACCCAAGAACAGTAAACCCACAATTCTGTTGTAAAGCTAAATCTACACACGCCACACCATAATTAGGGCCAGACTGCCCAGC
Source organism: uncultured bacterium (assembly GCA_964460795.1). Lineage (GTDB taxonomy): Bacteria > Omnitrophota > Omnitrophia > Omnitrophales > Aquincolibacteriaceae > CAZOOM01. Next base: position 2,308 of record CAYWRU010000158.1, on the reverse strand, counting down.
CACATAAAGCCGTCCATCATTGCCATAAGTTCCATCATCTACATAAAACTGTCCTGTCATAGGGGTGTTTATATCTTTCGGTCCGCTACCCAAAGGCCCGATTGTTGTACTTATATATGTAGGATATCCTTCGCATTGAGTATAGGTTTTTAGATTAAAACAATTGATTGTGAAATCTTCTTGACTACCAGCGTCTTGAACTGTTACAGATTGCATTATCTGATAAAACTTATCTTTGTACATTATTGGTCCCATGCCATGAAAGGTGCCATTGTCCAACTCTACTTCTTTGGGTGGAAGAATCATCCCAGACTGTGAGTATGGTTTGAATGATTGAGATGTTCCAGTTTGAATTTTAATATAATCAACATCAGCATCAGAGGAGCATGGTGAAGTAGTAGTTGTCGCTACAAAACTTGAGCCTTCATCACAAGAATATGTAGCAGACCATCCTTTGGGTAATTCTAGCCCTCCATCAAAAACCTGCTGATCTTTGTTGATTTTCTCTGTGATGGTTCCATCAATATTAACAACACTACCACTTACTCCAACACTTTTTTGCCAATTCAAAGATTCGCCTTTTTGAGCAATAGTTGCGTTAGATTCAGGAACCACCGATGAATCTATAGATATTGATTGTTTTGTTGTAGAAGTTTTTGTTTTATGATTCTGAAGATATAAAAATATTGTTAACCCACTAAGTGCTAATGCAACAATTACAGCAATCGGTATTTCTTTTTCTCGTAACAAAAATCCTGGCAAATTTCTAATCTTATTGGTCATAATCCTAATCCGTTCCCGTTACTACCATCGAGTTTATCTATATAATTTGGATAACCATCACAGTCAGAGTCGTCATCTCCAAGATTACTGTTGTTCTGCGCACTATAAGGAAGTTGACACCCCGAACCCCTTCCAGTATCTTCGTCAACGTTGCTTATGCCATCACCATCATAGTCATTACTTGGAGTACTAGGCTGATATGCTGGCTTAAACATCGAGATAAAACGTTGCCCCATGACTATATTGCTGGCTTCGTTTAAGTGAATTCTATCTCCTGTTCTAATTAAATCTCCATCTTCAACAGCATCGACTTTCATAACTCCATTATTATCATCGTCTGCAACTTTCTGGATTGCGTTCCTGACCTTTTCTATTCTTTTCCAACCTATGCCATGAGTTGTATAAAGATCGGGTGCTAGGGTTAATGGATCTAAAGAACCCATATAAGGAAACCCACAATAATCCCCAATTAAGGGATATGAATGCTCGTAGCAATCTCGCATACTGAATTTTGAGGCAACAAAATGAGCATTTGGGGAAAACTGAAAATCCGTTTTTGATCTATTAATTAAATCTCTCAGATTCTGCTCGTATTGATCGGCATATGATTGTTGTAATGCATCTGTTCCACCTTGATACCAATAAAAACCATCGACGGTATATTTTTTATTTGTACTCTTAAGGTAGTTTGTTAAGGCATTGAATTCTGTTTTCATCCTATCATAACTTTTGTTCCTGCCTGGAGCAGAATTAAAGTCAAATGGTATTGTTGGACTTGTAGACTGCGCAAGGCTTTGAAAACCATATGAGACTTTTAGAATAATTACTTTTCTACGACCACTATCGTATAACTTTCTTGCCATAGATAGTTCTGGCCCAAATTGACCCAATCTTTGAATATCATTCATATTTTTTAATCTGTCGGCTCCGATTGCACTAGGGCCTCCTGATTGTACCCAGCCAGCAGGACTAACACCATTAAAGTAATCTATGTACTCAGAAAGAGTATCTGGTCCATTACCATCAGCTCCAGCCCACCAAAAACCAGTTACCGTATCTGCAGGGTGATTTTGTTTATCTATTCCTGTGCCTGCAGGTAAGTTAATACGATAAGAATTAGTCCCTTCTGCCCAAGATTGCCCAGCCAGAATAAATATTGAGTACGGTTCTTCGTCGCCAGGATCAGCAAAGGTGAGAGACATCATGCCAAAAAAGACAGCCATTATTGGCACAAAAACAACTATTAAAGTTATAAAGAATCGCCTTATATTCCATGCTCTCAATACGCTCATGATTATAGGATAATTTTATATCTATTCCGAACTAAATTCAATAAAGATTACATCTTGAAAATAATAAATCCGCCATACGATTTACTGGCGGATTTACCTGAAATACTTACTGGTCGGGGTTACAGGACTCGAACCTGTGACCTCGCGGTCCCAAACCGCGCGCGCTAGCCAACTGCGCCAAACCCCGGTAACAGGGAAATTATACTTTATTCCCCTGTAAAAATCTATATTTA
>CAYWRU010000157.1:0-3224 GCA_964460795.1 uncultured bacterium | reverse complement strand
GCCAGTTGCAGGCGGAGGACGCGCTAGGCGGCACGGGCTACGATGACGCGGCGGTCGATGCGTTGCTAGAAGAGATTGCAGCCGGGAGTGAGGCGGGGAAGCCTGACCCGTACTCGCGCAAGATTGAAGCCCCGACCTATACGCCGTCCAACGTCAAGCCTGCCGTGGCCGACCTATACGACGACAGCCGGACGCGGGCGCTCGTGAAGGATATTCAGGCCGCCGAAGGGCTGACCGACGAGGATCGGGCGTTCCTGGTCATCGCCGCCCAGCGCCATACCGTCCTGCGCTTCAACAAGATCGCCGACTATTACGCCCACGCCGACGCAGGGCTGCAACGGCTCATGGAAGATAGCGCCCTCGTCATTATCGACTTCAACCGGGCGATTGAGTTGGGTTATGTGCGGCTGACCGAGAAGATAGCCGAGCAGGTGAGAGATGAATACGGGGAGTGATGACAAGTTCGCCGTGTTCATCCTGACGCACGGCAGGCCAAACAAGGTTATTACGTACAACACGCTCCGCAAGCAGGGCTATACCGGCGACGTGTACATCATCGTGGACAACGAGGACAAGACGCTAGACCAGTATCGCCAGCGGTACGGCGATAAGGTTATCGTGTTTGACAAGGCTGCTGTGGCTCAGACCTTCGACGAGGGCGATAACTTCAACGACCGGCGCGCGGTCATCTATGCTCGTAATGCCAGCTTCCGGATTGCCCGCGACTTGGGGCTGGACTATTTCCTGCAATTGGATGACGACTATACCGACTTTCGTTTCAAGTTTACGGCGGGTCTCATCTACCAGCACCGGGCGTTGATTAGCGACTTAGACCGCCTTTTCGCGGCCATCCTTGAGTATTACAAATCTATTCCCGCCTTGACGATTGCGCTGGCGCAGGGCGGCGACTTTCAGGGGGGAGCCGATAGTAGCGATGTTGACCGCCTATGGCTCAAGCGGAAGGCGATGAATACGTTCTTTTGTTCAACGGCGCGCCCGTTCCAATTCGTCGGGCGCGTCAATGAGGACGTGAATACCTATGTAGCCCTCGGCAACCGGGGCGGGCTGTTCCTGACGGTGTTCAATGCCGCTATTCAGCAGCAGACGACCCAGGCGGGCGCGGGCGGAATGACCGAGATGTACCTAGACACCGGGACTTACACCAAGACGTTTTATACGGTTATGTACGCGCCTTCGTGCGTGAAGGTGCGACAGATGGGCAACACTTACCCGCGTATTCACCATAACGTCAAGTGGGATTGTGCCGTGCCGCGCATCCTCAGCGAGACCTACCGGAAGGCACGCGACTAATGCCAGGCCGCCCCACTGACCTAACGCCGCAGGTGCAGGCGAAGATAGTTCTTGCCATCGTCGGCGGCAACGACAACAAGGTGGCCGCTGCCCACGCGGGCATCGGTGAGTCGACGTTCTACGCCTGGCTCGACCGTGGCCGCAAGGAACTGGCGCGGCTGGCCGCTTCGTCGCGCGCCAAACCGAAGGCCAGCGAGACGCCCTTCGTGGAATTTCTAGAGGCCATACAAAAAGCGCAGGCCGACGCCGAGACGCGCAACGTCGCGCTGATTGCGAAGGCGGCGCAGGACGGCACATGGACGGCGGCGGCGTGGTGGCTAGAGCGGAAGTACCCGGAACGGTGGGGGCGGAAGGACCGTCACGAGGTGACGGGCAAGGACGGCAACGACATTACCATCACGGTGCGGCGCGTGACCCATGCCAGCCCTGACGTTTGACCTGTACCCGGCTCAAGACGACTTCGTGCAATGCCGCGACCGCTTCACGGCGTTCATCGGCGGCATCGGCAGCGGCAAGTCGCACGCGGGCGTCGTCAAGGCCATCCTGGCCGCCTCGGAGCGGGTGACGCTGGGCATGGTGACAGCGCCGACCTACCCGATGCTCAGGGACGCGACGCTGCGCATGTTTCTCGACCTGGCGGGGCCGCTCATCAAGGACTTTCACAAGTCGGAGATGATGGCGACGATGGTCAACGGCTCCGAGGTGCTGTTCCGCTCTGCCGACAACCCTGACCGGCTGCGTGGCCCTAACCTGCACTGGTGGGCGGGTGACGAGGGCGCGCTGTATGGCAAGGACGTGTGGCCGATTATGATAGGCCGCCTGCGCGCGGGCGGGCGCGCGGGGCACGCCTGGGTGACGACGACGCCGAAGGGCCGTAACTGGCTCTACGAGCGGCAGAACGAAATCACCATCTTTCGCGCGCGCACGCGAGATAACCCGTTTCTCGATACGGCCTTCATCGCCAGCCTGGAAGCAAGCTACAGCGGCGCGTTCGCGCGGCAGGAACTGGAAGGCGAGTTTGTCACCTTTGAGGGCCTGGTGTATGAGGACTTCGACCGGGGCCGTCACGCCGTCACGCATAGCGGCCCGTGGGCGCGCGTGGTGGCGGGCATGGACGAGGGCTACACCAATCCCGCCGTTATCCTACCCATCGGCGTCGACAACGATGGGCGCGCGCACGTCCTGGGCGAGTTCTACCGGCGGCGCGTGCTGCAAGGTGACGTGGTGGCGGAGGCGGCGCGGCTACGGGACGCTCACGGCATCGACACGTTTTACGTGGACCCTAGCGCGGCCGGCCTGATTGCCGAGATGCGGAGCGTGGGCCTGCCGGTGCAGGAGGCCAACAACGCCGTGACGACGGGCATCCAGGTCGTCAAAGGCCGGTTCGTGACGCAGGGCGACGGGCGGCCGCGCCTGACGGTGGACCCGTCGTGCGTCAACCTGATGGCGGAGTTTGAGAGCTACGTGTGGCGAGAGGGGCGGGCGGGAATCAAGGATGAGCCAGAGAAGGTCAACGACCACGCGATGGACGCGCTGCGCTACGGCCTGATGGGCCTGGAAGTACCAGAAGCTACTTACGGCCCGGCGTTGTGGAATTGAGGCGGCTATGATGGACTATGCGCGAGTGCTAGAGGGACATCTAATCGAGCAAATGGCCGCCGATGAAATCGCCCGCCAAGAGAGAATGCGCGCCGCGTGGAAAGCGTACCACGGCGACATGCCGAAACCGCTCAAGGTCGCCGCAGGCCAGCCGGACGATAACGTCATCGTAGCGAAGGCACGCACGATTGTCGATGCCTCCGTCGCCATGATGTTCGGCAGCGGCATCACCTTCAACGTTGGTGAGGAAGGCGACGATTCGCCAGAGGACGAATACCTGTCCGACGTGTGGAAGGCTAACAAGCAACCGACGT
>CAYWRU010000156.1:0-3239 GCA_964460795.1 uncultured bacterium | reverse complement strand
GCCATTGTCCCAGCTGTTTGGATTAGGAATGGGAACTCAGCTGCAATCTTTGGGTCGCGGAGCAGCTGGCGAATGTGGCGGTCTTCGAGGATGATTTTTTTAGCCATTGATTACTCCGATTCGTCCGGAATCCAGATAGGTTCGAGCGCATTAAGTTCATCTAGCGTGGTCATTACATTGATTAACGCCGCCACCTGCGCTTCTACTTCAGTAATGATCTCATCTACCGTCGTTACGCTTGGTAGGTAGATATCCATTGTGTCTTTTCGGAAGAACGCCGGTGATTGGCCTTCCTCCGGATCGTTAACCGGATAAATGGACATGTCGAAGGCCGAGGCGATACACACGAACTCGTCTCGCGATGTCTCTTCTACCGCGTCGATGAGCGTACGCTGATGCAAAAAGATCTCATTCGGCATATCCTCGCCGTCTGAGGCTACAATTCGAAGCCGAAACGTGTCTCGGCCGGCCAATTTGATACGACTAGGTGTATAAGGCGTCAGTTTGATGCGGTAAGCCATTAGTTCTCCCTGTTTCGATCATTTTATCTGCTTATCGCAGCCATGGGTACTTCTCAACAAAGCCCCGCGTGCGGCTTGTCATGCTTCGACCAACTGTTTCGAGCGGAAACGACTTCATCAGGTGACCAGCTTGCCAGATTTGCTCTCCAATTGCGATATCACCGCCTTTTTGGATGAGCCGAGGGTCCGGCAGGTCGATTTTGCGCATCAATTCCGTTTTGACAGCCCAGAAGTCTCCGGCTGGATAGTGAATCCAGTCTCCAGCGTCGTCCGCGCCCCCTGCCTTGTTTCTAAATGGTCGGCCTTTGTGCCAATAGGCTGTTTCAAACCAGCGTTTGGCCTGCTCAGATGGCACCTGGTATGAACGTAGGTCGCCGTAGATGCCAATATCGCCGGCAGCGTTACCGGCAATGATAGTCTGAGCCAATATGTCGGCCCAGTCTGGTCGCGTAAGTAGCACGTTATCGTCAAACCATACCACGTAGTTAGTTGTGACTGGCGCACCCGGATCGTGCAGCATGTTGCGCATCACCGGATACTTCAGGCGATTGGCGGCGTTATCGTACACCTTTGTAATTGGAAAAGCGTCCAGCAGTGCCTTGGTCTCAGATGGTACTTGATTGAGACCTACTCGCAAATCCATGCGATCAACCGGCAGCGTGCGCACCAAGGCCTCTAGCAGCGCTTTATGCAGCGGCGTGTACGGCCCGTATAGCAAAGTACACACTGTGAAGCGCCCGCCGATGAGACTGTGGTCCATTGGACCTAGATTGGACGGCACCTGGTTTATCAGAGCTTGCGGGCTCAGCGCATCTGCTGTGTAGCTTTTAGGAAGATCCTTCACTACAAGTTTAGGCTCGGGCGCATCTTTGTTCGGCTCAGCGATTGTGCCGTCACTGTAATAGCTGAGTACGGCATTTACGACATCGTCTACTGCGATATGCGCCATGCAGGCCGGCAGCGCCTGCTTTCCTGCATCGAATACCGGTTTAGTGCAGAGCCGATCGTCCTCGTCGATGCGCACTACCTTGCTTCGCCAGCATCCTTGTTGGCCGAAGCCACACGTAAAGCCGTCGATATGCCCCATCGTGTGCAAAAAACGATGTGGAACCTTTACTGGCTCGGAATCAGGGCCAAATGCGTCGTATTCGTCGCTGTAATGCTCCCACCAAGCCGGCTCGCGACCGCCTGCGATCACTACTACAGGCTTATCGAAGGCTGAAGCCATGTGCATAGCGGCTGTTGTAGGGCAAATGATGCCCTCAGCGTGGTAAATTTGCCAGATCATCTCTCGAATGCCGCCCCAACCGACTACGTTGGTCACATTTTCAAGCGGCGGATGAATATGCTTGGTTTTAGCGTTCCGAGTCACGCCTCCGGTCTGTACGCAACGAATGCCGTGCTTACGAAGGCGGTCCGCGACCTGCTGATAGCGGTCGTAGCCCCAATGTTTAATGGTTACGTCGGATTTGCCGCCGGCAAACAGTAGCCAGTACCGTCCACTGATGGGCGGTGTCCATTTTTCATACTCAGTGAGGTGAAGATCAGCCTTCGGCTTGAGCATCGGCACCTTGATGCCGGTTGCGCGCTCAAAGCCTTCGTACATGAAACGCGAGAAGTGCATCTTGAGGCCGGCGTTGGTCTCTCGAATTCCAACCTCGTTGTACTTGCGCATGTCGATTTCGCGAGTAGCCGGACTTGAAGTGCGACTAATGTACGGATTGTTCTCGAAAATCGCCGGATGATTGACTGCTACCTCGATTTTGTATCGATCGCCGTACGTTAGAGCGATGTCACGCACAATTGGCGTCAAAATCGTCACATCACCTGGTGCGAGTTCAAATTTCAGACGAAAAGCCTGATCGGCCATTACCATTTTCCTTCTGGACAGTTTAGTGCTTCAGCGGCGGCGCGGAGCTTCACAACGCAGCCGCAACTCGAACAGACGCCGTTTTTGAGCAGCGGGCACTGCTGACACGTCTGCAAACGCGCTTTGTAACGGCTGTCGAGCAAAATTCGACACCCGGAGCGCAAAAACTGATAAAAATCGACGCAAAAGTGCCAAAATCGACGCTTTAACGACAATTTTGGCGGATTTTGGTAGTCAAACGGCTCGGGATCAAATCCTTCGGTGCTTTCGATGCACCTTCGAGCTTTTAGATAAGGATCAGCCGGCAATCGGCACCGTATACACGTCTGTACGCCGTACATGTCGTAATAGACGCACGTGATACCGTCGTCCGCTAAAGACCCTGTTTCTGCTCCATGATGGCAGCACATATCTTTGTAGCCAGTTCTTTGGCTGTATCCGATGACAAAGTAAACTTCGAACCCTTCGTCAATGATACCAAATTGCTCATCTGTCCTGTGCCGTCTAGATTTGCGCAGTCGATAGCGTGAATGCGCACCTTGCCGTAACTAACAGCGGCTCGAGTTTGGGCAAGAGTAGGATAGTAGGCATAGATAGGGTCAGGCGTTGAAGGCGCAGGGTCGGTCATAAGCGATCGGCGGTTTACTCGACCTTCGTGGCTCGGCTGATCGCCGAACCACACGATGTGCCGTTTGCGTTTACATACCAAATTGCCATCGGCATCCAAAATCTGCTCCAAGTCACCGCCAACTGTACCGCCTATTGACCACTGCAGAGCCATTGTTGTCAGAGCCGCTGTGCCTTCTTCCTTTGGATCAGTAGTTTGGTTGTTGTTTGTACTGTTAGGA
>CAYWRU010000155.1:0-3263 GCA_964460795.1 uncultured bacterium | reverse complement strand
GGTTGAACGCCTCCGCGATCCGGTGCCGCTCGCCCGCCTTTCCGGTGCCGAGGTTCTTGCGGATCAGCCCAGAGACACGATCCGCCGATGCCTGCAACTCGCGCTTGCGCTTGCGGTCGGCCAGCCTTTGCTTGAACCGGCCCATATGGTCGATATTGGCGACGGTATCGAAAAGGCCGCGCAACTCGTCCACCGACAGTTTCGTGTAATGCCGGCGGTTCACCGCGTCGATAAGCCGCGCATCGACATTCAACTCGCCCTCGCGGCCTTCCTCGATCATGCGATCCACGAATGTTTTCAGGCTTTCCGCCCGTGCGATCTGGCGCTGACCACGGATGCGGAAGTCGTAGTCCTCAAGAATGGCGTCGATCTGTTCGATATAGCCGCCGTCCAGTTTTTCCCTGACCGACTTCTTGGCATAGGCGCGCATCTTCTCGCGGCCCTTCTGGACGTATTCCGCCACCTTGCGGGCTTCGTCGTAGATGAAGCCGTTGAGGATCTGCTGTTCCTTGGCTTGCAGCGCCTCGGCAAGCGCCTGTTCCGCCGCGCCGGTGCCGCGCGCCACCGTGGCGAATGCATCCTGTGCCGCCCGCGCCGCCTTGCGTTCCGAGGCAAGGAACCGCTCCGGCCGGATCACGTCGCGCACCATCATCCGGCCGACCATCTCGCGCGCCCGGCGTCGGTATATCTTCGCCGTCATCCCGGCCGTGTCGCGCCCGAGCCGCCGCGCCATGTGCCGCGCCTCGGTGACGGAGAGGTTCGCCTGTTGCTCGCTGTGAATGGCGGCAAGCGCCTCTTCCTCGATCGTGCCGTCATTGAGCGGATCGCCGTGACGCTCGACCATCCGCCGTTCGACTTCCGCGGCAATGGCATCGCGCTTGCGTGGCGCATTCTGCAAGGTCCGCACCATCTCGGCCGCCGAGGCGAAGCCGAAGAACTGCGCCACTTCTTCCGGTGCAGCGCCGTTGTCACCGTAGATCGCCCGCCTGCCGCCGAACCGCTGGCGCGACACTTCCGCCAGAACGCCGTCGCCGAACTGTTCCACCAGTGCCTTGCGGTCGATCTGCATGTCGGGGATTTCGGCACCATCCACCGCGCCATGCCAGACCTGGTTGGCGAGCAGATCGACAAGCCGGTATTCGCGCCGCCGTTCCACATCCGCCGTGACTTCCGCCAGCACCGCCTTCTTCTCGGCCCGATACCACGCCTCGCGCTCGCGCCGCACCTTTGCCATCACCCGCGCCATCAGCGACTGTTCGGCCTGATCCACCGCCCGCCGCGCCATGCGCTGATATGTGGTGAAGTCGGTTTGCGACATGCCGGGAGGGGCATCGGCGAAGAGCGGGCGCATCGCCTGTTCCTCGCGCGCCGCCTTTATCTCGGCATCCGTCGCCAGCATCCGGTCCATGACCTCGCGGATTTCCGGCGTGATGTTGACCTTGAGGCCGCGCGCTGTGCGGTAGATGCGCGTGAGCCACGCCTTGAACCGCGCGAAGGCATCGGCCAGCGCCAGCGACGGCGCCTTGCCTTCCATGACGTAAGCCTCGAACCCGCGCGCCCATTGCTCATGCTGCGGCACGCCGACTTGCCCCCATCCCTTGACGCCAAGCCAGGCGAAGATCGCCGCCAGATCGTCCTTCATCGCCTGCGGGGCATGTTCTTCCGACGCCAGCGCGTTGAATGCCTCGAGGAAGAAATGCCCAGACTCATGAATGAAGGTGCTTAAATTGGCCGACTCGAACAGGTTGATGACGGTCTGCCCGGCGCGAACGCCACCTTGCGGCAGGACGATGGAGCCGCGGTTGCCGCTGGAACCGTCTGGCTGATACAGGATGCGCGGGTCATTCGGGTCGAAGGTGCCGCGGTTGTTCACCGACTTGATCTGTTCCGAACGGAAGGCCACCCATGACGTGCCGCCGAATTCTTGATCATGCACTTTAAGCCCGTCGAACCGATCATCAACCAGCGCAGAACGATAGACATCCGCTGATCCTGCCTCGGATATTTCAGCAGCCATGTCCAAAAGGCTGACTTCGTGCGGGCGCTGGATCGAGAGATACGCGTCAACCACCTTATCGGCGCGCATCAACTCCCTTGCGGCATCATTTTCAGAAAACCAGAAGCCAACCCTTGCAGTCTGCGCAAGATCATCGTCGGTCGCATTGGTGTCGGTATTGCGCCCCGCAAATTCCATCGAAAACGCGTCGAAGTCTGCGAACGTCGCGTGATGCACGACGATGGGATCGCCGTTCTCATCCACCACCTTGCTGTCGCCGAACCACGCCTTGAACTCCGGCGTGTCGGTCTTGAGCGTCCCATCCTGATTGTACTGCTGCCCATCCGTCGCATCGAGCGCCGCCGCGATCTCATCGTTCGTCGCCGTGGCAATGTCGATGCCGCGCGCGCTGAGAGCGTCACTGAGGGCCTGTAGGTTCGCGTCCGGCCCTTCCCCCTCGGCATAGACCTTGCGGCCCGCCACGTCATCTCCCAGCGCCTCCAGCAGCCGCGCCGCGAAGTCGGACGCCTCTCCCTTGGTCCCGAGGTTGACCTCGCCCATGAGATCGGGGAAATACCCCGCCTCGGCCGCAAGCCGCCCCATTTCGTCAAGCGACAGTCCGCGCCCCTCGGCCGGCATCACGCCGCCGAGCGACGGCTGCGACGCGCGGGCCTTCATCTCCGCCGCCGTCTCTGCCACCACGCCCTTCGGCGCATCCATCGCCGCCACGTCGCCGCCGGCATCCTGCACACCGCCCTTCGCCTTGACGAACTCGGCGAGCGACAGTCCGCGCGGCTTCAGCGCCTTCTCGCCCTTCGTCCGTAGCGTGTTGAGCGCGATGTCGAGCGCATCGCGGCGGCGGAACTCGGGCGACTGCGGGCCGCGCACCCGAACCGGCATGTCGCGCGACATGTCCAGCGGGTCTTCGCCGTAGCGCTCGCCCATCGTGCGCCAGAACGCCGCCCACATCGTCGCTTCCTGCCGCGCCGCGTCCGGCGAGCGGCCGGCCTCGCGCAGTTGCGAAAACATGTCGTCGTATATCTGCACATCCGCCGCGCGGGTGGCGTCCTGATCAAGCCGCGCCGCCTCGGCTTCCTCGAATGCGTCCTGCATGATGTCCTGCACGCGCATGTTGAACGCGCGGACTTCCGCCAGCGACAGTTCCTCGGGATCGGTCGTGGCGTTCTCGGCGAACCACGCCGCCGCGTCCGTCCCGGCGATGTAGGTGGCATAATTCGACATGGGCACCGCCACGGCATTGCCGGAC
>CAYWRU010000154.1:1735-3272 GCA_964460795.1 uncultured bacterium | reverse complement strand
GTACAATGTACATATCTGGATATCCTTTTGTAGCAAGTTCAGGTTGGTTGAATTCTTTAATTAACTTCAATCACAATATAGATATTAGCTACCAAATTGATCAAGTAGAAGCAACGTCTGCGCTACCTAAACTCCACAGAAAAATAACTGAACTTGAATCAACAAAACGTGCAATGATTCGCTCAGGAAAGATTATTGGCCCTGAAGTCACTGATCCCTTAGATTCAGCAACTGAGCTTAGGGACAAGATTCTGCGTGGACAAGAAAAGTTGTTTCAGGTATCTATCTATGTCGCAATTACTGCTAAAGATTTAAGCGAACTCAATAAAACAACACGGCTGCTAGAAACAGCTTTGTCTGCGCGTTTGTTCTATACAAAGATTGCGCGATACCAACAAATAGAAGGGCTGCAATCCATCTTGCCCAGAGCAGAAGACGAGCTACAACAAAGGCGAAATCTCGACAGCTCCTCAGTTGCGCTAACATTTCCATTCATGAGTTCTGAGCTCGTACAAGAGTCTGGAATTTTATATGGCGTGAACAAGTCGAATAACTCACTGGTTATTCTGGATCGGTTCAGCTTAAACAATGCGAATTCAATTGTCTTTGCACAGAGCGGTTCTGGAAAGAGCTACGCAACTAAAGTCGAGATACTACGTCAGTTAATGCAGGGCACTAAAGTGATCGTTATTGATCCAGAACGTGAATATAAGCGACTTAGCGAATCTGTCGATGGGACATATATAAAACTATCGGCTAAAAGCAAAGAAAAAATTAATCCATTTGACCTAGCTACCACAAAAAGAAATCGAAGCGATCTCTCCGAACACACACAAGACTTAATTGAAGTCTTGTCACTCATGGCGGAGGGTTTGTCATCTCGCGAAAAAGCAGCACTAGATAAAGCAATTCTGAAAATATACAAAAGTGCTAAATCTGCGATGCCACTGCTTGAAGACCTATACACAGAATTGCATAGCCTAGGCCAGATCAAGCTCTGCGAGCGTTTAGAAAAGTATATTTCTGGATCGCTCTCGGAAGTATTCAACTCACAAACAAACATTAAACTCGACAATCGATTAATCATTTTTGACATCAAAGACATGCCGGAAAGCTTGCGTCAGATAATGATGTTAATCATTGCAAACTTTGTACAAAATCAAGTTAAGGTTAATCCGCAAAAACGCCTACTTGTTATCGATGAGGGCTGGTTACTACTCGAGCATGAGGAATCTGCTAGGTTCGTTGCAGGCCTAGTCCGTCGCGCTCGAAAATACTATCTTGGAGTTTCAATAATTTCACAGCAGGCTAATGACTTCCTGAAGAGTGATTATGGTCGTGCCATTGCCTCACAAAGTTCCTTGCGAATCCTCATGAAGCAGGACACCACCACAATAAAGAATGTAGTTAGTGAATTTCACTTAAGTGAGTATGAAGAGAACTTCCTACTTACTTGTGAGAGAGGAGATGCGTTACTAATTGCAGATCAAAATCACGTTGCAGTAAAAGTTGTGGCAGCCGAAAAAGAACATCCACT
>CAYWRU010000154.1:0-1635 GCA_964460795.1 uncultured bacterium | reverse complement strand
CTTTCAACAGCGTGGCCAACAACAGGGTATGTTTCTGATGAATTCGGCACGCTTGATACTATTCGAAGGCTACTTGGACTTGGGCGACATACTGGTATTGATATAGCTAACGAGCGAGGTATTTCTGGAACACCAGTCACTACATTTCTAGCTGGCAAAGTGGTGATGACTGATACCGTCGATGATTCAGCATGTGGGAAGAGTATTAAAGTCGATCATGGTAATGGAATTCAATCACTTTACTGCCATCTCCAATCTCCTGAAGCATCACTGAATCAAGAAGTTAAACCTGGTGATCTTATCGGCCTTATGGGCAGTACAGGCGCATCGACTGGCCCGCATCTTCACTTTCAAGTCAATGTGTATGGAATTCCAGTAAACCCAAGGACTTTTATGGTCGGAGAACCAAGGGGGACATACTAAATATGAATACCGAGCAAATATTACAAACTCTTTTAATGCTTGCACGTATCAGCGTGGTTCTTATTCTTATTGGTTTGTTGATATTCATCGTGCGGAGGATTGCTCAAGCAATATATTTATATAAGCGTCCTGAATCTATCCTAGAACTCACTCCACCATCACGTGGAGATAAGACACCAGAGGCAACTGGTCAGCTATTATTGAGTGTCTTTAGTCTGCTTAGTGCGCAAACATATTTTGAAAGATTGATAGGACGCAAAGATGTACTATCACTTGAAATAGAATCTACTCGCAGTGGTGGTATACGCTATTTAATTCATTGCCATGCAAAACACTCGCAAAATATCGAACACCTTATTGCATCGTATTTACCAGAAGTAAAAGTCACTCACGTCGATGACTACGCGTTAAGCTTGGAAATGAAGCGTTTCAAAATTTATGAGTTTAGGCAAAAAGCCCACTTTGCATACCCACTGAAAAGCTACGAGCAGCTTGAGGCCCATGACCCAATGGCGTATATCACCAATGCTATGACTAAACTCAGTGACGGCGAATTAATGGCGTACCAGGCGGTTATCCAACCAATACAAAGTCGAGAAGCCGATCTACTAATAAAAAAGATAATGACCAATGATAATGTAATGCCAAAGTTGAGTCGCAGTTCAGCGCCATTTGTAAACACTTTAACTCGACTCATTAATACAGTGCTTTTCGGAGTTTTGGGAACAATAACAGATATTTTTCACGGTAGTAGCCCAGAGTCATATGCATCTAGTCGTCGAGATATTGAATACAAGAAGCAGGTAGCAAAAGGTATAAAGCCAGTTAGAACACTATCTTATTTTGAGCATGAGCAGGTAGAGGCAATAAGTAGCAAGCTTCAACAGCCCCTATTTCAGACTGATATCCGAGTTCTCATCAAATCAGATAGCAAGAAAGACCGACTATCAAGACGAAAAAGTATCGATGCAGCTCTGGGACTCTATGCGACCCCAAAGTATCAGCGTTTTGTTATGCGACATACTAAACATCACTTGTTACAAAAATACGAAAGATTCAGTTATTTATACCGTTTACCATCATTACTAAATTCGCATCTTAGCATGCTTGCCGTGTCAGAAGTAGCCAGCCTCTACCACTTTCCGCATACTCAAACAGCAAAGACTGAACATGTTGTTAAGTCACTAAGTAAGACATTACCGGCACCAATAT
>CAYWRU010000153.1:0-3320 GCA_964460795.1 uncultured bacterium | reverse complement strand
CCCTAATAGCGTGTTCTTCCAAGCCCCTGCGATTGCAGGTACAGGTTGCCCTGCGGGTACAACCGATTTTGCCATTACCCCCGATGGGCAAACCTTAACCATTTTATTTGATGCATATTCTGCAGATCCGGGTAATAAAACCTGTAATGTTGCGATCCCTGTGCATGTCCCTAATGGCTTCCAAGTCTCCTTGATGACGGCCGATTATCGTGGCTTTGTGGAAGGCAGCGCTGAGTTACGCCGCTCTTATTTCTTTGCAGGTCAAGTCGGCCCAAGCCAAAGTACCTCATTAAATGGTGGCAGTGGTCGTGAATATACTGAGCGTGACAACTTAGTCACTACCAGTAATTCCTTCGCACGCTGTGGGGAAGATGTCAATTTACGCATCCAAAGTCGGATTAGAACCAAAACCAATAATAGTTCTATCAGCGTAGACTCCTTAGATTTGAATAATGGCATGGTCTTCCATCTACAATACCAACGTTGCTAGGCTTATTCTAAGCACACCAATGGCTCTAATTAGCTTCTTCTAATTAGAGCCAAGCCTCTCAGACCCCATCAGCGAGGGCGGATCATGAAACCCCTATCTTTCTTAGTTAGTAGCTGTTTAACCCTAAGTTGTTTAATCCTAGCCACACCTAGCCAAGCGGCTAGTGTAAGCTTTGATACTCCAGCGATTGCAGGCAGTGGTTGCTCTTTTAATACTTTTAGCTCTAGTACCAAAAGCATCAAAAATGGGCAAGTGTTAACTCTGCGCACCAATAGCTTTCGGGCAAGACCCGGCAACGTCACTTGTAATTTAGCTTTACCTATCAGAGTACCGAATGGCTATCGGGTCACTGAAATTCATGGCGTGTATAGTGGCTATGCTAAAGGCCGTGCTGAATTACGTCGGACTTATTTTTTAGCAGGTGATACTGGCCAAGCCTTGGTCAGCCAATGGACTTCCAGCAGCGGACGAGTCTTTACTCAACTTGACAAATCCAAGTTAACCTCTCGTTGTGGTGAAGATGTGAATGTACGGGTCAATAGCCGTTTACGCACCAAAACCAATGCTAGCAGTGCTCGAATTAGCGCGATGCTCTTTACAGTACATTATACTAAGTGCACTCGTTAACAAGCGACTGAACGCAAGAGCTAATGCATGGTGGTCGGCTGCACTACTCCCAATAGCCGCCCACTAAAACTATTATGTTCCTCGCCCAAAGAGGCCATGAGAACTTCTTGAGCCGCCAACGGCAATTCATTGGGCTTAGGGCTTAAACGAGTATAATGTCCTTCTGCATCCAAGATCCAAGCCTGGGTATTATCCTGTAGATACAAGCCGAAAGCCTCATCATAAACTCGCTTGCGTAAACTCTCATCTAAAATGGGGAAAGCGACTTCAACACGACGGAAAAAGTTACGCGGCATCCAATCCGCACTACTGCAGTACAACTCTTCAGCCCCCCCATTTTTAAAATAATACACTCGGGGATGCTCTAAAAAGCGTCCCATGACAGAGCGCACCCGAATATTATCCGAGACTCCCGCAATCCCCGGACGCAAACAACACACTCCTCGCACCACTAAATCAATTTGTACCCCTGCCCGTGAAGCCTCATATAAAGCAGTAATAATTTGTGGCTCAATTAAAGCATTCATTTTTGCCATAATATGGGCGGGCTTTCCGGCTTTAGCCTGCTCGATTTCGCGCTCAATTTTAAGCAGCATACTTTGATGCAAATGAAAGGGGGATTCCAATAAGCAATGCAAATCTCGAATATGCCCAAGCCCTGTCAGCATATGAAAAATCCGATGCATATCCTCTGTCATTTCTGGACGAGCCGTAAATAAACTAAAATCAGTATAGGCTTTGGCAGTCCCGATATGATAATTGCCTGTACCCAAATGAGCATAACGCATTAGCTGGCCTTGCTCACGGCGCACGACTAGGCATAATTTCGCATGAGTTTTATAACCTACCACTCCGTAGACAACATGGGCATTAGCTTCTTGGAGGCGGCTTGTTAAGGCAATATTGGCCTCTTCATCAAAGCGGGCGCGTAACTCCACCACAACAGTGACCTCTTTACCTGCTCGCGCTGCTCGAGCCAAACTTTCAACCAAAGCTGAATCTTTACCTGTGCGATATAAAGTCATTTTAATCGCCAATACATCAGGATCACGCGCCGCTTGTGCGACAAAATCTAAGACGGGTTGAAAAGATTGGAAGGGCTGATGCAATAACACATCGCCACTTCGAATCAGGCGAAACATATCGCGCTTACCATGAGCTAAAAAAGGTAAATTCCCTTGTTGAAAGGGTAAAAAGCGTAATTCTGGGCGATCCACTAAATCAAGCACCGTTTGCAAGCGATTCAGGTTCACAGGCCCATTGACTCGATACACGTCTTGCCGTTTCAAATGGAAATGGCGCTGTAGAAAATCCACACTTTCTTGGGGGCAGTGATCAGAAACCTCTAAGCGTAAAGCCATGCCGGTATTGCGTTGAGCTAATTCACCTTTCATGGCCTTGAGTAAATCGTCGATCTCTTCTTCATCCACATACATATTACTATTGCGCGTGATACGGAATTGATGGCAACCATCCACCGCCATCCCCGGAAATAAGCGTCCAATAAACGCATGTAGAATAGAGGATAAAAATACAAAACTATCACAACTAGGGGCTATTGCT
Organism: uncultured bacterium; assembly: GCA_964460795.1. Classification (GTDB taxonomy): domain Bacteria; phylum Omnitrophota; class Omnitrophia; order Omnitrophales; family Aquincolibacteriaceae; genus CAZOOM01. The sequence continues at coordinate 640 of CAYWRU010000153.1, read as the reverse complement.
TCTGGCAAGCGAATAATCCGTGGCAAGACACGCGGCGCTTGTACAATAGCTGCATCAATTTCTCGCCCAAAAGCGTCTACTCCTTCAAGTTCCACAATAAAATTCAGGCTTTTATTAATCACTTTAGGAAATGGATGTGAAGGATCTAAACCCAACGGATTCAGCAAAGGCATTAATTCATTATCAAAATAGTCCGAGAGCCACTCCCGTTGCGCCTCATTCCATTGAGTACGGCGGATGAAATGAATGCCAGCCTGCTTCAAAGCTGGAATCAAGACTTCATTTAAAACGGTATATTGTTGCCTCACCAACACATGGGCACGAACAGCGATCTCATCTAACACTTGGCTTGGCTCTAATCCATCCGCCCCAACTTGGTTTAATCCCAAGGCTTGTTGCTGGCGCAGACTACCCACCCGTACTTCAAAGAACTCATCTAAGTTAGCGCTGGAGATACACAAAAAGCGTAAGCGCTCCAATAAGGGCAAACTCTGGTCTTGAGCTAAGTCTAAAACCCGATGGTTAAAAGCTAATAAGCTCAGCTCACGGTTGATAAAATAAATGGGACAATTGAGGCTCGTTAAGACGGGTGTATTCATAAATCCTAGGTATCAGTGCTACAGGTACTTGCTAACGAAAA
>CAYWRU010000152.1:0-3447 GCA_964460795.1 uncultured bacterium | reverse complement strand
TTCCATACATGTGCATACACAAACACGTCGCTGCCTTTCCAGCGAGGCGTGTGCAAAAAAGGGCCGTATAACACGTCGTTTGCGTAGTCATGGTCATTGCCAAAGTAAACAAACTCCTTTATCCTTGCCGAGACGTCGTAAAGTTTGGAGAGGTCGGGGGGTCTTGTTCGGAGCTCATCAAAATCGTCTTTTTTTAAAATGACCGCCCTTTCGCCGCTCCCGATCGTAAAAATGGGGTTCTTTGTCCTCAAAATGACACGGATGCTGTCCCCGTACGTCCTTCCGACTATGAACGCCTCTTTATAAATCTGGGCGCCCATGATTGGTTTCAGGTCGTTTTCCACTATCATATGGTTAAACGGCTGTCCTTGAACTGCGGCCATCTGCGCAGAGATCATGTGCTGCAGAATTTCCATTTGTGGAAGCGGTTTTGAGCTCAAATAAAAATCATATTTAAAGCATAGTTTGTGTCAACCCTCCAAATCGATGTCAATGGCATGAAATTTGTATGGAGTTGACAGGAAAAACTTTTATTTTGTATGGAGAGTTTGTCAACCTTTCAAACCCTGATTTAAAGATTGTTTTATTCATTTGCTGATTTTGGCAATCCAAAAATTCCGAAAGAATTAACCATCTGGTCAGCCTTCAAAGCATTCAGTCTTTTGGTGTCTGCACCACCTCCGATTATTAATTTATCATCCGGGACGAAATCATAGTTGGATACATAAAAATTCAAAGAATTCACGTTGTTGTTTTTTAAGGTTGCGCTATACCTATCAAAATCGGCATACAGGTTGAAATCGTCTACGAGGTTTCCAATTTTCATCATTTTTATGTCTTTAGTTCCGTCCTTATTCGTTTTTAACTTTCCTACTATGCCTTTAAGCGATTCAATACTGGACAAGGATTTCTTAATCTTTTCTCTTATTTCTGTTTTTAAGAAATCTACGTCGTTGATCTTGAAACCAATTTCTTCATCACCTCGAACAATCTCGGAGAATGATGGAACAGGTGGCGGACTTTCTAATGGGCCTTCTTCAGCCGGAACCGCCACGCTCGAGACGTCGGATGGCGAGATGCTCCTGACAATATCGTCCACATCATATTTTTTAGCAGGCATCATTCCTACCGATTTTCTATTATACTCCAATTGATACTTGATCACTTCGACTAACGTAGCAAGATCCGCCATTTCTTTCACTTGTCAAGTTTTTTATTATATGCTTTCCTTCTTTTGTTTAGGTGTCTTCGCATCATCCAGTAGGGCACCACCGGCTCGGGCCGCGCGCGGTAGATGTCCATCGCGTTGACATACTGCGGGAATGCGCAGCACCGCATCAGCAGTTGCGCGTCGATCTGCGTGCACATCTGGTCGAGCGTGTCATACCGTCCCCACTGGTGCAGCAGCATCGGCACGATCCAGATCGGCACCAGCGCGCGCTCCGGCCGCGTGCAATTGTGCGACGCAAACCACAGGCTGTCGCGTATCTTCTCCGACAGGCACGCCGTCGCCCACGCCTCGCCCGGCGCCCCCTCAAACGCGTAGTCGGCTAGGTCGAAGAAGCGCGCAACTGGCGCAACCCAGCCCGTGCTGCCCGGCTCCGCGCGCTCGGGGAGGCACTGCCGCGGGCTGAACGCGATCGCCACGTGCATGTCGCCGTACTTCTCCTGCGCCTCCTTTGAGATTAGCAGGCCCTTCATGTCCGCCGCGTTGTCCGTCTCGGCGCGCAGACACGTCCACATCTCGCCGCGGAACACGTGATTTGTCTTGCTGAATTCCGGACCCGCCTTGTTCGATGCGACCTTCTTCTTGCGGCCTGTCACAATCCGAACCACCACGCCCATGCTAGCGGCCGGCGCGCCCATGCTGTTCAGCGCGTGCGCGATCAGCGCCAGATCGTCGCGGTTCGCGAGCACCGAGGCGTGCGTGTTCTCCTCGCCAAGTCGGTGATAGAATAGCAGACGCGGCGTTGGCGACTGCGGGAACTTCCACCTTTGCGTCAACATTTTTTTTAATTTGTTTTTTTAATTTTGCAATCTGGGAACGCGTTCCCATGTTTCGCACAAAAAACACAGTTTTCGATCAGGAGTTGAACGCCGGCCAGACGGCGCCCCCTGAGGTCACGGGAGAGCATGCGCCTGCCGCCACACCCGGTGCGCTGCTCAAAAAGGGCAGCCTGCTGTTCGAGCGCACACTGGAGAACACACCGAAGGACGCGCGGACGGTCGTCGCGTTCGACATCGGCGAGCGCAACATGGGCGTGTGCATGTACGACGTGGCGGCCGACCGGATGGTGCTGCTGGAGTGGCTCGACGTGGCGCGCGACCCCGCGGACGACGCGGAGAGCATGGATATGATCGGCGTCAACGTCGGGCTGCTTGTGCGGCAGTGGACGCAGCTGCTGGATGCCGACCTGTGGCTGCTCGAGCAGCAGCCGATCATGCCGAAGGACGGCGGGCTGCGCGTCCGCAACACGCTGATCGAGAACGCGCTGATCATGCTGTGCGAGACGCGCGGCATCCCGTATGTGCGCATGAATCCCGGCGCGATCCGGCGCAGCGTGGCGCCGAACCTGTACATCGACGGCGGGCACGACAACAACAAGGAGCAGTCGATCCTGCTGTGCGCGCTGATCATGCGGATGGACGAGCTCGTCGCGGTGCTCGTGGCATGCGCGCGCCAGCACGTGCTGAACGCGGCCTACGCGAAGCGCTACAAGGGCGACGCGAAGCAGTTCGAGTGGGACGACATGGCCGACGCCTTCTTCATGGTGATGCTGTACCTCGTCAAGCGGCGCGAGGCAGACGCCGACCCGATCGCCGAACGGCTACCGGTCAGCGCGCACACCTACCTGCGCAAGATCGACACCCTGTTCGAGATGGTCCGCGCCGGCCTCCCCGTCCACCTGCGCTACGCCACGGAGCTGATCCGCTACACCGACGACGGATTCGCGGTCGTGCTGCCGGACAGCGGGCGCGAGGAGCCGCCCGGCCTGCGCTACCTCGAGCAGCGCGTCTTTCCGCGCATCAAGCAGGACGACCTCGACGACCTGCACGCCGGCGAGAACATCGTGCGCGAAATCCGCAAGCAGAAGCTCGACAGCGGCAACATGAAGACCACCTACCGGCAGAAGAAGGCCGGCGCGTCCCGCCGCGCGTTCCAGGGCCGCCGTGCGACCGTCGAGCAGGCAGCTGCCCACCTGCCCGGGCCGCGTCTGCCCTCCGGAAAACGTCTTGTTATCCCGATAAAAAAATAAATCCTGAAATTTTTATTCGTTCGTCTGCAGCGCGCACACAACCTTGCGGACGCTCTGGTGCCAAGTTCGTCAAATAATTTATAACCACAGCTAGGTCCCTAACAGGCGTCTGGAGCCGATTTAGAGTTTCAGACTGACCCCACTCAAAATGTATGGAGGGGGTACGGAAAGTCATCTAGAGAAATCCACC
>CAYWRU010000151.1:0-3558 GCA_964460795.1 uncultured bacterium | reverse complement strand
GTGACGCCCACCCCGAGCACACGATTCGCTTGGCTGAGACTCATTGCTAATCAGGTCACTTTTTGAGGATCCAGAAGCACAAGCTCGATCAGCAAGACGGATGGCCGCGCTGGACGCGATCAACCACCAATTCGGACGCGACACCTTGCGTACAGGATCCAGCGGTACGGCACGGCGCTGGGGTACGCGGTCGGAAAACCGCTCCCCGCGCTATACGACGCGCTGGGATGAGTTGCCTCAAGTCTCCTGATAGTCTCCCTCGGCATTTGCGCCCATTCCACGGCGTTCAGGGCATCAGCGGGCCCAGGCCTCGTGGTTGCCGAGGGAAGCAACGTCGTTCGTGTGCAGCCGGACACCTGACCAGGTCACCACCACGGCACCACTTCCCGTGCCAATCCCCACCCGTTTCACCAGCCGACTGCCCGAGGCACGCGCCTTCGGCGGGTTCTTTCTTTTGGAGATTCACCATGCCAGAACCAACCAGCAGTGGAGTCGCCGGAGCCGCCGCGTTCAAGGCGGCCGGTGGTTCGGCGGCCGGTGGGGCACTGCTCTCGACCATCGTCGTCATGCTGATGACGCCACCACGAACCCATCGGGAGTTGAGCGGTCGGATTGATCAGCACCGTGGTCACCGGGATCGGCGGCGGGGCCATTGCCGTGCAGTACTTCGGGCCGCAGGAGTGGATTCGGTGACCGGCCTGGTGGCCATGGGCGGCTTGATCTTCGGCTGCGGTCTGCCGGGCTGGGCGATCGTGCGCTGGGTCTTCAACTTCATCGAGAAGAACCGCGATGCCGGGGTCGATGAGGTCGCCAAGGAAGTGAAGGAGGTGCTGCGATGATGGGAGGCGTGATACGGGTGCCTTGGGCCACAACCGTGGCCTGCGCGGAAACCTTTCTGGTTGATGTCGGTCGACATATTGAAGCCGCGGCTTGAGCTGCTCAGGTCCTTCGCCAAGAATTGTAGTTTGACGGCGATTGCCCGGCACAAGGCACTTCCGAAAGTGCCATCGGATTTTTTGTGGCTATTCTTCAATCCCTTCCGCATCCGTTGCGGACGTTCCAACGGCGCAGGAGTCCCAACAAGGAGAGCCAGGCATGAGCACAGTGGCGGTGACCATCGACTACAGCAACGGCGCTCACAAGCATTTCTCGAGCATTCCCTGGAAAGAGGGCTTGACGATCCTTGGAGCCTTACAGGCGAGCGAGGGAATTGTCCCTGGAGCCACAATCAGTTTCGGATCCGACCGGGTCGGGCACGTCCTCAAGCTCGTCATCGACGGTTCTCCTCGGGAGGACGGACCACCATCTGAGTGGGTAGTCTGGGTCAACGCGAAACCCTTTCAGGGTCGTCTCGGCACGGAAACGAGCTTCGGCTTCAGGCCGGATGAGCGCGAGGTCAACCTGCTCAAACCCGGAGATCACGTCCTGATCAGAGGTGGCCCCGTTTGTTTGGACAGGAAATGCTCTTGGATAAGTGGAGCCCTGCCAGTTGCGGTCGACTGACCGGTGTTGCGGTTGGTTTTGACTTTCCGGGATTTTATCCGAAACGCATAAAGCTCGGTGGGACTTGTGGGCGAAGGGACGCGCGGGGGGAAAGTCGCGAGACTTTTCCACGGCAAGCGGCCCGGTGCGCGATAGCGCATCGTCCACAAATCCACGGAGTCCCTTCCTCATGCCTTACGCCGCCGGTCGGATTCGTGCTGCCAAGGCAGCGAAGTAGGTCGCGTCCGGTGTTTTGCCCTCCAGGGAACGATGCGGTCGGCGCGTGTTGTAGAAGTGCAGATACGTTCCCAGGTTGGCTTTCGCATCGGCAACGCTGTCATAGGCTTTGAGATAGACCTCTTCGTACTTGACGCTTTTCCACAGGCGCTCGACGAAGACGTTGTCCCGCCAGGACCCCTTGCCGTCCATGCTGATCCGGATCTCGTGCGCTTTGAGCAGGCCGGTGAATTCGCCGCTGGTGAATTGGCTACCCTGATCGGTGTTGAAGATCTCCGGGCGACCGTAGCGGTGGAGGGCTTCCCGCACGGCATCCAGACAGAAGTCGGTGGTCAGCGTGTTGGAGAGCCGCCAGGCGAGCACCCGGCGCGAGTACCAGTCGATCACGGCGAACAGGTAGAGGAACCCCCGGCGCATCGGGATATAGGTGATGTCGGCTGCCCACACCTGATTCGATCGCTCGATCGCGAGATCACGCAGGAGGTAGGGATGGATTTCATCCCCCCGCTGCCGACGAGAGGTGTTGGGCTTCCGGTAGAGGGCCTCGATCCCCATGCGCGCCATCAGTGTGCCGATGTGCTTGCGTCCCGCAGGGAAGCCCTCGGGCCGCAGCAGATCGCGCAACATGCGTGCGCCGGCGAACGGGTGCTCAAGATGCATCTCGTCCATCCGGCGCATCAGCGCCAGGTCCTCCGGCGTCACTTCGCGCGGGGTGTAGTACGCGGTCGACCGCGCCAGCCCAAGCAGGAGGCACTGATGCGACACGGAAAGTTTGTGGCTGCGGTCAATCATCGTCTTGCGCTCAGCAGGCCCGCCTTGGTGAGCGCATGTTCTAAAAAATCGTTTTCCAGCGCCAACTGGCCGATCTTGGCGTGCAGCTTCGTCAGATCCGGATCGCTGCTCGCCGGGCTACTGGCGTCTCCAAAAACCTGCACCGCTCGCTCCGTCAGTTGTCGCTTCCAGTCGGTGATCTGATTCGGGTGAATGTCATACCGCTGCGCCAGCTCCGCTAGTGTCTTGTCGCTCTTCAGCGCCGCAAGCGCCACTTGTGCCTTGAATGCGGGTGTGTGATTCCGCCTCGTCCTTCTGGTCATGCTCTTGCTCCTGTGGTGGCTGCTTCCGCAGCCGTTCGTTGGGGCAAGGCTACCATTTATCCTCCTGTCCGAATTTCCGGGGCCACCTCTATCAAACAGTCTTTGTTTCCCTGATGCCCGGTGTCAGGCGAAACGGGTGTGCCTGGGCGCTGCTGATCGCGCGGATCTATGAGGCTTTTTCGCTCGCCTGCCGACGCTGCACTGGCGAGATTTGAATCATCGCCTTCATCACCTTGCCCGCAATCAGCTTACCGATCGTCGCCACACTGGACTGCACAAACGGAAGCTTTGCCCGTCCGCTGCGCCGCTGGCGCTTGTGACTTGGCAACGCTCAGCAGGTGACATGGAACAACCCGATGGCTCTGCCCTTGGCCTTGTTATAGGCCTTGATCGCCTGCGGCGTCGGCTGCAGAACCACGCGGCAGTCATGATTGGAGAAGAATTCGGCAGCCTCCGGCGACAGGTGAACGTTGCCGTACTGACCGGTACCCACAACCAGAGTGTCGCAGCCCCTCTCGTACACGAATTCCGCCTCGTCCACGGAAACGGTATGCGAGGTGCCATAGTACTGCTTGGAGAGTCTCTTTTTGCGTTTGAGCACCTCCCCGAGAGGCGGATGACGACGTCGTGCGGGTAAGTGGCGCCATCGATGGTGATGCTGCCAAAGTCGGTACTATCGATTTTCATGGCGACACTCCCTTTCCCTCATGACAGACCTCAAGAAACCCATCTCAGTTGCCTGACC
>CAYWRU010000150.1:0-3616 GCA_964460795.1 uncultured bacterium | reverse complement strand
CCCGTAAATGTCATGCGTTCCCCTACAGACGGAGTGTAGACAGCACGTGCGCGATGGCATCGTTCACGTTCTGCTCCCATCGACGGCTGACGGAGGCATTCGCGGTCTCCACAAATCCGAGCCGCCGCCGAATCCCGACACGCTGCTTCAGGGTGTACACCTTCTGCAGCACGGCACGCTTGCCCGCTCCTAACACACGATACATCGCATTGCCCACGATGAACGCGCGTCCGGCTTCGGTATTCCTCGTGGCCATGATGCGCGCCGGGCGATCCTGTGAGGCGATGATGCTCGCCTTCGTGCGCCTCACCGCTTCGGTCGGGATCGCGATCACCTTGCGCCCATGCGTGGGGACCTTCTCGCTGTTCTCCTCGAACTTGGCCAGGAAGTCCCGCTCAGGATCCACGCGCACCGAGGCCACGAGGTTCTCCTTCGTGGCGAAGTCGTCCTTGTTCCGCTTGATCGTGCGCTTGATGAAGTCGGGGCGACGCAGGGTGAAGTGGGCGGTGAGGCTGTCCTGAATCGCCCGCTGCGCATCGGTGGCCGTGGTATTGAGCGCCTTCGACATCGCGAAGCGCATCTGTCCCGAGAGCCCTGCCAGACTCTCGGTGACGTTCCCCTCGTCTACTTGGATGTCGATCTTCATGTCATCCCTCCGGCGTGGTTGGCGGGAAGATACCCTCGACGATGCGACGCTTCGCCTCCTGCACCACCGCGTCCCACGATCCCGCGCGCTCCTGACGCAGCAACGTCACGCGGTCGTACCATGGCGTCGATTCGGCGTGCATCCCCCACCGGAAGTCCGGCGCTGCGCCGATGAGGCCGAGCGTGGGCACCCCGAGCGCGCCGGCGAGATGCAGGGGCGAGGAGTCGATCGTCACGACGCCATCGATTGTGCGGATCATCGCCGCGGTCTCGAGGTAGTTCAACCCCGCTGGGAGGTGCATCAGTTGCGGGTGCTCGACCGCCCCGCGGTCGTTGAGCGTGAGGTTGAGCCACTGCACGTCGGGAATGTCCAGGATAGGCGCGAAGGTCTCGAACGGGATCGAGCGGGTGGCGTCGCGCTTGTGCGACGGCGAGCCCGCCCAGCACACGCCGATCGTGCGACGCTCCGTCAGACGCATCACCGGGTTGATGTGCAGGTACCCCGAGGTCCGCACGTGCGCCGGCGAGAGCCCCAGCCGTGCGACCACCGACATCAGCGGGATGTGCGCATCGGCCTCCGGGATCAGGTCTGACATCTCGCTCAGCGAGACATCGGCCCCGATGCCGAGGAAGCGCACGCGCGGGAAGGCCACCTCGAGCAGGGGAACAAGCGATGTGTGGCGAACGATCACCGTCAGCTCACGAGAGAGCCGCTGCAGGCGCGGGATGAAGCGCGCATACTGGATCGTGTCGCCCGCGCCCTGCTCACCCGTCGCGATGAGATGGCCGGTCGGCGTGCCATCCCACGCGGGCACGAGCTTCGGCAGGCCGTGATCGCGCAGATGCCCCGGTGCGAGCCAGCGATACTCGAAGAGTCGCCAGCACTCATCCCACCGCCCTAACAGCCCGAAGACGTGGCTGAGGTTGTACATGCCGAGGGGATCGCCCGGGTCGAGCGCGAGGGCGGTGTTGAAGGCCTCGAGCGCGCCGTCCACATCGCCGAGGGCGAGCCGCACGTTGCCCAGGTTCGTCCAGGCTTGCGAGTGTGCGGGCTCCATCTCCACCGTCTGCTCGAAGCGACGCTTGGCCTCCTCGAACCGACCGAGCCCCTCGAGCACGACGCCGAGGTTGTAACGGGGATCCGGCCACAGGGGCTTCGCGAGGATCACGGCCGGCAGCATGTCCAGCACCTCGGTGGGGTCCGAGGTGCGCTGATAGTGCAGGAGCGCGCCCATCATGCGCGCGTGCCAGTGCGGCGGGTACTGCTGCTCGAGCTCGACGTAGAGCTGCGCCGCGGTCTCGGCATCGCCACGCGTGTGCGCTTCGACCGCTCGGCGCAGCTTGTCCGGATCCGGGGTGCGACGCGGATCCCATGAGCGGTGCGGGGGGCGACGGCGTGTCACGCGTGCGCCTCGCTCTCGGCCGGCGGCCACAGCGTGACGAGGTGCGCACTCTCCGGGACATCGCGCGGGTTGTCCGGGTGAATGCAGAGCCAGTTCACCGACACCACGTGTTCCCAACGCACCGACTCCTCCTGCAGGAAGTTGTCAGCGTTCCAGAGCGGCGGCGTGTGCTCCCACACGTGGTACCCGGCTTCTGCCAGCCACGTGAGCAGGGCGCCGCGGAGCTCGCGGCGATCGGCCTCGAGGTAGAGGACCGGCTTGAAGCGCTCAATGGTCTCGGCCGCGCCGGCGAGCAGCTCCAGCTCTGATCCCTCGACGTCCGCCTGCAGGATGTCGACCCGCTGCAGCTGCATCGAGTCGATCGTCAGGCAGGGGACCGCATCCTCGCCAACGCCGATCGAGACCCCACCCGCGTTGGCCGGTTCGTTCGGGTCAAGCAAGGGAATGCGCACGACGCCACGCTCGGAGCCCACCGCGTACCGGAAGGTCTCGACGTGGTGCAGGTTGTTCAGCGCGACGTTGGCACAGAGGAGCGAGAAGACGTGGCGCTGCGGCTCGAACGCGAGCACGCGACCCGAGGCGCCGATCTCCTGGGCGATCGGGACGACGAGTGCGCCGATGTTCGCACCACACATCACGGCGTGATCCCCAGGGCGGACGATCGAACGCAGGAACGCGACCTCATGCTGCCCGTACTCGCCGCAGTGGAGAAAGGCCTCTCCGACGTAGCGATCGTGGCGGTTCACCAGCATGGGACCGTATCGGCTCTGGGCAACGATATTGGCACTCACAAGCGTCTCCCGCGAATCAACAGGTTGCCCCGGTAGCCTCCATCGGAGACATACCAGGCGGCGAGTCCGAGCTGCCGCACGATGAAATCCGTGCCATCGCGCACATGCTCGGTGTAGTCGTAATCGTCGACGAGAATCCACGACGCGCCGCTCGTGACGCCGAGCATGATGTCGTGCGCGCACCCGTGCGGCGTATGGTCGCCGTCGACGTGGAACAGGTCCGCGAGCCGCGCATTGTGCGGCAGTTCCCGCAGCAGCTGCGAGTCGGCGGTGTGCAGGATCACACGCAGGTCCGGGCGCGCCGCGAGTCGCGCACCGGCGTGATCGATGTAGCCCTTCACGCCACCCATCGTGCCTTCGTCCAGGTCGATGCCGAAGAACGTGCGAAACGGGTGCCCCATGTGGAACGCGAGCGCGGAGTAGCCGGCGCGTACGCCGATCTCGACGAGATGTCGCGGCTTCACCCAAGCAGCGACGCGCGCCTTCGTCTCGTAGTAGCGTGGTGTGCCGTCTTCGGGTTGGTAGGGATCGTCTGGCACCCACAGCGCGTGCAGGGCATCCCAGGAGAAGCCCGGCGTGTCGGGCAGGTCGAGTGTCGGGTAGTCGCGCGCGGGCATCAGCGTTTCTTCCCCCGGCGCAGCCCGCGCATCGTCCACAGCTGCACGAACAGCCACCCCAGGCGCCGCGCCTCGTCCTGCGAGTGGCGGAGCGCGACGAGCAGGTGCCGGAGCTCCTCGAGTCCCCCGCACGCGGCGATGCCGCCGGTGTCGTGCTCGA
>CAYWRU010000149.1:0-3647 GCA_964460795.1 uncultured bacterium | reverse complement strand
TTCGTATTTGCGAAAGATAATCAAGACGAGTATATTTTCCGCCGCTTACGCATCAGTGCAGGTCGCTATTATTTAGAGGCTCTGCAAGCTCAATACCCAAGCTTTGAAATTCGCCCTGAACAAATTCAAGGAATTATCAGGCAACGTGCCGGTAAGCGCCGTTCTTATCACAAATGGTATGATTAATGATCATTGTTTATGGAATCAGTCACTGCGATACCGTCCGCAAAGCCCGTCAATGGCTGGATGAGCGTGCTATTGCTTATGAGTTTCATGACTGGCGCAAAGAGGGCTTAAATCCGGTGCAATTGCGAGCCTGGGTGGATGAATTAGGCTGGGATAAACTCATCAATCGGCGCGGTACGACTTGGCGCAATTTGCCAGCTGCCACGCGTGAAAATATGAATGAAACCCTAGCCCTAGCCGTGATGGAAGATCAACCTAGCTTGATTAAGCGCCCATTAGTTGATCTAGGTTCACGTCGTCTCTTAGGCTTTGATGCGGCAGAATGGAAAAACCTGTTTCAGAATTAAGCGACATACGCCCTCCTCTTTTAACCCTTTAACCACCACCAACCACCATGTCAGATACTTTAGTGCTTACGCAGCAATTAATTGCTTTGCCCTCTGTTACCCCTGCGGATCATGGCTGCCAACGCCTGATTGCAGAACGTTTAGCCCCCTTGGGATTTAAAGCTGAATATTTAAATTTTGAAGAAGTTGAGAATCTCTGGTTAAGACGTGGCACTGAAGGCCCGGTATTTTGCTTTGCTGGACATACTGATGTCGTCCCTACTGGCCCCTTAACGGCTTGGGATAGCCCCCCTTTTCAACCCGAAATCCGTGATGGCCTACTGTATGGGCGCGGGGCGGCTGATATGAAAGGGAGTATTGCTGCTTTTGTGATTGCCGCTGAAAATTTTGTGCGTGAGCATCCTGAGCATCAAGGTTCTATTGCGATGCTGATCACTAGCGACGAAGAAGGGCCTTCTAAACATGGTACTGTCAAAGTGGTCGAAACCTTAGAAGCTCGCCATGAAAAAATCACTTGGTGTTTAGTCGGCGAACCGTCTAGCTCTCAGCAACTGGGAGACATTATTAAAAATGGCCGACGGGGTTCACTGAATGCAAAATTGATTGTCCACGGCAAGCAAGGACATGTTGCCTATCCGCAACTGGCGGACAATCCGATTCATCGAGTAGCGCCTGCTTTAGCCGAACTGGCCGCTGAAGTCTGGGATCATGGAAATGAATTTTTTCCACCAACTAGTTTTCAAATTTCTAACTTAAATGCGGGCACGGGAGCAAATAATGTTATCCCCGGCAGCCTTGAAGCCTTAATTAATTTCCGCTTTTCGACAGAATTAACCGAAGAAGAAATTAAACAAAGGACAACAGCGATCTTAAATAAATATGTAAAAAATTATTACTTAGAATGGAGTTTATCGGGTCAACCTTTTTTAACTGCCCAAGGTAAATTAGTAGCCGCTACGGTTAAAGCCATTCAGGAAATTCTGAATATAGGAACTGAATTGTCGACTTCAGGAGGAACTTCAGATGGACGCTTTATTGCACCAACAGGGGCTGAGGTACTTGAATTAGGACCTTGTAATGCCAGTATTCATCAAATAAATGAATGTGTTAATATAAATGATTTATCTAAACTGGCACGCCTTTATCAGAGGATACTAGAAATCTTGCTCCTCTGAATTTTCAGAGACGACCTTAGCTTTATTTCAGCGTTTTACGCGGCCTGCCGCGTTTACGCTTGTCAATTTGCGCCTCAGCAAGCTCCGCATCGCCCCAATTAATCAACGTATCATAGAGATGCATAGCGACCTCTTCTAAGCGTACGCCTAAAGCCTGCTGGTAACATAATTCTCGTTTACGCAGCAATTCTAATTCCTGCTCTAAACGCAGAAGATTCGCATCATAATGGGCTTGCAACTCTTCGAGGCTCGTTTCTAACTCAACAATTTTGTTATTATATTCACTTTTTAACTGTCGCTTTTCTTCGGCAGCTTGTTGCCTAACCTCTGATATAGTTGCTGAACTAGCACCTTTAGGTCGTCCACGCTTTTTTAATGGCTGTACATTCATTATACCTAACTCACCATTAGTTTCAGACACATCTACATTACCATCGTAAAATGAAAACGCAGCCAATGCATTTTCCATACTTTCCCCTTTAAACTAGCTGAATACATCGCCCTCGCAAGCACTTTGAATAAATATTACACAAGTGATTTTTATTTGTAAAATTTATTAACAATATGGAAATAATTATTAAATCGCAAACAATATACTCAAGGCAATATCATTGGTTTAGACCAGCCGATTTGCTAAAGATTGTCTGTTAGTAAAGAGTGTGCGATGTTATGCCCCTGAAACAGAACAGAAAAATCAAGGAATTCCATGTTGTTGTCATCTCAGGCGAGGTTATTGGTATTGGGTTTGTCCTGTAGCCCAAGCTTACTGTGCGCACAAACAGGTTGGGAGGGGGAGGACTGCTCATCACACTTAGCTCCCACCAACAGCAGTTATGCTAAGACACTCCGCCCCGCCGACTTAGATAAAATGGCGATTTACATTGAAGCTGATCAAGCTTTATTCCGTGAACGCGGGGATTCAGAATTAAACGGCAAGGTATATATTAGCCAGAATGATCAAGAACTCAGCGCACAACAAGCTATTTATAATCGGCAAACGGGAAAAGTTTTAGCCAAAGGTCAGGTCAGCTTTAAAAGCCCACAGCTGCATGTCAGCAGCCAAGCACTGGAATATAATTTAAACAGTGGCTTAGGTAGACTGACTGAGCTTGCTTATTTATTAAATGGCACAGAAGGACGGGGTGAGAGCAGTGAGCTCATTCAAGAAAGCAAGCAAGTCACGCGCTTAAAAAATGCCAGCTATACCACCTGCCCTGTCGGTGTAAATAGCTGGAGCCTTAAAGCCAAAGACATTAAGCTTGATCGCAGTACTGAACAAGGTATTGCTCGCCAAGTCACTTTAAACATTCATGATCGCCCGCTACTCTATCTACCTTATTTTTCCTTTCCACTCACCGATCAGCGTAAATCTGGTTTTTTAATTCCCAATTTTGGAACTGATGAAAAAAGTGGTCTGCGTATCAGTCTGCCTTATTATTGGAATCTTGCCCCCAACTATGACCTTACCTTAACTACGAATATGCTCAGCAAGCGCGGGCTAAAATTAGAAAATGAATTTCGCTATTTGACCGAATTGCATCATGGCATCGTTCAATACGAGGTTTTACCTAGCGATCAAGAGCGGCAAAATGAACTACGTTATCATTTTGATATTCAACACCTGAGCCAATTGGATGCTCGTAACCAGCTTAAATTACAAGCAGCGGGCGTCTCTGATAAAGATTATTTCGATGATTTAGGTAGCTCACTCGCCAGCAGTACCATTGTCAATTTAGAGCGAACCCTCAGTTATACCAGTGATAACCCTGAATGGGATTTTACAGCTTTGGCACAAAGCTATCAGATTTTAGATAATAGCGCCGAGAACTACGCTCGCTTACCTCAACTGCAATTCACTTGGACACCCAGCTCAGCAAGCAATGCGCCAAGCTTGAGTGCAAGTAGTGAATATACTTATTTTTCGCGCAGCCAAGGTGAT
>CAYWRU010000148.1:0-3750 GCA_964460795.1 uncultured bacterium | reverse complement strand
CCCAGTACGGCATGGAAAGGCCCTGCAATAGCTGCTGCCCCATCGCGCCCCGGTAATATTCTTCAAGAGGACAGATATTATTGAAGGCTGGATGAAAAAAAAGGAGGCCTGCCATACGAAAGAATAAAAACAAGCCAGCAATCCCAAGCCATTCCCATAATTCAATTTTTTTTTGCATGAATCCATTCGTCATCATGAAACTATCGCCTTTGAAGAAAGGTGCGAAATTTTTTGTTCATACACTTGAAGCAGATTCCGGATCAATGCTTCCCCTTGACGAATCCAAACCTCGGAATCCCTGCGGGGATCTGTATGAAAATAGGATGCTTTCCAGTCTTCACAGGGCTCGGCAAAAAAAAGCCGGGAGATCTCAAGCGCCTGGCCGATCCCCTGATAAACAAAAACCCGATCTGTTTCTTGAAGAGCCTGAATCTTTTCCTTGGCACGGTGCAGCCCTGACACAGGGTCCTGATAAGTTTCCTGCATCAACCGGATTCCCGCAGCTCTTAAAAAAGGTTGCCGCTTTTCAGAATTCAGTTGCGGAGGCGCTGAATCCCATGACCTCTCAGATTCAAAAGCGTAAAGAATTCCCATTTTGGCCAGCGGATACCCCGGATGATCTAAGGACACCAGCTCCGACAAGGCCTGCTCCGCCTCCTCTAACTCAGGTTGACGCATCGAAAAAATCATTCCCCCTAAATGAAAATAAAAAGCGGCCTGGGCCTGCGGCGGAAATGATTCGAGATCTGGAAGCTTAACGACTTTTTCGGTTACTACAGTTTGCGCAAGATCCTGAGCCGCTGCATTCCAATAACCCGACCGTTCCTCTTGGGGAATCTGGCGAGCTTCCTCATTCCAGGACTCTAAACAACTTTCAGGAGACCGATGAGTAGAAGTATCCTGCCCCGCCGTCCGATACGCGCGGAAATCATAAGCCACTCCGCGGGTCCGAAGCAGATCCCCCGCATGGGCCGGCGAAATCATGACAAAGGTTGAAAACAGCCCGAGCATTAAAACCGGAGCTCCGAAAAAGACTCGAATCCAAAACGTGAGTGGACTCCGCCAATTTTCCAGATGGTCCATCATCCGTGCCCAGAAAAAGAAAAGCGCCGGCAAGACCGGCATCACGAAACGGATACCCGTAAAATCGGTGACTTGAAGCGCGGCGGCGTGCAGAACAACATAAGTTCCAAAATACACTGAGATCACCGAACGGCGATTTGATTCTGCGGCTTCGGAACGTTTCGAAATCCGCCAAATCAAAAGAGCCGGAATCATCAGAAAAAATCCATAGGCTCGTTTCAGAAAGTATGCCGGCATTCCGAAATCCGAGGCCGGAAAATTGAAAAACTGAAAATAATCGTTCAGAAAGGAGAATCTCCATCCGTATCGGATCCAGAAATCAGGATGATGAATCGGCTGGAGGTGTTTCAGAAACGATCCTCCGTGCACCATGAGCCCCGGAAAATGATTCTGGATGTTAGAAATCAGCCAGAATGAAAATCCGGCCAGGAATCCAAACGCAAAAATCCAAAAAGCGGCGCTGAAGATAAATCTCGGATTCCTCCTAAACCAAACTAATAATAGCGCCGCCACCGTCAGCGCATAAATATACGCAAACCACACCCCGAAGCCGCACACCATCCCAAGCAGAAAGGGATAGGGGGTAAGGGATAAGGGATAAGAAAAGCCATGATCCTTTTTCCCCTTATCCCCTTCTATCCCCTCGTTACCCCTTTTCCCCTTCTCCATCTTTAGGAAGAGCCATACTGCTACCGCCGAAATCAGCATCGTCTCATAATGATCCCCCAGCGGCACCATGCTCCACGTCTGAAACGATGACGGCGCAAAAATAAAGAATAGGGCAAAATACCATGCTGTCTTCTGCGAGTATTCCTTAAACAAAATCCCAAACCAGATCAAAAGAGCGCCGAGGGAAATCAAAACAGGAATGGTTTTAAGAACAAAGGCAGAGGACCCGAAAAGCTTAAAAAAGATCGCGGCAAGCACTCCCATCACCAGAGATCCGCCGGCAAACAAATCCGGACGTGAATTCCAATAGCTTGACCATCCGCGCTCGATCAGATCTTGAGCCATTGCACCCCGGTAATACTCCTCCAAAGGACAGCTGCCGCTAAACACCGGGTGAAAAAAATAAAGTCCGGCAAGTCGAAAAAACAAAAAAAGGACTGCGACGGAAATTGCGTCTGAAATTTTTATGGAAAAGGCTGAAAACGATTGGGAGTAATCGTTACGCATGAGAAGCCGATGAGGCCGGTGAGTTTGATTTCATAAAATCTTCCAGTAAAGTTTGAATTTGGCGGCGGCCTTCATCAATCCATCGATGAATCAAGGGATCATCCAAGCTTAAAAGGTATTGATAGGACCACGTTTCACAGGAGGCAGGCTCAAACTGATAAGAGATTTCATACGTTCGCCCAACTCCATGATAAAAAGCTCGGCGGTCTTCTTCACTAAAAGTTTTACTGGCGCTTAAAAACATCTCAACCCCCAGAACTGTATACCGATACGTTCGGCGGGTGTATAAACTCCCCATGCCGGTTATAAAATCTTTCCTGTCTTTTTTCTGATGAGGCTTAGAAAAAGCCGCTTCGACTCGGCCGTGAATGTCTTCAATGGGAATACCGGCATCCCACCAGAAGCGCGCGGATTGTTTTCCAAGAGCCCGGTAATAACCCGGCCTCAGCTCTTCGGGGAAATCACCGTCCGTAAACTGTAGGATTCTCAGATCGTCTCGACCAAACTCATACATCAAACCTAAAAGACACAAGCGAATCGCTGAATCATTTTGAGGAATTTGCTCTTTGATTCTCGACATGGCTTCCTTGAGCCGATCATTCCCCTGATGATAAAAAAACCGGCCGGCATGGAAGTAAAATTTTGCAAGAAGTGCACGATCTAAAAAGACGCTCTGGGAGACAGTCTCCTGCAGATGATTTTTCGCTACCGCATCTTCCGCTGCGCCCACCGCAAAAAGTTTTCTCAATCCTTCTTTGTTTTTTTGAGAGATACACGGAAACATTACAGAGTAATCACAGGACTGAAAATTCCGGACCGATCCGCAGGCCGGCGTGTCAGCGACATAATCGTAGGCCGTTCCCTGCGTCCGCAAAAGATACCCGAAATAAATGGGAGACATCATCGAAATCCACAAAAATAAGCCGAACACCAGCAGGGGCACAGCAAAAAAAACTCTCGTCGCTTTTTGAAGCTGCGAAGAATAAGCCTCCAAACCATCCATTAATCTAGCCCATCCAAAAAAAACCGCAGGCATCAGGGGCATCATATAGCGCACCCCCATGAACGAACTGCTTTGAACGGCAACGCAATGAAGAACGGCGTAGTCTAAAAAGTAAAGCATTAACGCAGTTGGTTTGGCTGAATTTTTTTTCGGTGGGCCGCCATTTTCTTGAAGTTTAAGGAACAGAAAAACAATGAGAGGCATTCCGATCATCAAAATGTAAAACCAGCTCGCAAACGATTTGGATAAACTCAAACTCAGCTCAGGGTGCTTAAAAACATTAAAGAGCTCGGCAAAATAACTTTGGTCTCTAAAATCACCCGACCATGGCAGCATCCAAGCCATGGGAAAATTACCCGCCAGGGATAGCCAATTTTGCTTCCATCGGATAAGTGTGCCCAGGGGATAAAAATGCCAAATGATAGATTTCTTATGAATAATGAGCCCCTGAAATCCATTTTGAAAGTTGGTGATGATCCACGGAGAGA
>CAYWRU010000147.1:0-3812 GCA_964460795.1 uncultured bacterium | reverse complement strand
GCCGGCGGCCGCGCGATCGCCGCGCACGGCTGGATCGACAACGAGGTGCCCCTGCCGAGCCGGAATCGGCTCACCGAGGCGGAGCGGGCGGCGGCCTTCGACCGCCTGCCGAAGCGGATGCAGGATGCGATCACGAAGGCGAAGGGGCGTTGAGCCCCAGGAAGGGCCTACGGCGCGCCGCGCGCGCTTCGACGTAGGGTGATAGCCCCGCGCGCCTTTGCGCGCAGCCCGCGAAGGATTTCGCGGGGTTCCTCACGAGAAAAGGGGTCGGCCTATCCCCGCCGCCCGCACGGCAGGGAAAGCGCGCTCGGAGGAAGGGCGCGCCTTGTCGGCCGGAAACGTCAGGTGACCTTGCCGGTCGCCTTGCCCTTCGCGAGCGCCGTCTTCATGGCCAGGAGCGTCGCCTCGGCCGCCGACGTCCAGCCGCCGATCGGCACCAGCTGCGCCTTCGTGCCCTCGTAGATCGTCACCATCTGCGGCAGGACGCGCCACTGCTCGGCCGTGAGGTCGCCCTTGTCCAGGTACGCGAGCAAGGCCGCGTGCTCCTGCGGGAAGCCGAACGTGTTGGTGATCGTGGCCGGCGGCGGCGGAATGCGCACGCCCTGCTTCGGCGACTCGGCCTTGGCTTGGGCGAGCAGGACCGGAACGTCGACCTGCGTCGGAGGCGGCGCCGCCTGCGCGAGGCCGCTGGCCATGCCCAGCGCCAGGACGGCGGCGAGCGTGGCGAAGGTGCGTTTGAAGCTCTGCATGTGGATCTCCTTGCGGTGATGAGGTGGGTTTGCGCGCGGGTTACTTCGCGCGGTGCTGCGCCAGCAGGGCGCGCGCCGGGCCGTCCTGCGGGTATTCGGCCTCGATGGCCGGATCCTGGAAGCGGATCGCCTTGGCGCGATCCACGGTGAGCGCCGCGAGTTGCGGGAAGCCGTCCGGCGGCACCACGTGGCCGTCGCCGGCGTCGCGGATCGCGTAGTCGAGGAAGGCGGACAGCGCGTGCAGCGCCGACGTCGGGCCGAGCACGTCGGGCGCCTGCAGGAACTCGTTGATGTTCCAGCCGATGAACTCGACGTCCGCGAGCGACAGCGTGCGCACGTCGACGGCGCCGGGGCGCAACTCGGACTGCGCAGGCACGGTGCCGACCTGGGCCGCGCTCGCGGCGACGCGCGTCCAGTAGTCGTCGTACTCCTCGCGCGACTTAAAGAGGTGGTTCGCGTGCGGGTCCAGGTAGGGGAAGGTGATCGGCTCGACCGCCGGCGCGGCCTGCTCGACGCTCTTCGCCGCGCTGGTGAGCGCGGTGGCCACGAGGTGGAGGATGTACGCCGGCGAGGCGTTGTCGGGGATGGAGAGGCGGATCTCTTGCATGGCGGGATTGCTCCTGGTGAGGTGCGGCGGGATGCCGCGGTGGGGACGGCTATGCGGTGGAGGCCCCGGGGTCGCCCTTCGAGGCGAGAGGCCCCATCGATGGCGGCGCGCTGGCCGACGCGGCGAGCTGCTCGTCGAGGCGCTCGCGGATGTACGCGAGGGCGGCCAGGAACCGGGGATCGGTGAGGTCGCGCTCCTCGAGGGGCAGGACGAGGCGGTGCGTGCCGGGGACGGCGTGGCCGCGGAACTCCACGGCCAGCGTCTCGTAGAGGAAGCTCATCCGCCGCGCGCGGCGTTCCGCTCGTGGCGCAGCTGCTCGCTGATGAGCAGATCCTTCGCTCCGGAGCCCTTCGAAGTGCCGAAGCGATAGGCGTAGATCGTGGCCACGACGCCGGTCGCGAAACCGATCAGGCCGGTGATCGCCGCCCAAACCTCGGTTGTCGGCGAGCGCGTCGGGAGCGTGCAGATTTGCACCAACGCGACCGCGAACGTGAACAACACCAGGAGCCCGAGTAGCGCGAGCGCCGCGCGGACCAAGGTCGGCGCCTGGTCGACCTCGCCGGCGGCGCGGCCCGCGTTCGCCTGGTCGCTCGCAGCCTTGCGATCGGCGCGCTCGATCTCGACTTCCTGGCGGTAGACGTCGACCACCTCGCGCATCGCGGCCGTGAGGTCGTGCAGGTAGTCGAGGGACTGCTCCTCGAGCTCCTTGGCCGGGACACTGCCCGGCGCCACCTCGGTCACGAACTTGCCCACGGCCGCGATCGCCGTCTTGTCGTCGGTGACGGGCACGCCAACCTGCTGGCCGGCCATGCTGATCACGCCGTTGACGAAGTCCCGCGCGACCTGTGGGTCCGCGCCGGTCTTCTCGGCGATCGTCGCCTGCGCGCGAGCGGAGAAGAGATTGAGGATCTGCGGCAGCAGGGTTTGCGCCAGGCCGAGGCCGATGGCGAGTGCGGGGATAGGCATTCGGGGCTCCTCTCGTTGGAACGGTTGCTCGCCGTGGGTGGCGGCGGGCTGCGTGGTTGCGCCAGGCGCGCGCGGGGGTTGGGGGACGGGCGACGGCGCGGCGCCCTCGAGCACGCCGCCGGCGGCGAGGTACTCCCGCTCGCAGAACGCGTAGGTGCGCCGCGGCTGCGGCACGGTGGCGGACGGCAGTGAAGCCCATCGGCCGCCACACTTGTCGATCGCTGCGCGCAGGCGTCCACGGTCGACGTCGTCGAGCGCGCCGCACTTCTTGATGAGCCACAGGGCGAACTCGTCCTGCGAGGCAGGCGTGAAGTCGTGCGGACCGCGCTCGCGGATGAAGTCTTGCCAGGTGGTCCACGTGGCTTGGTATTTGCCGGCCGCGCTGGTGCGCACGACCGTGCCATCCTTCTGCGTGTAGTCGAAGAAGATGCGCGGATGATCGGCGAAGGACGTGAAGACCATGCCGTTGCCCGGCTTCCAGCCGAAAAGCGCCCGATACCCCTCCTCGCCCTGGGTGCCTTCGCATCCCGCAAGGACGCCCTCGAGGAAGGCGCGGCGATTGCCGAGCGCGCTCATATGAGGTTGCACTCCGCCTTGACCTTGTCCTCGAGACGCGCCTTGAGGGCGGCGATCTCATCGTCCTTGGCCTGCATGGCTCCGACGAACTCCTCGGCGCTCATGAGCACGATCTTCTGGCCGTTCAGGTTGAGCACCGCGGCCGCGCGGGCGACGTAGGACCACAGGGACATCGCGACGACCAGGAGCAGCGTGGCCGCGATGAGGCGCATCGCACGTTTCATCGTTTCCCCGCGAGGACGCCCTCGAGCACTCGATCGACCTTGCGGTTGAGCTCCTGCAGCTCGCTGCGAATCTCCGTGCGCAAGGCCTGCGCCTGTGACTCCTGGCGGGAATCCGTCTGCTGCTGCACGACGAGCGATCCCTCGACGAGCGTCAGGCGCTTGTCCAGGTTGATCGCCCACACGGCCACCGGCGCGGCGATCGCCGCGAGCGTGATGAGATTCCCGATGGAGACCTCGCGCTTGAACCGCCACGCGCCGGGACGCACGCCCATCTCGTTTTCCTCTGTGCTCACGACCTATCCCCAGAAGAGCCCGCCGCCGGCGGGAGGTTGTGGTGGCGCCTCGCGGATCACGGCGCCGAGGACGAACTTGTTCATGGACTGGCCCGAGAGGTTGAAAGTGACCGACGGCACTGCCGGCGTGCCCGTGGTCGGGCACGTAGCCACCGAGGCGCCGCCAGTGGTGGCGTACCCCGGCGTTCCGCCCGCCGCCTGCAGCGTCCAAGCCGTGCCACTAACGCCGGTCGTGTTGTTCAGAAGAGCGGCGGACACGTGGCAGCCGCCGAGCATCACGGACAGCTCGCCGGCGGAGACGCCGGACAGCGTCACGCCCAAGGCGTACGAGGCCCCCGCATTGCTGGCCGCGTTCTGCTGGCTGGACTTGATGCACGTGTCGTCGAAGCCGGTGGCG
>CAYWRU010000146.1:0-3855 GCA_964460795.1 uncultured bacterium | reverse complement strand
GAATACCGGCCTGTCACGCCGGGGGTCGCGGGTTCGAGCCCCGTCCACTCCGCCACTTATTGTTAAAGGATGCTTTTCAAGCATCTTTTTTTATGTCTGTTGTTTTCGCGGAGTGGTAGTTCAGTTGGTCAGAATACCGGCCTGTCACGCCGGGGGTCGCGGGTTCGAGCCCCGTCCACTCCGCCAACCTTTCAATCGTTGCTTTTTTCTTTCCCTCACGTTAGGCATTTTGTATGATGCGCCATGCCCTAAGGGCGGGCAGTTCTGGTTATTTCAACTTAATAATACGTAGAAAAATATGTTACAAACGATTCATGATAAAGCCAAAGGCTGGATTGCCTATGCCATTGTAGGGTTCATTAGTATTCCATTTGCACTCTTTGGGATTAATTCCTATATGGAGGGGGGGGCTACTAAAGCGGCGGCAGTCGTTAATGGTGAGGAAGTACCCGCACAAGAGGTTCAGCAGGAGTTAGCTCGCATTCGTCAACAGTTTGGGCAAATGGCTAGCCAGTTAGGCGATGACAGTTTAAAAACAATGGCTTTAAACAATGTCGTCAATCAAGTGCTTTTGCGTCAAAAAGCTAAAGAAGAAGGCTATCGAGCGAGTACCGAAGATGTAGCCACAGCGATTGCTGAGATTAGTGTGTTTCAGAAAGATGGCCAATTTGATAAAGCCACCTATGAAAGTTTCCTTGCATCACAGCGGCGTAATCAGCTGGCTTTTGAGCAACAAATGCGGGATGACCTAACGAATGGTCAATTTCGTGAAGGCGTACAAGCGACTGCTTTTGCCACCAAAGCACAGATGGAGCAGTACCAGACTTTGCGTAATCAAAAACGGGAGCTGGAGTTATTTACTGTTAAAGCGGCGAGCTTCGAGCCACAAGTCCAAGTCACAGATGAGCAAATTACAAAGTATTATGACGAGCATAAAAGCCAGTTCATGACAGAAGAAAAAGTTAAAGTGGCTTATATTGATTTGAATTTAGATGCTTTAGCAAAAACGGTGAATGTGGATGAGGCAGGTCTGCAAGCTTTTTATGATGAGCATAAAGATCGGTATTTAGCCCCAGAAACTCGGAATACCAGTCATATCCTCGTTGCTGTTGCTGATCCTGCTCAAGATGCTGAAGCCAAAAAGAAGATTGATGCACTTTATGCAGATATTCAAGCGGGTAAAAAGAGCTTTGAAGAAGCTGCCAAAATAGATTCTGATGATAAAGCCACGGCTGAACTAGCTGGTGTGGTTGGTGATGTGGCGATTGGTAGTTGGGATCCTGATTTCGAAAAAGCAGTGTTTGCAGCTGAAGTGAATAAATTATCGGAGCCTGTTAAAACAGGGGCGGGCTATGAGCTGATTCGTGTAAATAGTATCAAGCCTGCTGTACAAAAGACTTATGAGGAAGTAAAGGCTCAAGTTGAGCAGGATTATCGCCGTGCGGAAGCTGATAAGCTATTTATGGATGGGGCTGAAAAATTGCAGACTGTTGCGTATGAGCAAAGTGGTGATTTAAGCCCTGCTGCTAAAGCGGTGAATGCTAATATTCAGGAGTCTGCTTGGTTGACGCGCACTAAGGGAGATGGCGTACTCGCTGATCCGAAGTTATTAGCGGCTGCTTTTTCGGATGAAGTCCTCAAAGAGGGGAAAAATTCTGAGCTGATTCAGGTATCTGAAACGCAAGCGATTGTTTTACGTTCAAGTTCTCAAGAACCTGCTGCCCAAAAATCGTTAGAAGAAGTAAAACCGGAGATCACCGCCATTTTGAAAGCGCAGGGTGCTCGCCAATTAGCTAGCCAAAAAGGTGATGAGCTATTAGCCCAAGCTAAAACCAGTGGGTGGGCAGCTTTAGATGCTTCTGGTTTGGGTAAGGCTGAAGCGATTGAAAAGCCCGGTTTTATTCAACGTACTGGTAGTAGTTTAGCGCCTGAAGTGTTGGCAAAGGCATTTACTATGCCACGTCCTGCTAAGGATCAACTCAATTGGGATAAAGTTGTATTAACCAATGGTGATTATACGGTTATTTCTTTAAAAGCTGTCGAAGAGGGTGCGAATACGCTTGAAGAGAATAGCGCACAAATATATGGCAATGTAAATGGTGCCCGCGAGTTAGAAGCAGCTATGGAGGATCTACGGGCGCGTTCAGAAATTGAATTGCATCCAGAGAATATCTAATAGCGCATGTCTATTAACACATGGCATGCGCACTGATTTTAACTTTTTTGATGTTATTATGATGCCATTGCCATGAAAATACATTTAAAAGCCTTAGGTTGTCGACTCAATGAAGCTGAGTTAGAGCAATGGTCTCAAGGTTTCCGTGCAGCAGGTCATGCAATGGTCACTGCTGCACCGGAAGCAGATGTCATCATCCTGAATACTTGTGCAGTCACTCAAGAAGCCTCGGCTAAATCACGGCGCTTATTAAACCGTCTTTATCGTGAGAATCCAGTTGCTAAACTCGTAGTCAGTGGCTGCTATGCAAGTTTACAAGCGGATGAGGTGGCTCAAACTTTAGGCGTGGATTTGGTCATTCCAAATTCGGAAAAAGATCAATTACCAACGAAAGTAATGGAGCAGTTTGCTCTGCCGGTGATGCCTGCGATTGCCACAGAGCCGGGTGAAAATAGCTTATTTATGCGGGGTCGCCATCGAGCTTTTATTAAGATTCAAGATGGTTGCCGTTATCGTTGTACTTTTTGTATTGTGACGGTGGCTCGGGGTGAAGAGCGTAGTCGCCTCGAAGCTTCAATTATTGATGAGGTTAATCAATTAACCCGTCAAGGTGTACAGGAGATTGTCTTAACTGGCGTGCATGTTGGTGGATATGGCAGTGATTTAGCAGAGACTTCACTTTATACCCTAGTCAAACGCTTATTGGTTGAAACGGATGTACCCCGTATTCGCTTTGCTTCAGTCGAGCCTTGGGATTTACCCGAAGATTTTTTTGCACTTTTTAGTAATCCGCGTTTAATGCCCCATATGCATTTGCCGATTCAAAGTGGTGCTGATTCAGTACTTCGGCGGATGGCACGTCGCTGTAAAACCACTGAATTTACTCAGTTAGTTCAGCAGGCGCGCGCTGCTATTCCTAATTTTAATGTGACCACCGATATTATCGTTGGTTTTCCCGGTGAGACTGAGGCCGAATGGCAGGAGACTTTAAGCTTTGTTGAGCAGCTTGGCTTTGGACATGTGCATATTTTTAGCTATTCACCTCGAGCAGGTACTAAAGCGGCTGGTCTAGTGAATCCGGTTAGTGAGGCTGTGAAAAAACAGCGCAGTCAAGAGCTGCATCAATTAGCGGAGCGCTCACAACAGCATTGGTTAACCCAACAACTCGGGCAACGGGTGCCGGTATTATGGGAGCGCTGTCGAGAGCAGGCTGGAGAGTTGGTTTATACCGGTTATACGCCTAATTATTGTAAAGTGATGACTAAGCCTCCATCTTTAGTAGATTTAGAGAATCAAATCACGACAGTAAGTCTATCCTTAGTGAGTGAGGAGACTGATCTATTATTAGGAGTTTAAGCATGCAAGTGCGTCCTTGTTACCAACAGTCCTTACGCTATTTATGGGTACTCCTGTGCGTATTCGGTTGGTTGAGCTTGACAGCTTGTAGCCAGTCAACCGAACAAGATGCCCGCCAAGTAGCAAATGAGTTTTGGACGGCTATTCTGCAAGATGATATGGAAAAGGCTAAGATCTTAGCCACTTGGGATAGTACTCAATATCTTAGCTTATTGCACAATAAAAAAATGTCTGCCCGTCGCTTTGAAACAGGGGAGCTTAAAATCGACAATGGTTTAGCAGAAGTTGCGACTGTGCTCTATGGCGGTGACAAGGGGGATATG
>CAYWRU010000145.1:0-3870 GCA_964460795.1 uncultured bacterium | reverse complement strand
TTTTTGGAAAGTGAGTGTATCGCCAAACCCAAATACACTCACTTTTAAAAAACACAAATTATTTTATGCTGATTTCATTCCCATCTATTTTTAGGTGGGAACGGATCGGAAAAACTTCAAAACTAAAATTTGATTTTGGAAAATACCATACACGGTTCTCTGCAAATTAATTCGTGTTTTTTAAAAGTGAGTGTATTTGGGTTTGGCGATACACTCACTTTCCAAAAAAAAAATTTGGACTTTTTTGGGGGTGGATTTCTCTAGATGACTTTCCGTACCCCCTCCATACATTTTGAGTGGGGTTGGTCTGAAACTCTATCTCGGCTCCAGAGCACCGGCAAGGTCAAATACGTCCTGAAATTGAGATTGTTTATTAATAAAAGAAATAGGCGAAATGGGCGCCAAATCGCACGTCTGTCTCGAACTCGATCTCGCCGAGCGATCTGACGGGGCCGTAGTATGTTTCTTGGTGCGGGCAGACGTTGTTAGCGCATCGGTCGCATATGGTTTGATTGGCGCCACGGAGATAGTCAAACCGCTTCAGTGGATTCACAACATGCAGTGACATCTTGCCAGAGGAATTGAGATGAGTTCCAATTTTTGAATACGATATCTTCTTTCTTCCAACAAATTCGCATACAATCTCTCCCCACGTGGACAAATCTTGCGTGACAAGAAGATTGGACACAAATTTGTTGATCTTTTCCGAGCTGCACCTTGCGGGGGCAATCTTCAGTGAGAACGTCGAGAAAAGAAAGACGTGCGCGATCGCAAAAAGGTCTTTCGCGCCCGCGGGCTTGAACTTGGATGTCACGCACCAGTCGCTGATCTGGCGCACGATGCGCACTGCGTCGGTCTGCACAGCAATTTTTTCATTTCGGCGGTTGTCCAGACACTCGAAATTGTTGATATCACTATACGCAAGATACTTCTTAAGACGGCGCTGGCAAAGAAAGTTAAAGTGATTGTGTATGTAACACGCAAGCTGCAGTTTCGTCATCTCTACTTCAAAGTCCGCGTCTTCTCCAAGAAAAATGTGCACCGTATTTCCCTCATGCTCGGCGCGCAGATAAATGGGAACGAAGCAGTTTTCAATCACTTCGTTGATGGAGTCTGCGGCCTTTTCTGCCCAGTGCACGACGAAGGAGCACACGCGGTTTGACCTAACCACCTCCGACACGCCACGGACGATCGCATCGTGGGTGTAAGCGGGCTCGTTGCCTTGCATTGCCGCCACCTGAGGAAGAATGATCTTCAAGTACGTTTGGGTGTTGATCACCATGGACGAGTCCGCATTTTTGGACGGGAACGCGTTTTGTGCAACGATGCGAAGCCAGTCGACAGTCGAACATACATAATGATCCTTCTGATTTGAAGTGAACGTTACGAAAACAAAGCCCGGACGCAGAATGCCGTGGTCGGGGCTTAAGGCGGTGATTGCAGTGGATATGCGAATGTGGAACTTGGAAAACACCCGCTGGAATTCGTATGGAAGATCCTTAAAATTTATGGGAAACGCAGCTGGAATTGAAAGAATTCGCAGCACCCGGCTTTTCATATTATCCTCGCCAATTCCCAGCTCGGTCGCCCACTTGCGAGCCCACGCAAGAACAGGTTCCGAAAGAACGGAATGCGGTAATTTTGGAATGGGCTGCGCCTCGGCTACCGTGGACACTGGTGCGGGCTGAACCAAGCCGTCTTCGCAATCATTTGGTTGGAAGAACAACGCGATTTCGGGCTCATCGGCCGGAATGTCAAGCAGGCAGCTCTCGGCCCCAAAGTCAATTAGCCCGCCTTCATAAATTACTGGCTCATCGTGGGCAGTTTGCGCAGCATCTGCTTGTTCGTCGCCGGGCTGAGAAATCTCGAGCTCCGACGCTTGCAAGTCATGTGCACACTCAAAACATTCGGTTGCCGCACCTTCTTCGTTCACCGCGCTCCCTTCATTTTGGTCATCACTGCACTCATCATCTCCCGAATCATCTCCGTCGTCGGAGTCATCTTCTTCATCTTCGCAGATGGAGTCAGACGAAGATTGCTCGTCTTGCATCTCATTCTCGCCGTAGATGTTGAATTCAATGGGAGGAACGTCTTTTTCGTTTAAAAAATCTTGCAACGAAAGTTGCGGGTTTTCCTGCAAGAATCCCTCGTCGAAACGAAAACGCTTGGCGCAATCGTTTGCAACCGCAAGTATATCCTGATACTCGCATGCATCGTTTTCCGGTTGATCAAATTCATCGGAATCATCACGTCCACGCTTCAAATTGTCACTACGTTCAAAACCGAAATAATCTTCAAAATTAGGATTCCATTCCCAAGCTTGCATTTTTAAAAATACTGAAACTTTTTTTAAAAAATATAAAATCGAAAACAGGATTTCTTTAAAACCCTAAAATAAATATATTTAATTAATTTGAGAAAAATAAATAAATCTTTAAATCGACCAGAAATATTTTAACGTCTATCCAAAATTTTATTTTTTCAGCCCGTGTTTTAAATTTATTTGTGTTAGAAAGATTTTGGTCGATTTCTGGATTTATTTAATTTTCGCAAATTCGCATCAAGTGTGAAATTAATTTGAAACTTTATTTTATTTTATTTTATTTTATTTTTTGTAAAAAATAAAATAAATCCTGAATCAGTTTTATTTAGGATTTGTTTGTGGGATGTCATCTGGGATTTGCGAGAATTTGAAGAAGGAGAAGCGTGGCGGGTCTTCGGTTGGGTATAATGATGTTATGCTTGCGATCAAATGGATGGTCGGCAAGTTCTTCGAGAAGAGGTATTATGAGTCGCTGGGTAAGTTTTGGGTTGAGCAAAACCCGGATGGCGAGCCGCTGTCTACCATACTGCTGAGCTCAGGGGGGTTCGCCACGGACGCAAACTTCGTGTTGCCCGAGGAGTGTGAGCACGGAATGCGACTCGTTTGCCTCATCTACGGCTGCGAGCGCTTCTACTTCTCCCAGAAGCCGCGCGACGAGTCGTGGGACGCCCACATGTTCGTCGACTGGAGCGAATCGCGGGACGGTTCCGAAATGCCGTCATTTGTCGTCCCGCTTCCAGGCGAGACGATGCTGAAGGCGGCCGTGCTTTTGGACTTCTGTGTGCGCATCCGAAACAACAAGACGACGCCGCAGCAGGAACTGCACTCGATCCTGTTCGATAAAACGATTCCCGTTGGGTTTGTGTCGATGCAGGAGGAATACTACGACGCGTGGAAAAAGCAAGGCCAGCCCGATGTTAAGAACCCGCTCAAAACCCTAGAGCGCTCGGTCTACAATCGGTTCTTCAACGATCAAGACTACTATAGCATCCCGCACTATCTGCTGGAGATGGCGCAGAAGGATGCCGGGTTTCGGTATCTTGACCTCATCAAGCTGTACGAGGCTCTTTTGCACCAGGAAAGCATCCACGGCGAACGTTGGTGTGAGTTGGGCCAGCTGAAGAATGACGGAAAGATGGGATGGAAAGCTGGCTCGAATGCCCCGTTTATGGTGTGGGCCATCGGAGAGGAGCTTGTTTGCATCCCGGATACCAAATGGGAAGATCGCCAAGTTCCCCCGGGGTCGTGCATGAATAAGCAGGACATCGAGAAGATGTTCGACACCTACTCCTACGCCGATACCAAGCAAATGCAGAAAACGATAAAGTTTCTGCGCAAATCCGTGAAGAAATTTGTGGATGGGAAGTCGCATCCTGCGTTTGAGATCTTAGCATACCGTCTGCGCAAATTGATGTCATACCTTGGCGAGAGATCGCCCGCGCCGCGCAAGGTGGAGGAGTCGTCAAAGAGGCAGCGCACTGATTAAAAAAAATTATTTTTTATTTTTTATTTTTTATTTTTTATTTTTTATTTTTTATTTTTTATTT
>CAYWRU010000144.1:0-3894 GCA_964460795.1 uncultured bacterium | reverse complement strand
GAATCCAGACCTTCGAGTTGATCGCCCAGGCTTGGGGAGCCGTGTCCATGAAGCCACGGTACCCGCCGCTCAACTGCAACTGACCGCCGCCTGTGCCGACCGTCTTGAACGAGAAGAACTCGCCGGTCGCGCCGGAGCCGATGAAGACGAGATTGGCGAGCCGCGTGCCGCAGTCTTCCTGCGTGACCGCTGCCTCCATCGCAGCCTGAAGGATCGCCAGAGAGTCCGGCGTCGCGTTGACGTTGAAGGAGATGCTGCCCTGCGTGCCTGCCTCAGTCAGCGCCGCAGCCAGTTCGCCCTGAACAAGGAAGCCTGCGATGTCGCCCGCGTCCGTGTACGAGCCAGAGCCGGGACGGGTGGCGATGTCCATGAGAGCCGCCGCGTCGTTCTGGTAGCGAGCACCTGCCCAGATGCGATCGAGCACGCCGGGGGAGTCGGGGTCGAGCGTCACGAACTTCTTCGGGGACTCGAACACAACCGAGTCAGCGGTGGGGATGGCGACGACCGACTGCGGGGGCGGGACCCAGTTGGTGTTGCCGGGGGCCGCGAAGACGCCGGTGTCGAATACGAAGATGTCCTGAACGAGCGTGACGGTGATCTCACCCTCCTCCAGACGACCCAGATCGAGTTTGGTGATCCGCATCGGCAGGTCGGTGAAGCCGAGATCAGGATCAGTCCAGCGAACCACGTCGCCCTCATAGTGGTCCCAGAGTGATCGGTTCACCACGAGTTCGGCGCGGGCCAGCGGATAGGACAGTGTGCGAAGGTACCGCCACGCGATGATGTTGGCGAGCGTCGCGTCCTTCACGCCGGGATAGGTGGACTCGATGCTGACGATGCGGTTGCCTTGGACCTTGACGTTCGCCATGTCCTGAGCGCCTGCATACGTCTCCTTGTATTCCAGAGCACGGTTGTTGAACTTGATGAGCACGTTGTTGGTCGTATCGCTCCACGCGCCACGGCTGAAGTTGTTCACCTTCAGCACGTTCGTAGCATTGAGCGCCCGCTTCGTAGACAGGGTGTAGCCGCCACGAGCGAGGTTGATCCTCCACTTGCCTGTCGTGCGGTCCATGAACACCACGCCGTCGATCTGCTGCTCGATCTGCCGGAGCAGTTCGTTGGCCTCGATCTTGTTGTCGAGCAGGAACGAGAAGCCGTTGCCCTCCGTGCGAAGCGTGTTGGCTGCGGTGGTGAAGTCTGCGGTGTCGATGTCGCTGGCGGGCTGGCCGAGTCCCCATTCGGTGTTGGTGAGAATCTCGTAGATGACGTTCATCGGGTTCGCGTCATTGCCGCCGTTGACGCTGGGCGTGCCGAGGCCAAGGCCGTTGGGGATGCGGCGCAACTCAAACGACCAGGGCTTCACGTTCTCGCTGTTGCCGAGGTAGCCACCTTCCCAGACGACATAGCAGGTGCCGGTATACTTCGGGGTGGCTCCGCCGACAGTCTGTCGCCCAGCGGCGAGATAGGCGTTGGCCGTTTGCGTCATGCTGCCTGAGTGGAATCGGAACGTGCCGATCATGCCGCCCGCGCCCTGGTCGTCTCCGCCCAGGAAGCCGGGGTCGTTGATGTCGATGGCTGTGCCGTCCGCCGTGACATTGCCGCTCCAGAGCAACTTGTCACCGACCCAGATGCGGAGGATGTTGCCCACGGGTGTCGTGCCGCCGCGACAGAGTGCCGCCTGCACGCCGAGATAGTAACGGTACCCCTTCGTTACCTTCTTCGACGAGAAGAGGCCGGTCTTCACCTTCTCCACGATCGGAACGCTGCGAAGATCGCCGTACCACACGACGTTGGGGCCTTCCTGCTTCACAGTACCCCAGATGATCGGGACCGGACGGCCTTCGGTAGCAGTGGGGAACTTGAAGTCACCGAGGCCCGCAGGACGTGCGTTCTCGATCTTCGGCTTCGGCTTCAGGAACTCCGAGAGCACGAAGAAGACGACGGCGAGGATCAGCAGCGTGAAGAACTCCGCCTGCTGAGGCTGCCCTGGCGCTGGGGCAACTGTCAAGTATTCCTTGACAACTGCCGTGATGACGACAGAGAGCACGAGGATCAGGTTGTCGCGGAACTTGCTCATGCGTTGTTCAATCCTGTTGAGAATGGATTGCGGAGAGGGACCCACGCGAAGCCGCCGAAGTTGCCGACGTTGTTGAACTTCGAGGAGCAGGTGTTGATGGAGTGGTCGCACCCTGCGAAGACTTCGACAGTCAACCCCAGCGGGCTTGACGGGAATGGTAGGAGCACTCGGATCGTGTCGCCGGTGTGGTCGAGAATCTGGCGGAAGTCGCCAGACGACAGGGCGATGTATCCGCCGGTGGCCCAGCCGTTGCCCTTGACGCTCAGGCCCTGCACAGTGATCGTGTCGCCTGCAACGCCTGTGACTTCGTTCTGGTGGCGGAACAGAGACTGCGCAATGGTGCAGGCCCCGTCGTAAAGAACGTGATTGCACACTCCGCTGAACACGAATCGCGGAATCGAGTTGGCGAGTTCCGCCGTGATCGGCACGACCGCGATGTTGGCGAGGATGCCGTTCTGGTCGAAGCCGACCGTCTGCGCCATGCCCTTGAACAGTTGCACCAACTGATTCGCGCCGTCATTGCGATGGACGCGGGTGATGGTGAGGGTGGCCCTCTGCCCAGGGACGCTATTGATATACTTCCGCACGAGCGCCGTGCTTGCCGGGAGAGTGATCTTCAGGGCCTCGGCGCGGGAGTCCGATGAGAACTGGAGCGCCTCGCGGCTGATCTCCAGCGGCTCGTAGGTCAGCGAGTTGTACGTCACAGCGACAGGGTTGGTCGTCCAGAAGAACGACTCCGTGCCGAGCCGGAAGTCGTACAACTCGATCGGCTGGCCTGCCTCTACGCTGCGTTCTTGTGTGTCGAATGCCATGTGTTACTCCAGCACCACTCGGACGGGGAACCCGATCTTAGCCTCGCCGTTGGACGAGCGGTGCTCGATGGTGATCTCTTCGTTGTCGATGCGAACCTTCTCCAGGAACTCGATGCGGGCGACATCGCTCGGGGCAATGTTCTGTCCGATCGTAGAACTCAGAGTGACCTGCTCGGTCAGGGTATCAATCTCGGCGCTGGCCGTGATCGTGCGCGTGAAGATCGTGCCGTTGTTCAGGATGATGCGGATGTCCACCTTGGGGGTCCGCTGCTTCGCGTAACGAGCGTATCCCACGTTCACCAGGGTCAGCGAGGAAGCACCAGACAGATAGGTCGTGGCAAGGGTCAGGTCCTTCGTGAATGTCGGCAGGTAGAACGACACCTGCGACCCGCGAAGGGCGTGCAGCAGGCGGCGCACGGACCAGAGGCCCGACCGCGTGCGGGTAATGAACGTCTTCGCCGAGCCGTGACGAGCACGGTTCCACGTCGAGCCGAGCGAGAAGCGGCCCACCCCGGCGCTGTCGAATACCGTGATCTGTCGGGCGATCGTCCCGTCCAGCGTGGTGTCGATGGCATTGGGATCAGACAGCAGAACCTTCGAGTTGTACGTCGGCCACCCGGCGGTGCTGGAGAGATCGACGTTGTTGTCGAGCACGCGCATCGTCAGATTGAACTCCGCGAGGTTCACCGCCCACTTCTTCTCCTGGGCAGGAGCGGTAGTGATCGCAGTGCGAAGAGGCATGACCCGCACGCCAGTCGCGTAGTTGTTCTGGATCGGGGTCTTGAAGTTGACCGTCGTGGGGCCGACACTCTGCACCTCCAGCGCGTCAAACTTGTCCTCCGACTCGTAGATGATGGCAAGACCGTCCGCTCGGAAGTCGCCCAAGGTGGTGTCATCGACGTTCACGCTTGTCTGTCCAGCGGTGATGGCGGAGGTGACGTAGGACGGCTCGGTCCAGATCGGGAGGCCAAACACGCGGGACTGCCAATCGAACAGCAGCAGGTC
>CAYWRU010000143.1:0-3986 GCA_964460795.1 uncultured bacterium | reverse complement strand
GTTTATTAATCAGGTATTTTCCTGATGAGTGGACAGCCCGTTTAATGCTTGGCTCGCTCGGTCTTGCTTTAATCATTTGGTTAAGCGGCTGTTTGGATGCATTTATTCAAGCCCGCCGTCGTACTCATTATATTGCTGCTGCTTGGCAGGGTGCAGGCACGTATTTATTTTTGATTCTATTGGTTACAGTCTGTTTATTTCCATTATTAGCACAGCAGATTCGCAAACATTGGATTGAACCCTTCCGTATTCCTTCTGCGAGCATGGAGCCGGCTTTAATTGCGGGTGATTTTATTTATGCAGACAAGCATTATAATTGTTTAGGTTGTGAGCCGAGTGTGCAGCGTGGCGATATTATTACTTTCACCTATCCTAATAATCGCAGTATGGGTTATATCAAACGAGTGATTGGTTTGCCCGGTGATCAAATTAAGATTCGTGGGCAAACGGTCATGGTCAATAATAAAGCCTTGACTGTAAGTAGTACTCAACAGCAAGGAGCGGTGGTGGTGCAGGAACGTTATGAGCAACGGCAATGGCCGGTAATTTGGAAAAATCCACGTGCAGTCCTGCCTGTTGCTGAACTGATAGTCCCAGCTGGGCAGCTCTTTGTATTGGGTGATAATCGCTCTAACAGCAATGATTCACGTTATTTTGGAACTGTGCCACTAGCTGATGTAACAGGGCGAGCGAGGCAGGTTTGGTTTTCATATAATTCTGAACTAGGTGGCTTGCAATGGAAGCGGATGGGTTTAGTGCTGCACTAAAAAGCGATCTTCAAAGAGGAGTTGAATGATGAATGCGGTTATGGCAACCATGTTAGCGCATGCTTCGGTGCGTCAATTTACAGAGCAGGCTATTCCACAGGAAACCCTAGAAAGTTTGATCCGGTGCGGTCAGGCTGCTGCTTCTTCTAGTTTTATTCAAGCTGTATCGGTGGTGCAAGTCACGCAAACAGAAGTTCGCCAACAAATCGCTGAGCTAGCCGGCGGGCAGGCTTGGGTAGTAGCTGCTCCGGTCTTTTTGGTGTTTTGTGCGGATTTACAGCGTGTCAATTATGCTTGTGTAAAAAATGGCTTAGGGGCTTTAGAAGGGCATACCGAGCATTTTATTACAGCAACGGTCGATACAGCCTTAGTTGCACAGAATGTTTTGTTAGCCGCTGAATCATTGGGGTTAGGTGGTGTTTTCATTGGTGGCATTCGAAATAATCCCCAATTAGTTTCTGATCTATTGGAGTTGCCTGAGCAAGTTTACCCAGTCTTTGGGATGTGTTTAGGTTGGCCTGCGCGTCGCCAAGCGGTTAAGCCCCGCTTTCCAGTCGCTAGTATTTTGCATCAAGCGCGGTATCCATTAACTGAAGTAAGCACCGAAGTCGATCGTTATGATCAGCAAATGCAGGCCTATTATCAAACCCGTGACCATCATCAGCGGGTTTCAAATTGGTCTGCTCAAACGGCTGCCGCTGTACAGAAAAAGCAGCGCCCGCATCTATTAAAATTTTTACAAAGTCGAGGCTTATTACTGCGTTAAAACCTATAGAGGTAGCAGCATTTATTTTTTTCATGATGTAAAATAATTCGATGCCACATCGGGCAACAGCTTAAGGAAAAAGAATATGTCTGCTGTCTATACGACGCTTGCCATTGATATTGGTGGAACCAATATTCGTTTAGGGCTGCTTGCAGCCGACTCATTACGTCCTCGTTATATTAAAACTTTTAAAATTAATGAGTTCGCAGGTTTAGCGGAGGTAATGGAGCTATTTTTAAGCTCGGCACCCCCGCATCAGATTAAACAAGCGGCAATTGATGTTGCAACGCCTGTGACGCAAGACACCATTAAGCTCACCAATCATGCGTGGACTTTTAGTATTCGTGGCATTTGCCAACAGTTTGGATTTGAGCGCCTTAAGGTAATTAACGATTTCACCGCAATGGCTTTATCAATTCCCTTGCTAGAACCGAGTGAATTAAAGCAAGTCGGTGGTGGGGCAGCCGATCCTGATGGGGCAATTGCTTTATTGGGGGCGGGAACTGGCTTAGGGGTATCAGGTTTGATTCGCTCTGCAGCGGGTTGGTATCCACTTGCAGGCGAAGGTGGACATGTGACTTTAGGGGCGCGTAATGCTCGGGAGTTAGCGATTTTTGCGGCTTTCTGGGAAAAATACGGGCATATGTCTGCTGAGCGTTTGTTATCTGGTACGGGCTTGGAAGAGTTCTATCAAGTGATTTGCCGTTTAGATGGTCAAACGCCAGAGCCTTTGCAGCCCGCTGATATTTCTGGGCGTGCGATAGCCGGAACTTGCCCTGCTTGTATGGAAACCATGACTTTATTCTGTGAATGGTTTGGAATTGTGGCTGGGAATTTAACCTTATCTTTAGGGGCAACCGGTGGTGTTTATATCGGTGGTGGCATTGTTCCAAATCTAGGGGATTATTTTATCCAGTCAGGTTTCCGAGCAGCTTTTGAAACCAAAGGGCGTTTCAGTGGCTTTATGCAGAAAGTCCCTGTCTATATTATGGAAGCGGATAACCCCGCTTTACGAGGGGCTGCGGCTGCACTGAATCAACGATTTGATAAAATCGGTCTGACTTGTACGGCTTAATGAGCGCGTAAGGCGTAAAACTCCCGCACAAATTCCGCCAATCGCCCTGCTTCTAAGGCAGTGCGAAGGCTTTGCATGAGTTCTTGGTAATAATATAAATTATGAATAGTATTCAAACGCGCTCCAAGAATTTCACCGCATTTGTCTAAATGTCGTAAATAGGCGCGGGAGTAATTTTGGCAAGTATAGCAGCCGCATTGTTCATCAATCGGGCGGGTGTCGTGTTGATATTGGCTATTGCGTAGTTTTAATTGTCCATAGCGCGTGAATAAAAATGCATTGCGAGCATTGCGAGTGGGGATCACACAGTCGAACATATCAATCCCGCGTAATACGCCTTCTACAATATCTTCTGGTTTACCGACGCCCATTAAATAATGCGGTTTGTCAGCGGGTAACTGTGGTACGGTGACTTCTAAGATCCGATCACGTTCTTCTTTCGGTTCACCCACCGCTAAACCACCGACTGCATAGCCATCAAACTCAAGCTTTTGTAGCTGCTCAGCCGACTGCAATCTTAAATCTGCATAAACCCCGCCTTGAACAATCCCAAATAAAGCCGCTGGATTATCCGCGTGGGCTTGTTTGCTACGAGCTGCCCAACGTAAGGATAATTCCATTGATTGTTTAGCTTCGGCATGGCTGGCAGGATAGGGCGTGCATTCATCGAAAATCATGACAATATCCGAGCCTAAGTCACGCTGGACTTGCATGGAGGATTCAGGCGTCATAAGAATGGGGTTGCCGTTCACCGGTGATTGAAAACGTACCCCCTGTTCGCTGATCTTGCGCATCGCGGCCAGCGAAAATACTTGGAAACCACCAGAATCAGTGAGAATAGGTTTATCCCAATGCATAAACTCATGGAGATCACCGTGTAAACGCACAATTTCAGTACCCGGACGTAGCATCAAATGGAAGGTATTCCCAAGAATGATCTGTGCGCCTAGCCCTTGCAATTCTTCCGGTGTCATCGCTTTGACCGTGCCATAAGTACCGACTGGCATAAAGGCCGGAGTTTCGACGTGGCCGCGTGGAAAACTTAGACGGCCACGACGGGCTAATCCTTCTGTTTTGAGCAGCTCAAACTGCATATGCGACATAACAAGCTTCCGAGAGTTGCAAAGCAGTGCATAATAACTGGACTTCTCAGCAGATACCAAGCTTCTCTTGGTTTAGTTCCTCTAGTTTAACTTCTTAGGTTTAGCTGCTTTGCAGTTTGAGCAGACTAGCCTTTATTCTAAAACCGCTTCCCCCATTAAACTAGGATCACGCCAGACTTCATCGAGACGGCTAAACCAAGCGAGTTTTCCATCGCGCAGGCAACCATCATCATCATCATTTTCCTGTTTATCAAGACCAATCCGATGCCCAGGTC
>CAYWRU010000142.1:0-4016 GCA_964460795.1 uncultured bacterium | reverse complement strand
GCGCCCACTCAGAAACCTCGGGTCAGGGCGCAGAGCCCGTGGCGCCAGATCCCGCGCCCGCGCAGGCCATCCAGGCGCAAGCCCTCGCCACCAGCGCCCTGGCCGGGCGCATGGTTGACGTGGTGCAGGCGCA
Source organism: uncultured bacterium (assembly GCA_964460795.1). Lineage (GTDB taxonomy): Bacteria > Omnitrophota > Omnitrophia > Omnitrophales > Aquincolibacteriaceae > CAZOOM01. The sequence goes on along the minus strand of CAYWRU010000142.1, from coordinate 3,883 downwards.
AGGGCAGAGCTTTGCCGCCGCCGTGGCGAAAAGCGCGGCCCGCCCGGTGGATGTCAAGGTCAACCTGCACCAGGAGGCCGCGGCGCCGGCACAGGTCAACAACCAGATCGACGTGCATGTGCCAGAGCCGGCCGCCCCGCAGGTCACCAACCATGTCAACGTGCAGCCCGCGCCCGTCAACGTGGTGGCCGAAAGCGCCGCGCCCATCGTCAACATCACCAACGACGTGCAGCCCGCGCCGGTGACCGTCAACAACACCCACCCCGCCCGCGCCGTGCAGACCGTGCAGCGCGACCCCGCCACCGACGAGATTGTCAGCACTACCACCACCTATCACGCGGAGTAACCCATGTCCCTCTCCAACACCACCGAAGTCGCCGCCCTGGCCATGTTCCTGCAAGGCGCCGACCCCAGCTACCGGGCCGGCGACACGCAATACCTGGCCCTGTTCACGGCGGACCCAACCGAATCCGCCAGCCTGGCCGCCGAGGCCGACTACACCGGCTACGCACGCGTCGCGCTCACCAAGGCCAGCGCCTGGACGGGCGGCGGCAACCCCTTCACCAATGCGAACTTGATTCAGTTCGGCGCCTGCACCGCCGGCACCAACGCATTGACCCACTTCGCCGTGGTCGATACCGCATCGGGCGCCGTCAACATGATGATCAGCGGCGAGCTGTCCGCCACGCTGAACGTCAGCGCTGGCATCCAGCCGCAGTTCGCGGCCGGCGCCTTGAGCATCTCGGCTGACTGATCATGATCTGGCGCTACACCTGCACCGCCTGCGGCCTGCTGGTGCGCGTCGATCACCAGGCAACCGGCGACGAAACACGCGCCTGCCTGTGCAACGCCAACATCGCCGAAGAACCCGAACAAGAGCCTGACGCCGCATGACCGGCTTCGCCAACGCCCGCCAGCTCGCCGACGCCGTGGACGCCGGCCGGTATCTCTACGCCAGCTTCCGCAAGCAGGCCACGCAGACCACCGGCGCCGGCATCTGGTTCGATCTGTCCATGTCGCCCGGCAACCCCGCACCCAACTACTACATCGGCTCGCCCAACGTCTTCGTGCCGCTCAAGCAGTCAACCGACGGCGGCCTGCGCCACGGTGGGGGCGTCAACGCCGCCGGGCACAAGAAGTTCCTGCGCAAACTGATGGCGCTCACGCCCACGTCCACCGCCGCGCCGCTGTCCTGCAAGCTGCTCGACTACATCGGCTTCTACGGCTTCATCGATGAATCTGTGCTCGACGAGCAGCCCATGGACAACACCACCCCACTGCCGCGCCACGCGCTGGGCACCGGCGTGCAGCTCATGCCCGTGGTCGTGGCCGGCCAGACCGGCGGGCAGACCTTCACCGTCACCTACACCAACCAGGCCGGTGTGGCCGGGCGCGTCACGCCCGCCGTCACCATGTCCACGCAAGCCGTCAACGGCACCATCCTGCACAGCCTGGGCGACGGTGCCGCGTATCAGAACAACGGCCCATTCCTGCCGCTTCAACGCGGGGATTCCGGTGTGCGCTCGGTGCAAAGCGTCACCATCGGCGGCGTGGGCGACGTGGGCCTGTTCGCGCTGGTGCTGGTCAAGCCGCTGGCCACCTTCAGCCTGTTCGGCATCGATGCCGCCACCGAGGTGGACTACTTCACCGACATGGCCGCCATGCCCGAAATCGTGGACGACGCCTATCTCAACTTCATCGCGCTGCCAAACGGCACGCTCTCCGGCGCGCCCATCCATGGCGTGATCGAAACCACCTGGGGCTAAACATCATGAGCGGATTCTCAAGTCAAGACAGCATCATCAACGCCCTGAGCGTGCTCGGCCAGGGCTACCGGGCCGACTGGCAGAAAAGCAGCTTCGGCACCACCGCCCACACCGCCGGCCTGTGGTACAGCCTGTTCCGCGGCGGCGGCAACCCGGCGGCCGACACCATCCTGGGCACCGGCACCAACCTCGCGTTCCAGGCCCTCACCGACACCACGGCGGGCGCCACCGGCATCCCCCACGGCGGCAACGTGGCCGGCGGCTACAAGGTGCTGCTCAACGCGGCCGCGCAGACCGCAGCCGCCACCACCGCGCCCTGCGTGCTGATGCTGGTCGATCTGCTGGGCTTCTACCCCATCACCAGCGTCACCACCACCGGCGACCAGGCGCTCAACAACACCGTCACCCTGCCGCGCTACACAGATGGCGCGGGCGTCCAGGCCTTCATCACCCCGTCCACCGTCATGGGCGCGGCCACGCCCAGCATCCGCCTCACCTACACCGACAGCGCGGGCAACGCCGGCAACCTCACGCCCGCCACCCTGCCCATCGGCAACACCGCAGCCGCCGTCACCAGCATCGTCTACAGCGGCACCGGCGCGGGCAAGTTCGGCCCCTTCATGCCGTTGGCCGCCGGTGACGCCGGCATCCGCTCGGTGCAGCAGTTCAACCTGTCCGTTTCCTACGTGTCGGGCGTGCTCAACCTCGTGCTGTGCAAGCCGCTGATGACCCTTCCCATCACCACGCTGGGCGTCACCGCCGAGCGCGATCTGGTCAATCAGTTCGCCTCCATGCCCAAGATTTATGACGGCGCCTGCCTGGCCTGGCTCATGCTGGCCGGCGCGGCAACACCCGTGGCATCTCCCCTGAGCGGCCACCTGGAATTCGGCTGGACGTAAACCATGGCCCTGCACGGCAACCGCTCCGTCCTGCACAAATCGCCCAGCCGCTTTATGAACGGCGGGCCGGGCATCATGCGCTCGGCCTTCAGCAAGCACGGCATGATGCGCGGGGCCTACGGCGCGTACAGCGCCAAAAGCGCCACGCCCGACGGCCACCTGTCGCCCAGCGCCTGGGTGCTGCCCAAGACGGCCGGGGGCATGAGCAGCCGCAACGTCACGCGCATCGACGTGGCGGGCGCCGGGGCCATCGTCGGCGGAGTCACGTCGCCGGCCAGCGCGGCGCTCACCTTCACCGTGGCCAACGCCGCCGGGCAGCTGATCAGCAGCGGGCAGGGCGCGGCCGCGTTCGCCTTCACCCCCAACGCGCCGCTGCTGACCGCCTCGCTGGGCGCCATCGGGGCTGCTTCGTTCACCCTGACGGCCAGCGCTGATTTGGGTGCCGAAGCCAGCGCAGAGGGCTCCGCTTCATTCCTGATTGCCATGGCCGCCAGCATCCTGCCGGCCAACGACGCACCGCCCGCGCGCACCGCCGCCGCCAGCTTCGCCGTCACCGGCGCGCTCACGCCCTACGCCATCGGGGCACTGAGCGGCAGCACCGTAGACAGCAGCATCCTCACCAGCGACGGCATCGCCGGGGCCGTCTGGTCATCCGTCGCCGCGCAGTTTGCAGAGGCTGGCACCATGGGCGCCAAGCTCAACAGCGCCGCCAGCGGCGGGGTGGACTACGCCGCGCTGGGCGCCGCCGTCTGGGCCAGCGTCTCGCGCACCCTCACCAGCGCCGAAGCGCCCACCGCCGAAGACATCACCGCCCAGGTGCTGGCCGCGCTCAACGCCACCGCCATTCCCGTCAACACGGTGCAAATCAAAGGCCAGACCATCGCGGGCGCCGGTACCGAGGCCGACCCCTGGGGGCCGTGACCCATGGCCGCCGCCAGCGCCTGGGGCAAGGCATGGGGCGCCGCCTTTGGCGCCGCCTGGGGGGCGTTTTGCGCCGCGCCCGTGCAGCCGGCCCAGCCTGCGTCTGTCTACCTGGGCGATGGCCGGGGGCGGCGCAGGATCATCAGCCCGGCGCCGCCGCTGCGCCGCCACCGAACCCGTCGCCAGCGCGAGCACTCAGACCTGCTGCTGATCTTCAAGCCCTGATCCACCCACACCCAAAGCCCGCCCCGCGCGGGCTTTTTCACGCCCGCACGCATCAGCATGCAACAGCCCGCA
>CAYWRU010000141.1:0-4074 GCA_964460795.1 uncultured bacterium | reverse complement strand
CAGATTTCACATTAACTCAGAATTCGGTTGCTCCTTTTACCTCAGTCAATTCCGGTGCCGTAGCGAACACTTTGTATTTGAAAGCCGGTAACGTGGGTATTGGAACCACGAATCCCGGATATGCCTTGGATGTGAATGGAACTTTTAATTTGAATGGGACCACGAGTTTTACGGGATGGGACACGAATGCCTCGGATGATATTACCTCAAGCCGCACGATTTCAACCACATCGCCTTTAGCGGGCGGAGGAGATTTATCAGCGAATCGTACCCTTTCGATTGCAAATGCAGCTGCAGATGGATCGACCAAAGGAGCGGCGAGTTTCACGGCTAATGATTTTGATGCCTCAAGCGGAAATATCTCGCTTGATTACACGAACGGCCAAGCCGCTTCGGGAAGCACCAAGGGTTTTTTGACCAGCAGCGACTGGACCTCCTTTAATGGAAAATTATCATCGAGTGGAACGCTGAGCGGTCTTGTGCAAACGAGTGCCGCAGGCACAAATTATTTTAATGGTTCGGGCAATGTCGGAATTGGAACTACTTCTCCGGCTTATAAATTTGAAGTGAATGGGGCTTTGAATGCCACAACCATTACCGAAAATGGAGCCGCACTTCAACCTCATGATGCCGATCTTGACCTTTGGGCTACCAAAACCACTCCGAGTGGAACCGTGGTCGGAACAAGTGATTCCCAGACCTTGTCGAATAAGGGTTTTTCAACTGAGGTGGGCGTGAATGTGAATGACGCATCCAACACGAGCGTGACCCAAATTATGCGTCTGGAGCATTCGACGACAGGAACGGCCGCGAGTGGAATTGGAACTCAGCTTACTTTTAGTGCAGAAAACGGAGCAGGCGCATTAAAAAATGCAGCGGTGGTGCAAGGTATTTTGACCGTGGTCACAAACGGGTCAGAGACTGGAGATTTTGTAGTTCAGAATATGACAGCGGGCGCACTCTCAGAAAAAATGCGCCTTGATAGTACGGGCATGCTCACAGTGGGAGCTAACGGAACCGATGGTTCCCTTCGGCTTTATAATGAAGGCTCCACCGATTATACGACCACAATTCAAACCAATGCGGCTCAAACAGGTTCTTATACCCTCACACTTCCTCCGGACGATGGAGGTGTGGATGAATTTTTAAAAACCGATGGAAATGGTAACTTATCCTGGGCTGCAGGATCCGGCGGCGGGACTCCGGGAGGCAGCGACACCTATGTGCAATTTAAGAATGGATCGAGTTTTGCGGGGGATGCCGGATTTGTGTACGACAGTGGGACGGATACCGCGACTTTAGGCAATCTTGTTATTTCTGGAACAACGCTCACGGTGAACGGAGGAGCCAATCTTCCGTCTTGGGCGACTAAATCAACGCCTACAGGCGCCATTGTTGGAACCAGCGATTCGCAGACTTTAAGCAACAAAGTTTTTAGCGGCGCCACGAATTTTCCCTCCGGCGTTTGGGGATCGGCTGGAAACGTTGGAATTGGGATCACGTCAACAGCAGCGCGGTTACATGTGGTACCACCGAATTCCTCTGTTGGGTTGCTGGTCAAAGGATCTTCGGGTCAGTCTGCAGATATGCTGGAATTAAAAGATTCTTCTGACGCTGGATTGTTAACCGTTACAGCGACCGGCAATGTTGGGATTGGTATTACGAATCCGGCCACGAAGCTGTCTATTTTGGATGGAACGCACTCACTCACTTATGGAAGTGCTGATCTTGCACTCTCAAATGGCGTTGATTCAGGATTTGGAATCACGATGGTGGGGAGCGGACAAGCGCGTATCAAAACGGATTCAAGCGGTCGGTGGATGTCCTTTGCCGATGGTGATGGAACCGTTGATGTGCTTTATGTCCGTGGGGGAAATGTAAGCATTGGTACAAATAATCCCAGTGCAAAATTCGATGTTCGGCCGACTGTCACAAGTTCTTCAGATTACATCAACATGAAGAGCGGGATGACTTATAACGGCGGATCTGCCATGGGAAATTGGTACGGCATGTATGTGAGTGCACCTGCGGGATCCGGAACCATTACGAATAAATATGCCTTGGTCACGGAAGATACGGCGGGGAATGTGGGTATCGGAACTCTCGCGCCCAGTGCAAAACTCGAAGTTAATGGACAGGTCAAAATTGGTGCTTATACGCTTCCAAGTGCGGATGGAGGCGACGCTCAAGTTCTGACCACCAATGGATTGGGCGCCGTGTCGTGGCAAACTATTTCGGGAACACTTCCGGGGGGAAGTTCGGGCCAGACGATTCGTAATAATGGGAGTGCGTGGGTTGCAAGCAGCACACTCTTTAATAATGGAACCAACGTTGGCATTGGTAATACGAACCCAGTTTACAAACTTGATGTGACCGGAGATCTATCCAATAGTACGAACGCATTTTTAGCCACTTCGAGCGGCAATGTCGGAATTGGGACGACCGCAGCCTCGCAAAAACTTGCAGTAGCGGGGACATTGGGAATTTTAGAAGGCGGATCAAGTCCGCAGTACTACAGCGTTTTTCAGGGTGGAGATCAAGCATCTACAATTACCTACACGCTTCCTGTGGCAAGTGCAAATGGAATTTTGCGAAATAGCAGCGGAGTACTCAGTTGGGATTCAAGCGTAATCACACAAGCCTACGCCACGGTAAAAGATGAAGGGAGCTCGCTTCCTCAACAAACCGTTATTGATTTTATTGGGACCGGGCTTTCAGCTACAAATAATGGCGGCGGAAGTAAGACGGATGTGTCGCTTGATAGCACCCTGAATAATTTAGCCGGGAAATCTCTGTCAGGTTCTGGAAATGTTGTGCTTGCGTCTGCGCCCACCATCTCAAGCCCGGTCATCACCAACATTGCTCCCGCTGCTGACTTTACACTGACTCAAAATTCGGTTGCTCCGTTTACCTCTGTGAATTCGGGTGCTGTTGCAAATACGCTCTATCTCAAGGCGGGGAATGTAGGAATTGGAACTACAAATCCTGGATATGCATTGGACGTGAATGGAACATTTAATTTGAATGGGACAACGAGTTTCACGGGATGGGATACTAACGCCTCGGATGATATTACCTCAAGCCGTACGATTTCAACGACAAGTCCTTTATCCGGCGGCGGAGATTTAAGTGCGAACCGAACGCTTTCGATAGCGGACGCAGCAGCCGATGGAGCGACCAAAGGAGCAGCGAGTTTTACGGCGAATGATTTTGATGCAGCGAGTGGAAATATTGCCATTGATTATACGAACGGCCAAGCGGCTTCGGGAAGTACCAAGGGATTTTTAACGAGCGGTGATTGGACAACGTTTAACGGGAAATTATCTCCGAGCGGAACATTAACCGGACTTGTCCAGACATCAGCGGCAGGCACAAATTATTTCAATGGATCAGGGAATGTAGGGATTGGAACAACGGCGCCTGGATATAAGTTTGATGTGAACGGAGCGCTGAACGCAACCACAATTACGCAAGGTGGAACTGCAGTTTCGCTTTCAACTCATAATCACGCGGGAGTGTATCAACCAGCAGATGCAGATTTAGATAACTGGGCAGCCAAGACCGCTCCAAGCGGGACGGTGGTTGGAACCTCAGATATTCAAACGTTGACGAATAAAACGCTGACGAGCGGCACCTTTGATCCAACGAATGCAACGAGTGATATCCTGACTTTAACAGGCACGGCCTTAACAAGCGGTAATTTCATCGAAGGATCGCTGGCAGATGTCTTTACGACCGATACGGCGCTCATGAAATTTAGTGGTACGGCACTTGATACGGCGACGAATGTGACGATGATGGAGTTATCGACCACGGCCGCGAATGATGTGGATGTGACGGCGATTAAATTGGAGCGCGGCACAGACGATGCACGTATTGTCTTTGATGAAGGGACGAACCGGTGGAGGATTGATAACGGAGACGGCTCAGGCTTAGCGGATATTTCAACCGCAAGCAGTTCGGGAGAAACGAACACAGCGTCAAACCTTGGTGGCGGCCTTGCAAATTACGACAGCAAAAGCGGAGTAGATTTAAGATTTAACAGTTTTGCGGCCGCGGATTTTGATCTTGGAT
>CAYWRU010000140.1:0-4154 GCA_964460795.1 uncultured bacterium | reverse complement strand
TATCACAATCACCATTGAAGATAATTTTACTCGGGTCTTGCGCATCCCAATGCGGCTTGACCCAGACCTTACTCATGCAAGCTTTAACCCGATTTACTTCAGTTTTTTCCGCTTCAGGCATAGGCGGCAAGGCCTCGCCTAATTCAGTTAAATATTGATAGCGTTGTTCCCAATCCTCAAGAAACTCAAAGTCGCTGGCGATTTCATCAATTTCAGTCATGCTATCTGCTTTTATACGTTAAAGGATTCGCCGCAACCGCAAGCATCTTTCACATTTGGATTTTTAAATTCCAAGCCCTGATTTAAAGCATTGCTGCGCACATAATCAATTTCAGTGCCTTCTAAATAAGGCAGGCTTTCAGGATCAACCACCACCTTAATACCATGCTGATCATAGACTTGATCATTTGTACCTAACTGATCGACATAATCCACCACATACATAAAACCCGTACAGCCACTTTTACGCACACCTAAACGCATACCAAGGGCATTACCGCGTTTATCTAATTGCTGGCGAATATGTTGCGCCGCTTTTTCAGTTACATGAATCATTATTCACTCCTAATACAAATCCAAGGCTAATAAAGCTTCTTCGCTCATGCGCTCTTTGCCCCAAGGTGGATCCCAAACTAAATTCACATTCACTTCATTAACTTCGATTTTAGAACGGGCAGCCGCTTCTACTAAACCCGGTAAACTCCCTGCCACCGGGCAAGCAGGACTTGTCAAGGTCATATCAATATCGACATTATTATTCTCGTCAATATCGAGGCGATAAATTAAACCAAGGTCATACACATTCACTGGAATTTCTGGATCGTAAACTTGACGAATCGCTGCAATAATTTCATCTTTCAGCCACGCACGACGAGCAATATTTTCATCATCAAACGACTCGGCTTTTTCGGCCTTCGTTAAGCGCGATAATTTAAACATCCGTCCCTCCTAAAGATTCGCAGCAACAGGGGCTAAACGCTCTTGTAAAATACTCAAAGCCTTGGCTTCCAAAGCAGGATATTCGCAATGGGCGATCAATTCCGCCGCAAAACCTTGGCAAATCATGCTGGTGGCTTCCGCCTTTGGAATCCCCCTAGCTCGCAAATAAAACAACATTTCAGGATCAATTTGCCCGACCGTCGTTCCATGACTACATTGCACATCATCCGCATAAATTTCTAAACGCGGTTTAGTGTCAATTTCAGCCTCGCGTGAGAGCAGCAAATTATCATTACTCAAGCGGGCATCGGTCTTTTGGGCATCCTGTTTCACGAGGATATTGCCATCAAACACTGCTTTGCTCTGCCCATACAGAATACCTTTAAAGGTTTCACGGCTAGTGCAATTTGGCAGAGAATGCAAAACATCCAAATGTATCGATTGCATCTGTTGCTCACCGGCTAAATAGAAACCGTTTAACTCACAATGAGCCTGCTCACCGCTAAAATCAAGGTGAAACTCGGTACGCGACCATGCACTGCCTAAGGCTAGGCTGGTATTTTTATACACACTAGCAGCCGCCTGTTGGACATATAAACGACTCAAATGTCGCGTACGCAAACTATCATTCTGTAAACGGGAATGCAGCAAATTGGCACCTTCCTCTAGGAAGATTTCAGTCACACCATTATGCATCCCCACTATATCCGCAAACTGAGCATGCTGTTCAATCAGGTTCAGGCTTGCATGCGCGTCCACTTGTACCAGCAGGCGTGGATTACTTATTAGCTCACTGTCAAAACTATAATTAATATAAATAACTTCAAGCGGCTGTGTGAGTTTTTCAGTAACCCGTAGATAAGCACCAGCACCTGTCAAGGCTGCATTGATCGCCCCAAATAAATCTAAATCTTCACCACTTAAATGACCTAAACGCGCCACCCCCGCTGCCGAGGTTTGCAACGCGGTGCTTAAATCCAAAACCTCCAAACCCGCTTGAGCCGGTAAGGTCGATAACTCCGGCATAAAAAAGCCATTGAGCAAAACCACACAAACATGATCCAGCGGTGTCACGCGCAACGCAGCAATATCTTCCGGCTCTAATAAACCTTCTTCACGGCTTGCAGCGACAAATGGATGATTCAGTACAGGCGCAAGCGGCGTATAGCGCCACTCTTCTTGCTTGCGATTTGGCAAGGCTGCCGTGCGCAAACGCTGCTGCCCAAGCGCCTGATAGGCATGTACCACAGGGGCTGTTGCCGCTAAAGCTTGATAATGATTTAACTCAGCAGCACTCATGCTGCAGCCTCCTGTAACCAAGCATAACCTTTTTCCTCCAGCTCTAACGCCAAGGATTTATCACCCGAACGAATAATCCGCCCATCACTTAAGACATGCACATAATCGGGCTGAATATAATCCAGTAAACGCTGATAATGAGTAATCACCAGCATTGAACGCTCAGGGCTACGCAAACTATTCACGCCCATTGATACCATTTTTAACGCATCAATATCTAAACCCGAATCCGTTTCATCCAAAATAGCAAACGAAGGCTCCAGCAAAGTCATTTGCAAAATTTCATTGCGCTTCATTTCCCCGCCCGAAAAGCCCGTATTCACGGAACGCTTTAATAAAGCCTCATTCATTTCTAGGGCTTTTAATTTAGTGCGCACCAGTTTCATGAAATTCAAAGAGTTTAATTCTGGCTCACCGCGTGCTTTACGAATCGCATTTAACGAAGCTTGCATAAAATAAGTATTATTCACCCCAGGTAACTCCACAGGGTATTGGAACGCCATAAAAATACCTTGATGCGCACGCTCTTCTGGCGACATTGCTAAGAGATTTTCACCTTTATAAGTGATAGTACCACTCGTAACCTCATATTCTTCGCGCCCTGCGAGGACTTTCGAGAGTGTACTTTTGCCTGAACCATTCGGCCCCATAATGGCATGGACTTCACCTGCATAGATGTCGAGGCTTAAACCTTTGAGAATTTCTTTGCCCTTGATGCTGGCGTGTAAATCTTTAATTGATAACATGGGTAACATGGATTTCACTCTTTAATTCCTAACCGACCGCGCCTTCTAAACTAATCGCGAGCAATTTACGCGCTTCTACCGCAAATTCCATCGGCAGCTCATTAAACACTTCTTTACAAAAGCCATTTACAATCATGGACACTGCATCCTCCTCCGACAAACCCCGCTGACGGCAATAGAATAATTGATCTTCACCAATTTTTGAGGTGGTTGCCTCATGCTCTACTTGAGCGGTCGGATTAGTGACCTCAATATAAGGGAAAGTATGTGCACCGCATTGATCCCCAATTAACAGCGAATCGCATTGAGTATGATTGCGCCCGTTTTCAGCGCCCTTATTCATCCGCACTAAACCGCGATACGCATTCTGCCCCCGATCTGCAGAAATCCCTTTGGATACGATGGTACTGCTCGTATTTTTGCCAAGATGAATCATTTTAGTACCCGTATCCGCTTGTTGCGCCCCACGAGTCACAGCCACTGAATAGAACTCACCGATCGAATCATCGCCTTTTAAAATACAGCTTGGATATTTCCAAGTAATCGCCGACCCCGTTTCCACTTGCGTCCACGAAATACGTGAGCGATCCCCCGCACAAACGCCACGCTTGGTGACAAAATTATAAATCCCACCCCTGCCATGCTCATCCCCCGGATACCAATTTTGTACGGTGGAATATTTAATGTAGGCATCTTCTAAAGCAATCAATTCAACCACTGCGGCATGCAATTGATTCTCATCCCGTTGTGGTGCGGTACAGCCTTCAAGATAACTGACATAACTGCCCTTGTCGGCAATAATCAAAGTACGCTCAAACTGCCCTGTATTGCGTTCATTAATCCGAAAATAAGTGGAAAGCTCCATCGGGCAGCGGGTATTTTCAGGGATATAAACAAAAGTCCCATCGGTAAATACCGCAGCATTCAAAGCAGCAAAGAAATTATCGGTTTGTGGCACGACGGTACCTAGGTATTTTTTAATCAGCTCAGGATGCTCTCGCATGGCCTCAGAAATCGAGCAAAAAATCACCCCAGCTTCGGCAAGTTGCTTACGAAAAGTAGTAGCCACTGACACACTATCAAAGACAGCATCCACAGCAACCCCTGCGAGCATTTTCTGCTCTTCCAATGGAATCCCAAGCTTTTCATACACACGTAACAATTCTGGAT
>CAYWRU010000139.1:0-4222 GCA_964460795.1 uncultured bacterium | reverse complement strand
AGCCCGTGCATATCCAGTTTTATCTCCACGTTACCCCCCCTCGTGCCCCTACCGCCTACTGCCCACTACCGCACCTTCCTCGTATACGTGCCGTCGATCCCTTCCAGCATCACCACGAACTCATTTTCGCCGTCGCCCAGGAACATGCGCCCCTCACCGTCCGCTCGCTCCATCATGTACGTGCCGATCACCCGGTGATACGGTACATCCTGCTCGACCATGTTGTCGCCAAACACCCGCACATCCTGGAAGATCGACGTACTCTCCACCGTCCCGCGCTTGTACGCATTCGGCGTGCCCTTTTCGACCCCGTGAATACGCAGCACGGCATCGCCCTCAGTGCGCAGCAGGTGAATCGTCCGCGTCTTCTCGTTCTTCTGCGGCATGTCCACACGGTCGATCAGCTCATAGCTGTACGCGTGCAGGATTGCCATGCTGTTGTCGATCACCGACTCGCCGCCATACTGCTTGGCGTAATTCTTGTAGTGCTTCTCCGCCTCCGCAACGCCCCCGCTCCAGAAATACGCGTCAGACCCCACAGACCGCTGTTTCATGACGGCGATCTTGCCCGCCTGCGGCAGACTGTTCCAGCTGTTGCCGCCCTGCTCATGCGCCCAACTGTAAATCAAGTTCGGTGAGCCGCCGTTGGCGCTCATGTACTGGAACATGCCGTCAGTGATTGACCCACTGCTGATTTTCTTCCCGTTTTGGTCATACGTCGGCACACCCCGCAAATCGTCAAACGGCTTCCCGTTTTCGTCATACACCGTCATGCTCTGACTGTGCGGCGGCGACGGTATCTGCGTCTGCATGTCCATCGGCGCAAGCGTCTTCGGCATCCGCTGCACCAGCCCGGCCTTCGACAAGCCCACCTGGTGCTTGTTGAAGGTGTCCACATACTCCGGTCGATACTGGTCGCCCAGCAGCGTCTCGCCCGTCTCCACCAACCTCTGCATCTGGTCGAGCCGTGCGTTCATCGTCGCGTGCAGTTCATCCGGCAGCGCCGCCAGCAGCGCCTTACGCTGTTTCGGCGTCGTCATCTGCTTCATCTGCGCCAGTACGTCCGTGTACTCCACGCCGCTGTACACCGCATGATTGTTGGCAAACTGCGGATCACGCAGCGACCACAACATCGACACATTGCCGTCCCATTCTTCATCCGTCTTCCGCCCACCCATGCCCCGGAAACGCAGCCCGCCGCCGTTGTCGATGCGCCACACCTCGCCGTCCGTATCAATCAGCACATTGTCGAACGCCGCCCCAACCGCATCACGGTTGCCGAGCAGCGCGTCCGCCGCCATGTTGCCCTGTATCTTCCTCAGCGCCGTCTTGTACGCCGCCGGATTGTTGCGTAGCTCGCCAAGCGTCTGCCCCTCCACAAATTCGGCCAGCTTGATCGGCTTGCCATCGCTCCCTGTATACAGTTTCATCGCCGGTACACGCACGCCAAGCGCCTGGTACGCCCCGTCCGAATACACCTCTTCCTGCAAATGCTCAGGCGATGCGCCCCGCTTACGCACGAACAGCTTGCCATTTTTGTCCTTGACCAACTCGGCGCCTGTCGAGCCGCCCAGCCGCCTGACCAGCGTCAGCTTCTCTGGATCGTCTGGGAACTTTGCCGTTGACGGCGCTTTCCAACGCGCCTCTTGCGCCGCTGGCAATTCAGCCGGCTTCAACGGGTTCGTCGGCGTCTTGATCCTCTTTGCTTTCGGCCAGTTCTCCTTGAGCGCCGCCTTGCCTGGCTGAACCACAACCGGCGGCTTGGAGACAACGGGCTTCGGCGCGACCGGCTTCGGAGCTACCGGTTTCGGAGTTTTCGCCTTCGGAGGTGCGACCGGTTTCGGGGGCGCCGGCATAGACGGCGCAACGGGCGGCGCTACAGGCTGATACACCGGGGCCGGGACCTTGGGAGCAAGCCCACTTTTCCAATCTTTCGCCCCAAGCTGCACCCAAACGTCATCATCCTCGTCCGGGTCCTTCGGCAAACTCGGCGTAATCGGATCGATCTCGTTGTCCAATAACTGCTGGTGCGTCTTATACGCGGTTTCAAGAACTTCCAGATCGCGCTTCTTGCCGGCCTGGTTGGTGGATTGCGCAATCAGCGCCTTAGCCTCATCATACGAAGCCCACTGCGTGTCCTCTGTCTCCCAATCCATCTTGCTCTTATCGAAGTTCTTGCCGCGCATCACGAAGAAATTCGTCTGCCCCGTGCCTCCCTTGTACGTGCCCGGCAGCACGCTGATAATGTCGCAGTCCCACCCCGTTTCCTCCTCCACCTCACGCAGCGCCGTGTCCGCCGGCGTATCGCCTACATTCGCCTTGCCCTTCGGCCATGTCCACGCATACCCGTCGAAATTGCCGGTTGGTTTCCTGAGCAGCATCCGGCCATGCTCATCAAAAATGATGCCGCCATAGCTCAGTTTCCCCTGCGGATTCGCCCAGGTCGGCTCGGACGGACCGGAATGGAAGTCCATCGTATTCAGCATGTCCACGTTCAGCGCCGGCAGATCGTTGATCGTCTTCGGTGCGACCACCGGCGCAACCACCACCGGCGCAGGAGGCACGGGTTTCGGCAGCAGCGCCGCTACTTTCGCCTTCTCCACCACCGGCGCAATCCAGCACCGACAGCGCACATGCGCCGGAATCGTCAGCCCGCCAGCAAATCGCCCGGCCATGTCGCCCCGCTCGCCGTGCATCGGCCTGCATACCGGACACACGTCATTGATCGCCGTCCGCCAGACAACCTGCTCAATCCCCGGCACACCCTGATACACCGTCAGGCTGCCCCGCGCATACGCCCGCGTCACCTCGGTGACGGCGATCATGTCCGCCCTGTTCTTCGACCAGATGATTTCAAGCTCTTTTTGCAGGTTGACCAACGGCTTGCCGCTCTCGATCCATCCGTTGACCTTCTCCCCCAACCACTGCGCAGATGTTTCGTTGATTCCCTTGACCAGATCGAACGTGTAACTTTTCGCCCACTCCCCCGCCTGCGCATTCGCCAATTGCCAGTTGACTCCAATCCCCGCCCCGGCCAGCGTGTCCGCCGCCGTCTTCACGCCCAGCGTCGAAGCCCGCCCCATCACGCCGCCCAGCGTCGATTGCAGCCCTGCGCTCGGTAGCTGGTTCGCCAGCGTCGCCGGAGCAGTCGCTGCGGTCGTGACCACCGGCGGCGGCGTCCACTCAGCGCCCACTTTGCCCGCGGGAATGCCCAGCATCGCCATTGTTTCGGCGTGCTGCTCAGCCAGTGCCGCCGCCACCTCTTTGGCCGCCTTGTTTTCAGCCGCCTGCTTGATCTTTTCTTCCGCTGCGTCGTCGTCTGGGTCTAACTGGAGCTCGACCTCTTCGGGGAAATCCTCTAAAAGATCGTAGTCGTCATCGTCGTCGCCGGAAACGTTACGGGTAACGCCGGCGCTGTATGCTCTCCCCTGCAACCTGCCACTGCCAAAAGGGAACGCCCTGGTTTGGCGTCACCTCCTGCTCCGGCGCCCCTGCCGCCCCCTCCGATACATCACCTGTAACCTCAGTGACAGCCGTCTCGCTCAGTTCCGGCAGATACACCCGCACAAACTCAACCGGATCGACCGTGATCTTTGCCTTTTGCAGCGCCGCCGCCACCGTGTCGGCCACCGCTGCCGCCCGCTGCCTGTCCTCCTTGCGCAGCTTCTGCCACATCACCGTCACCGCGCCGGTCTCCGGTCTCGGCAGCACGCCCGCCCAGATCAGCCGTTGGATCAGCGGCCTCACGATCATTGCCTCTGCGTGCAGCCGCTGGCGAGTCTCGATCTGTTTCGACCAGTTGTCTTCATCCTGCGAAGATGCAAGCTCGCCCCGCTCGCTGCCCAGCAAGATGCGCTGTGGGATTCCCGTCGCCGCGCTGATCAGCGACACATTCGCCGTCACCAGCCCGCTTGGGTCGCTGATCGACCCGCCGATCTGCGTCGCTTCCAGCCCCTCAGCCAGCAGCCACCGCCGCAGCCCATGTACAAATTCCTCGATCTGATCTTCAAGGTCGGCCAATTGCGTTTCACTGGTCGGTAGCCGTTTCCCTTCCTGCGTCGTCAGAATGTGCCCGGCGTCGAGCAGCTTCCACGCCGCCTCGCCAGCCCCGGCCATGATCTTCAGGATGTCTACCAGTCGATTCCAACACGCCTCCAACCGCGGCGCGCCGAGCAGCGGATTGTTGTCTGCACCCTCCGCAACGTGCAGACAGCGCGTCCAG
>CAYWRU010000138.1:0-4274 GCA_964460795.1 uncultured bacterium | reverse complement strand
CGCACGACCACACGGCCTGCATCCACCGAATCAATCACTCCACCCCGACGCGCAGCAACCGTCGAACCTGAGTCCACCGCCACCGCACGCTCCATCCCCGTACCGACGATAGCTGTTTCAGCCCGTAAGCAAGGGACTGCCTGACGTTGCATGTTTGATCCCATCAGAGCGCGGTTCGCGTCATCATGCTCCAAAAATGGAATCAAGGACGCAGCGACCGATACGATCTGCTTTGGCGAAACATCCATATACTGCATACGGTCTGCAGACATAGTGGTGAATTCATTGCGATAACGACAATTAACAAATTCGTCTAAGAAAGCACCATTCTCATCTAAATCTGCGTTCGCTTGCGCGATCACATATTGAGATTCTTCAATCGCTGATAAGTAATCAATTTCTTGAGTAGCTTTACCATCTACCACACGACGATAAGGCGTTTCTAAGAAACCATATTCATTGGTGCGTGCATATACCGACAGCGAATTGATCAAACCGATATTTGGACCTTCCGGTGTTTCAATCGGGCAAACACGGCCATAATGGGTCGGATGTACGTCACGTACTTCGAAACCGGCACGCTCACGAGTCAAGCCACCAGGGCCTAAAGCTGAAATACGGCGTTTATGTGTCACTTCAGATAATGGATTGTTTTGATCCATAAACTGCGACAATTGGCTAGAGCCAAAGAACTCTTTGATCGCCGCTGAAACTGGCTTAGAGTTGACTAACTCTTGTGGCATTAAGCCTTCACTTTCAGCCATCGTCAAACGCTCTTTGACAGCACGTTCAACACGAACCAAGCCCACACGGAAGGCATTCTCAGCCATCTCGCCCACGCTACGAATCCGACGATTGCCTAAATGATCAATATCGTCGACATCATCGCGACCATCACGAATATCAATCAGCTTTTTTAGTACCGCTAAAATATCCGCTTGATCTAAAACACCGCTACCCACGGAATCTTCACGACCTAAACGACGGTTAAACTTCATCCGCCCGACGGCTGATAAATCATAACGATCTTCAGTGAAGAATAAGTTATTGAATAAGCTTTCAGCTGATTCTTTGGTGGGTGGCTCACCGGGGCGCATCATGCGATAAATCTCAATCTGCGCTTCTAAACGAGTACGAGTTGGATCAATATTCAAAGTATTTGAAATAAATGGACCACGATCCAATTCATTGGTATAGAGAATATCGAAACTCTCAACGCCATTATCGCGGAGTTTATTGATCAACTCTTCAGTGAGTTCTGCATTGGCTTCTGCCACTAACTCACCCGTAGACGTATCAATAATATTTTTAGCCAATACCTTGCCATACATATACTCTTCAGGTACTGCTAATTTACTGATGCCACTTTTTTCTAATTGGCGAATATGCTTAGCAGTAATCCGGCGTCCGGTTTCAACAATCACATTCCCGTCTAATAAAATATCAAAAGCAGCTAATTCACCCCGTAGACGCTCAGGCACTAGATCAATTTCAACGCCTTTGTCTAAGAGATGAACTTTGACATTCTCGAAGAAGTATTCAAGGATAGCTTCATTTTCCATCCCCAAAGCACGTAATAGAATGGTCGAGGCTAATTTACGACGACGGTCAATCCGTACATAAATACTGTCTTTAGGATCAAATTCAAAATCTAACCATGAGCCACGATAAGGAATCACGCGAGCGCTATGCAATAACTTGCCTGCAGTATTCGACTTACCTTTGTCATGCTCAAAAAATACCCCAGGTGAACGATGTAATTGCGAGACAATAACCCGCTCAGTACCATTAATAATAAAAGTACCCTTATCGGTCATTAATGGCAGTTCACCTAAATAAACATCTTGCTCTTTAATCGACTTAACGACTTTAGCTTCAACAGGTGCTTCTTTATCATGAATCACTAAACGTAATTTAACCCGTAAGGAGGCAGCATAAGTTAAACCACGTAATTGGCATTCATGAACATCAAACACCGGCTCAGCTAACCGATAATCTACATATTCAAGTGTGATATAGTTATTGTAACTTACAATCGGAAAGACTGAAGAAAAGGCAGCATGCAGCCCTGTAGCAGAACGCTCTTGCACAGGCCGATCAAGTTGTAGGAACTGCCGATAAGATTCCAACTGAATAGTTAACAGGTCAGGTACTTCCAGAATCTGCTCACGTTTGCCAAAATCTTTGCGGATCCGTTTTTTCTCAGTGTAACTTAGTCCCATTATGCTTCCTCAACTGGAATCGAAATCTTTTCTGTCATTTAATGTCTGACAAGCGACAAAAGGCCGACAGTGCAAAACACTGCCAGCCTCGTGAACTTTAGAGCGACTAGAAGTTGCTTAAAATCATCCTAGCCTCAAGACTACTTGAGCTCGACTTCAGCACCTGCATCTTCCAGTTCTTTCTTAACTTTAGCAGCCTCTTCCTTAGAGACGCCTTCTTTAACAGTAGAAGGTACGCCTTCCACCATGTCTTTCGCTTCTTTCAAGCCCAGACCGGTGATACCACGGATAGCTTTAATAACATTGATCTTGTTAGCACCGAAGCTCTTCATGATCACATTGAATTCAGTTTGCTCTTCAACCACTGGAGCTGCATCACCGCCACCAGCAGGACCTGCAGCCACTGCAACTGCAGCGGTCACACCGAATTTTTCTTCAATCGCTGAAATCAGATCAACGATTTCAGTTACCGTCATGTTGGCAATTGCATCCAACATATCTTCTTTTGTACAGGCCATGTAAATCTCCAAAACCTTTGTCAGTAATTACTCTACGCTAACGCCAGTGGCTTCAGCTTTTTGGTCACGCACTGCAGCAAGTGTGCGAGCAAATTTGTCGAGAGGCGCACGAATCGCAGCCGCCAAGGTAGCGATTGCTTGTGAGCGAGTCGGCAATTTCGCCAGACGCTCCAACTCAGAAGCAGGCAGCATTTTTCCGTCAATAGCGACGAATTGTACTGCTAACTTTTCGTTGGCTTTGTCTTTTAGGAAGTCTTTAACCAGACGCGCCGCAGAACCTGGATCTTCTTGAGAAAATGCCAGAATCAGTGGGCCTTTCAAACCGTCTTGGATACACTCGAAAGCAGTACCTTTAACAGCGATACGCGCCAGATTATTCTTCACTACACTTAGATAAACTCCACCTTTACGTGCGTTTTTGCGCAGTGTGGTGAGTTGTGACACAGTCAATCCACGGTACTCAGCAGCAACCGCAGAATGAGCACTTGCAGCAACTGCGGCCACTTCAGAGACAATCTCTTTTTTCTCTTCCAGTGTTAATGCCACGTTATCTACTCCTGGTTTGGTGGTTAATTCCACCAGTTATCAATCTCAACTTAAAAACTTAAGTAAAGAAGGAAACAGCGCCCCAAACCAGTTACTGACTCGGGAAACGCCATCTGCGCAGGTTCTCTACATAGTATGCAGAACTATTAAGTTATTAAAACGCCTGCGGTCTTTGACGACATACAGCCTTGTATATCTCAATGCTTTTCAGCTACTTACTTCCTTGTAAGCATCGTTTGAGTTCAAGAACTCAAAATCTTTATTGAGCAGTAACGCTCGCTTGATCTACTTTTAAGCCAGGCCCCATTGTCGTGGACAAGGCGATACCCTTCAGGTAAATACCTTTAGAAGTAGATGGTTTCATTTTGACTAGATCAGTGACTCTAGCGGCTAAGTTTTGTGCTTAGGCTTCTGTACCGAAACTAGTATTACCAATACCGCAATGAATAATACCTGCCTTATCAGTACGATAGCGAACTTGACCTGACTTGGCATTTTTCACGGCTTCAGCCACGTTTGGAGTAACCGTACCGACTTTAGGGTTAGGCATTAAGCCGCGTGGACCTAAAATTTGACCTAGTTGACCAACAACACGCATCGCATCTGGGCTGGCAATAACTACATCGAAGTCCATTTTACCCGCTTTAACTTCAGCAGCTAAATCATCGAAACCAACGATATCTGCACCGGCTGCTCTTGCTGCCTCAGCATTAGGACCTTGAGTAAAGACTGCAACCCGCACAGTTTTACCATTACCATTGGGTAATACCGTAGAACCACGCACAACTTGATCAGATTTACGTGGATCAACACCTAGATTAATAGCCACGTCAACACTTTCAGTAAATTTAGCGGCTGGTAGGGACTTTAATAAATCCAGAGCATCCGTCACTGCATAAACTTTAGTGCTATCTACTTTTTCACGAATTGCTTTTTGACGCTTAGTTAGCTTTGCCATTTATACGCCCTCTACTTCTAAGCCCATGCT
>CAYWRU010000137.1:3186-4403 GCA_964460795.1 uncultured bacterium | reverse complement strand
GCGCCTGTCTCGCGCAATGACGCCTCAACAAGATACCGCCCCCTCTCGGTGCCCTTGTTGGCGTTCTTGCGGTCGGGCTGGATCTTGTCGTAGTTATCCTTGCGCGCCACAGTCCCCCACCGCCTCCAACACCGCCTTGGCATCCTCCCGCGCCACGAACACCGTCCTGCCGTTCTGCACCCGGCGCAGCGCCAACGCCAGCGGTATCGGCGCGCCGTACTGCATCAGCACGTCGGCCGCCTGCCAACGCCCGCCCCGGTCGCGAAAGATGCGCGTCGCGGGTATCCGGTAGCCTGCCTTGGTGAGCACCGTCACCGCGGGTTCGGGAATCACTGCGAAATCCATTGCGTTATTCCCATCAACTGTCGCCCATCCTTGCTGCGCCATTGTCGCCCGTCCCATACGGCAAGCACCAAACGTTCATACTCCAACACCCACACGACGCGGCCGACGTCGGGGACGCCTTCGTGCCAACCACGCGAAACGAACACCGCGGGCGCGTTGTCGAACAGCGCCGAGTGCGACGCGGGCGCGTTGGGGAAGGTGCTCATGTCACCACCTTATCCCCGAAGAACAACTTCCCGTTCGCGTCAGTCCACACAAGCCCCGTTGCGTTCGTGATAGTGCCGCCAACTACCGTGTCGCTGCTGACCGAAGAATTGCCCGCGCCCGAAACGGTCAACGTAATGCCGCTGGTGCCACAGGTGATCGTGTAGGGCCACTGCCACCACTGGCGCGGCTCCTGGTACGGCACATACACCGGATACGGGCACGGCGCCACCACCGTGTCAGGCTTGCCCGTGATGCGCCCCAACACCGCGTGCAGCTCCGCGGCTTCCTCAAGCGATAGCTCGACTTCGACGTTGCCGATTTTCACTTTGACTGTGATGTCCACTGTCTGTCTCCTGTTACAAAGTTGCGGCGGGCGGGATTCAAACCCGCTTGCTCTGCGGCTCGCCATGCCAACAGCCGTTATCGTTACGCGCTTGGCCTTTGCGCCTCCTAGTCACCAGGCGCAGAGCTTATAGGTTCAGCCGTTCTCACCGTGCTGCCGCCGCCCGTACTGCATGAACACCTCCACCGGCACCCACTTGCCGCCCTTGACCATGCTGATGCGCGTGGCGGGCGTCAGGTGGGCGGGCGCGGGCGCGGCCAGCGTGGGCGCGTTGTCGAACAATGCCCCCGGTGGCGGGGCGGCGTTGGGGTAGTCGTTCATA
>CAYWRU010000137.1:0-3086 GCA_964460795.1 uncultured bacterium | reverse complement strand
TCGTTCATAGCACCCCCGCGGCCCAGCACAGGCCCCACAGCGCCACGGCCGCCACTGTCAGCGCCACCGTTGCGCCCGTCCACATGCGCCGCTGTCGTTCGGTCATTTGCGGTCCCTTTCCAGTGCGATGATTTGCACGGCATCGGCGATGCGCTTCAGCGAATCTTCCAGCCGTGTCAGCCGTTCCTCGCTGCGCTCCAGCCGCTTGTCCACGGCTGCGCGGCGTTCGCCGAGCGTCTCCTCAAAGATGTCCTGCCGCAGTGATAGCCCTTGCATGGTGTCAACCAGGCGCACCAGTTCGGCCACCACCATCTCGGGGAACGTCCGCACGTCGCGCGGTTCGCCGTCCTCCCCCGCATACCCCCGCTGTGCCGCGTCGAGCAGCCGCGCCTCGGGGCTGCGCAGTTCCGGCATGTGGACGGTACGCAGCTGGTCAGGGTCAAGGTGTTGGGCGGGCATGGTAACGACAGCGGGGGTGCCGTTGGGGGAGGGCTTGCCGCTGGCGGGGGCGGCGGCTTCGGCGGGGTCGTGCCGTAGGTCGTGCATCAGCCCACCTCTGTACGCGGCGCCAATCCCATCGCCTGCGCCTGCACCAGCGGCACGATCATGGCGGGCTGCCCGTCGGCGGTGCGCGGGCTTGCGGTAGGTGTGACGCGCTGGCGGGCCCAAAAGGCCGCAACGATTTGCGGCGCAATCAGCACGGCCAACGCTAGAAATGCCTTGACGAAATTCTCAATGCTGCCCATCTGGTCGGTGTTGAGGGTCAGCCAGCCAACCTGCACTGCCATCCCCAGGCCCGCCATGATCATCACCTGCACCGCCGATGCGATGTAAGTCGAGTTCACGACCGGCTGCGGTTGCTTGTCCATACGATGTGCTCCTTGTGACTGCCAAACGATAGACGATATAGACGCGCTGCGAACGCGAGAAAGTCACTAGAACGCAAATACATTCATGAGTTTAGCACTATACAATAACAAAATCAATAGATTTCCTTACGGGTTGACCTTGCAGGCTAATCGGCACGCAAAGGGAGGGAGCATCGCTGCCCCCTCCCCTGCCGCATAATGTCTATCGCCTGACGCCACACGGACGCCGCCATGTTGCGCAGGCGTCCACGATTAAGCTGAGTACCAGTACTGCGGTTGCGGCTCCAGCGGCTCCCCGCAACGACTGCGCCACATGGCGCCGTCCCACACCGCTTCCACCTCCCGCTGTTCCGGGGGATACCACACCTTGAGCACCATGTTAGCCGGCGGCGTATCGGTGCGGGCATGGTGTACGCCGCTGCGTCGCGTCGTCACGGCTGCGTACTCCTTTCCTCGTACAGCCGCCGCAGCGTAGGCACATATACCGTGCTGTGGTCGTTGCTGGCGAGTTCCAGGCCATATGCCGTCGGCGTATGGCAAACACAATCGGCGTTATTGCAAATATGCAGCGTATGGCCGATGTGGTCGCCGCACGCACAGCGCCGCCCACCGGCGCAATTCTGCTGACACGCTGCTGGGCTATGTCGCGTCGTCACGGCTGCACCTCCGTCCACTCGCACCACACGCTGCAGCCGTCGTCGGTCTGCTGCCATTCGACGGACGGCGCACTCACTGCCCCCGCCCAGCCGTCGCGGGTGCCGTGGGGGACGGGGGTCATGTCGCTGATATACAGCGTCCAGGCATCGCCCCGCCGCACCAGTTCCACGTACATCTCCCCTGTTCGCTGCACCGCCCTGGCATACTCGCCGGGGTCGGCGGTGACGATGCGGCGCAGTTCAGCGCCCGCTTCGCTGCGGGTGCGGGGCTCAGTCAAGACTACGAGCATAGTTGTGCTCCTTTCCTTAAAGAGACGTAAGCGAGTGAAAAAAATACGTCAGATTGCTTAGGCGGGAACTACCGAGCGATGATGCCGTTTATCTACGGGACTACCATTCGGTAGTGACTTCAATATCGTCCGTGTACCATCCCTTTGCCGCCAGCCCCGCAACTACCGCGGCGATCAGTGTCTCCTCTCCTGGTGCGGCCTCCTCGATTTCGACACGAAACCAAGTGCGCCCGTAGTTGCCGTGCACCTTGGTTGTACTGACACACCGCAGGTCTGCCCAGTTGATTGCGCCCTTGATTGCGGTCTTGTCGAGTGAATCCAACACGTCGTTGGTATCTTCTTGCAGGCCGCTCAGGGTTAGGTCATCGTCGATTGTGGGTGCAGCATTGCTTGCCAGAATTGGGATAAATTCAACCTTCGACACTAAAACCTGTGCGGCGGGTAGCACCCCTGCTAGTTGCGCCTCTGCCGCCTCTGCGCGCTCAACCGCTTCATCGGCGCGGCTTTCAGCCTTGCATGTATTCACAAACTGCTCAATATAACGGCGGGTCATTGCGTCGGGTGTGCGCTCCAATGCTCGTCTGACGCTTTCGTCGTCAGGGCCATGTAAATACAGCGCCCATGCTGTGTTGTGTGCCCAATCGCGCATAAAGTCAGGGACAGCACCGGCAGCAACAGAAACACACTCGTACTCAAATGATTCTGGAGTGTTTTCGTACCTGTCTGCTAACCACTCCATTGCCTGCTGCACCGTGTAGTCAAAGCCCAAAAATTTATCAACAATCGTGCTCCAAACAGCGAGCTTTCCATCTGGCTGCAAAACTGGATACCTTGGCATCTCAAATCCTCCCGGCAATAACTGTTATTACCATTCAAACTATTTCTTGTGCCCCGCGTCGCCCTCCAGCCACCAACCGGGGGTGTCGCGGTCAAAGGATTCCGCGATGCGCAGGAGCACGGCGAACAGCAGCAGGATTACGATGTCAATCAGGCGGGGGCCGGGGGTCACTGTCCCATGCTGGCGATAATCATTAGCAGCGCAATCACGAACACCGCCGCCGCTGCCCATGCCGTCAATCCCGCTGCGCCCATGTGTTGCCTCCTGTGTTTCGTTGTTCATTGCCTCACTTCTCCTTTCGCTCAAGTTCCCCCGCCGCCCGCTGCCCCGCTGCGTACTCCCCCGCCTCGACCGTGCCGGCTGCGTAGGGGCAGAACCAGCAGTGGTCATAGCGCCGATCCTCCAGGCCACGCCGGTACGCACCAACGGGGCA
>CAYWRU010000136.1:0-4446 GCA_964460795.1 uncultured bacterium | reverse complement strand
GCGCTGATTTAATGGTGGGCAAGGACAATTATGTCTATATGAAAACCATTCAAGGCCCTGAGCGTGTGGATGTGATTTATCGGCGGATTGATGATGATTTCATTGATCCTGAAGTCTTCCGTAAAGATTCTATGCTCGGTATTCCGGGGATTATGCGTGCTTGGCGAGAGGGGAAGGTAGCGATTGCGAATGCACCGGGTTGTGGTGTGGCGGATGATAAAGTGATCTATGCTTATGTGCCCGATATGATCCGCTATTTCTTAGGCGAAGAGCCATCTTTACCCAATGTACCCACTTGGGTTTGCCGCAAACCCGAAGATCGGGCTTATGTTTTAGAGCATTTACCTGAGTTAGTGGTGAAGCCTGCGAATGAGTCCGGTGGTTATGGCATGTTAGTCGGCCCCCATTCGACCCCAGAGAAAGTTGAAGAATTCCGTACTCTGATTCAAGAAAACCCCAATAATTATATTGCCCAACCGACTTTGAGCTTATCGGTGAATCCGACTTGGTGTGGCGACAAGATTGCACCACGACATTTAGATCTGCGGCCTTTTATTTTAAGTGGCAAGGATATTTATGTAACGCCAGGCGGTTTAACTCGGGTGGCGATGGTGGAGGGGTCGCTCGTTGTGAACTCATCCCAAGGTGGGGGCAGTAAAGATACTTGGATTGTCGATGACCAAGCTTGGGAAGGGGGTGTGCAATGATGTTATCGCGGGTTGCAGAACGGGTTTATTGGATGGCTCGTTATTTAGAGCGAGCTGATAATACGGCACGCTTGATTAGTGCTCATACCATGCTATTAATGGACTTGCCAGAAACTTTAGAGTTTGATTGGTTTACGCCGGTGGTAATTTTTAATGCGGAGGAGCAATACCGCGCCACTTATCCGACGATCAGCGAAGAGCATGTTATGCATTTTCTGATTGCTGATCGGGATAATCCTTCTTCACTATTAGGTTCATTCGCGAATGTGCGCGAAAATGTGCGTACCTCTTTAGATTTATTACCAGAGGTCATTTGGGAGCAAGTTAATCAAACCTATTTGCAGCTACAAGCAGCTTTACCTTCTTTAAGCAGTCGGCATAGTCGACAACGAGTTTTGCGGGATGTAATGGCAGCTTGCCAGCGGATTCGTGGGGTATTAGAAAACCATTTAAGCCGCGATCATGCATTTGATTTTATTCAAATTGGTAGGCATGTCGAACGTGCCGATATGACTAGCCGTACCTTAGAAATGACCTCGCTTTTATTAGCCGAAGATCGTAGTCATGCACTGCGCCGCTATGAAAGTATTCTGTGGGCAAGTTTGCTCTCCGCTTTAGGGGCGCAACAAATGTATTTACGGCATAAAAACTCACGAGTTATTGCTCGGGATGTACTTGAGTTTCTCTGTCAAGATTTAAAATTTCCGCGTTCTTTACTCTATTCTTTAACCGGTGTTAATTTTTACTTAGCACGCTTACCTGAACCCGATCAGGTACTTGTGATGAGCTCTCGTATCACTGAGCAATTTGCACAGCAAGATATTAGTGCCATTCCGGTCGATCAAATTCATCGGTTTATGGATCGACTGCAGGCTAATTTAACCGTACTACATGGTGAAATTGCGCATACTTGGTTTTATCCAGAAACGGATTTTTCACAAGTGCAAATACAGGCACAGCATTAAGCGAGGGCTTTCATGAGTATCCAAGTTGCAATTCACCATAAAACGGTCTATAAATTTGACCAGTTTATTAATGTTTTTCCACATGTGATTCGTTTGCGGCCTGCTGCGCATTCACGGACTCCTATTCATGCTTATTCATTAACGATTGGCGCGACTCAAT
The DNA here is from genome assembly GCA_964460795.1 of uncultured bacterium. Taxonomy (GTDB): domain Bacteria; phylum Omnitrophota; class Omnitrophia; order Omnitrophales; family Aquincolibacteriaceae; genus CAZOOM01. Next base: position 2,614 of record CAYWRU010000136.1, on the reverse strand, counting down.
ATTTTATTAACTGGCAACAGGATGTTTTCGGTAATTATCTCGCACGCTTAGTTTTTCCTGAGCGCTTAAAAGAGCTGAGCATCGAAGTTAATTTAATCGCGGATATGGTGTCGATTAATCCTTTTGATTTCTTTGTAGAGGAATATGCGACTCAGTATCCGTTTGAATATAAAGAGAGCCTAAAAAAAGAACTACAGCCTTATTTAGAAATCACCGAAGCAGGTGAGTTATTAATGGCTTGGGTTACTTCAGTTAAGCGTGATCAGCAAAATATCAATGATTTTTTAGTCTATCTAAATCAGCGTTTGCAAAAGGATATTGCTTATAATATTCGTATGGAACCAGGAGTGCAAAGCTGTGAAGAAACGCTAACGATTCGGCGGGGTTCTTGTCGGGATACCGCTTGGTTATTGGTGCAAATATTACGGCATTTAGGTTTAGCGGCACGCTTTGTTTCAGGTTATTTGATTCAACTGACGGCTGATCAAAAGTCTTTAGACGGCCCAAGTGGCCCCGAAGCCGATTTCACTGATTTACATGCATGGACTGAGGTCTATGTACCTGGTGCAGGCTGGATCGGGCTTGACCCCACTTCAGGTTTATTTGCCAGCGAAGGACATATTCCGTTGGCGTGTACGCCTGATCCTGCTTCAGCGGCACCTGTCGAAGGGGCGACGGGTGTTTGCCAAGTTAGTTTTGAATATGAAAATAGTGTGCGTCGTATCCATGAAGACCCTCGGGTAACGAAGCCTTATACCGATGGGCAATGGGCAAAAATCTTAGCTTTGGGCGAGCAAGTTGAGCAAGACTTAAAAGCTCAGGATTTACGCTTGACGATGGGGGGAGAGCCGACCTTTGTTTCTATTGATGATATGGATTCGGCTCAATGGAATACAGCGGCTTTAGGTGAACATAAGCGCTCCTTAGCTGGGGTACTTTTGAAAAAAATGCAAGCCCATTTTGCTCCGCATAGTGTGTTGCAATATGGGCAAGGCAAATGGTATCCGGGAGAGCCTTTCCCGCGTTGGGCTTTAGGTTGTTTCTGGCGACCGGATGGGAAGCCGGTGTGGTTGGATCAGCAATGGTTGGCAGAAGATGGCAAAGATTATGGCTTAACCGAAGCTGATGCTAAACGCTTCACTGAAACACTGTGTAGTAGTTTAGGGATTGCGCCCCGCTATCTGCGAGCAGGCTATGAAGACCGCTTATATTATTTATGGAAAGAGTCTAATCAGCCGCCGAATGTTGATTGGCTAACTTTGAATCTACGTGATAGCAAGCATCGCAATGATTTAGTGCTGAGTTTACAGCGTGGTTTGGATACGCCAACTGGTTTTGCACTGCCTTTGAGTTGGAGTCATGAACAACAGCGTTGGATCGGCACGCCTTGGTATTTCCGCCGTGAAGAGATGTATTTAATTCCGGGTAATTCGCCGATGGGTTTTCGTTTGCCCCTCGATTCCTTAGTGTGGGCAGCAGAAACTGAGCGCGATGTTGAAAGCCAACCTTGCCCCTTTGAAGATAAAGCGGCTTTACCGGATTTTCATGCAGAGGCAGCAAAAGCAGTCACAGCTGAATCTCAGGAAAAAGATCCCCTGTATGCAAGTTGGTATGATATTCCACGCACTGCGATTTGTGTGGAGGTACGCCAAGGCCGTTTGCATGTTTTTCTTCCTCCCTTAAATTATCTTGAGCATTATTTAGAGTTATTAGCGCATCTAGAAAAAACAGCCGCTCAACTCAAGATGCCGATTATGCTGGAAGGTTATGAGCCACCTTCAGATCCACGCCTGAAGTCTTTTAAAATTACGCCTGATCCGGGCGTGATTGAGGTAAATATTCATCCAGCCGCCGATTGGCAATCCTTAGTTGAAAATACGGAAGTGCTGTATGAGTTGGCGCGTGAATCGCGTTTAGGCACAGAAAAGTTTATGTTGGATGGTCGCCATACCGGTACAGGAGGTGGTAATCATGTCACGCTGGGAGCTGCGACCCCAAGCGATAGCCCTTTCTTACGTCGTCCCGATTTATTGCGCAGTTTATTGACTTATTGGCAGCATCATCCGGGATTGTCTTATCTATTTTCTGGGATGTTTATTGGCCCGACCAGTCAAGCACCGCGGGTGGATGAGGCACGCAATGAAAGCTTATATGAGTTAGAAATTGCCTTCCAGCAAATGCCAGAGGGTGAGATTCAGCAGCCTTGGTTGGTGGATCGATTGCTGCGTAATTTATTGGTGGATATTACGGGGAATACGCATCGTTCAGAGTTTTGTATTGATAAGCTCTATTCGCCAGATTCTTTGAGTGGTCGCCAAGGTTTAGTGGAGCTGCGAGCTTTTGAAATGCCGCCCCATGCGCGGATGTCGATTATGCAGATGCTCTTGGTACGAGCCTTGGTCGCCCGTTTCTGGAAAAATCCGTATAAGCATAAATTAGTGCGTTGGGGCACAGAGCTACATGATCGCTTTATGCTTCCCTTTTATGTTGAGCAAGACATGAAAGAGGTCTGTGAAGAGTTACAGCTAGCCGGTTATGACTTTGATCCTGCATGGTTAGAGCCTTTCCAAGAGTTCCGTTTCCCTGTGTATGGGCGAGTACAATACCGTGGGAT
>CAYWRU010000135.1:0-4472 GCA_964460795.1 uncultured bacterium | reverse complement strand
GGCGTTGCCAACGAAGTGCAGACCCGCATCTTCATCCGCCGCCGCACCGACACCGTGCCCGCCATGCGCGTGCAACACGGCAGCATCACCTACCACGTCGACGCCGTGCTCGAACAGGAAAACGGCCTGCAGCTCCTCGCCTGCCGGAGGCTCGCATGATCAAGACCGAGACCCGCCTCACCGGCGACATCGAACAGGCCCTGCAGCAGTTCGCCAAGGCCGCGCAGGAAAGCATCGTCCGCCCCGGCGTGCAGGCCGCCGCCAATGTGTTCTATGAAGAGTGCCGCGTCCGCGCCCCGGTCTCCGAGGCGCCGCACATGTTTCACGGCACGCACGCCGTCTATGGGCCGTACAGCCCCGGCAACCTGCGCGACGCGATCTATCAGGTGTTTTCAAACGATCGCAGCCAGCCCGGCGCCCCGGTCTATCACGTCTCGTGGAACCACAAAAAGGCGCCCTACGGTTTCATGGTCGAGTTCGGCACCCGCAAGCAGGCCGGGCATCCCTTCGTGCGCCCCGCTTTCGAGGCCATGAAAGGCGCCGCCGGCGCCGCCGCCCTCGTCGTCATGGGGCAGAAGATGAACGAGGTCGCCGTCAAATGAGTCTCGAAGCCGATCTCTACAGCGCCCTGCAGGCACTGGCCGGCGGCCGCATGTACCCCGACGTCGCGCCCGAAAACGCCGCGCGGCCCTACATCACCTATCAGCAGGTGGGCGGGCAAGGCGTCAATTTCCTCGACACCGCCGTGCCCAGTAAAAAGAACGCCCGCGTGCAGATCAACGTCTGGGCCGACACCCGGCTCGCCGCCGCCACGCTCGCCCGCAGCATCGAAGACACCCTGCGCGGCGCCGTCACGCTGCAGGCCAGCGTGCTTGGCGCGCTCACGGCGCTGCACGAAGCCGACACCGGCCTCTACGGCACCCGGCAGGATTTCTCCGTCTGGCACTCATAGCCAGCCGCCCGCATGACCTGATTTTTTAAGCGCCCTTCGGGGCATCTGTCGCAAGCCACCAAGGGAAACCGAGGTGGCTTTTTTTATTCCCGAAAGGAAACCACCATGTCTGTCAGCCTCCCGAACGGCGCCCTGGTTGCCATTGCCAGCGGCTACGGTTCCACCAAGAACATGACCGCGCTCAGCAACGCCAACCCCGGCGTCGCCACGCTCGAAGCCGCCCACGGCATCGCCACCGGCGAAATCTTCGAGGTCACCAGCGGCTGGTCGCGCCTCACCAACAAGGTCGTGCGCGCCGGCACCGTCGCCACCAACGACGTCCCGCTCGATGGCATCGACACCAGCCTCACCTCGATCTACCCGGCCGCCGGCGGCACCGGCACCGTGCGCGAAATCACCGGCTGGACGCAGCTCTCGCAGATTCTCTCCTCAAACTCCAGCGGCGGCGAACAGCAGTTCCTTGAATATCAATTCCTCGAATCCGACGCGCAAAAGCGCATCCCCACCTTCAAGAGCGCCGCCGGCATCAGCTTCACGATTGCCGACGACCCGACGCAGCCCGGCTACCAGCTGGCCAGCGCCGCCAACGACGACCGCCTGCCGCGCGCCGTCCGCGTCACGCTGCCGAACGGCTCGATCATCCTCTACAACGCCTACATCTCGCTCAACAAGACCCCCAGCCTCACGGTCAACGAGCTGATGGCCGTCGAGGTCACGCTCTCCCTGCTCGCCGAGCCGGTCCGCTACGCCTCGTAACATGGCCCGCCTCGCCCTCAACGCCGCGCCGACCTTCACCGCGAAGGTCGGCATTCCCGTCGCGGGTGCCGAGCCAGTGCCGGTGGCCTTCACCTTCCGCCATCGCACGCGCAGCGCCCTCGACGAATTCATCAAGACCCGCGCCGACAAGGCCGACACCGACACCTTCCTTGACATGGTGATCGGCTGGGATCTCGAAGACGAGTTCAACCGCGAGAACGTCGAACGCCTGCTCGAAAACTACATCGGCACCGCGCTCGCCGCCTATCGCGTCTATGTCGACGAGCTGATCCAGGGCAAGTCAAAAAACTGATCGCCGCCGCCCGGCGCCTGGTTGCGAAAGCGCCCAGCGAAGCCGAAGCGGCGGCCTACGGCCTCACCGTCGAAGAAGCCAGCGGCGACCCGGTTGAAGTCTGGCCGGACAACCTGGCGGCGGTGAATCTTTTCCTCGCCATGAGCACCCAGTGGCGCGTCGGCATGTCCGGCGCCATTGGCCTCGACTACAACGCCCTGCCGGTCGTCATGGGGCTGACCGGCATCCCCGAAAACGAGCGGCCGGCGGTCTTTGAAGACCTCCGCGTCATGGAAACGGCCGCCCTCAAGGCCATGGAGAAAAACGCATGAGCAACGTCATCGGACGCGGCATCATCGAAGTGTCGGGCGATTCGAGCAAGCTCAACGCCGCCATTTCCGAAGCCCGCCGCTCCATCGCCAGCCTTGGCGAATCCAGCAAGCAGGCCAACGAAAAAGCCTCGGCCTCGATCGACCGCTACATCAAGAAGCTGGAAACGCAGCAGCGCACGTCGAGCATGACAACGCGCGAGTCCGAGCTGTACAAGCTCGCCCTGCGCGGCGCGTCCGACGAGCAGCTCAAGGCCGCCAACAGCATTCTCCGCCTCAACGAAGCCAACCAGCGCGGCGTCGAGATCGGCAACCGCCTGCGCGCCGGCTTCCTCGCCATCGGCGCCGTCGCCGCCACCGCGCTCGCCGGCGGCGTCGTCGCCTTCGACCGCCTCATCAAGCAGGCCGGCGACTTCCAGGACATGGCCGAAAAGACCGGCGACACCGCCGAGAACTTCGCCTCGCTCGCCCTCGCTGCCGGTACGGCGGGCGTGCAGATGGAATCCGTGGTCGGCGCCTCCGTCAAGCTCACCAAGAACCTCACCGGCGTCGATGACGAATCCAAGGCCGCCGGCGCCGCCATCGGCGCACTCGGCCTCAACCTGCAGGAATTCAAGAATCTGCGCCCGGCCGATCAGCTCGAAGCGCTTTCCAAAGCCTTCGCCGGTTTTGCCGACGGCCCGGAAAAGACCGCCGTCGCCCTCGCCCTGCTCGGCAAGTCCGGCGCCGAGATGCTGCCCTTCCTCAAGGCGCTTGGCGAAGAAGGCGGCCGTCAGGCCATCCTCACCAAAGAGCAAATTGCGCTCGCCGACCAGTATGCCGACGCGCAGGGCCGCATGAAGACCGCGCTCGGCCTGCACGCCGCCGCCATCGCCACCGAAGCGCTGCCCGTGATGCAGGAATTCGGCGCCTTCATCGCCGAGCTGGCCAAGGATCAGGAATTCGCCGCCACCGCGTCCGACCTGCTCAAGGGCGCGATGTCCGGCGCCATCACCGTCTTCCAGACCATCGCCGTCGTCGCCTCCGATGTCGGCTTCGTGTTCAAGGGCGTCGGCCGCGAGATTGCCGCCATCGGCGCGCAGCTCGTGGCGCTCTCCTCCGGCAATATCGATGGGTTCCGCGCCATCAGCGACGCCGTCAAGGCCGATGCCGAAAAAGCCCGCGCTGAACTCGATCGATTCCAGGCCCGCGTCATGCGTCTCGGCGCCACGACCGAAGGCCTCAACGACCCGGCCAACTACAGCAACGAAGGGCGCGGCAAGCCAACGCCGGCCAAGCCGCGCATTGCCTTCAGCGGCGCCACCGGTGGCGGCAAGGGCAAGGCCGAAGTCTATACCGACCTGCTGACACCGGCGGCCAAGGAATACGCCGCCGCGCTCGAAAAGATCGCCAGCGCCGAAATCGCCGCCGAGAAGTCGACGCGCGACCTCAACGGCGCGCAGGGCGCCCTCTACGACCTGATGCGCTCGCCCGAGTGGGCGCAGATGCCCGAGGCCTGGCAGCAGGCCGCCATCGCGCAGGCCGCGCTTTCCTCTTCCGCCATCGAAGCCGCCGCCGCCGAAAAGCGCCTCAACGACATGATCGCCGCCACGCCCACCGAGAAGATCAAGGAAGCGCAGCGCGACATGCTGGCGCTCACGGAAGCGCTTGAACAGGGCCGCATCAGCGAGGAGCAGTACCAGGAAGCCGTGATCGAACGGCTCGACCTCGGCGCCGAGAAGATCAAGGAGCAGAAGGGCCTCGCCGAAGAACTCGGCCTCACCTTCACCAGCGCCTTCGAGGATGCCGTCATCGGCGGCAAGAAGCTCAGCGAAACCCTGCAGGCGCTAGGGCAGGACATCGCCCGCGTCATGCTGCGCAAAACGGTAACCGAGCCCTTCCTCGAAGCCGCCAAGGGCTTCAGCGTCAGCGATTTCCTCGGCGGCATCTTCAACAACGCCAAGGGCGGCGCCTATGCCTCGCCCTCGCTCTCCGCCTATTCCGGCGGCGTCTATGGACCCGGCCAGCAACAGTTCTTCGCCTTTGCCAACGGCGCCGCCATCGGCACCTTCGCCGAGCCAGGTGCCGGCTACGAGGCCATCATGCCGCTGAAGCGCGGCGCCAATGGCAAGCTCGGCGTCGAAGCCTCCGGCGGCGGTGGCGT
>CAYWRU010000134.1:0-4569 GCA_964460795.1 uncultured bacterium | reverse complement strand
CCATTCGATCGGTGCAGGGTGCCTACAACGCGAGCATTACGCCCGGCTTCGGGTTTCGCCGGGCATTTGACAAGCCGGACGACTTCCGGCGCCTGGCCGGACTGTCGGCGGACGAATATTTCCGCCGCCCGCTCACGGCCGAGGAATACACCGACGAAGGCGGATACTGGCTGTCTGACAACGACACAATCTTCATCCGCTATGTGTCGTCGCATGGCAGCTACGGCCATGACTCGTCGCGGTGGACGGAGAGCTTCCGCTACTATCTCGAGACATGCATGGCGCTTGAGGCGTGCGAGCGCATCACCAACTCGGACACCAAGCTGCAACTGATCGAGCGGGATCAGCGCAAATACCTGGCGCAGGCGAAGTCGACGGATGCCATGCAGGAAGGTGTCAAGTTTCGTCCGGTCGGTGCGTGGGCGTCGTCTCGCGGCGGCAACTATGATCGCGGGTCGCGGATCAGATGAAGACGCGCGACATTCTCGCCACGTTCAACCGCGGCCTCATCGGCCGGATGGCGGTGGCGCGTGTCGATGTGGAGCGGGTGCGTCTCTCGGCCGAGGAACAGACGAACTGGTTGCCGCGGGTACTTGGTCCCATGTCGCTGCGGCCTGGCATGAAGAAGCACGGACCCGGCGCCACGGTTGGCGGTGACGGCTCCTACATCCCCTTCGTGTTCTCGCGCGACGATACCGCCATTCTGGAACTGTCGTCCTTCGGGATGCGGATATGGGACGATGGGGAGACACGGGTCAGTCGCCCGACAGTTGCCGCAACGATCACGAACGGGACGTTCGACAGCGATTTGTCTGGGTGGACATCGGCGGATGAGGCTGGCGCGTCGTCGATATGGTCGGCCGGCGGCTACATGCGGCTCCTTGGCACCGGGTTCGCTGCCGCTCGGCGCCGTCAGGCTATCAGCATCGCCGCAACCGGCACGGTTCACGGGCTGAGGATCACGGTGCAGCGCGGGCCAGTTGTCATGCGGATCGGATCGTCGGCCGGTGCGGATGACGTGTTCCGGCAGATCGTGCTGCGCACGGGCGTTCACAGCATCGCCGTCAACCCATCCGGCAACGCGACGATCCATGTCGAGTTTTCGTCGATCCTGAAATACCCGGTGCTGGTGGACAGCATCGCCATTGAAAGCGGCGTCGTGACGCTGCCGACGCCATGGCCGACGGCGGCGGACAACAAGACGCTGCGCTGGCGCCAGAGCGGAGATGTGATCTTCGTCGCGTCCAATGTTCAGCAACGGCGGATCGAGCGGCGCGACAACAATTCATGGTCGCTCGTGCTCTACGAGGCGAACGACGGGCCGTTCCTGGTGGAGAACGTCGATAGCGTGTCGATCACGCCGTCGGCCATTTCCGGGGCTATCACGCTCACGGCGACGCAGCCGCTGTTCCGGTCATCGCATGTCGGGGCGCTCTGGCGTCTCACGTCGCAGGGCCAGCGCGTCAAGGGGCTTCTGGTGGCTGATCTGGCCTATACCAACCCCATTCGGGTGACTGGCGTCGGCGCGGACAGGCGCTTCACCTTCACCATTGCCGGCACATGGGCGGGGACGCTCAGGCTTCAGCGCTCCATCGGCGATGTCGGCGCATGGGTGACGGTGAACACCTATACCGCCAACGGCACGGCGAACTACGCGGATGGGCTTGACAACACGGTAGCCTATTACCGGATGGGGTTCGATGCTGGCGACTACACATCGGGGGCGGCAGACGTAACCCTCGAATTTTCGGCTGGATCGATCATCGGCGTGGTGCGGATCACGGGCTACACGTCGGCAACATCGGCCAGCGCGATCGTGCTGAAGGACTTGGGCGACAACTCCGCCACGACGATCTGGGCGGAAGGCGCGTGGTCGGACTGGCGGGGCTGGCCGAGTGCGGTGGAAATATCGCAAGGCCGGCTATGGTGGTTCGGCAATGGCCGCGCCTTCGGGTCGATCTCGGACGCCTATGCGTCGTTCGATCCAGACTATGAGGGAGACGCCGCGCCGATCAACCGCACGGTCTCGGACGCGGCAGGGTTCGACGTGAATTGGGCGATGGCGATCGAGCGGATGTTCGTCGGCACAAGCGCAATGGTGCAGGTGGTGCGGTCGTCGTCGCTTGACGAGCCGATCACGCCGTCGAACTACAACGTCAAGACGGCTACCGGGAAGGGAGCCGCTGCGCTGATGCCGGCCATTTCCGGCAAGGTCGGTTATTTCGTGGGCGGCGACACGATCAGCCTCTATGAGTTGCGCCCGGATCAGACCGGGATCGACTACGCGGCGACGAAGATGAACATTCTCGTGCCGGAAGTCTCTGGCGCGGGCATCGTCAAGATCGCGGCACAGGAAGAGCCTGACTTTCGGCTTTATTGCGTGCTGGCAGACGGGACGGTGGCACTGCTGGTGAGAGACGACGCGGAAAATGTCGTGTGCTGGGTGCCGCTTGAAACGGACGGAGTGATCGAGGATGTATGTGTGCTGCCGGCGGTGATCGAGGATCGTGTGTTCTTCCGGGTGCGCCGCACCATCGGCGGGGTTGATGTGCGGTATCATGAGGAGCTGGCGCGGATCGACGAATGCGCCGGTGGCGCGCTCAGTCTTCTCGCGGACAGCTCCATCACCGGGACGGGCGTCGTGTCGGGGCTGTCGCATCTGGAAGGCAAGGACGTGGTGGTGTGGGCGGATGGCGCGGATCAGGGCACGCACGCGGTTGTGGCTGGCGCCCTGCCGACGCTCACGGCCAGTTTCACGACATGGTGCGCCGGACTCGGCTATCAGGCGCGCTATCGCAGCGCCAAGCTGATCGGCCAGACCGGCATGGGCGTATCCCTGACGCAGCGCACACGTGTCAACAAGATCGGTCTGCTCTTGGCAGACACGCACGCTCAGGGGCTTCAGTTCGGGCCTGACTTCAACACACTGGACGATCTGCCGCTTGTCGAGGATGGCGACGACGTGGCGACCGGCACGGTATGGGCGGCCTACGATCAGGACATGATCGAGTTTCCCGGCGACTGGGATACCGACAACCGCATCTGCCTGGTCGCCAATGCGCCGCGGCCCTGCACCGTTCTGGCGGCGGTGATCAATGTCGATCGGCACGATCACGACTAGGCCGGCGCGGCCATCTGACTTCGATGCGTTCCACGGGCGCCGGCCGGATCACGCGGTGCGGGCGTGGGTGCTTGAAGTCGATGGCGAGGTTGTCGGCATGGCGGGCTGGCGGGTTGCTGGCGAGCATCTGGTGGTGTTCAGCGACGTGAAGCCCGGCGTGGCGAAGATGACGGTCTGGCGGAAGGCGAAGCAGTTGATGGCCATGATCGACTTTCCGGCATTCTGTGAATGCACGGAGACATCCGGGCCGATGCTGTTGCGCCTTGGCTGGCGGCATGTCGCCGGCAACGTCTACAAATACGAGCCGAGGTAGGATATGGCACAGCTATTCGCGGCTGCGGTCGGCGCGATCAAGGGCGCTACGCTCAGTCAGGTTTTAGCCGCCGGTGGTTCCGTTGTCTCGGCGGCAGGGTCGATCGCATCTGGCAATGCACAGAAGGCGTCGGCCGACTTTCAGGCACGGCAACTCGAAGCCCAGGCGACGGCAGAGCGCGCTTCCGCATCGCTTGAGGCCGAACAGGAAGCAAAACAGAAGCGCCTTGTGGCGAGCCGTGCGCGCGCGGTGGCGGCGGCGAGCGGCGGCGGGCAGGACATCGGGCTTCTCGGCGACATCGAGGAGGAAGGCACCTATCGCCAGATGCTGGCGACATGGGGCGGCGAGGAACGCGCCAAGGGCCGGCAGGCACAGGCAGCGGCGGCAAGGATGGAAGGCAAGGCTTACAAGCGGGCCGGGTTTCTGGCCGGGGCCAAGACGCTTATGGCGGGTGGATCGTCGTTCATGGAGCGCTACGGCTGATGGCTACGCTTCCGACAGTCGCGGACATGGGCCGGCGCCCGATCCCGGCGCCGCAACGGGCCATTGCGCAAGTCTCGCCGCGCGCCGCGTCGGCGGTGGCGGATGCCGTGTCGGCGCTCGGCGACGAAGCATCCCGTGTCGGCTTCGAGATGATCGACCGCGAGGCGACGGCCGAGGCGAAGGATCGTGACGCGCTGGTCTCCGACCAGATCAGGGGCCTGCTCTACGATCCGCAAGGCGGCTTCATGAACCTTGAAGGCGGCACGGCGGTCCAGCGGCGTCAGGCGGTCGTCGGGCAACTGGAAGGCATCAAGTCGAAGGCCATGGAAGGGCTGTCGCGGCCGGCACAGAAGAAACTGCAGGATGTGCTGGATCGGCGCATTGAGAGCGCCATGCTGTCGGTGGACACGCATTCGGCAAGCGCGCGCAAGACGTGGGTGGCGGGTGCCTCGGCGGCACGGATAGAGAGCGCATATCAGGACAGTCTGGCCGATCCGGCGAGCACGGCGGCGAATATCGGCCTCATCACGGGCGAGTTGCGCGGCCGGGCGGTGGATGAGGGATGGGCGCCGGAAAAGCTTGATCTGGAAGTGCAGAAGGCAACGTCGAAGGTCTACAACGACCAGACGATCCGCATTGCGTCCACCGATCC
>CAYWRU010000133.1:0-4573 GCA_964460795.1 uncultured bacterium | reverse complement strand
GGCGAAAAGAGGGGAAAGCCCGGCGGGCGCAGGAAACATGCAAGCGGGCGCGGTTTGGTCTGCCCGCAGTGCGTGGCGGCTGGAGCAGGAGCATGATGGGAAGTCGCAAGGGCGGGACCGACTACATGGCCCCCAGCGAAGCGCAGGCTCCTCTGATCGATGCCAGCGAGAGGCAGGCGCAGTCGATGGCCGACTGGGCGCGCGAGTACGTCAAGATCGGCTTCAAGCTCTGTCTGATTCGCCCGCACAGCAAGGTTCCGATGCTCGCCGCCTGGAACGATCCGCATCGCGTGATCGACACCGAGGAGAAGGCTATCGCGGCACTGTCGACAAACGCTAGCTGCGGAATCGGTGTCGTGCACGCGAACAGCCGCGTCGCCGTCCTCGATGTGGATCATGTTGCCTTCACGCGGCAGGCGTTCGATGAGTTCGGACTCGACTACGACGAGTTGATGATCCGGTATCCGCGAATCCGGACCAGGGAGGGGAAGGACAAGGTTCTCTTTAGGCTTCCAGACGGATTCTGCCCCGGGTCCGATTCGATCGCATCGAAGACGATCCTGCGTTGGCCGAACCCGGAGGCGCCAGGGCAACATCTGACCGTGTTCGAGCTGCGCGGAGGCCTCAATCAGGACGTCCTGCCTCCGAGCATCCACCCCGACACGCAGCGGCCGTATGAGTGGGTCACGGGCCAGAGTCCGTGGGACTTCGAACAGATCCCGGAGATCGACGCGCGACTGCTCGCGATCTGGAGGGAGTGGGATCGCTTCGGCCAGCAACTTCTCTCGGCCTGCCCGTGGGCCAAGGCGCCAGCGGTGAAGGCACGCCCGTCGCCGGTCCGGCATGTTTCCTCCCCGAAGCAGCAGGGACTGATCGAGCGCTTCAACGCGGATCACGATATCGTAGCGATGCTCGAAAGGGCTGGGTACAAGAAGCACGGCAAGCGCTGGCTGTCTCCCTCGTCGAAGACCAAGATCCCTGGTGTCGTGCTGCTCGACGGGAAGGTCTATTCCCACCATGCCAGTGACGCTCTGGCGAACGGGCACGCGAACGACGCTTTCGACGTGTTCACCATTCTGGACCATGGAGGAGACCTCTCGCGGGCCATCCGGGCTGCCGGGAAGATCTACCGTTCCGTCGAGGACAGGAAGAACGCTGATGTTTCCGGGATTCTCAAGATCCTTGGGGACACTGAAGAGGATCAGCGGCGGCGCCTGCGAGAACTGGCCGCGCAAACGCAGATCGAGCGGGTGGAGACGACCGGTCTGAGGGTGGAGCCATTTCCGATCTCGGGGCTGGAGGCGTTTGCCAGATGGTTCAACGATTCCAGCGACGAAACGCACCCGCTGGTTTCACAGGCTGCCGTCCTGAGCGTGCTCAGCGTTGCCGCCGGCCGCCGCTACATCTCGCAGTTCGGCGACTGCACCGGGTTGTACATCGGCATCCTGAGCCCGGCCGGCGCGCAAGCGCGGTACGCTGGTATCGGATGCAACCGCGTGTTGATGGCGGCAGGATTGCGCTCCATGGTCCGCGCGACACGCCTGGCCAGCCCACAGCAACTTTACGCGCTGCTCGGTGCGAGGCCGGCAGCCCTGTACCTGGCAGACGACTACGGGGACCAGGTGCGCATCGCCCGCCGGCAGCCATCGGGCCTCCTCGAACAGACGCTCTCGCTGATTACCGGCACCGTGGCAAGCGGCGCCGATCTGTTGCTGGACAACTGGCAGGAGCTGGGGCTTCGCCATCAGGATGGCGACGGGAGCAGCCACCCGACCATCTACTCTCCGGTGTTGTCGATGCTCGGCACGATCGCAGGCGTGCAGTGCGGCAAGGTTTTCGGCGCGCAGGAGGTTTCCCGCGGGTCGATCGACAGCTTCCTGTTCGTTCCAGCGACTGACGTCGACCACTGGCGTGCGCGTGCGCGTGCATTCGCCTCGGCCGAGGCGCCGGACGAGGTGGTGGAGCGGCTGCGCACTCTTCGAGGGTTCGCGCCGGAGGCCACCACGCAGACACCACAACAGATATTGGAGGAGAGCGGTTGGTTGCAGCCAACTCCCATCACGGTGCGCTTCGTCGGCGACGTGCAGCGGGTTGAACAGGCTTGGCTGAATCAGTACCAGCGGCAGTCTCCGACCATCCGGGCGCTGGCGTCGGCGGCTAGGTCACGGATGCGGCGCATCTGTACAGCAATGGCCGCATTCGCGAATCCGCACGCCCCGGTCGCCGATCAGACGATCGTATCCTGGGCTGCCGGGTGGGTCGGGTACTGCCTTGAGCAAACAATCATCGAGGCCGATCTACGGGCAACACCGGACGATGACAAGCCGGATGCCTACCAGCAGGTGCTGGAGTTCATCGGGACAGCGGGGGCGTCTGGGGTCGCCAAGCACCGGGTGGTCAATGGCTGCTGGACGTTTCGGTCCATGAGCACAGAAAAGCGCGACGCGCTCATCAACCAGATGCTCGATGACGAGGTCGTCCAGGTCATGCCGACCCTGTCTGGCCGGGGCAAGGTTCTGGTCCACGCGAGATTCCTGCGCGCAAACGGCGAACCCGTGAGTGGTCGTGATGATCGTGATGATGTCGTGAGAGGCGGTTCTCACGACTTCGAGCCGCATGAATCAAGCGTTTCAGGCAATTCGTGATGTTCGTGAGGCTAACCCCCACCTATAGAGGAAAAGTCTACTAATGGCATCACGACCTCACGACCTCACGAATTGGCTCAAAGCTAGCAAATACCGGCCTTTAAGTCGTGAGACCAGCAAAAAGGATCATCACGAGTCTCACGAACTCATCACGACATCACGGAAGCCATGATTGCCCTGACCTCAGCTCAACAAGACGCTCTCGACGCCATCGAAGAATTCGCCGTCGGCAAGACTCCTCATGGTGTCGCCACCCTGTCCGGGTTTGCCGGCGTTGGGAAGACCACCGTCGTTTCCCAGCTCCTGCTCGCGCTTTTCCGCGCCATGGGCTTCTTTCGGATCTTGGTCACCGCGCCGACTCACAAGGCGCTTGCCGTTCTGGCGGCGAAACTCGGAAAGCACGACTGCGACTCGATGACGACGCAGGCAGCGCTGGGGTTGCGCCTGACCGAACTCGAATCGGGCGAGCATCGCTTGAGCAGGGACGGCTCGCCCAGGCTCGCCGAGTACGACCTCGCCATCATCGACGAGGCGTCCATGGTCAGCCATGAAATGTTCTCGGCCATCCTCGCCAATCGGCGTCGATGCCGGGTGCTGTTCGTCGGAGACCCGGCGCAGCTTGCTCCAGTCGGAGCCGATTCCATGAGCCCGGCATTCGACATCGAACTCGTTCCACTCCAGGTACGCCTCACGGAGGTCGTCCGCCAAGCCGAGGATCATCCATCCATCCGGCTGTCCGTCGTTCTGCGCTCGATGATCGAAGCCAACTCCGGCCCGCAGCTCAGCGAGCTAGCCCGGCAACTCGTCCCGGAGGATGGCCGATTTCTGGCGATCGCGCCGGGTGGCGATGCGCTTCTGCGCAACTGGGCGGTCGGTGCGTTTCGCGAGGGGCTGGACGCCCGCATCCTGGCGTTTACCAATCGGGCCTGCGTTGCACACAACGCAGCCGTGCATGCCGCGCTCTTCCCGGGCAGCCCCGACGGCTTCGCAGTGGGGGAACAGGTCATCGCTCAGGATAGCTTCGTGATGCGCGGTAAGGAAGAGGCGATACAGGTGCGCACCAGCGAACTCCTAACCGTGGTCGACATCGATCCGGCCAGACACGAGGCGTCGCCGGAGATCCCCGCCTGGAGGGTGACCCTGGAGAACGAGAACTGCCGGCAGGGGGCCGTTTGGGTGGCGCAGAGCAGACAGCATCTTGACGAGATGATCTCCACCAAGTTCGGCGAGTGGAGACGCCTGAAGCAGGATGCAGAGAACGGAAGCAGGGCAACTAGGCAGTCGTCGCTTGACGCTGCAAAGGCAGCGAGCCAAGGGGCATGGGCGCTGCGCAACCGGTACGCCAACATCCGGCACGCATATGCGCTGACCATCCACAAGAGCCAGGGCAGTACGTTCGATGCCGTGCTGATCGATTGGGGAAGCCTGCCCAACAACGGGGGCTCAGACGCTTCAAGGCTCGCCTACGTGGCGATCACTCGGCCATCGACATACGCGGTGATCGTCACGCCATGATCGCGGAATTCACCCTCCCGTATCCGCCGTCCGCGAACCACTACCTAGCGCGCACACGACGCGGCGTCCGGACGACCGCGCAGACGCAGCGCTTCAAGCAGGAGTGCGCCTGCCGCTTGCAGGGGGCGGTCTTCGAGCGATTCTGCGGGCCTGTGCGCGTGGATGTCCTGGCGAACCCGCCAGATCATTCGAGGCGCGATCTGGACAATATTTTGAAGGTGACTCTCGATGCTATGACGCACGCCGGCGTCTGGAAGGATGACAGCCAGATCGACACGCTGACAATCCAGCGCGGACCACCAGTGCCCGGTGGCGTGCTGTTTGTGCGGGTGACGGGGCTGTGATTGTCAACTCGGCTGCAGACGATCACGCCAACGCAAAGAGGGAATCCGCCGATGGCTCTTGAATCGCTA
>CAYWRU010000132.1:0-4641 GCA_964460795.1 uncultured bacterium | reverse complement strand
TCGACAAACTCAGGAGCAACGTCCTTGATCCAGGCCAACACGGCTTTGGCACCTTGCCTCACGCAGTCAAACCGGTTCTTGTGCGCCTTCCCCTCCGGACTGAGCGGCATGTCGCCCTTGCGCGAGCCGATCACGAGCTGGGCTCCAAAATACCACTGGCCACCCGCTCTCCCAATGGTGAGGGTCCCGAGGTCCTTGTCGGCCTTCCACAGCTCGAAGGTCTTGACAGTGGCCTTCTCGAACTGGCACTTGTCCGGGTCGGGCACAAGCTTGAGCTGGTAGTCCTCCCGGGTCATGTCTTCCAGGAGCGCGAGTTCGCCAGTGTCGGTCCGGAAGTAGCGTTTCTTACCCGCCTTGTGGTCGAACTCGACGCGGCACTCCTGCCAGCGCCACTCGCACCCGGAGCTGAGTTTGCCGGTGACCTCAGCAACGCGGCCCTGGCTGGTGGTGATGCTACCCTTGTAGCGTTCCTTGATGCCTTGGAATTCAATCTCAAGACGGTCGGTTTCTTGGATGTGCTGCACCAGTTCACCGCTCAGCTTCTCACGTTCCTCTCGCGTGAACGTGTGCTTGATCTGCTTGGTTTCCCGCTTCTCCGCGGGTTTCGGCTTCTGTTCCGGATTCTCCTGCTTCGCCTGCTTAGGCTTTGGATCTTCCACCTTTGTGTCCTCCACAGGCGGGAGCTCTGCGAGGCTCTTCAGTTTTTTAGTCGTGCGTGCCATGTTCGTTCTTTTGGTCGAGCCGATAGATTGACACCAAAGCGGCCGGCTCAGATCCGTCCTTGGTGTAAACTTTGCGAACATCCAGCCATGCCACCTGGCAGTCGTCATGCCAGAGGCCGGCGTCGGTGATACCCTTCACGATCCGATCGCTCATCGCGTCCATCGCAGCCTTGGTTAGGTTGTCAATGTCGGGTTTTACCGAGCACCACTGAGGTGCGTCAGAGCGCAGGACTGCGCCGGACTTTCGTTTGTGGTAGTGACCTTGCGGCCTGGGCAGGATGAACATCGCCTGAATCTTCAGCGGCCCCTCCAGCTTCACCCCGTCCCACTCTTGAAGAGCTGCCCGGCGAACATCAGCCTTGAACTGGTCGGCGGTGTTTGGGGTATACATCCGCACGAATCCGCCCATCCCGCACGCGTTCGCCCGGGGTTGGCCTACCGGAATCGTGTTCACCCGAAAAATGACAGCCGGGCATTCAATCACACCACCACCTCCCTTTCCTTTACGTGGCCATTCTCGGAGAGCCACCGATACAACCTCGCGCACGCTCTCACGTCCTCAAGTGCGTCGTGGTGGCCCTCCTGGACCTTTTCACCCAGCAGGATTTCGCAAGCCTCCTTGAGCTTCGGCCACTTGTATTTCCCAGCGAACCTGCCTGGGATTTTGTAGAGCGGAGTCGTGGCCCACATCGTGCAAAATTCCTTACCCTTGATGGCCCATGGGATCGACTTGCCCTCTTCCTCGGAATCGCCTTGGAGCAACCCATACCGACGTAGAGCGCACCGGACAACGAAGGAATCGAATTGGATGTTGTGAGCCACGCACCTGTCGGCTTGCGTGATCATGCCCAAGGCAATCTCCGCAATTTCCTTTTCGTCGATTCCCTCGGTGAGGCTTCGCTCTTTGGTGATGCCGTGAATCGCTGTGGCCTCAGGCTCGGATTCCCACCCATCCTGCTTTGCGATGTGGTGGACGGATGTAATCTCGTTCCAGCTCTCATCCAAAACTAGGCCAGCGAATGAAACAATGTGAGGTTGACGCGGGTCGGAAGCGCGAACGCCGTCGAGCTTCTTTCCCGATGTCTCTACGTCGAATACCATCGTTAATCTGTTCAAGTAAACCTCCCTTCTTTGTCTCGAGGCATACTTAGCTGCTTTTCCATCCATACCTCATTGTGCATGTCTGGGACGTGGATCCTGGCATGCTCCGACTGCGTCATTACTTCCAGATTCTCAATGTGATCATTCGAGCAATCCCCATCCTTGTGATGGATGATTTCCCACGGTTGCAGAAATCGTCCAAGCTGCCTCTCGACGATCAGTCGGTAGCGGTAGACGTATCCCCATGCGTTTGCGTTCGGGTGGTCCGGTTTTAAGATCATAACTCGCCCATGTCCGTCGTGGGTCTGACCGCCTTTCCAGCGCCCATTCTCGGATCCGAATTTCGATTTTGTGACCGGCCTTGAGGGGTTGAGGTTCCCATTGTGAACGCGCTGATAGTGGGCTGCGCAATATCCCTTGGCCAGGTGCTTCCTGCCGCAGTCATGAACCGCGCAAATCTTCGGTGTTTTCATCGCGTCCTCACCTCCAATTCCTCCTTCACAACCACGCCCGGGCAGCCAGAGAAGCCACCTCGGATCGCTTCCTTAATCACAGCCTTTTTCTCCACGAGTTCGAAGAATTCCGGCCTATGCTGGTAAGCAAGAGCCGCGTCCACCACAACCCCAACCTTGACCGGCTTGGAGGTCAGGCCGGCCACCTTTGGAGCGGCGGGAGGAGGGAGAACCGTCTTCGCCGCCTCAGTTGCTGCCTTCGCCTTTGCCAGCTCAGCGTTGCGGGCTTCCTCGGTCTCAGCTCTGCGAGCCGCCGCAATAGCCGCCTGACGTTCCGCTTCCAGCCTGCGCTGCTCAGCTTGTGCTGCCGCCTCGACCTTGCGTTGCTCCTCTAACTCCTTCCGCTTGAATGCGGCGATTTGCTTATCAGCCAGAGCGCGGGCGTAGATCAACCGCTCGACGATCTTGCTGGCGAACTCATCAACGGCCTTCCCTGCGTCCCAGTAAGGCTGCTTAACCTTCTTCCGGATCTCCTCGACACGGCCTAGTAGAAATCCAGCGCTCGCAGAGGCATCGACCGCCGCTTCCAGCTCCTCGCGGGTGGTGATCTCGCCCACACCGGAGAGCATTTGAAGCACGATGGTCTTCGCCTGCTTGAACTCGTCTGGCTCCACGAGCCGGAGGTCCACGGCTGGACCCATGGCGACGATCGCGGTGGATTCCATCTCGAGAGCTGCGCTCACTTCGCACCTCCATTGATTCCAGCCCTAATCGTTTCAAAGTCCTCGACTGGGGTGAACCAATCATCATTAAGGATGTGACCGATCGACCAAACCTCGGAAAAACTAGCCCTGGCCCTGATCGCTTTACCTGGAAGCTGATCCCACCGTGACACTCCAGCAATCTGCATAACGCGCAGAATCCACTCCCCAGCGTACGGCATTGTTGCGTCGTAGCGCTTGGAGTCCTTTGACAGATGTAAGACGCGCCCACCAAAGCCCTGCGCTGCACCTCCGTAATCAAGGGAAAGCCAAGCTGTGAGGAACCCGGAATCGCTTAGCTCAAGCCGAGCGCTCTTGATGAGTGCATTTTTGGTTTCAAACTCGCTCACTTCGCACCTCCTGCCTTCATCATCTTAATTGCGGGTTTCAGGATCTTTGGACGCGCCAGGAGAGAATCAGCGGTCTGAGTGGGGATCATGCTGAAGTCATCACACACGACAGACTCGTCAAGCGTCATGGTTTTAATCATCCAATCCTTGAACGTGTCGAAGCTGATGCCTTCGGACGTGATGATGGTGGCGAGTTTGTCTTGGGGTGTGGAGTCCATCGGGATATCGTCGGTCTTCTCGGCCTTGGCTGGTTCTTTCACCGATTCCTTTACCGGCTCCGCATTCACCTCGACCGTCTTAGACTTCACGTAGTCATACCAGGAGGTCTCGCCCTCTTTCACCGCTGCGAACACCTTCCGCAGGTCGTCCAACTCTGACGGACTGACAGACTTGATCGGATGCCCGAGGTATTTCTCAAGGTCGGTTGGGGAGACTCCGATGGTCGCGAATGCATCCACGAGCTTCTTGGTGTCGCTCTGCGGGTCTTTTCCGCCCTTCGCCACGGCATCGGTGCAAACGTCCCAAGCTTCGTCCAGGATGTCCTGGGGGAGCAACCTGAGCCCGCTTGTCCGGATGGCCTTGGACTTGGCGGAATTGACCTTCTGCAAAAGCTCATCCTCCGTGGCCCGCACAATGTAGACCTTTTTCCCGTCCGTGTTCAGCCGCTCGGCGATAACCACCTGAGACTCGTTGATCTTCGATCGTTCGACGGTTTTGTTCAGGACCGCGTCGTCCGTGAACGAGATGTTAGTCTCAAGGTCCGTTACGGTAACCCTAACCATGCGCTTCAGATCATCCTCGAAGACGATGTTCGCGGACACATCGACGTTTCCCCAGCTCTGGATCGCCGCCTCGGCGAAGCGGATCGAGAACCCCTCAGTGTCCACATACTTTCGCTCCTTGGAATCCCAGCGGGGAATCTTCCACTTGGCTCCCTCTGCGAACCCCTTGCGCTTGCAGTTTTCGAGGAGACGGACTCGCGCCCCTTCCACGCTGCGCGGACGGTGAACCGCGATGGCGAACTTGGCTTCGATGGTCGCCTTAGAGAGTGCCGCTGCTGCTGCGGTCGCCAGCTCTCCGGTTGCTGCTTGCCTTTGAAGGCTCAGTGTGTTTTCTTGCATTCGTTCGTTCTTTCTGGTTCCCGCGTCAGGTCGTATGGCGCGGGTTTTTGTTTTAGTTTCCGCCGTCGCCGTCGCCGTAGCCGACGCCGTAGACGGAGCCGTAGCCGTAGCCGTAGCAGGAGCCGTAGCCGTCG
>CAYWRU010000131.1:0-4656 GCA_964460795.1 uncultured bacterium | reverse complement strand
CCGGCTGCGTATGGACGAGGAGCGGGCTTTCCTTGGGAGTTTGGTGATCCACTCAATGATTCTGGCATGTTTAAACGTTGCGAGGCTAAAAGTGGACGTGGAAATTGTGAAAAGAATGGGGCCGTTGTTTATCCCAAATGCAAGGCTGGCTTTCGCAATGAAGGTTGTTGTATTTGTACCCCAACTTGTCCGGCGGGGATGACTGATACGGGGGTTTCTTGTGTTAAGCAATCTTATGGGCGGGGTGTTGGTAAAGGTGCTACTTGCCCCACAGGGATGGAGCAAGATATGACGGGTGGGCTATGTTATCCCCAATGTAAACAAGGCTCAGCCGGTGTAGGCCCTGTGTGTTGGTCAAGCTGCCCGAAAGATTTTCCAGTCAATTGTGGTGCAGCTTGTGGTGTGAATGAGGCTGCTTGTGCCTTGGCTATTTTAGAGCAAGTTCAATCAAGTACCGAAGTTGCCTTAAATGTGGCTGCCTTGGTAACGACCGCAGGGGCAGGAAATGCGGGTATCAAGGCTGCTAAATTAGGGGGTAAATCCGTACAAAAAAATCTAACTAAACAAGCCAAGGATCAGTTACTCGATCAAGCTAAGCAGCAAGCTTTAAAAACTCGTCAATGGTTACAGCAGCAAAGTAATGTTAAAAAAGCACAGGATATGGCCTCTTGGTTAGAACAACCCGCGAATATCAATAGGTATGCTAATACTATGCTGGGTGCTTATGAGAAGGGTGAGTTTGATTTTACTCAGTTAGTGCCTTCAGCAGCGGACTTTGATCCTACAGGTGTGTTGGGAGTAGTGAATGCTTTCAATAAGCCGATTTGTAAGCCTTAAGCTCAACTCGTTATAAAGATAGAGCGTAAGCTGATAAAGCCAAGGAAATTTGTTATCCCTTGGCTTTTGCTTGATATTAGAACGTTAATTATCTAATTCTATTAGTTTATTATTTTTATTAACGAACGATTCAAGCGACGGTACTTGTCGAAGTAGCCAATGAACGCCATTCCCTATTTGTAACTTGGCAGTACTGAATCCGTCTAAGGTTTCAGAGGCTACCTTGTATCATCCTGTTACCACGACACCGCCATCGACGACTAAAGCTTGCCCAGTCATGGCGCGTGAAGCATCTGAGGCTAAAAATAAACTAGGAGCAATCATATCTTCAGGCTGCAACAGTTGGTTCAGGCACTGCCGAGCCAGATGTTCATCTAAAGCTTGTGGAGTCACCCAAAGTTCTTTTTGCCGCTCGGTCATAACCCAGCCGGGGAGAAGGGCATTGACCCGAATATTATCCCTCCCTAATTCGCGTGCTAAACCGCGCGTTAGCCCTGTAATCCCTGCTTTGGCTGCCACATAAGCAGGATAGCCCGCATTTCCCATCAGGTAGGAAATAGAGGAAAAATTAATAATAGACCCACCCCCTAATGCTTTCATACCCGCTGCGACCCATTGCGCTGTGAAAAAATGGGGGCGCAAATTCACATTCAGCGATTGATCCCAATCGGCTGGATCATAGTCTTGCAACCGATGGCGATTATCAACCGCAGCATTATTAATCAATACTTTGATCGTACCGTGGGCATCCACCGCTTGTTGTAAAGCCACTTTTAGCGCATCAATGTCGATAATATCGCAGAGAATAAAGAGAGGGCGTACACCGTATTTAGCCTCCATCGCATCACAAAATTCGCTGGCATCAGTGCGCTGTACAAAAGCAACTTTGGCACCTTGTTGTAAAAAGCCCTCTGTTAAAGCTGCTCCAATCCCTGAGCCACCGCCGGTAATGAATACACTGACACCTTGCAAATCGGCAAAAGTATAAGAGGGCAAAGCAGAGGTAGCCTGAGTCGTCATAAAATCTCCGAGTCCAGTGGATTAGTTAATAGCGTTAATATGCTTCGCAAAGCGGCACGTCATCAAGTATATTTTAAAAATTAGTTCCGAATAATGGAGTTGATTTTTGCGATTGGGCATTTTCCAGATTAAGTAGCTGAGGCCTTTTAGCTGTTTTGCATCATACACAAATAAAAGCGTAGATTTGGCGGTATAAATAGGTGTATTTGCTAAACCTGCTCAGTTAACGAACACTAAACTTCTCCTTAAATTGAGGCCACTTAGACAACGAGATTATGGGTATTTTTATTTTCATCGCTAGTTTGTTAGCACTGGCTTGGTTCTGGCAAGACAGCCTAAAAAGCCGTGAGCGGGCGATTCAAGCGGCAGCACTGGCCTGTCGGGAAATCGGTGCGCAATTACTGGATCAAACGGTGGCTTTAAAAAAAATTAAGCTCGCGCGCGCCGAATCGGGGCAGGTTAATTTGCGGCGTATTTATGAATTTGAATTTAGCTTAGCAGGGTATGAGCGCTTGCATGGGCGGGCTTATGTCCTGGGGCAAAAGCTAGAGCAAATTCAATTAGATCGTGCGGAAGGCATGGTCATTGATCTAAAAAGCTAGTCACATTCTTGATACAATCCTTATTCATTCAGTTTTAGAGGCTAGCTTCATGCAAGTAACGCTCGCTAATCCCCGTGGTTTTTGTGCTGGAGTGGATCGTGCTATTGAAATAGTGGATCGCGCTTTAGAAGTTTTGGGTGCACCGATTTATGTGCGCCATGAGGTTGTGCATAATCGCTTTGTAGTCAATAATTTGCGTGACAAAGGCGCAGTCTTTGTGCAGGAGCTGGATGAAGTTCCAGACCATGCCACGGTGATTTTTAGTGCTCATGGGGTTTCGCGGGCAGTGCAAGAGCAGGCCAAACAACGGGGTTTGAAAGTATTTGATGCCACTTGCCCCTTAGTGACTAAAGTCCATGTCGAAGTCACACGCTATAGTCGTGAAGGTCGCGAGACGATTCTGATTGGGCATAAAAATCACCCTGAAGTGGAAGGCACAATGGGACAGTATGAAACTCGCTTTGGGGGGCAGATTTATCGAGTAGATTCACCTGAAGAGGTGTCTGCTTTAGAAGTGAAGAATCCTGAAAAGCTGGCTTTTGTGACCCAAACCACTTTATCGGTCGATGATGCCGCGATTGTGATTGATGCTTTGCGTACTAAATTCCCTGCGATTGTGGGGCCACGTAAAGATGATATTTGTTATGCCACCCAAAATCGCCAAGATGCCTTGAAAATGCTCGCGGAAACTTGTGATTTAGTGCTGGTCGTAGGCTCACCGAATAGCTCTAATTCCAATCGGTTACGTGAATTAGCTGAGAAACGTAATACACCAGCTTATTTAATTGATGATGCGAACGATATTCGTCCTGAATGGTTAGAGGGTGTACAGCGGATTGGCTTAACTGCTGGCGCTTCAGCCCCTGAAGTTTTAGTGGATGGTGTGCTAGCGCATTTGCAGCAGCTGGGGGCAACGGTAGAAGTACAAAACTCAGGGATTACTGAGAATATCTCGTTTGTGTTGCCGCGTGAATTGCGGAGGGTTTGAGCTTTAAGGCAAAGCAAGTCACTTACTTTGCCTTCAGTCATTGGGTTTTAAAGCTTACTCAATAAAACCTGATCAGGATAACCATCGGCTGGCAAACCTAATTGCTGCTGGATCATTCGTACAGCATTACGGGTATCTTCCCCAATAATTCCGTCGATCTTACCCACCGGCAAACCACGCGCTGCCAATTGTGATTGCAACTGCCGAACTTGAGGGATCGACAGTTTTTGCACCGGCGCATGACCCGCATATAAAGGCTTAGCCCCCGCAAAGCGCGTCGCTAAATAAGCCGCCGTGGTTGCATAGACGGTCGATTCATTCCATTGGCGAATGGCGTCAAAGTTGGCAAAAGCTAGAAAAGCAGGGCCATTGCGCCCCATCGGTAATAATAAAGCGGCCTGACCATTCGGGCGCAAAGGATCACCATCGGCTTCAGTAACTCCCATCGCTGACCATTCGGATAAAGGCAAGCGATTATCTAAACGAGCTTTTGACCAATCCATTTCGCGGGGTAGTTTCACTTCCACTAGCCAAGGTTGCCCCGCTTGCCAACCGTGATGTCGCAATAAATTTGCCGCAGAGGCTAAAGCATCGGCTTTGGAACGAATTAAATCACGATGCCCATCCCCATCGAAATCCACTCCTTGCTGATTATAACCCGAAGGTAAGAATTGCAATTGCCCCAATTCACCCGCCCAAGCCCCCCGCATACTTGCAGAGGTTTGATCACCTTTTTGAACAAGCCACAGGGCATGGATTAATTCAGGGCGAAAACGCTCAGGGCGACGACAATCATAAGCGAGGGTTGCTAATGAGCGGAGTGTAGGAAAATCCCCCGTGACTGCCCCTAAATCTGTTTCTAAAGCCCATAAAGCCGTTAGCATCGGGGCGGGTACGCCATATTCCTGCTCAATCCGTTGGAAGAGCTTGGCATTGGCCTGCATTTGCTTGTGGCCATTCGATAAGCGATAACTAGAAACTTTCTTGCCAGCAAACTCCAAAAAGGTTTGAGCAAATACTTCTTGGGAGCGATCCCGTTGAATGACGCTTTGATCGAGGGTAATGCCATTTAAAGCATTATTCACCACCTCAGCGGAGAGACCAGTGCCGATCGCTTCTTGCTTAAAATTATTTAGCCATGTGCCAAAATCTTGTGTATTTCGACACTCTGCCCAAGCTGTGCTTCCATAGCAAACACTAGCCAGCAGT
>CAYWRU010000130.1:0-4728 GCA_964460795.1 uncultured bacterium | reverse complement strand
CGCGCCTGACCCAGATGACGAAGTCCGGTCGGATGAGCGAAGGCCCAGGGGTAACCGAGGCGGAAGTAACGCCACCGACTGTGGCATATAAAGAGGGTGACACGTTCACGCATCCAGACGGGCGCCGATTGATTTTCCAGGGCGGGCAATTGGTTCCGCTGACGCAGTAAGGAGGCTGATATGAGTGAGCCCATCAACTCGGGATTCGAGAAAGAAGGCGCTGGTAAAGCTCGTCCGTCACCTCCTCAACAGTCTGCATCATGGAGTCGGATTGAATTGCGTCGGTGGAGCCGGGTAACGTTGCAGTCTTCAGTCCCTCTAGTGTACGTCGTCGGAGACCTTCGATTGCCGCTCGCGGGTCTGGATAATTGTTCGCCGCCATCAAAAGCACCTGCTCCATAAGGTGCTCCAGCATGAGGATGCGGGCGAACATTCTCTCGGACTCTTTGCTTGCCATGAATTCCCCTCCCAAGGAGCCATAACTATCCATCTTGACGCGAAGGCTGACAAGCTTCACCTTTAAGGGCTAACGCCAGGGAGGGTGTGATGGCCACGTTTCAGATAGGTGAAGGCTTTGCAGCAAACATGAGCACTATCAACTACAGTGTTCTGTTTCTTGGGGAGGAAACGAAAGCCACTCGAAAACAGTACGTCCTTGACTTGGGCGATGGAGCAATCGTCGATTTTCGTGGCGGCAACTTCAAATATAATAAGCAAGGTGACCTTATAGGTGGGTCTATCGAAGGGTATGCAGCCTATTTGAATGGGGATTCATATGGAGCAGTTGCAGGCTTCGATGTGAGCGCCAAGGTATTCATGAAGGCTGCATCCACCATCGCGCAGGATGATGACTTCAGGCTTCTAACAAAGATTTTCTCCAAGAATGACAGAGTGTCCGGCAACGACCAGGATGACACATTGCTCGGCTTCGGAGGTAACGACTCTTTGTATGGTGGGAGCGGAGCCGATAACCTTAGTGGCGGCGCTGGTGCCGATCGCTTCATATTTTCAAGCTTAGAAGATAGCCCCTTCGATGGGCCAGACTCTGGAGATACGATTACCGACTTCAGCAAAGCCCAACTCGACAAAATAGATCTGTCGGGCATGGGATCATATAGGTTCGTCGGAGAAGGCGACTTCACCGGGACAATGGGCGAGGTCGTGTTTTTCCGCCTTGCTGGTAAAACGCATGTGGCCGTAGATGACGATGGAGATAGCAACGCGGACTTCATCTTGTTGCTTCAAGGTGAAATAGCGTTGACCGAGAATGAGTTTATCCTCTGATCGTTTGCACGCCGGTGTGGCCCCGTCGTCTTGACGAACGGAAACCAAAGGGCCACCTTTACGACATGCTCACACGCATATTCGCCGTCATCGCTGCTAGTTTGTCCGTCTTTCCAGCGGCGGCAGCGGACATAGCTGCGAAGAACGGCCATATCATTGTCGCTGGCCGCTTAGACCGCGGAGACGCGACGAAGTTCAAGAACGTAGCAAAGCAGATCGCAGGCCCGACAACGGTTGTGTTTGAGGGCGACGGTGGCAACGCCGCAGCTTCATTGTTGATTGGCGAGGAAATATCGCGCCGCAGCTTCGCGACACTGGTCAAGAATGATCGGATCTGCGCTTCAGCCTGTGCCTTTGCTTGGATCGCAGGCAACCCGAGGCTGATGGAGAACAAAGCAAAAATTGGGTTCCATGCGGTCTTTGTGATGAAGGATGGGAAGCCTGTCGTAAGCGCGGTCGCGAATGCCCTTGTCGGGAACTACATGACCAAGATGGGAATGCAACCGCCTGCGATTGTATTCGCGACCGAGGCGGCGCCGGAAAAAATGAACTGGCTCACTGCAAAGAAAGCTACTTCCCTCGGCATAGAAGTGCACGAAATAGTGAGGCCGTAAGTTCGGCTGAAAGAGCAACCAGGCGGCACTTGAGCCGCCTTTTTCATTGGAATCGCCATGGCTGTTATTGCCCGCTCACCGGCACAGGTTGTCGCTGGGGAGATGACCTATGCCAGTCCGGAGGCTACTTGGCGTGACGCACTTGCCATTGCTAGCGTCATCGCCAATAGAGCCATTTCCCTAGGTGTCACACCTCAACAAGTCGTTGGAATCCAGAAGGAATTTAACGCGTACGCCAAGGGATTGCCGGCGGGGGCAGACGTCGAACTCGCGCAACAGGCGATCGATAACGTCAATGAGTTCGGCCCCACGACTACCGCGACTTTTTACGCGATGCCTCGCGCTGTCGACAACCTTCCTCCTGGGCTCAATCAGATAGATGCCGTCGATGGCGGGCACCGGTATTTTGAAGATCCCCAGGAGAGGGGGATAAGAACAGCGGTCGGGACCAGGGCACCGACAAATCTTGCTACTGCTCGATCTGCCGCAGCTCAGCGCGCCGAGTACGAGCAAAGACTTGCTGCAGAAGAAGGAATGCCGACCCCTGAGGCGCGGCCGGACATCCTCAACATCACTCAGAACCCCGCCCTGCTTTCTGCGGCGCCACTCTCGATGGTGGACCCAAATATCTCGACCGGAATTCCAGCGATCTCTGCGCTGACCCAAATGCCTGATATGGCTCTGGCCCAAAGTCTTCAGTCACCTCAGGCCGCCATCAACTCTCCGCAAGCCTTGCAAGCCGCCCTATCGAGCATGGGAGCGGGGATGTTGGCTCAACGGGACTATATGCCGAACGTTGAGGTGGCCCAGGGCGTTCAGCCAGGGCAGCCAGAGATGGCCAATGTAGACGCAGCAAAGGGCTCGCGGATCGGAAGCGTGGATATGTCACGCTTCGGAGAAGAAGTTGGTCCTGTCGCTCGTTCTGTGAAGACGGTTTCGATCCCGGCACAAATCAACACTCCGCGAGCCCTTTCAGACGCTCTATCAGTCGCCGGGCTCGAACAAGGCATGGATGCTCAGCGGACGACCGCAATGCCTTCGGTGGATGTTGCAAAGAGCGGTCGTATCGGATCAATGCCGACGGTGGACGTGGCCAAAAGTGACCGCGCCATTGCATCGCCACAGAGCCGGTTTGCCGGGCCTCAAAATGTCCCGATCTCGCAGGCAGACATTGCCCGAGCTTTTGTCAACGCGACTGGCCAGTCTCAATTTGACCCCAGCTTCACCGAAGGACTCATGTCGGCGTCCAATCCTGTGGTGCCATCTGCTGTGCCTACGGCATCGATCACGCCTGACATGATCAACTCGCCTGAGGCGCTGTCCGCGGCTATCTCTGCGATCAACGGCGGTCAAGTGCCCTCGTCATCTACCAATACTAACGCGCTGCAATCGGCCGTGGATTCCGCTGCGCGCGGCCCCACGCCATCACTCTCGGCTGATAACGCCCTGCAAGCCGCCATCGACGGCGCCGTGCGCGGGCCAACCCCGTCATCCTTCAGTATGACAGATAATCCGATGCAAGCCGCTATTGACGGTGCCGCGAAATCGCCCGCGACCGTCGCAGCGCAGCCTAGCCTTGGCGTCAACTCACCGGAAATGCAGGCGATGAGGGACAGGGTTCAGCAACAGTCCATCGACCTCCAATCGGCCGTCGATGAGGCCAACGCGAACGGCAATATGTTGAGTTTTGAGAGGACGTCGATACCGGCTGACGTTCCGGCAAATCAAGTCGCGCAATCCAATTTCGCGGATGGCTTGACGGCTGCTCGAGCAGCCATCCCTTCGGAAATCGTGACCGCTGGCACCGAAATGGACACGACCGACCCAACAGCAGAGGCGTCATTGGCTTCAGCCTCAAGAACTGCGCCTTCAGTGACGATGACGCCAGAGCAGAAGAGTGCCTATGCCGAAATGGCTCAGGCTGGCTTTGGGGCTGGATTGGTCAACCTGGCAGGGAACGGTCGGATTAATGGATTTGGCGAATGGACGCCTAATGTTGCCACGACTGCCACGCCGAGCCTCCCGGCTCAAACGATGACTCCGCAGCAAATAGCCGGCTACGAAGAGGCAGCGAAGAGTTTTGCGCAGGCCGGCATGCTGAACATCGGTCAGCAGCCACCCACGGATCTCAGCGGCAACTTGCCAACCAACTTCGATGTCCTGGGAACGGCAGCAACCCCCACTGTCCCGGCACTTGAAACAGTTGAGGTCGCTCCCCAGCCGACGGTGGCGGCGCCTGTCGAGGATGTTGCCCCGGCTCAGATTACGCCAGCTGTCACCAATGCTGTTCCTTCAGTGACAAAGAGCCTGCCGGCCGCCCAGCAACGCCAGTCAAGCGCAATGGACGTTTGGAACGGCTCGGCAACGACTGGTATTGCGACGGACGGCAGTACGGTCAGTCGCCTATCAGGCAGCAAAATAGGCAGATACGACCCGAAATTCAATCAAACCATGTTCTCGATCGACGACGGCACGACATGGTCTAACCCTGTTGCTGGCAATCAACTCGTGCAAGCGGCGGCTAAGGCCATCCAGCCCTCTGTCGCTCCAGCAGCCCAACCAAGTGGTGGCCTTCTCAGCCGCTTGATGAGCGTGCTGACAGGGCAAGTTCCAACAGCCGTCAGCCCTACCGACATCGGTCCCACCATGGGCTTGGACGGCGGCATGTCAGTCGGTCGCGATGGCCCGGCTGGCGCACCCAGTGGGTGGGGACCGGGCGGCTCCGTCACAATCCCTGGTTCTGCCGGCAGTTATGGCAGCACCAACGGCATCGATCCGAACAGCACGCGATAAGGCAAGACATTGGCAGAAACCGCGCTACCGCCGCTTC
>CAYWRU010000129.1:0-4774 GCA_964460795.1 uncultured bacterium | reverse complement strand
GCATAGATATGCTTAAAGGGAGCTTTGTTATTTTCATCATTAATGCCCTGGCACTTGTTGTAATTTGATGTCTGCTAAATACTGTCTTAAAAAAATAAACGGTGGATCAAAATAAAACCATAAATCAAAATAAAAATGCATCTAAAAGCCGAAGCAGCAAGCTGCCTCGGCCTTGTTCAGTTAAAGAGCGCTTACTTTACAGTAGCGGTAATGACTAAGGCTTTATTCGCACCATTAGCCAAATCACCCACACTCCAAACACCACCAGCCGTGTCGAAAGCACCATTTGAATCATCACTCACATAGGTCAAGCTGCTAGGTAAGACATCCGCAACTTTCACATTAGTGGCATTATCAGGGCCTTTGTTAGTGACCGTTAAGGTGTACTTCACGGTATCACCACGACGTGCTGTGGATTTATCCAGCGTTTTGGTCAACTCAAGGTCAACAGTCGGTGCAACCGTCACTTTAGCTGTGTCATGATCATCTTCATCATTACCACTATTGTCCGTGACATCATCGACAATACCCGTTTCATTCGCTGGGTTGGTGTCTGCAGTAGAGTCTATATCGGTAGCCGCCGCACCTTTATCATCTTTAGCAGAGCTAATTTCAGCCGCATTCACTAAATCACCCGCAGCTGTTTTGCTATCGATGATCAATTTAATATCAACTGTAGTCGTTGCTCCCGCTGCTAAGGTCGCAATCGTCGTCGAAGCGGTCGCACCATTCACAGTCCACTTTGTATCGGTTGGATCAACCGTCATACCCGTAGGAATATAATCGGTAATCACAATAGCTTGAGCATCGACTGTACCTTGGTTGAGGACTTCAATCGTATAAGTCACAGTATCGCCCGCTTTAACTGTGGCAGCTTGACCCGCTTTAGGCTTCTTAGTTAAGGCTAAGTCAAACTGTGGTTTAGCGACGAAACTCACTTTGTAGTCTTCAACCTCACCATCGGTTGCGACCCCATTTGGATTAGAAGCAGTCAAGGTATCAGTACTTAAGCGACAACGCGCATAGCTGCTGCCGTTGGTATCTGCAGTAGCTGTTGCTGGTACTTGCGGCATTACCACATCTAAAGCCGCCGCATTAGTCCCTGCAGGCACAGCCACTGCACCAGACTCAGTGCCATCCGTTGCAAATTTGCCGTCACCGTTATAGTCAATCCAGCACACTAAAGTACCGGCTTTAGCCGTAGTATTCGTTGCATTCACACTTAAAGTGAGAGCCTGACCATCGGTTAGAGCGGGAATATTCACGCCATCTTCATCGGTGCCATCTAAAGCAGCGGCCGCATCAGGTTGACCATCCGTTTCATCATCAATATTCGCACCTAGTTTTAAGCCCGGAATGATCTCATGCAAAGCGCCACTACTGGCTGCTAAAGTACCATAAGAATCGGGAGCATCACCTAAGTCATACACAGATTGCACGGTTAATGCCACGCAAGCCTCATCATCTTCCTTAGCATCCCCTACCACCATGGGGTTACTCCACACCGCATTATTCACTGTGGAATCACTATCACTTTCTGTCATAGCACTGACTTGCGCACAGTTAACGACTGAAGTACTAGCTGCCCACGAAGATTCAGCGGCTGCTAAAACGCCAACTGCACAAAAGGTCAGTAATAAGCGTTTAGATGGTTTTATTGTTTTCATAATTCTCGTACCCTTTTTGTTATTAGCGTTCTAACCACATTAATTTTTTATTGAATAGTTGCTGTAATTGTTAATTGTTTGCTGCTTAACCCTGCTACATTACCTAATGTCCAATCCCCCGTTATCGTATCGTAACTACCCTCCCCATTTTGACTGATATAAGTCATTTGTGCGGGCAAAATATCTTTTATGATCACATTACTTGCTGCTGTCGTCGATTCATTGGTGAGCGTTAAGGTATAGGTAATCGTTTCACCACGTTTTGCGGTCGATTTATCAACGGTTTTAACCAACTTAAGATCAGGTAAAACCGCCTCGGTATAACCGACGTCAAAACTATAATTATTAGCCCCAACCGTTGGCAGATCAGCGGTGGATACCGATACCTCACCAGTCGCCGCTGCATTAGAATCTAGCTCAGGATTGCCCCCAAGCTGAGCGGTTGTCAAAGCATAATCTTTACCACTGACCGTCACTGTTGTAGGAAAACTTAGTGTGTATGCGGTATTGGGTACTAAACTTGTTAAACCATAAATTTGGCTGCTGGTTGAAATACCTGCTGCACTACTAAACACATAAGAACCATCCGCACTAGTTGTTAGATTTGCGATTTCGGTACTGCCTTGCATTAATTTCACTGCCACACCCGCAATACCCAGTTCATCAGCATCTTGAATACCATCCTTATCGGTATCCAACCAGATTCGATTTCCTATTTCGATAGGCGGCAATTCATTCAGGAGTTCAAGATCCCCCATGCCATTTGACTTCCCTAATCGGTCGGTAATATATAAATCTTGGGTCAATGCTCCTGTGGTATTACTTAACCAAGCAACCCCACTCGTCCAAGCCATCCCTTTAGGATTCATGGTCCCCATCGTCACTTTGTCACTACCGGGCAATAAGGCGAGTCCACCTTGGGATTTTTCCTTATGATCATCCTCGATGGGAGTGGTATTGCCTGTCCACCACTGAATTCTTTGGGTATCACCTAGGTAAAATTCGCCCCCATTAGGCCCTTGGTTATTCCCAGCACCACTCGTAGTATTGACACCATCGGAAGCATTACTTTCTAAACTATAAGTCCCTGTCAGAGCATCATAAGAAGCGCGTAAAATCTCCCCTGCCGTAGTGACTTCTTCATTGTCATTACTATAAGGCTGGTAATTATTATGTCCCCGCTGATGGCCTGTTCGATCAGCAAAACCCATAATAAGCGCCCCATTCACATCTATTTCTAAGTCTGTCAACATGGGCTGCATCGGTGCACTTGTATTATAGGGATCATTCAGCCATGCTCTCCATTGACTAGGCGAGCCATAGATATGCCCTTTGTTATAATTGCCAAAGCTAAAAACGATACTATTCGCCCCCGTCTGTGGGTTCATTTTGATAATTTGGAAAGCTACATCCGCTTTATTAGCGGATACTGAGCCATCACACAAAGAACCGATATAAAGCTCATTACGGTAATATTTTAAAGCAAATGGCTGAAATTCCCCCCCTGTGCAAGTCGGAGCTGTCATCGTAAATTCTTGCAACTGAGCTGCCGTGGGTATTTGCGGATTTTGTGGATTTTGCAGATCAATCCTGACTACAGTTTTCTTATATAGATTGGTAACAAATAGATAACGACCGTCTTCCGACAAGTCCAAATCCCCTAAACTAACTCGCCCCACTTGCTCAAAAGCACTAGGGTCATTGGTAGGTTCAGAATAACTCCATGACAAACCACGAGCATCATTACTTTTTACATGCAAAGCGTGACTCGTATTAGGATTATTGGTTTGAATACCCAAACTATCCAGATCAACTAAAGGGGTAACCGTGGTATTTGGAAAAGTCCCAGCAGGATCAATCATATAAAGACCGCCACTGCCTAGAGTACCTAAACCAGAATGACGCTTAAGGAAAGCAGCTGTAAAAATCTTTTTACTATAAGGTGAGTAAGCCAGTCCAAATACCGTACCTACTTGCTTATTAGCTACCAAATAACTCGCACCATCAGGCAGCTCATTTTTGATTGTCCCATCCGGGTTGGTTTTGTAATTGCGGTTGCTATAGTTAAAAAGAGTGATGACAGGCTGAGTCGGTGCTGAACCTGCCCCCGCATTGACCAGTGGATGTCCACCTACATAATGAGAGGCAACCACTAAAGGATCTGGCTTACCAACATAATCCGTCGGATAATTCAAAGCAAGGCTAACGGCACTAGCAGGCGCACTGACAAACTGTACACTTGGCTTACTTCCTACCGTTGGGTAATAACCTGTAGGGAGAGTACTGAACTCAACCCGTACAGCACCAGTGACCCCAGCAAGGGTATAACTACCATTTGTGGCGGTGGTTGTAGACCCTAATGCACCCGTTGCTCCATAGGCCGTGACAGTGACACCCGCAATACCTAACTCATTAAAAGTTGCGGTATTATCTTGCGAACCATTCGCATTGAAATCACGGAAAACAACACCCGAAATATCTGCAAACACCAGCTGGGGTAACAGCAATACACCACCCAACACCCCTGACCAGCCTTGTTTACTCACTGCCATTTAGCTAACCCGAATCCTTGTTTAAACCTTGTTTTAATACTGTGTAAATTTTTTATTATTGACTCAGCTTAGTTAAGCTTAACGAGTAAATTGCTATAAATAAATTAATTTTTTAATAAATTTTATTTATAAATTAGAACAGATTATCCATAACTCTGGCTGAATATAGCTTCCTCCAGTTAATTGATAATCGCCTCAATCACTAAACTCGCCGCAGCACCCTTCGCCAAGCTGCCCACTGTCCAAAGCCCAGTCCCTGCATCATAATTGCCTTGGCTTGCTTGGTGGTTGATATAGCGTATGCCTGTTGGTAACTGCTCTAATACCTCAACCCCTGTCGCTGCCGCTGCGCTCTGATTCGTCACGGTGAGGGTATAACGAATCGTCTCACCACGCTTGCTAGTCTGTTTATCTACGACTTTAGTCAGCTCGACATCGGCTAAAGGACGATAGCCCACATCGAATGAATGATTGTTCGCACCCGCCACAGGGATATCAGCGGGTAAGATGACGACCTCTCCCGATAAGAGTGCATTGGAATCAAGCTGTGAATCT
>CAYWRU010000128.1:0-4781 GCA_964460795.1 uncultured bacterium | reverse complement strand
CCTTTATCTCGGTGCTGGCTGGAACCATTGCTTATACCAATTCTCTCCCCTTAATCTACCAGGCGGTTTCTCGGGTTAAAATTTCTCATAACGTTAATCAAAGTGCTTTGGGGCTGGACCAGACTTTTTATACCTCCGGAGACCCCATGGCCTACTATGAAAATGTCATTGTCGGCCAATCCGTGATGGAGCGTGTGGTGCTTCGTCTCGGACTTCTTTCGCCTCAATCGAAACGGGAAACGCTTATCGAAAAAGCGGATGAAATTCGCGCCGCTATTAGTCCTAAATCCAATGCCGATACGGAAATGATTGATATTGAGGTGAATCATTCGGATCCTGCACTTTGTGCGGCCATTGCCAACGTGACGGCCCAGGTTTTTTCGGAGGTCAATCTTCTTGAGAAAACTAAACAGGCCCGGAGTCTTCGCCAGTTTGTTGAGAAACAGTTGGGCTTTTTTGAAGATAATCTCCGGACTACGGAAGAAAAAATCCAGGAATTCCGCGAATCAGGCCGTGCGCTTGGGATTGCGATTGGTTTGGAAAGTTCGCTTTCTCAGCTGGAAAATGACCGGGCCGAACTTCTGCGGAAATATACGGACAAGCATCCGGATGTAGAAAAATTAAATGACATGATCAAGTCCGTTCAAAAACGCATCCAGGAACTTCCCTCGAATGAGCTTGAGTTGGCGCGGCTTCAGCGCGATCTGGAAATCAATGACCGCGCCTACCGGACGATGAAAGACAAGTATGAATCTGCGCGTCTTTCTGAGGCGGAGACGGTGGGGGATGTTTCTGTGGTGGAAC
The DNA here is from genome assembly GCA_964460795.1 of uncultured bacterium. Lineage (GTDB taxonomy): Bacteria > Omnitrophota > Omnitrophia > Omnitrophales > Aquincolibacteriaceae > CAZOOM01. The sequence continues at coordinate 3,977 of CAYWRU010000128.1, read as the reverse complement.
AGGCGAGCGTTCCTGCCATTCCGATTTCTCCCAAGAAAAATTTAAACAAGATGCTGGGCGCACTGGCCGGCATTATTCTTGGAGTTATTTTAGCGTTTGGCATCGAGAGTTTGGACACTTCGATTGGAACGATCGAAGATGTTGAGCGGGCGGTTCGAATTCCTGTGGTGGGTGTAGTCCCTTATTTTGATCCGCAGGCTCAGGATATTCCGTGGTGGCGTATTGACGAGATAGTGCTCCAGATGATCAAGAGGCGAGTGGGTTCAGCTCCGAATTCGGCCTCGCTCATTATGAATCAGGATACTTTCTCAACCTTGGCTGAAGCCTACCGTATTTTAAGAACCTTCATTGAATTTATGCTGGAAAAACAGCCGGGTGAAGGAGGTAAGGTGCTTGTGCTTACCAGTACCGGACCCCAGGAAGGAAAGTCCCTCACTTCAGCAAATCTTGCCATTTCACTGGCCCAGGCCGGCAAGCGCACTCTTTTGGTGGACGCGGACCTTCGTCGTCCGGTGGTGCATCGTCTTTTTGGAATCAAACGAGGTCCGGGGCTTGCAGATTATTTAATGAACATGGCGTCAGCAAGCGACATCAAATGTACGATGGGGGATATTTTAATCGGTGAAGGATCCAACTGGGACCGGGTCGTAGCCACTAAAATGTTGGATCGTCTGGAAGTGATTCCGACGGGTCAAACTACGGAAAATCCTGCGGAACTTTTGGCCTCGGACCTGATGAAGGATTTCTTGCACGAGATGCGCCAAAAATATGATTACATTATTCTCGATACTCCGCCGGTGCTTCCCGTGACGGACGCACGCACGCTGGGTATGCTGGCAGATGTAACTTTCTTTATCTATCGTTCTGGATTCACGGCCCGGCGTTCCCTGGTTCGCGCCAAAGATGAATTGGATCTTGCCGGAGTCAGGGTTCGCGGAATTATTCTCAATCATGCCACTCCGGAAGTTGAACTTTCCAATCGTGATTATTATCGTTACTACGGCGAAAAGAAACAGCCTAAAAAGCGGACTCCAAAACTTAAACCCCAGCAGATTTAAGGTCCAAAGGATCCCATTCCAAGGAAGGATTTTCTCATGAAGAAGGTGCTGATTACCGGAGGCGCAGGTTTTATCGGATCTCATCTTGCAGATTACTGTCTGCGGCGCGGGGACTCGGTCATTTGTCTGGATAATCTTACCACCGGATCTTTGGAAAATATTGCGCACCACAAGAAAAATAAGAGATTTCGGTTTGTAAAAGGCAGTATTTTGGATTCTCATGTGGTGGAAGACTGTGTGCGCTCCGCGGACCTTGTTTTTCATCTTGCAGCCGCGGTGGGTGTGAAGCATATTGTGAAACGACCGCTCGAATCCATTATTGTAAACGTGGAGGGAACCGGATGTGTGCTCCGGGCGGCGCATAAATTTAAGAAAAAAATTGTAATTGCATCATCGTCCGAAGTTTATGGAAAGAGTACGGCGGTTCCTTATAAGGAAGACGGAGATCGGCTCTTAGGGTCTACGACGATTAATCGGTGGTCGTATGCAGCCAGTAAATCCATTGATGAACACATGGCGCTTAATTATTACTCTCAGGGACTTCCCGCTGTGGTTCTGCGCTTTTTTAACACCTACGGACCGCGTATTAATGAACAGGCCTACGGAACTGTGGTGGCACAGTTTATCCGCCAGGCATTTTTAAATGAACCTCTGACCGTGCACGGAAGCGGACTCCAGGTTCGATGTTTTACCTATGTAGCAGACACAGTTGCCGGCATTGTCCGCTCGTCAGAAGTCAAAAAAGCAGAGGGGCAGATTTTTAATATTGGAAATCCGCGGCCGCTGACGATTTTAGATCTTGCGCAGATCATCAAAAAAGTTACACACAGCAAGTCTGAGATCCGGCAAGTACCGTACAAGGATTATTATGGTATGAGCTATGAAGATACGCCGGTTCGGATCCCCGATATTTCTAAGGTCCGGCAAATCTTGAAATGGGAGCCTGGGGTTCAGCTGGAAGAGGGGCTTCGTCGTACGATCATTTGGTGCCGCGAAAATTATCAATCCGCTCAAACGTCTCGCAAAAAGTAATAACTTCAACAATCCTACTCGGTGTGGTTGAAGGGTGCCTACCACTTGATGCAGTGACTCCGAAAACCATTTTCCGCTCAGACACGCTCGTCCCCAAGGGACCCGCAACTCGCCGGAGAATTTCCTCGGAAAGTAACTGCATAAAATGGGACGCACCCACGGTTGAAGGGTGAGTTGACAAGGCCAAGGGTGTTTTGTAATATACGCCATGGCAACCCCAATCGCAGCAAATCCGAAATCCGAATCTCGAAATCCGAAACAAATTCGAAATCCAAAATTATCAAATCCACTCATTCCGTTTAAAATTTTGAATTTTCGAAATTATGATTTGTTTCGTACTTCGGTATTGAGATTTCGGATTTTTATTTAGAGTTAAGAAGGAGTTCTCATATGTCGCTTTTTATTGGTCGTGACCGAAAAGCCCGCCGGGCCTACGGTTTTGATGAAATCGCCTTGGTTCCCGGGGATGTTACGATTAATCCGGATGATGTCGATATCCGTTTTCCTTTGGGCGACCTGACTTTTGAAATTCCTTTCTTGGCCTCGGCCATGGACGGAGTGGTAGATCCCAAATTCGCCATTGCTATGGGAAAGTTGGGAGGACTTGCGGTCCTGAATTTGGAAGGAATTTATGTTCGCTATGAAGATTACGAATCTATTTTAGCGGACATTGAAAAGGCTAATGCAGAAGAAGCGACAAAACTGGTTCAAAAGCTTTACGAAGAACCCATCAAAGAAAAATTAATTGCCCGCTGTGTCAAACAAATCAAAAAAGCCAAAGTCCCGTGCGCGGTCAGTGTCATTCCTCAGCGCGCGGAAAAATTTGGCAAAATTGCCGAAGAGGCGGGTGCGGATGTCCTCGTGGTCCAGTCCACGGTGACGACGACCAAACATATTTCAAGTAGTTACAAGAGCGTGGACTTTACGAAGCTTTGCAAATCCACCAAGATCCCGGTGATTCTTGGAAACTGTGTCACTTATAAAGTGGCGTTTCAATTGGCAGAGACCGGATGCGCGGGTATTTTAGTCGGCATTGGGCCGGGATCCGCTTGCACGACACGCGGAGTTTTGGGACTTGGCGTTCCTCAGGTGACGGCGATTGCCGACTGTGCAGCGGCGCGCGACATGTATTTCAAAAAGAGCGGACGGCATGTCGCGATTATTGCAGACGGGGGGATGTCCACCGGCGGAGATATTTGCAAATCCTTTGCTTGCGGAGCAGACGCAGTCATGGTGGGATCGGCCTTTGCGCGCACCCAAGAAGCGCCGGGACGCGGTTATCACTGGGGCATGGCCACACCGCACGCTAATTTGCCGCGCGGGACCCGGATTCGAGTGGGAACCACGGGAACTTTAGAGCAGATTCTTTATGGTCCGGCAGTTTTAGATGATGGAACTCAAAATCTAGTGGGCGCACTCCGCACTTGTATGGGAAATATTGGGACCAAGAATCTTCGCGAGATGCATACAACGGAGCTTGTCATTGCTCCGGCCATCAAGACTGAAGGAAAACTTTTTCAATCTGCCCAGCGAGTAGGAATGGGCAAATAAGAAGTGAAGAGTGAAGCGGGAAAAGTGAAGAGTATAGACAAAGAATAAAATCGCTTTATTGGAACATGGCTAGTTTAACGGACGCTTCACACTTCACTCTTCACGTTTCACGGTATTTATGAATCAAACCCTCATTATTCTTGATTTTGGATCACAGTACACTCAGTTGATCGCGCGCCGCGTCCGTGAGCATAAAGTTTTCTGTAAAATCCTTCCGTATCATGCTCCTCTGGCTCTTATCAAGGCCGAACAACCGACAGGAATTATTTTATCTGGATCACCGGCCAATGTTTACGGGCCCAAAGCGCCGATTCCAGATCACCGGGTATTTGATCT
>CAYWRU010000127.1:0-5039 GCA_964460795.1 uncultured bacterium | reverse complement strand
TCAACGAGATTCTCATGGAGGCCGTCGCTGCGTTGGCGAAGGACCTTCAGAGTCGTATCGAGTCTGCATTCGCAACGGCCCGGCGTCCCAGAGAGATGCCGGGACCCAGGAGTTGAGTCATGCGTTACGTCTGTGCTGTCAATGGCGTCCTCATCGGTGCTCTGGTCGTCGTGTCCTGGCCCATCGGGGTCGGCCTCGGCATCGCGTCCGCACTCGTCTGGGCGGCGGTGATCTACCGCCGGTACCAGGACTCGAAGGGTTGCAGTGGCCTCTAATCGAGTCGATCCATTCTGCCGTTGTCCTGACCGTGTGAGCATGGCCGGGATTGTGACGTACTGTCCCGAGTGTCGGAGACGACTTCGGCGCAGTGTGGTTGTGTTCCTCGTCTACACAGGAGTTGTCTTATGCCTCGGAATAGCACTCGGAAGCCTGCTCGCGCCAAGCGCGCCCAGGTCGATGTCCTCCACGCCCGGCTCGTCATCTTCGACGCCGCCGAGATGACGCCCAAGACAGCCAAGGCGATCGCCGCGTGGCTCCGGGGCAAGGCGGCGGAGATGGAGGGGCGCACGCGGAAGCGGTACGCCAAGCGGTTCACCGCTCGTTACTACACCGCGAAAGGGCCGCTCGGCATCCCCCTCTAATACGCCCGCTTGCTTGGAGTTAGTGGTGAACAGAACAGCCCGCTTCGGCGGGCTTCTTCATGCGCCCACCAAACAACAGCGGGCGGCACCCGAAGGTATCCGCCCGCCGCAGAGGAGCCTGAGTTGAGGCCCTGGATCAGGAAGGACCGCCCTGGAGCGCGGCCGGGTCCACGTTGTCCATCGTCACCATGACGAACGTCTCGTCGCCCGCGACGCCCATGAGTTCGCTGTTCAGCGCCTGCATCTGGGCGAGGATCGTGGACAGCGGAGCGCCGCTGGGGATCAGGACATCGGTGCGCCGACGCCCGGACATGAGCGGGGTGGGGTCCACCGAACTCATGCGGACAACAGCACGCGGGTTGCTGGTGTCCTTGAAGACATAGAAGGTTGCAGCCATCGAGAGAGTCTCCTTCGAGTGCGAGAGTGATCGGCCTACGCCGAACGATCAGTCGGCGTACTTGCCGATCTTGTCTTCCTGCTTCACGCCGTCGATGACTTCCTTGTCCTTGCCGTCCGCTTCCTTGGCGATCGCCTCCTTGACGTTACGCTGGAGGGCAGTAACGAACTTCTCCATCTGGTCGGAGGTGAAGGTGATGCCCTGGGGGACGTTGGCGTAGATGGTCTTCTTCATCTCGGCAGGCAGGGACTTGTGCTCGACGCCTCCCACGACGGCGCGGAGCGCCTCGTAGGATTCGTTGTCGCTCTGCTCAGCCTTCTTCTTCTTGAACTCGGCGTACAGGTACGGCCCGAACACGACGAGGAGGATGCCAGCGACGGCGAACAGGAAGATGGCGGGATAGAAGGCAGCCGCCATGAGGCCCACGCCCGCGACACCGCAGATGAGCGCGGCTCGTCGAAGGCCGACGTAGACGCAGAACCCGCAGCCGCCGAGAGCCGCGAGTCCCACCCAGAAAAGCGGATTCTGCCAGGGCAGCGGAGGAATCTTGACCGCCGTCGCAGAGGCGTTGCGTTCGATGCTGCCGCCCTTGGCTTCGGCGCTGCCGTCAGCGCCTCGGTTCACGACCGGGGCTTCGCCGGTGATCTTGTCGCTCAGTTTGTCGCCCTCGGCCTTGGCACTTGCGCCCTTGCCGGTCCCCTCCTCGTAGGTGTGGACCGTGCCGCCGTCCTGGTGGTCGATCTCGACCTGGACCTTGGCTCCGGGGTTCATCGCGGAGATGGTGCTGCGAAGGGCTTCGAGTTGTTCAGGCGTGAGATTCCCTGGGACGGTGACGCCCACGACCGGCGGACTCGACGGCTGCGGCGCTTTGTCATTCCCGGCCATGACGCCGATGCCGCCGAGCGTCACAAGGGTTCCGAGGACTCCAACCAGTGTCTGATTCATACGTCAGGCTCCTGCTAAAGGGGTGTGAAACGAACGCAAACAGCCCCAGGAAGATTATTCCTAGGGCTTCTTCTCAGGGGTGATGCGGATGATGTACGTCGGCGCGGCCGGGGGCGGAGGTGCCGGAGCCTGCTCCGCCGTGATGACCATCCGGGACTTCACCGGACGCCGCTCCAGGCGCTCAGAGATGAGGCGGCTTTCGCCGCCCTCCAGTTCGGTCTTCGCGGGCTTGGGCGAGTTGACGCAGCCCGGCAGCGAGGCCAGGGCGACGGCAGCCAGGACGATGATGGTGAACTTGCGCATGGAGAACTCCTCGTATTGGTACGAGTCAATCATAGGAACGGTTCGATGTTCGGTCAACTCAGCGGTGGACCCGCAGGCTGCCCAGGCGGTGCTCGATCTCCGGGTCCTGGAGGAACGGAATCATCCACCGCATGTTGTGCATGAGCCGGGGTTCGGAGAGGACTTCCGAACACTTCCACAACCGAACTTCTTCCTTCTCCACGGTCTTCGCCGCAAGCACCCGGTCGGTGGCCGCTGCGAAGAAGTAGAGATCGTAGTTGTCGGCGTGGAGAACCGCGAACTCCTCCCATTCGTTCTCCGGCACGTCGGCCCCAGTCTCCTCGTAGAACTCGCGGACCATCGCCTCCAGGGGCGACTCGTCCGGTTCGATCTTCCCGCCGACGCCGTTCCAGTTGCCGATGACGCAGGCCGGGCCGGTCTGCTTCAGCACCAGGGCGACGAGTTCACGGCTGGAGTCAAACCCCAGACCAACGACGTACTGCTTGCGATCCATGCTACTCCTCGGTGATGTGGATGAGTCCGCCCACAAGATGGGCGGGTTCCATCGCGCCGAGGGCCATCACCTCGACAAGGGTGAACCAACCGTGTCCCTGGAATCCGCGCTCGATGACAATGTGCGGACGCACCGGAACGTCCAGGTGCCAGACAGAGAACGTGATGTCTTCTCGCTCGGCGTCGATGTCGCCCAGGTGAGCGAGCCGGTACTTGAGCGCCGGAGCGTCGATGCCCGTCTCCTCGCGGAGTTCGCGGATCGCACACTGCTCGGGCGTCTCCTTCTTCTCGATCTTCCCACCAGGGATGCACCACTGGTTCGGATACTTCGAGTCAGAGGCCCGCTGGATGAGAAGCATCCGGCCCTGGTGAACCACGGCGATGACAGGGATCACGCGGCGGGGCTTGTCGCTCTCGGCGATGCGGAGGGCTTGACGGAAACGAGCGGATGTCTTGCGGGCCATTAGATGCTCCACCCCATGTGCTTGATCTTCGTCGGTGCTTCTTCGGGGTTCATCCGCACCAGACGCCGCATGAGCCGCCGGGACTCACGCTTCAAGAATCGACGATACCCGGCGCTCCATTCGTGACGACACAACTTCTCAGGCAGGGACGGGTTCAGCAGCCGCCCGACTCGAACTGCTGATTCGGGTTCCCCTGCTTCCTCGGCGGGCCGAATCGCTTCGTCTTGCGGCCCTTCCAGTTCGTTCCGTTCGCACATGCTTCGCTCTCCAGATGGACGACGAGAAGTTCAGGGAGGAGTTCACGGTTCCGGCGGTCCCACTGGAGGGCGTGCTGCACGTCCGTCCGGCAGGCGTCGTTGTGCTTCGATGGGTACGGCCTGACGCGAGCACCTCGCCACTGGTCGGCGCTGGAGTGCCAGAGTTGGAAGAAGCCGATCGGAACGTAGCCCATGCCGTGATGGACCCACCGCGTTCCGATCTCGAAGCCCCTGGGCGGAGTGACAAGGCAGTGGGCGGAGTGGGCCATCCATCCGCTGTTCTTCAGGCCCTGCCAGTCCTGGTAGTTCTTCACCATCACCCGGTCAGCGCCGTAGATGCACTTCGGGTCCAGGTCCGCTGACTCCAGCCGGTGCCGAAGTCCACTGGGCAGAGCGATGTCGGAGTCCAGATGAAGCCGCCAACCATCGGCGGAGAGGTGCTGAAGTCCGCGCTCGATGATGCGGCCCTTGTTGAACGGCTCGTCCTTGCGGGTGGCATCGTTCGTCAGCAGCGTGTCGAGGGAGAACCGGCGGCAGACATCCCGCGTCTCTTCGTCTTCAGGGGTCGTGACGATCAGCCAGCGGTCCAGCACCGGAAGGTTATGGGGAATGATCTCGGCGAGGAAGTCGCCGTATCCGATGCAGACCGTGATCGCTTCAAGGTTCATTGCCAGTCATCTCCTGATCTTGTTCCAGTCAATGGGGCCGATCCTCGTGGAGGACCAACCCTCAGAGTTCATCGTCATCGTCGCACCCCTCGTATGGCTCCACGCAACGCCGATGGAGCGCCCTGATCCTGCTGGCCTGACCGATGGTGAACTTCCGCACGTCGTTGTCGATCAGGTCGGCAACGAAGTCGATCTCGTCACGCTCCAGGTCGCGCCCGTGCTCGTCCACCTCAATGAGGAGTTCGAGAGTATCACGCTGGAAGTCACGGTCTGCCACGGTTCTTCATCCTTCGACTCACAGCCAGCAGGCCCAGTCCCACCAGGAACAATACGCCGCTGGGAGAGGGACCGTTCATAGTAGGCTGCAACTGACCGGCGTCAAGCGGCTCGCCCACGATGAAGATCATGTCTCCGGGTTGTCCAGGCGCGCCAGCGTCCAGAACGCCACGCTCGTCTGCTGGGCCGACGTATCGGAGAACAACGAATCCAGGACCGTGCGAGGCTTCAGCCCGAGCCGGATGATCCGTTCGAGCGCCGCACGCAAGGCAGTGTTCTCCGTCTCCAGGTGTTTCACGCGGGAGTCCGAGCATGTCATGCCATCTCCTCGGCCATCTTGCCGATGTACGTCGCGGAGCGGTCCACGCCGACGAAGCCACGGTTCAGTTCACGACAGACCTTGCCCAGGGAACCGCTCCCTGCGAAGGCGTCGATGACGAGATCGCCGGGGTTGGTCCACCCCTTGACGATGCGGACGAGCATCTCGGGCGGCAACTGGCACGGATGCCAGTCCACTCGATCGCGGGAAGTTCCTTGGAGACGACGCACCTTCCAGATGCAGCCCGGCACGCGACCGTTCGAGTTGGCCCGCTTGT
>CAYWRU010000126.1:0-5045 GCA_964460795.1 uncultured bacterium | reverse complement strand
TCACCAACAATACGCGGACCATGACCGCCAACGTCAACGCCACGACCAGCGAGGCCGGGCGGGGCGCGGTAATGAGCACCTACAGCACGGTCATGTACTGAGAGACAGGGAGCGCGACACAGTGGCAGCGCCGACTTCACTTCTGCAGTTTCAAGTCCCCGCCGAATCGATTAACTACGTACTCAACCCGTCGGCTGAGAGCACGGCGAACTACACGGCCACGGCAAGCGCCAGTGCGTCGCGCGCGACCACCTACAGCCGTCAAGTCACAGCCGAGGAGCTTTACAGCTTTCACGTGACGACCAGCGGCAACGCCGCCGGTCTGCAACTGACGACAGCCAGCCTGCCTGGCGCAACGACCTACGTCTCGTGTTGGGTGCGCGGCACGTTCGCCAATCTCCAATTCAAAATCGGTAGTACCACCGTCACGCCGACGCTGTACGAGACTGACGGGGCGTGGCAGTGGTACGTCAACGAGGCGGCCAGCTTTAGCGGGCCGCAAGTGAGCGGCCAGACGGCGGTCCAGGTGCTGATGGACAGCGGCGCTGACTGCTACATAGACCACGTGGTCGTTCAGCAGAGCGCCTGGACGACCGCCTTCCACGGCTCCTACCCTGGCTGTCGCTGGACCGGTGTCGCGCACGAATCCACCTCAACCCTGCTGGCGACCGTTGACACGCAGCCGAACCTGGCGGCGGGCACGCTCTACGATATCGGCAATACGACCACCCTCATCGTGTCCAGCGCGATGGGGTTCGGCGTGCCCGACGTGGCGAATACGACCGTGCAGACCGTGAGCCGCGGCGGTGTGTTTCAGAAGAGCGACCTGTCGAGCCGCGTCATGTCCATGACCCTCGACGTGTGGCCGGGCACCTACGCCGGGCTGCACAGCCAGCGCGCCACGCTCATCGACCTGGTGCAGCCGGGGCAGCCTTTCGTGCTGCGCTATCGGGGCAACACGACCTACAGGGGCGGTACGGCGGATGTCATGACCGTCCCCGTGGTGTATACCAAAGGACTGGAAGGCAGCATTCAGTGGTACGAGGAGAACGAGCGCATACCGCTGACGTTGACCGCCTTCGACCCCTGGTACATGCCGCAGACTGAGGCGGCTACCAGCCTCACCCTGTCGGCCAGTATCGCGGCGATGGGGTACTGCCTACGCCGCACGCGCGGCGTGTGGGACAAGCCGAGCGGGGCGACCGCGCCGCCGGGCACGGTCTACGATATCGCTGTATCGAGCCGGGGGCATGTGTTTGCCGCCTGCGCCGGAGCAATCTACGGCTGGGACGGCAGCGCCTGGGCGAGTGTCGGGGCCGTAACAGGGGGTTCGGCCTTTGCCTACTGCTTGGCCTTTGACCCTGGCGAGACCGTGCTGTACGTCGGCGGCAGCGGCACGAATTTCGGCGGCACGGCAGCCAACTACATTGCCAAGTACACGCTCCCGGCTACGGGTCTGACGGGCGGCACGTGGGCGGCGCTGGGGACGGGTCTGGGGAGTACGTGCCGCGACATCGTGGTTATACCGACCACGAGCGGCCACACCGTCTACGCCTTCGGCGAATTCACGACGGCGGGCGGCTCGTCCGCTAACTATATGGCGACGTACAACGGCAGCGCCTGGGCGAGCGTCAGCCCCAACACGCTGAACGGCGCGATATGGGCGGCGGAGAAGGACGCGGCCAACAACATCTACTTTGGCGGGGCCTGCACCAACATCGCCACCGTGACCGCCGCCTCGCCCACGCCCACGCCCACGGTCATTACTGGCGGGGGTAGTCTGACTGGCTTCGCCGCTCTATCCGGTCAGTATTACTATTACTACCGTATCTGTAGCGTGTACGCGGGGGAGGCGGCGGTCGGGTCATCGACGGCCGGCGTGACCTCATCGCCCACAGGCAGCGAGGTTACCATCGGGGTAAGCCTGTCCTGGTCGGCGGCGTCCGGCGCATACGGCTACGCCATATACCGGGACCTGCAGGTCGATAGCTCCGCTCCCTACGCCGCACCGGCGGCGGCGGCGGCGGCCAACTACGAATATCTCGGTTTCACCACGGCCACGAGCTTCTACGATGATGGCTCGGTCGGTCTAGACACGACACGCACCCCCGCCGCCTCCAACGGGACGGGCGGCAAGCGGGTGGGCTATCTCGACACGACCACGGGCGCGTTGTCAGCCGTGACGGGGCGCATCGTAGACAGCGGGGCCGGGGCCAACGCGGGCGTGGTCGGGACGGTCTACAAGCTAGCCCTGGCCGAGGATAACGTCACGCTCTACGCAGCGGGCGCGATTACGGCGGCGGACGCGGAGACGTGCGCAAAGGTGGCCGTCTTCAACGGCGGCGCGTGGCTGCCGATGGCCGAGGGGGTAGCGGGGGGTGACGCGCGCGCGCTGTGCATCCTGCCCGATGGCTCGGTGGCCGTCGGTGGCGCGCATACGTCCGCCGGACCGACCAAGCTGGGCACGTCGGGCGCGTACCTGGCCGTGTACGTGCCGGGCGATAACGGCGCGGGCGTGTGGACGCATGGCGGGGTTGCATTGCCGTCATCCACCGTGTACGCGCTTGTACTGGACCACAACGGGGATCTGCTACTGGGTAGCGATAGCAACAGCGCAGCCACAGCCACAGCCCTAACGACTGTCACCAGTGCGGGCGGCGCGGGCGGCCTGCTCACCTACCCCCGTCTGTACGTGCGGGGGCCGGGCCTCTTGCGCGAGATCGCCAACGACACAACCGGGCATCGCATCAGCCTCAACCTGTGGGTGGCCAGTGGCGAGTTGGTGATTATCGACCTACGGCGTGGCTACAAGTCCATCGCCAACACGCGGGGCGACGCGAAGCAGACGGGCCTGCTGGCGGGCGACCTGGGGACCTTCGGGCTGCGTAACGGAACGAACCGTCTGCTGGTGGCGATGACTTCCACCGACAGCAACAGTTTCCTGCGCATTGCCGACAGCGGCGCGCTCCTGAGCGCGGACGCCTAGAAAGGGGGCGCGACAGATGAGGCTCGACCAGGCCAGCCGTCCCCTGACGGCTCTACCGAGCGGGGCGCGTCACGAGTTGTGGCTGCTCGATGGGCGCGGCTATCGGACGCGGCTGATAAATGATTTCATCAGCCTGAGCTACAGCCTTTCGACGCGCGACACGGCGGGCATTACGCTTGAGATGCCCTGGGCCTACGCCGGCCTCATCCCCGACTACTCCATCGTCGAGATGTGGCGGAAGGTGGGCGAGCGGGCAACAGCCTACGTTGAGAGCTTCGTCCTGCTTAGCCGCCCCCAGGGGCTAGGCAGCCGGGGCACGCCGTTTCTAACTTTATCGGGGCCGACGTTGACCGGCTACGTCCTCAGTGACAAGCGCATCGTGCAAGCTGTGGCCCTTCCGGACGCGGCGGGGGTGACGGTCAACGCGCCAGCGCAACGTACCGGCGCCCTCGACGACGTGGCGAAGCAACTGGTCAGTGACGCGATGACGGCCTGGGACGACGCCGGCGAACGCAACTGGCTAAACCGTCTACGCCTGACGATGGCGGCCAACCGGGGGCAGTTGCACCGCGCGCGTGTCACGGCGGGCCTGTCCACCCTGCGCAGCACGCTTCAGGACATCCAGAGCCGCGCCGAGCAGTCAACGCTCCACGCCCAACGGCTGTACTATCGAGTGCGGCCGGCGTCCTTTGACCCGCTAACGTTGCGCCTTGAGACGCTTAGCGGACGCTACGGCGCAGACCTCGGTTTCGACGCCGCGCGGCCTGTTGTGCTGAGCCAGGACAACGGCACGCTCGGCGCGGTCGAAATTGAGGATGACCGCGCTAGTGAGATAAATAGCGTGCTCATCAAGTACACGTCGGCGGCCGGCGTTACCAGCCTGGCACGCATTACCGACACCGACCGGGCGCGGCTCTCACCCTACGCCTTCCGTGAGGGCTTCTACAGCGCGACGGCATCCCTGGCGACCAACGCCAGGGACGAGGCGCGCTACCGGCTGGGGCAGGGCAAGCCGCGCCGTATGGTACGCGCGACGGCCACCCCGTCAGCGTTGGCGCGACCGCTGGTCGATTATCGGCTCGGCGATGTGGTCATCGTCCAGGCTCTGGGCCGCCAGTGGGAAGCGGAACTCGTCGCCGTCAGCACCGGCGAGGGACAGCCGGTCCAGGTGCGATTGGACGAGTGGCTCGACCTGTAGCGCGGGAGGACGACAGCCAATGAGCGGCAAGACGACGGAGCGGCGGCAGGGGCTGGCGGCGCTGGCGGCGCTGGTCAATCAGATAGTGACCGCGCCGGAAGTGTCGCCGGTGGCCAGTGGCCCGGCGCTGGTAGCACACCTCAATCAGCGGATGGCCGCCATCGAGCGGCGCATCCAGACGTTGGAGGCGCGAAGCTAATGCCCACGGGGTCCGGGTCTGGGGGTAGTACACGCACGCCTTGCGCTGACAATCTGGCTATGGCGTTGGCGGAACTGCAGCAGCTCGAGAGGCAATATCAGGGCCTGCTCGACCAGTGGCGCGCGCTGGACGACGAGCGCGCGCAACTCGAAGGGCAGAACCTGCAGCGCGCGCCCTCTACAGCGTCCCTGGGTCAAGTAGTCCAGTCGCTAGCGGAAAGCAGCGAGGAAGTCACGGAGAGGATGCCCGGGGGCGTATCTGCCATTGCCCTGCTGACGCGGCGAGCCATTGAGCTACGCGAGCGCATCGACCGGTTGGAGGCGCGGGCATGAGTTGCGAAGACGACCTGGCAGTTGCGTGGCAATCTGTCACCCGTACCCGCCAGGCCATCGCCGACCTGACAACGCGGGTAGCAACGCTACAGACGGTAGTGGTCATGTTGCGCGGCGCGGGTAGCGGCGTGACGGTATCCCACCTCGAAGAGAGCGCGCCGCCGTCACGACCGGCGACACGCGAGGAGACGCGCATCGACCAGGGACTGGCGTCCGAAGCCGCCTTGTATCGCGATATCCAGGACATGGAAGAGCGGCTCGACAAGCTAGAGGCTCGATGAGCGCCGACATTACCCTGGCCGCGTTCGTGGAACTGGCGCTGAAACAGGG
>CAYWRU010000125.1:0-5086 GCA_964460795.1 uncultured bacterium | reverse complement strand
CACAATAAGCAAGTGCAGATAACTGAGAAGTTATTTGGAAATTTGTTTGGTAATTTATTTGGAAAAAAAGAAGAGCCTTCTCAAGAAGAAATTCCACAACAAGAGCCTATTCAACAATCCTCTCCTAAAAGAGAGAAAAAAACTGCTGAATTTAAGCCTAATAAGATATATTCTTTTGATATGAATAAAATTAAGGCATTAGGCCTTGGAGAATTAGGTAAAGTTTTCTTTATGTTTAAGTCTCCAGAAGACTTTAAAATGTTTCAAAAGACTTTAGAGCTTATTAAGGGCGGCTATTTTACGAATGACCTTAATGCTTTGCAAAAAGCAGTTAAATATGGTGAGGTTGACGGATATGGCCCATATCAATATTTAAGTTCTATATTTAGTTCTCCAGGAAGTAGTATTGCTAAAATATTACCAAGCCAGCAACAATATCGTTATGGAAGAAAAATGTCTGAGGCTGTTGGAGATATTAAGTTTACAATGCCAAAAGATTCTACTTTAAGACACCCCTCAACTGAGGTTCCTGAGAGATATACAACATTAGAATCTATGAGAAGACTGGAAATGTTTGTAAGATATTTTGTAGAAAATATTGTTGATGAAACAGGTGTTCCTAATGAAATTGCTCAAAATGCTATTATCAATAAGATTAAGTTCATAATAGGCGCAAACAAACCTCAGCCTGCAAAATTAACTCCAAATGTTAAAGGTACTTTTCAAACAGAGCCAGGAACCCAAAAACAAGATATTGTTGGTAGTGAAGAGTCTCAAGAAACAGAAAACCCTGAAGGAGATGTACAATCAAGGTTAGACATGTTAAAGAAACAAGCTCAAGGCAAAAGCAAGAAGGATATTAAAAAAGAAATTAGAGATTTGTTAAAAAATAACTTCTAATTTGAAACCTTTTTAGATATATAACGTATAATAAGAAAAAACGTTATGAGAAGAATCAGCAAAAAAAATGCACAATTTATAGAAAACGGCAAGTCTGTTATTGATGCTGCTATTATAGCTATTCAAAATTCAAAAGAAGTAGAGAGTACTGGATGGAGATTGCGTAAGTTGTTTACTGGAGTTATAATGTTTGGATTGGCCGCATTTTTCTGTACGCAATATAGAGGGTATCAAAAAATGCATATTGATAATTATATTATCACCAATTGGTTAACTTTTGTTGAAAAAGATACGGCTAAAGGAATGATTACATTTGCAACTTGGGTTTTATCTTTTGTTGCTATTTTATGGGTTGTAAGAGGTATTAATAAGTTTTCAACTTTCTCATTTTATGTAGAAAGTATAGATAATGCAGAGCCAATATTGTCTCAATTGAAGAGAGCTATTACAGAGCCAACAACTGACACAAACTCTTCAAGATTTAATAATATTGATAGCTTAATCTCTTATAGAGATAGCAAATTAGGTACTTTAACATATGAGCAAAAGGCAGATTTAATGAGACATACAGCTTTTTTAGATGCAGCAAGAGCTGGCGTTTATACTGGAAAAAATGCTAAAGAAACTGTTTCTTATATGAATTCAAGACTTGGAGCTAAAACATATGAGGATGGTCTTGATTTTATCTCTGGAAAATAATATTTTTCTTATAATAATTAAAAAACTACATAGTAATATATGTAGTTTTTTTTTGCACTTATTTATAAGAAAAATTAAATGGCTAAGGCAGACGATGAATATAAAAAGGCGCTCAAGAATGTTGAAAATTTAATTAAGAAACAAGAGCAAGCTAAGAAGTCCGTAGATTCCCTTAAGGAGTCTTGGAGTGCTATTTCATCTGAGTTGTTTAAGATTGATGGTGCTGCATTCTTTAAAGAGGTTCCTAAAAGCAGAAAAGAGCTTGAACAAATAGGTAAGACCATCACTAAGATGCAAGACGAATTTGAGAAATTGGGGGAGTCTGCATCTAATTCTATTAATCAAAGTAAAAATATAACTGCATTTAAGGATGGAATTTCAAAAGCTTTCTTGGAAGCTAAGGATTCAATGGACGCATATTCAACTGCCTACAAAAATAGCCTTACTGAGCAATTAAGCAAGATACAACAACAAAGAGGCGAATTATCTCATATCATAAAATCAGAACAAGATTTAGAAAGAATTCTTAAAGATAGAAGTTCTTTGACGCAAGAGCAGATTAAAGAGCTTGATACTTTTAGAGATTTTTATAGTGATAGAGAAAAGTTTGAAAAGGCTCAAGAGAAATATAATGACCTTGTAAATAAAGCCCTAAAAGAGCAAAAGATAGATGCTGGAGTTCTTGCAAGTCTTGACGAGAAAGCTGTACAAAGTGTTGTTGAAAAAATTGCAAAAGGAGAAGATTTTAATAGCATTTTAAAGAATGCAACTATAGAAGAAAGAAAGTTTATTAAAGAGCTTGCTAAGGGCGATGAAGCTTTGCAAGCAACTTTAGAAAGTATGAATAAGCTTGAGCTTGGCATACAAAGCGCTTCTGCTTCTGCTAAAGAAATGAATAAAAGCTTCGATATGGGTAAGGCCTTAGATGCTTTTTCTAAAAATTTAAGAACTAAATTACTTGGTTCTATTACTCAATTTGATAATACTCTTAATGATGTTCAAAAGAGAACGTCTATTAATATGGATGAAAACTCTCAAGCTTTCAGTAGATTGACTGTAAAAGCTGCTGAGTTTGGTGTTAGTGTTGAGCAGGCTGGTGAATTAATGGCAAATATGTCAAGCGAACTTCATTCTACAGATTTTGGCGTTTTATCAAAAGCTGCTGAAGATTTTATGGCAATTGAAGGAGCTACTGGCGCTGCATCTGGAGATATCACAACTATAGCTGGTGAAATGATGCGTATGGGTGCAAGCTCTGCACAAGTTAAAGAGTCTATGGGCGAAGCTGATAAGTTGGCAAGACAATTCGGTGTAAGTTCTGCTAAAGTAATTAATGGTATTAGCAGAAATATAAAGAAAATGAGAGAGATGGGTTTTACTGGCGGAGAAAAGTCATTAGCAAAAATGGCTGCTACTGCAGAAAGACTTAAAATGAATATGGATGAAACTTTTGACATGGCTAAAAGAGCAAGGTCAATTGAAGGAGCATTGGATATGGCTGCTGAATTACAATTAGCAGGCGGTTCATTCTCTAATATTAATCCAATGGATTTATTGGCTGCTGCAAGAAAGGGGCCAGAAGAACTTCAGAAGATATTAACTAAGATGGGTTCTGATATTGGTAAGTTTGATGAGAAAACAGGACAATTCCAATTTGACCCAGTTGACGTTGACAGATTGCAAATGGTGTCAGATGCCACAGGGCAGTCCATGGAATCTCTTCAAAATATGATTAAGACTAATGCTGAGGACGCTAAGAAGCTTGATATGTTTGGTGGAATGTTGGATGGTCTTGATGCAGCAGACCAAGAATTGGCTAAGTCAGGATTAAGCCAAATGCTTAAAGTTGGAGAGGGAGGAAAAATAGAATTGGATGCAAGTAGTGATATGGCCAAAAGAATGGGCGTAGATAGTCTTGAAGAGTTGCAAGCTATGAGTGGTGAACAACTTAAAGAAAAGATGAATGCAGACCAAAAGACACTGGAAGAGCAAAACAAGAAAAATCAATCAATGTCTAAGTCTATAGACAATCTAATGAATTCGCTTGCTTCTATGGCTACTGTATTTCAACCAGTGATTGAAGTGTTGACTACTTTTATACAAGGTGTTACTTCTGCGTTTCAATGGGTATATGGATTTTTAGATAAATTAGGATGGTTTGGAACAATTATTAAATGGGCTATTCCAGCATTGTTATTGTTTGGTACATCATTTAGTTCAAGTGTTATGACATTTGTTAAAGATGGTATGAGTAAAATAGTCGGAGGGTTTAAAAGTCTTATCCCAGGCAAGGGCGCTGCTACTGGCGGTACTGATTTAGCAAGTAATGCTAAAGGTCCAGGAGAAGGTGTAAATGGAGGCTTGAAAGGTCTTTCTGAAGGTCTTAAAGCTATGGGTAAAGATTTTGGTACTGTAATGAAAGGTATATTGGCTGTTGCAGCTGCAGGCCCAGCATTCCTGTTGTTTGTACCTGCATTGCCTGGATTGTTGGTTTTAGGTCTCGTAGGTTCAATGGGCAAAGCTGTAACTGCAGGATTTGAAGCTGTCGCAAAAGGCTTAATTAGTATGGGTCAAGATTCAAGTGTGTTCAAAGGGATTTTAGCCACTGGATTGGCAGGTATTGCCTTATTAGCATTTACTCCTGCTATACCTGGAATATTAGCAATGGCTTTAGTAGGCGCATTATCTCCTCTTGTAACAGCTGGATTTAGCGCAATATCAAATGGCCTTGGTATAATGGGTCAAAATTTTGGAAATATTCTTAAAGGTTCATTGGCAATTGCACTTGTAGGTCTTGCTATTATAC
This sequence comes from uncultured bacterium, assembly GCA_964460795.1. Lineage (GTDB taxonomy): Bacteria > Omnitrophota > Omnitrophia > Omnitrophales > Aquincolibacteriaceae > CAZOOM01. The sequence goes on along the minus strand of CAYWRU010000125.1, from coordinate 681 downwards.
CATTTGTTTTAGCAGCAAATATTATGTCTGGTGTTGATTGGATGAGTGTATTAGCTGGCGTTGGAGTTATGTCATTAGTAGTTCTTGGATTAATGGGTATTGGTTTACTTATGGCAGGACCTCAAATGTTATTATTACTTCTTGGAGTTGGAACATTAATAATGGTTGGAGCATCATTGTTGATTGCTGCTTCAGGTTTATTATTAGCAGCAAATGCATTTCAAGCTTTGGGTGCAGTTGACTGGGGAGCTTTCTCTCAAATGGGAGAAGCGCTTGGCTCTGTTGTGCCTGGCATGCTTGGGTTCTCTTTAGCTGCAATGATGTTTGCTAATCCTATATCTCTTCTTGGTTTAGTATTTATGACTGCAGCTTTAGGAGGTTTAGTGGCTGTTATGGCGCCTTTAGCTGAATCTCTTACTATTGGAGCAGATTCATTAGATAGATTTGCTTCTGGCTTAGAGAAGCTTGGAGAAGCTGCTAATAAGTTGAGCGTTGAGAAATTAGAACAATTAAAGGAGCTTTCAGAGTCTTTAGCTGGAGCATCTGCAGGTGGAGCTATAGCAGCAGCTATGGCAAATGTCGCAAATGCTATTGGAGGAGGAGGAAAAGGCGGAGATGGAGATGTGAGAAAAATAGAGGTAGATGTCAAATTAAATGGTCGAGAACTTCAGAATTTTATTG
>CAYWRU010000124.1:0-5274 GCA_964460795.1 uncultured bacterium | reverse complement strand
CAGCACTTTTACCCATGTAAAAGTACTGCTCCGTCAGAGTTCAGAGAAAACTCTGTACGGAGGCTGCGCTGGTAGAGGAAAGTGCGCTTTCGTAGAGGAACCTCAAGTTCCTCACGAATGGTCCTCGCGCAAGAGCGCGAGGGCTACAGGGCGCACTTGATTTCATAATCAAATACCGAATCGGGGCAGCTTGTGAGAGCTGACTCCGATGCAGCACTTTTACCCATGTAAAAGTACTGCTCCGTCAGAGTTCAGAGAAAACTCTGCACGGAACTGCACTTGTATCCATTTAATTTGCCATTTATTTGCGGCGCTGGCGAAATTGGCAGACGCGCAGGACTTAGGATCCTGTTCCGTAAGGAGTGGGGGTTCAAGTCCCTCGCGCCGCAAGGTCATACCACCACTCTGATGAAATCAGCACAGACGCGTCCGCCTCGGGCGGATTCCGAAAGGAATGGGGATTTCCTTCGGCTTCGCTCAGGATGTGGTTCGACAAAAGCGCTCACCATCCCGAGCTTGAGTCGAGGGAGTGAGATTGTTGAACCACAACTTCCTCGAGCTTTAAAAGTTTCAAAAAAAACTGTTAACGTGGAATCCAAATGGAAAAAAGAATTTCTTTCCTCCTTATTTTCACACTCCTAATGTCTTTCCCGATAAGGGCTGAAGAGGTGCCGTTCAGTAAAGTGATTGAAATCGAGTCAGCGCTTGAATTAGGCTCCGAAGAAATTTACGATTCAGAACCTGTAGATGTCAGTGGATTTCGCTATGCTATGATTCTAGTTGAAAAGTCTCCGCCTGAAAAAATGCCAGATCCAAGAACTCCTGGAGAACTTGCGGACGAAGAAATCTACTTTGGAGTGGACACTTTTTTTTATTTAGATGCCAATATTCCCAGAAAAATCATGATGGGGAATAAACATCCTTTGTTGACCTTGAAGGGTTTTAACAGTGGTGGCACGGAATATGGTGAGATTAATGCTTCACAACGCGCTTTTAAGAATCGGGGAGTCCTACAGGTTGAAGTCCGAGCTCCTTACATGGCAGTGAGAGTAAAACAGCGTGGGGCTTCGAAATCTAAGCTCAGGGTAGCTGTTTTTTTGCGAAAATAATGAAAATTGCCATCTACTGCCGATGGATCGTCCGATAAAATAGAATTCCTTACGGGTTTCATTGACAAACCCGACCCCATTTCCTAGAATACCCCTTCATTTTTCCCGAGAGGGAAATCAGGCGAGTGTAGCATAGTGGTAATGCTCTGCCTTGCCAAGGCAGCTACGAGGGTTCGATTCCCTCCACTCGCTCCATTCTGCTTCGCTCATTTAAATAGAAGAGCTACGCAGAATGAGACAGCTCAGAACTAATGACGTAATAATAATTTAGGAAGATTTTCGATAAAGTTGCGCAAACGGTCCGACAAGGTCCAGCCTTTCCTTCCTGAATCATTTTCGAACACAAGCGCGAAACCATTCCAGGGTGATGATGTGGGTTCCTTAAAAGTTCAAGTCAAAAACGGCAAAGCCTGCGAAAAAATTCTTAAAATCGAAGTAGATCCTAGCGAGATCAAAAAAGAATATCAGGAGTTTTATACCGCGATTTCTCCCAAAGCTAAGGTCCCCGGTTTTCGTCCAGGAAAGGCCCCCAAGGATGTGCTTGCGATGCATTACCGGGAAGAAGCACGCAAAGAAGTTTTAAACCAGCTCATTCAAAATACTTTCCGCCAGGCGATCAAAGATGAAGAGCTCGATGTTCTTGGTTATCCGCAAATTGATGAAGTTGATTTTTCCGATGAAAAACTTTCCTACCGCATCCAGCTTGAAGTGCGTCCTAAATTTAAAATCAGCAAAGCTGAAGGTCTTCAAGCTAAAAAAGAAACCGTGGAGGTAAAGTCTGAAGAAATTCAGGAGTCTCTGACCCGTGTTCAAAAATCCCAAGCTCAGTACAAAACTGTGGAAGATCGCTCGGCCGAAAAAGGGGATTACCTTGTTGTGGATTACACGTGCAAGGTGGGTGAAGAGGAAATTGATAAACGCACTGAAGACTGGATTCAGATTAAGGATGACGAGTATCTTAAAGGATTCTCCACCCAGTTGATCGGTTCTAAAGCGGGTGAGGATCGATCGGTTGAAATCACGCTGCCGGAAGGATTTTGGCGCAAGGAAGTTGCGGGCAAGTCTGCTACTTTTCAGGTTAAAGTTCGTGAGCTCAAGCAGGAAATTCTTCCCGAGCTTACCGATGAGCTAGCTAAGAGCGTGGGCCCTTTTGAAACCATGGACGCTCTGAAAGAAAAAATTAAGACAGAAATTCTTGCGGCTAAGGAACGCCAAGCAGAAACGAATTATGAAAAAGCCCTGCTTGATGAGCTTATCAAACACAACAAGATGATTCTTCCGGAAGGATTTGTGGCGCGCCGTTTGGAGCGTTTGGTTCATGAAGCTGCGCAGAAATATGAACAACACGGATTTCCAAAAGATAAAATGGACGAGCTCTTGAAAGATCTGAAAAAAGATCTTGAAGAAGAGGCTCGCCGCCAGGTCCACCTCGCTTTTCTCTTAGATCAGCTGGCTCAGGAAAAAAATCTTACGGCCACGGAAGAAGATCTCGAAGCGCGTTTCAAGGATATCGCCGCTCAAGTTCGTCAGGATGCGGAGGTGGTTCGAAAATATTACGCAGAAAATGAACAAGCACGTGAATCGTTACTTGAAGAAATCCGTAGTGAAAAAGCCATTCAATTTATCAAGAGTCACGCAAAACTCAAATAAGGGCGAGAGTCCAAGGGAGGTATCATGAGTTATTTAGTGCCGATTGTGGTCGAACAGACAGGTCGCGGAGAACGTTCTTATGATATTTATTCACGTTTGATGAAAGACCGGATTGTTTTTATCGGAACTCCCATTGATGACGTGATTGCTAATCTTGTCATTGCCCAGATTCTTTTTCTTCAAATGGAAGATCCGGACAAAGATATCAATGTTTATGTGAATTCTCCGGGTGGGTCCGTGACCGCAGGACTTGCAATTTACGATACCATGCAATTTGTGAAGTGCGATGTCGCGACTTATTGTGTGGGACAAGCCGCGAGTATGGGAGCCATGCTTCTCATGGCTGGAACCAAGGGAAAAAGATTTTCCCTTCCTCATTCCCGGATTATGATCCACCAGCCTTGGGGCGGAGCGCAGGGAACAGCTTCTGATATTCAGATTCAGGCTCAGGAAATCAATAAAATGAAAGAGCAGCTCAATCATTTGATCGAGCACCACACGGGCCAGCCGTTTGATAAAGTGGTGAAAGATACGGACCGTGATTATTTTATGGCTGCCGAAGAAGCAAAAAATTATGGAATTGTAGACCACGTGATTACCTCTCGAGGAGAAATCAGGCCTAAGTAATCGATTTCTTAACCTTTGAGGAGTCACAACATGAGCGAGAATGCCGTTATGGAAAACGAAACGCAGAAAAATAAAAAGACCATGAAAGTCCTTGTCAGTGATCCGCTTGGAAAGGCGGGGATGGAAGAGCTTCGACAAGACAAGTCTCTTCAGATTGATGAGAAGGCGGATCTTAAACCCGAAGAACTTAAAAAAATCATCGGGGAATACGATGCGATCATCATTAGAAGCGGTACGAAGCTGACAAAGGACATTCTGGAAAATGCTGGAAAACTCCGCGTGATTGGCCGTGCTGGCGTGGGCGTGGATAACGTTCATCTTGAGTCCGCTACTGCGCGCGGCATCATCGTGATGAATACGCCTGAAGGTAACACGATTTCTACAGCGGAACACACGTTTTCGATGTTGATGGCTCTTGCACGAAATATTCCACAGGCCCATGGTTCTTTGAAAACAGGGGAGTGGAAGCGTACCAAATTCCAAGGCTCTGAGCTTAATGGAAAAACTTTAGGCGTAATTGGTTTTGGAAGAATTGGACGCGAAGTTTGTCTGCGCGCTGTGGCATTTCACATGCGGGTTGTGATTTACGATCCCTTTGTGACCAAAGAAAGCGTCAAGGATTATCCCGTGGAGTACATGCCGCTCAACGATCTTTTGAAAGTAGCGGATTTCATTACCGTGCACACGCCGCTTACGCCTGAAACCAAATACATCATTAATGCCGAGCGTCTTGCGCTTTGCAAAAATGGAGTGAAGGTCATCAACTGTGCACGCGGTGGTATTGTGGATGAAAAAGCTTTGCTCGACGCGCTTCAATCTGGAAAAGTGGCTGGGGCTGCACTTGATGTTTTTGAAGTCGAGCCTCCGCCTGCAGATCATCCGCTTCTCAAACTTCCGCAAGTGATCGTGACCCCGCACTTGGGTGCCGCTACCCAAGAAGCCCAGGAAAATGTGGCCATTGATGTGGTCAAGCAAGTGGTTGATGCACTTCATGAACGCGCCATCAAAAATGCGGTCAATCTTCCGAATCTGGATCCTGAAACTTACCGAGTTTTGAAACCCTGGATCAATCTCGCAGAAAAAATTGGAATGCTTTATGTCCAGCTTTTTACTGGCGGAATTAAAACCGTGACCGTGCGTTACGGCGGTGAGCTCGGACGTTACAATTTGAAACCTCTGACCCTTGCTTTAGTCAAAGGTATCTTGACTCCCATGTGTGGTGAAACTGTGAATTTTGTGAATGCACCTGCGATTGCCAAAGAGCGGGGGATTGCAGTCAATGAAGTTCTCAGCACTGAAAAAGAAGACTTCACCAATTACATTGAAATCGAAGTTAAGGATGATAAATCCACTCACAGTATTTTGGGCGCTCTTTTTGGTGCGCAGCTTCCTCGTATTGTCCGCGTGGATGAATTCAATGTGGAAATGGATCCGAGCGGCATTGCGATTTTCGTTTATAACGAAGACAAGCCTGGTGTGGTGGGAACGCTTGGAAAAATTCTTGGTGATAACAATATCAACATTGCAGAAATGTCTCTAGGTCGAATCAAAAAGGGCGACAAGATGCTTGCGCTAACCGTGATCAACACGGACAGTGAAGTTTCCGCCAAGGTGGTGGCTGAGATCAAAAAATTCGCTCCTATCATTGACACACGCGTCGTCAAACTATAAAGGCTTGAGAATGAACTACATTCTGATCGGAGCCCAGTGGGGCGATGAAGGTAAAGGGAAAGTCATTGATGTGCTGGCCGAAAAAAGTGATGTCATAGTCCGCTATCAAGGTGGAAATAATGCAGGTCACACAGTCAAGATTGGATCAGAGACGTTTGTTCTTCATCTGATTCCTTCCGGAATTCTCCATCCTAAAAAAGTTTGCATCATTGGAAAC
>CAYWRU010000123.1:0-5410 GCA_964460795.1 uncultured bacterium | reverse complement strand
CGATTACCACGCCGTCTACCGGATCCACACTCACGATTGCAGACGGGAAGACGCTTACGGCGAGTAATTCTCTGACGCTGGCAGGTACGGATTCCACGACCCTGACATTCCAAGGAACGGATACTTATGTAGGCCGAGCCACGACCGATACCTTAACAAATAAAACGCTGACAAGTCCCATCATCGCCAATATTGCTCCGGGAACTGATTTTACATTAACTCAGAATTCAGTCACCGTGTTTAAATCCGAGAACACGGGAGCAGTCGTTAATACTCTTTATCTGAAGACGGGCAATGTGGGAATCGGAAGCACGAGCCCAGCCAGCAAATTGGATGTAAGCGGGACCATGTCAGCCACGGGGCTTTCGATCAATGGGGCATCCACCTTGAGCGGTGCGATGTCGCTTCCGATCACGACAAAGACCGGAGATTATACGGTCACTGCCAGCGATCACACTATTTTATGCGATGCCAATTCAGCCGGATTTACGATTACGCTGCCAACGGCCATTGGAGTTGCAGGACGTCTTTATGTGATTAAGAAAACGGATACGACCCCGAATCAAGTGATTGTGGATGCGAATGGAACGCAGACGATTGATGGCGGGTTAACCTATATTTTGAATCATAAGTATGAAGGTATTACCTTGCAGTCGGACGGAGCGAATTGGGTTGTCATATAAATGACAAATATCAACTATTCAAATGACAAAAGGGATGTGAGGATTGGAATGATAAATATCAAATATTCAAATTTCAAAACAACTTTCAGGGTGCTTTGTCATTTAGATTTTCAAATATGTCCTTTTGTTGAGGATGTTCTATGAGATCAAGAGAGATGGTTTTTGATCTTGAGGTGAGAACCTAGGCTTATTCCAAATATTGTATTAATCTATGTCGAAAGTGCAAAAAGGACACGAATAGCATAGAGCTTATTCGACAACTTATACGGTCTGCAGGTTCTGTGGGTGCAAATTATCGAGAAGCGAACGAGGGAAGTTCTAAAGCCGAGTTTTTTCATCGAATTAGTATTTGCCGGCGCGAGGCGAAAGAATCCGCATTTTGGCTGGAACTCTTAGCGGAGATGATTGAAGGCCGCGAACTTGAAGTAAAAGTACTGATTGATGAGTCGCTGCAACTAGCGAAAATATTTGCAGCAATCTGTAGAAAGAGAAACTTGAAATGACAAATATCAAACTAACAAATGACAAATTGGGATTTGAACAGTTTTGTCATTTGGATTTTGTCATTTGTCATTTAAGGGTTTTCTTTCGAATTTTGTCATTTGTATATTTGTCATTTGTCATTATGACTGCATCCATTCCTTTGTTCGCGTCCTATCAGCCAACTACCGTTGAAGAACAAGACGGTTCACCGAGTGTGGATAAAGTCCGCAAGATCAAAGTGACAAATGGAAAATTAACGGATGATGCGAACGGAGATATCACCCTTGATTTAAGCGGCCAGACGCCTGTGGATGCGACCTACATTACGCAAACTGCAAATGGGACCTTGACCAACGAACAAGCACTTTCTTCATTATCCACTGGTCTGATGAAAGTCACGACTTCCACTGGAGTAATTTCCAGCATCACGGATTCTGCGGGTCTCGCCGGTGTGTTGAGTGATGAAACCGGGAGCTCGAGTGGTGTTGCTGTTTTTAGTAATGGCCCTACGATCGCGAGTCCGGTGATTACGAACATTAATCCCGGAGCAGATTTTACATTAACTCAGAATTCTGTAACTCCTTTTGTGTCGGTGGCAACCAGTGCGGCCGCGAACACGCTGTATTTGAAAGCAGGTAATGTTGGAATCGGATCTACGGCTCCTGGATATAAGTTAGATGTAAACGGAACCTTTAATTTGAATGGAACCACGAGTTTTACGGGATGGGATACAGATTCTTCGAATGATGTAGCCACGACCCGTACGATTTCAACGACAGCGCCCTTAGCCGGTGGCGGAGATTTATCCGCTAACCGAACCTTATCCATTGCCGATGCAGTGGCGGATGGATCGACGAAAGGAGCCGCGAGTTTTACGGCCAATGATTTTGATGCCTCAAGCGGAAATATCTCGCTTGATTACACGAACGGCCAAGCCGCTTCGGGAAGCACCAAAGGTTTTTTAACGAGCGGCGACTGGACAACGTTTAACGGGAAATTATCTCCGAGCGGGACTTTGACCGGACTTGTACAGACGGCAGCTGCGGGCATCAATTATTTCAATGGATCCGGCAATGTGGGAATTGGAACCACGACGCCGGGATATAAGTTAGCAGTGAATGGCACGTTGGACGCAACCACGATCACGCAAGGAGGAACTGCCGTTTCACTTTCCACGCATAATCACGCGGGAGTGTATCAGCCTGCAGATGCAGATTTAGATAACTGGGCTGCTAAGACAGCGCCGAGCGGCACCGTGGTTGGGACAACCGACATTCAAACGTTAACGAATAAGACGTTGACCAGCGGGACTTATGATCCCACCAATGCCACGAGCGATATTTTGACTCTGACGGGTACTGCACTGACGAGCGGTAATTTTCTGCAGGGCTCGCTGGCAGATGTTTTCACTACCGATACAGCCTTGATGAATTTCACGGGAACTGCGCTTGATACAGCAACGAACGTAACACTGATGGAGCTTTCCACGACTGCGGCAAATGATGTGGATGTGACGGCGATTAAATTGGAACGCGGCACAGACGATGCGAAGATCGTCTTTGATGAAGGGACGAACAAATGGCGCATTGATAATGGCGATGGGGCAGGGCTGGCTGATATCTCAACGGCTACGACCTCAGGAGAAACCAATACAGCTTCAAATCTTGGCGGTGGGCTTGCGAATTATGACAGCAAGAGCAGCGTAGATTTACGATTCAACTCTTTCTCGGGAACTGATTTTGATTTAGCCTCTAATCTTTTTACCATTGATGCCTCGTTGACGCGGGATGCGGAGTGGAATACGGAGAGTGAAGTAGAAACAGCGTGGAGCGGAGCGAATATTATTATCGGGACCGAGCTTGATACCTCAGCGAAAGTAAAGGCGATTGTAACAGATGAGACAGGCTCCGGAGGCGCTTTAGTATTTGCCACAGGCCCCACTCTTTCAAGTCCCATCATCACGAATATTGCTCCTGGAGCAAACTTTACTTTAACGCAAAACTCAGTGACGCCGTTTGTTTCTGAAAGTGCCAGTGCTGCAGCGAACACGCTTTATTTGAAGGCCGGAAACGTGGGGATTGGATCAACATCACCTGGGTTCTCGCTTGATATTTTGAAGAGTCAAAATTCTGCTACAGGCATGGCGCTTACCAACACGAATGGCAGCACTTTATCTCGGACAAATATATTATTTGGCAATGGAACGAACACCGCCTATTTAATGTATAACGGTACGGGTAACACTAGTTTTGGCGGAGCTAATTCGTTTAATATTTACAACGAAGCTGCATCACCTATTACATTTCTTACCGGAGGTGATGAAAAAATGAGAGTTGATGGGGGTGGAAATATTGGAATCGGAACCACGGGTCCTGCGCGTCTTCTGAACACCTACACGTCTTCTGCGTTAACGAATACCGTGAGTTATAACGAGCGCCTGACGCATATTACTTCGGGAACACCGGCCAATGGGATTGGAGTAGGCCTGGAATTCGAGCAAGAAACGACGAGCAATAATAATGAAGTTGGAGCTGTGATTGAGACAACTGTCTCTGACGTCACCGGCGGCAGTGAGGATTTTGATTTAGCGTTTAAGACGATGACTGCAGGAGCGGCGGCCACGGCCAAGATGACGATCAAAAGTCCCGGATATATTGAGATTGGGTCGGGGACAAATACGAATGCAACGGGAGCCGGAGAACTTTATGTGGCCGGAGATTTGGAAGTGGACGGAACAATTTATGGAACTGTTTCTGAAACAGATCCGGTGGTGAAAGCCATCAATGGTCTTGTGAAATCGAATGGAAGTACGATCTCAGCGGCAACTGCAAATACGGATTACGAACCTGCCTTAACGGATTCAGCCTCGTTATCCGGAACAATATCGGATGAAACCGGAAGCGGACTTGCGGTGTTTGCGACGAGTCCGAGTTTAACGACACCGAATATTGGTGTGGCGACGGCGACGAGTGTGAATAAGGTGGCTTTAACAGCGCCGGCCACGGGATCAACTTTAACGATTCTGGATGGGAAGACCTTAACGGCGAATAATTCGTTAACCCTTGCCGGGACAGATTCCACGACGCTGACGTTTCAAGGAACGGATACGTATGTGGGGCGTGCCACAACCGACACGTTAACGAATAAGACGCTGACCAGTCCCGTGATTGGGAATATCTCACCCTCTGCAGATTTCACCCTGACTCAAAATTCTGTCACTCCCATTGTGTCGGTGGCAACGAGCGCTGCCGCGAATACTCTTTATCTGAAGCAGGGGAATGTGGGAATCGGATCCACGGCCCCGACTGCGGCGTTGGATGTGGTGGGGAATATCAAAGCAAGCGGAACAATCACGGGAACGATTACTGAAACCGATCCGATTGTAAAAGCGATTAGCGGTCTTGTGAAATCGAATGGATCGACGATCTCAGCGGCAACTGCAAATACGGACTATGAACCTGCGTTAACGGACTCAGCGTCTTTATCCGGAACAATATCTGATGAAACCGGAAGCGGAGCCGCTGTGTTTGGAACGGGTCCGACGATCTCAAGTCCCGTGATCACGAATATTGCCCCGGGAGCAGACTTTACCTTAACACAGAATTCTGTAGCTCCCTTTACATCCGTCAATTCAGGCGCGGTGGTAAATACTCTTTATCTTAAAGCCGGCAATGTTGGGATTGGAACAACTGCACCCAATGGAAAATTTGTTGTGGCAAGCGGTACTGCAGGCTCGGTTGTCTTTGGTGATCAGTATCGCGGGCAAGTGGATCCCTATGCCAGAGTAGAGTTTAGTGATCCGACAGGCGGAGGGATTTCTGATTGGGCATTTGATAATCAGGCGCTGGCGGGGAGTGCTATTATTGGCGGAAGTTCAGGCGGCACCTATGCGTCTCGATCTGTCTATACCTATGATGCGGCTGGATTTGTGTTTAGTTCCGTTGGAGGCAAAGCAATTTATCCCACAAACATGATTGTCGGGCTCTGGTCAAAAATCCATGACGGAACTGATTTTGAGGCGAACGCTGAAATTAATTTATTGGTGGATGCGGCAACTGGAAATAATGACGCCCCGGGAGCCATAGGTTTTGCCACGACAAGTGACGGATCAACGACATTAGCGTATCGGATGATGATTCGAAACAGCGGATTCATTGGCATCGGAACCACTGGACCTGCGCGCCTTCTTAACACCTACACGTCTTCTGCGTTAACGAATACCGTGAGTTATAACGAGCGCCTGA
>CAYWRU010000122.1:0-5413 GCA_964460795.1 uncultured bacterium | reverse complement strand
GCGTGCGGCACCATCACTTAAAGATCGTTGACTTAGCTGTTTTTCAGCCATGACTAGGCTCTCCTTGCTTAAAAGGCATTGAAAAATAAATAAAAAGAAAAAGTTAAGTGTTAAAAGCCAGCCCTACATTCGGCTAGAATGCTCTTGGCTTATATGACTATGTGGGGGCACATTGTGAGTGAGCCATACATTGCCACCAATGACCGAGCCACGCCCAATCGTGATATTGCCCAGAATGGTTGCCCCTGCATAAATCACGACTTCATCTTCCACGGTAGGGTGGCGTACATAATCCTTGGCAAGCGTACCATCTTCATTTTTCTCGAAGCGTTTTGCCCCTAAAGTGACCGCTTGATAGAGACGTACATTTTTACCGATGGTGGCTGTCTCACCAATCACTACACCCGTGCCATGATCAATGAAAAAACCGCTGGCAATGGTCGCGCCGGGATGAATATCGATGCCGGTTTCAGAGTGGGATAATTCGGCAAGCATACGCGCCAAAAGTGGCAATCCTAATACATACCACTCATGCGCAATCCGATGAAAAATCATGGCTTTAATACCCGGATAGCACATAAGCACTTCATCTACCGAGCGTGCAGCGGGATCACCATGAAAGGCGGCTAATACATCCGCATCTAAATTTTGGCGGATACGGGGTAAGGTACTGGCAAAGGTTTGTACAATTTCCTTGGCTTGTTGATCCAACGGTATGGGAACGAGCGTACCTTGAGCGATCTGCTCTAAATGTGCATCATAAGCCAGTTCCAAACGCGCTTGGGTGTATAAAGCGTTTAAAGCAAAATCCAGTTGTATACCGACATAATAGTCTTCGGCCTCTTGATGGAGGTCAATGGGGCCTAAACGCATCGGAAATAGCGCTTGACCCAACGCTTTGACAATACTTTGTACCGTATCGCGTGAGGGTAAATTACGTCCACCGAAATAATGCGGACGTTGCTGTTCGGTACGCCAAGCACGACGTTTGCTTTTTAGCTCAGCAACAATACTATCTAGTTGCCAATTAGTGGTTTCTAAATCAGGAATTAGATCAGGGCGAATTGCTAATAATCTGCTCATGCTACGGTGCTCAATCAATTTTGTTGCCACGGTAGGTTTGCATAGCGCCAGCCACCCAAAGTACCGCGTTGTTGTTGTGCATTCAGATCCCCTTCAAACCCTTGGGCAATGTTATACACTTGGGTAAAACCTGCTTGAGTAGCGACTTTGGCCGCTTCGGCAGAGCGTTTACCGCTACGGCAGAGTAATAAAATCTTTTGCTGTTTTTGGAGTTTGGCTTCCAATTCTTTTACAAAACGCGGGTTACGGTTCATCGCTGTACCGTTAGCCCAAGCCACATGCAAGCTTCCTGGTACTTGACCAACAAAATGTAATTCTTCTTTAGTGCGTACATCGACAATCACTGCTTCACCCGCTTGAAACCAAGCCCAAGCCTGTGTAGGACTAACAATTCCTGCATATGCTAAATCAGCAGCTTGTTGGATCTCAGCAGGCATAGAGCTGAGAGCGCTGGAGGTATCGGAGCAGGGGGCTGTAGGTTCTACATCGTCATTGAAGGTGCTGCTGCTGACGCTTGGTGTATCCATGTAATCCTCTTTGCAAGAAAGCACATTAAACGGTGCGTAGTTGGCTGTTGCTGCAAAAGACTAACAACAGCCCTTTTGCAGCGGAACGAATTAAAATCACTATGCTTATCGAGAATTTTGCATAAGTGACTTCATAAGTGACTTATTTAATTTTGATAAAAGCTAAGCAAAATTTGTTGTTTTGCAGACAGGGGCAGTTATTTTAATGTGTATGACACAAGCTAAATAAAGGAACACTTGCAATGACGACGACTATCACTCAAGCCATTAATGAATTGGCAACGACCCAATTTGATTTTCTGCAAAAAGTCGGTGAGTTAAATTTAAAAACAGCAGAGGCTTTACGTTTAAAGCAGAGCGAATTATTAAAAGGCTATCTGGATTTTGGTTCGCAATATGCTGAGTTTGGCCTAAAGCATCAAGCTTTAAATGCCGAGCAAAAGTCTATCAATGACTTATTGAATACTTGGAGTGAAAAATGGCAAGCCAATTGGCAAGAAACTGCTGAGATTTTTAAAGCTTACCATGATGAATTTAATGCAACCACTGAAGCTTCGTTGAAAAAAATCGTACAAGTCTAACTAGTTCTCTCTTACAGGTGTGAATGGGTCTGCCTGTCCTCGACAAATGGGGCTGTACTTTCCTCCTATTTCCATTTGTCACAATCGCCCGCTTAAGGTGTGCTTGAGCGGGCATCTTCATTATGAAATGATAATGAATCTATTATCTACAGGGTTTTATTAAAATTGCGCCAGCACTGAATATTACACCCAATCGGGTGCAATATCGTCTGAAGGTAGTATCCATTTAAAACTCAGGTGATACTACATGAAATTGTTGTGGTGCATTAATAGCCCCTTGAGGCAAGTCATAAAGTGACTGCTGAAAATTCTCGAAAATCCTTAAACCTTCTGGCCACGCACCAAAACCAGAAGCAACATTGATATGTCCGGCTGCACCGATATTGATAAAGCGACTTTCCCAAGTATCTGCCCACGTTTCAGCGCTTGCTAAAGGCATCCACGGATCATTGCTACTAGCAACGACCACACTTGGAAAATCCAAGGCTTGTTTGGGTAAATGCAGGGCTACATTATCGCGTGCACTCACATACAACTCACCAGCCTGAAAACCATGTAAGCTAAAGCGACTTGGATTGGCGGGAGCGACGAGCATTGCTCCGGCAATCTTTTCAGGTTGTTTTTGTGCTGCATAAAGGCTGGCTAAGCAACCAAAACTATGCGCAATAATCCAAACTTTGCCACGAGCCTGCTGGATACTGTGGCTGACCGCTTGTGCCCAAAGGGGGAGAATAGGATTGTCCCAATCTTCTTGTTCAACCCGCTTAGTATTGGGCAATTTGCGTTCTAGCCAAGTTTGCCAATGTTGTAACTCACTGCCGTATAGTCCGGGGACGCTTAAAATCGTGTTCATGCCTTGGTTTCCTCCTGCACATAGGCGACGAACAAAGTCGCTGCCATATCAGCGCGGCGATGGGTGTAAAGCCATTGAGTAAAAGTCCTTGCTACAAAATCGCGCAAAGCCCAAGCATTACGCTGCTTTTTCCAAAGCTCAATATGCCGTGTAATATTCTCTAAAGCCCGTTGATGTTGATGGCGATGCAACAACAAATACGGATAGTCTGTGGCGCTCATATCTTGTTCTTCGGCTTTAAATTGTTCACTTAATTGCTGCTGGAGTTGCAGAAGCAGCTCACCAATCTTGGCAACATTCGGTTTTTGTGTGGTGATCTGAGCGGTCAATTCTAAATGCAACGCGGATAAATGCTGCTGAAGCTCCAAATTCATTAACTGCATATAAAGCGTTTGAAAATTCGCTAAATGATCCTTAGAAACTGTGGAGCCAGCCGCTAAACCTAGTGCCATGAAGTTTTTCCTATATCAGATAAGGCAACACTTTAGGAAAGAGCCGGGTTGGGTGGAACTAAGAAAAAATGGAAAGCTTATGCGGCGAGGTGGATAGCTAAAAGGGTTGCAGCTAAACTTTGCTTATAGCCGAGTCATTGCCTAGACATCTGCCGAATCATTTGAATTTCCTCAGCTTCAATCCCCAAAGATTCCAAAAAATCCTGATGTGCTTCGGGTGAGCGCTGCTCAAATTCAGCATGCCATTTATTCATGCCGGTTTCGTCTAAGCCTGCCGCTCGCAGCATTTCTACCCAGCATTGTTTGGTCATGGTACGGCTATGGTTTAAAGCAGCAGGGGATTCCAATAAGCGAATAATGACTTGCTGTTGCTGACGTAAGCGTTGAATTTCAAGATTCAAATCTTGGAGATGGCGCTCCAACACGGAAGCGCTACTGTCCGTGTTGGAGGCCAATAGGGTTTGAATCGTTTCCAAAGGCAAACCGGCTTCACGATAGGTTTGTATTTGCAACATGCGCTGTAAGGCTTGTTCAGTATATAACCTATAATCACTAGCACTGCGGGTGGAGGCAGGCAACAGGCCAATCATGTCGTAGTACAATAAAGTGCTCCGCGATAGCCCAAAGCGTTTGCTAAGCTGGCCGATGGTATACATCTTCATTCCCAAGTTGCGGGCTTAGCGGCTAGCTTTGCGAATCTGTGAGACTTCCTCACTGGGGATTTGCAGCCATTCCAGAAAAGCTTGATGTTGTTCTGGGTAGCGCTGCTCAAATAGCTGATGCCATTTACTCATCATGGTTTCATCTAAACCTGCGTCACGAAAAAGCTCAACCCATTGCATTTTATTAATACTTGCGTTTTGCATCTTGATCTCCTGTTGTGTTAAGTAACAGGACTCACCTTAAACTGTGTAGTGATAGACAGGTCAAGAGTCGTATTCAACTCAAGCTAGCAACTTAAACTAAAGTTGTCCTCAGTCATAGCACAGATCTAGCTGTCTTGCAGATATTTGTAATTAAGGCTTTTCTGCTATGCTTGATCTCATCACTATCAAGTGGAAAATAGGATGCTAAGCACCATTAACCGGAAACGCTATGCTGAGTTAGATAGGTTGCTGTGGGACGTACACAGCAACCAAGTCTCGCCTGAGCTGGCTTTTCGTGTCTATGAAGAGCGTTGGGGTTTTGTGCAAGAGCAGAATCTGAAGCCACGAGAACGAGCGTTGATTAAAGTCTTAACGCGTCGAGTTGGCAAAGGTATTTTTGTACCGCTATTCGGGATGGTGCGATATGGCTAGTTATCAACTGCCGTACCATCAATTGATTGCTGGTGCTTTAAAGCAGTTCAATGCAGATTTTCTCATTGAGCATACAATTTGCTTTGGTGGTGGAACACGCATTGCTCTGGAGCTGGATGAATATCGTGAGTCAGTGGATATTGATTTTCTGTGTCCGAACATCGCTGCTTATCGTGCAGTACGCGAGCAAATTACTACTGCTTCTTTGGGCAGTTTGGTTCAGCAGGAGTTTGAGTATTTGCGTGAGATTCGAGCTGATCGTTATGCGGTTAGAACCTTTCTCAAACTAGAACATACTGTGGTTAAACTTGAGATTGTCAGTTGTGATGAATATCGCTTAACCGCAGGCTTTGATAAAACAATTTTCCCTGTACCGTACTTATCACCAGAGTCTTGCTGGATAACAAAGTTATTAGCTAATGCTGACCGTGCACTGGCGCCACCGTTTAAAGATGTATTCGATTTAGTGGCCATGCACGTAGCTTGGGGAGCTATACCTCAAGCAGCATGGGGCGAAGCTGAACGGCATTATGGCATAGTCCCACATCGTGAATTATTAAAAGCCTTAGAAGCAATGTTAGCTAAGCCAGAGTTTTATTTAGCACGAGCGGCTGATATG
>CAYWRU010000121.1:0-5470 GCA_964460795.1 uncultured bacterium | reverse complement strand
GGACAACACGAACGCCATCGCCATGTTCCATTCTACCGGGTTCATCAACACCAGCACGGCTCCCGGCAACCACACGAACGATGACGGCTGCGGCACGGTCGATGCGTCCGCCCCGTACAACGCAACGATCTCTACAGGGCGTCGAATCTCGGGCATGGGTAACGGCCCGTATACCGCCTACCACTTCTTCACTGACGGAACGACGCAATACATCCATGTCGTGCTGGAGTATTCTCCGGGACTGTACCGGCACTTCTCGTTCGGCACCATCGACAAGATTGGAACCTGGACCGGCGGTCAGTACGCTGTTGGACACAGCCTGGGAGCCAACCCTGGGTTGGTGAACGCCACCACTCACTCCATTCTGTGGTCCGGTACGGACGGAGGCTCATCCACCACCGACGCAAACGAATGTGGCTCGCTTCGGATCGAGTCCTTTCCAAACCAGACCGGCTCCATGCGGTGGATGCTGTTCACAACGCAAGGCTCCAGCCTTGGTAACGATCGCGGAGGCAACGCACGAATCGCGTGTCCGGGCGGCTGTTTCGGGGTCAACCCGTGGCTATCAGGCTTCGGATTCTTCCGGGCGAATCTGCTCAACGGTTTCCTGCCGCTGATCCCGATTCCGATCTGGTGGCGCGACACCACACCTACGCCCGACCAATACATGCTGCTGGGCTTTGCGCCGGATGTCTACCACATTCAGATGGCAAGCCTCTCCCCCGGCCAGGAGTTCACCATCGGCGGAGACACCTTCAAGGTGTTCCCCGCGATCCGAAAGCAGGATACGTCGTCTTCGGTCGAAGAGAGCAAGAACTGCGGGATCGTGTATCGCAAGGTCGTGTAACGCATGTCAACCTTCCCCTCAACAATGCCTGACGTGATGACCCGGTTCTTGACGAACCGGCTTCTGCTCACTCACACGCAGGACCTTGACGAGCAACTTGTCCAGATGGAGGGCGTTGTCCCGGCCCTCACACTCGCAGCCCTGACCACCCCTGGGCAGACGATGCTGCTCACCAACAACGCCCCGACGCCGGGGCCTGTGTTCGCGGCATTCAGCACCGTGCTCCCTGACGGGATGGGCGACTACTGGTTTGACCGTCTGCACATTCTGCCTCGTTCGCTCGTCCTGGGCAACATCCTCACGACGATCACTCGTCAGTTGGATATCTACAACGCCTTCTTGTTCGAGTCTCACGACCTTCAGGCGTTCATCAACAACGCCGGACTCGGCACGTCAATCACGGACCTGCCGACGCTGCCGTACACCATTCTGCCGCAGGAGTCGCTCCTGCTCACGCTGGAGGTAACGCCAGACGGCGCTCCCACCATCAACACGACGCTGGACTTCGACACTGACGAGCCGTACCTGCTTCAGATTCCGATTCAGGGAACTCGCATCGTCATGTTCCCGTTCGAGCCGGAAGCCCCACTGACGGAACGCATCCAGTTCCTGACCGACATCTTGGAGGCGAAGGATGGAACGGAGCAGCGTGTGAGCCTGCGGCTTGCTCCTCGTCAGGAGTTCGACCTGAAGTTGTTGCGCGAGGACGGCCCTGAGCGGCAGAAGGTTGACTTCCTTCTGTTCGATTGGCAGTCCCGCGTCTTCGGCCTGCCGATCTGGACCGAGCCTGCCTACGTCACCTCGCCTATCACTGCTGGGCAGACGAGCGTGAATGTCGATGACACGACGCTAAGTGACTTCCGTGCCGGGGGACTCGCCATTGTGTTTGAGACGGAGGACAAGTTCGACGCGCTGGAGGTGGCGAGTGTTGGGCCAACCGTCGTCAACTTCAACACGCCGATCCTGAATAACTACGCGGCGGGTGTTCGAGTCATGCCGCTACGAACGGCTATCACCACGCAGCCTGCTCAGGAGAAGAAGTGGGCCGTGAACCTCGCGGAGTTCAACCTGACGATGCGGGTCCTGGACAACAACGTCGATCTGTCCAGCACGAGCGGGTGGCCGACGTACAACTCGAAGGTCCTGCTCTCCGACCCCAATGCCATCGACACTACACTGGATGGGAATATCACCCGGCAGATCACGGTCTTCGACAGCGCCGGAACCGGCAAGTTCTCTCAGTCGTCCACTTGGAGCCGAGCGCGTCACGGCTCAGCGAAGACGTTCATCACACGCACGCGGTCGGGACTCTGGTCCGTGCGCCGACTCTTGCACGCCCTTCGCGGCTCGCAGGTGTCGTTCTATCTGCCGACGTTCACCAAGGACATCACTTTGGCGGCGCTCTATCTGTCCGGCGCTTCGTCTATGACGATCGTCAACGTCGGATACACCCGATACGCGAAGCAGCGCACGCCCAAGGTGGACATCCGAATCATCCTGAGCAACGGAACGATCTTCACGCGGACCATCACCGCCAGCGCCGAGTTGACTCCTACCACGGAGCAGATCACGCTGAGTTCCTCGATCGGTCAGAACATCGACCCGGCGGACATCGCTCGGATCGAGTTCCTGGAGAAGGTTCGCATCGACGGCGAAGAGATCACCATCGAACACCGCTCCTCCAACGGCGAGGCTAAGATCGGCTTCCCGGTGAAGGTCGTGCTGGAGTAACGAATGCCCTTTGACACACAAGAACGCAGCGTAGAGGCAGGCCAGCCGATCGAGTTGTATGACTTCAGGATCGGCGCGGACGCCTACCTGTGGACCACGAATCCCGTGGCCGTCACCTACAACTCCCTGACCTACGAGCCG
This sequence comes from uncultured bacterium, assembly GCA_964460795.1. Taxonomy (GTDB): domain Bacteria; phylum Omnitrophota; class Omnitrophia; order Omnitrophales; family Aquincolibacteriaceae; genus CAZOOM01. The sequence continues at coordinate 2,751 of CAYWRU010000121.1, read as the reverse complement.
ATGGAGGTGGCCCGCGAGGCGCTTCAGTTCTCGTCCGACACCCGCGCCGAGGCCCTGAAGATCACCGTGCCTGCCAGCACCGCGATGGTGCGGCGGTACATCAACTCCGTCCCTGGGCAGCGGGCAACGCTCACGATCACGCGAGTTCACCGGAACGATGGGTCCAACGAACTCATCCAGATGTTCAAGGGCATCGCCCAGACTGTGGGCTTCGACCTGAACGGACTCAGCGCCAGCATCGCCGTTGTGCCGATCACGGCTGAACTGGCGAACTCAATCCCTCGCTTCGCCTTTAGCGGCGTATGCAACCACGTCCTCTATGACGGAGCCTGCACCGTCGCTCAGTCTCTCTTCCGGTACCAGGATGAGGTGACAGGCGTCGCGGGCGACACGATCACCGTTCAGGGCCTTAGCGTCAAGGGCAGCGGCTGGGCCACCGGCGGCTACATCGCCCTCCCCTCGGGCGAGTTCCGGCAGATTCTGGAGCACACCGGCGACAACGTGCGCGTGCTGCTACCATTCCCCAGCAGCCCGCTGGGGCTAACGGTCGAAGTGTTCGCAGGCTGCGATCATTCGATCAACACCTGCTCCTCGAAGTTCAACAACGTGCCGAACTTCGGCGGCTTCGCTTGGGTGCCTTTGCGGAATCCCTTCTCCACGGGGCTGAATAACGCATGAAGAAGTTCATCGACATCCTGACGATCGTACTGACTGTGGTCATCACCGCAGTTGTCAAGCCTTACTTGACAGTTGCCCCTGCGCCAGGGGAGCCGCAGAAGGCGGAGTTCTTCACGCTCCTGATCCTGTTCGCGGTCTTCTTCGTGCTCTCGGAGATTCTGAAGCCGAAGCCCAAGATCGAGGACGCGCGACCAGCGGGCCTGGGTGACTTCAAGTTCCCCACCGCGACAGAGGGTCGCCCCGTCCCGCTGATCTGGGGAACGGTCAAGCAGGAAGGCCCCAACGTGGTCTGGTACGGCGATCTCCGCAGCGTCGCCATCACGGAGAAGGTGAAGACCGGCCTGTTCTCCTCGAAGAAGATCACCAAGGGCTACCGCTACTACCTCGGGATGCAGATGGCCTTGTGTCGCGGCGGCACCACGCCGGTCGGCAACATCCTCCGCATCTGGGTGGGCGACAAGGAGATATGGAGCGGCAACGTCACCGCCGACGACGCCGCGATCACCATCGACGAACCCGACTTCCTGGGCGGAGATGAGCAGGGCGCTGGCGGCATCTCCGGCACGCTGCGGTTCTACTCAGGCAGCATGTCACAGTTGGCGAACGCCTACCTCGCGGCAGGCCGTCAGGTTGTGGGCGGAGCGACGCCGAAGTATACCGGCACCTGCCACGTTGTCTGGGAGGGCGGGTACCTCGGCAACAGTGAGAGCATCAAGCCGTGGTCGTTCGAGTTGCGCCGCATCCCGAACGGCCTCGGCCTCGGCACGCCCAGCGTCAACGGCGGCAACGACGCCAACCCGATGAACGTCATCTACGAGATTCTGACCAACACCGAATGGGGACTCGGGCAGCCCGCCAGCGACATCGACACCGCCGACTTCACCACCGCCGCCAATACGCTGCGCACGGAAGGCAACGGCTTCTCGTTCCTGCTGGACGGCAAGATCGAGGCGCAGGAACTCCTGCGTCAGATCGAGCAGCAGATCGACGGCGTGGTGTTCATGGATCGCGCCACCGGCAAGTGGCGAGTCAATCTCGCACGCGGCGGATACACCCTGTCCGCGAAGCGGGCGCTCAACGCTACGAACGTGCTGAAGGTCAACAACTTCAGCCGTGGTGCTTGGAGTGACACCAGCAACAACGTCCTCATCAAGTTCAACAACCGCGCCCTGGAATACAAGGAGACGTTCGCCGGTGCTCAGGACATGGCGAACGTGAAGACCCAAGGCAACCGGATCGTCAGCGTGGAGTCCTTCTACCCTGGCGTCAAGGACGGTACGCTCGCCAACATCATCGCGTGGCGGTATCTGCGCACGCTGTCGTATCCGCTCGCCCGCGCCGAACTCGTGGTCAACCGCGTGCTGTGGGACCACTACGAGGGCGACGTGGTTCGTTGGACCGACCCTGATCTGGGCTTCACCGACCTGCCGATGCGCATCACCAAGATCGACCTGGGTCGTCTGGAAGAGGGCGAGATCACCGTCACTTTGGTTCAGGACATCTTCATCTTCGACAACGGCGTCTTCGCGGCCCCCGGCCAGACGAACTGGACGCCTCCGCCGCAGACGGTCGTCGCTATCCCCACCGCCGACTCGGTGGTGTTCGAGGCCCCGCGCAAGTTCACCACGCTAGACCCGGAGTCCCCCGGCGTGCTCGATCGCATCTGGGCAGGAGCGCGGTTCCAGAACGACGCGGCGGCTCTCATGGACATCGCCACGCGGCCCGGCTCCGGCTCGTACACCGACGCGGGCGACATCGCGGGCTTCTTGGTGCAGGGTGAACTCGCTGCGGCGCTCACCGAGGCCGGTACGCAGGGCAGCATCTCGTTCAACGTCAACGCCACGCCGGACTCTCTGTCGCTGCTCGAAGCAGCGATGGAGGCAAGCGCCACGCAGGAGGACTGCGGCACGCGACTCGCCAATCTCGTCTTCATCGGCTCCGGCGCTACGGGCGAGTTCTTCTCGTTCAAGACTGTCGGCACTGGCGGCGGTCAGTTGCAGTTGAGCAGCGGGTATCGTGGCTTCATGGACACGGCTCCCCAAGCCTGGGCGATCAACTCGAAGGTCTGGATTC
>CAYWRU010000120.1:0-5477 GCA_964460795.1 uncultured bacterium | reverse complement strand
ACGCGCATCCGTGGCCAAAATGGCGATGGGGGGTGCAACGAAAAAACGACCATTCGAAATGAAGGAATATTCCGTGCCAGAAGCTGATCTTGGCTCTGCTGACCTCGGTGTTGCCGGTCGCCGGCTTGCAGTCGAATACCGGCCCCTCGATGCGCTGGTGCCCTATGCCCGCAATGCCCGCACCCATTCGGACGCTCAGGTCGCCGAGATCGCCGGCTCGATCCGTGCGTTCGGTTTTACCAATCCGGTGCTGATCGCCGAGGACGGCACATTGATCGCCGGCCATGGAAGGGTGTTGGCCGCGCGCAAGCTCGGCATGGATCAGGTGCCGACCATCGTGCTGTCGGGTCTTTCGGAAACCCAACGCCGGGCGCTGGTGCTGGCGGACAACCGCATCGCCATGAATGCCGGCTGGGACGAGGAATTGCTCGGGCTCGAACTGTCCGACCTGCAGGAAGCGGGCTTTGATCTCGGCCTGACCGGCTTCGGCGACGATGAGCTGCAGAGCCTTCTTTACGGCAATCGCGATGAACAGGATGGGCTGACCGAGGACGACGCCATTCCCGAAGTTCCGGCAACGCCTGTCACACGGCGCGGCGATCTGTGGCTGCTGGGTGATCACCGGCTGCTGTGCGGTGACAGCACCTCGCCGGAAGATGTTGGTCGCCTGATGAACGGCGAACGGGCGGCGCTGTTTGCCACCGATCCGCCCTATCTCGTCGATTATGACGGAACCAACCATCCGACAAAGAAAACCGCCTCGGCGCGGGCGAAGAAAATCGCCAACAAGGACTGGGGCGACGATTATATCGAGCAGCCACACTGGGATGATTCTGCCCAAGGACCGCAGTTCTACGAGGCCTTCTGCAAGGTGGCGATCGAGCATGCCATTGCCGAGGATGTGGCATGGTATTGCTGGCACGCCTCGCGCCGCCAACGCATGCTGGAAACGGTCTGGGATCAGTTCGATGTGCTGCATCACCAGCAGATCATTTGGGCCAAATCGCGCCCGGTGCTGACGCGCTCGGTGATGCTGTGGGCGCATGAGCCGTGCCTGTTCGGATGGCGTCGCGGCAAGAAGCCCCGCATCAACCGCGAGGGGTTCGAGAGCTGGCCGACCACGGTGTGGAACATCCCATCCTCGGAGATCGAAACCCGCGAGCATCCGACTTCGAAGCCGGTGCGCGTGTTCACACTGCCGATGCAGCTGCACACAAGACCGGGCGACATCTGCTACGAGCCGTTCTCCGGTTCGGGCTCACAGCTGATCGCCGGCGAGAAGACCGGCCGCCGCGTGTATGGCCTCGAACTGTCGGAGGCCTTCTGCGATGTGGTCGTCAAGCGCTGGCAGGCATTCACCGGCAAGGCGGCCACGCTCGATGGCGACGGCCGCCGTTTTGATGAGATCGCCGCCGATCGAGTGCCTGATGCCGGGTCCGCGACCAGGGATGCGGCAGCGGCATGAAGCAATCCCGCACCATGTCTCTGGTGGAGGCTTTCGCCAATGTCGCCGTCGGCTATGGCATTGCCGTGGTGACGCAGATGCTGGTGTTCCCGCTGTTCGGATTGTCCACCACGCTGGCTGACAACATGGCCATAGGCGCGATCTTCACCGTGGTGTCGATCCTGCGCTCCTTCGCGCTGCGGCGGCTGTTCGAGGCCATCCGGATGCGGCGCGCCGACGAGGCAAGCGCCGCCCCATCGGGGCGACGGCCGTGACAGGATGAGAGCTGCGGCGTCAGGCTGCAGGCAACCGGTAGACCCGCCCACGTCCTTCGACCTTCTCGGAACTGACCTCGAGACCAAGCTTCTTCTTCAGCGCACCGGCCATTGCACCGCGCACCGTGTGCGACTGCCAGCCGGTCGCGGCCATGATCTCTTCGATGGTCGCGCCGTCGGGCGCCTGCAGCATGGCGATCAACGTTGCCTGCTTGGTGCCTTCGCGTGGCGTCCGCGCCTTCGCGCCAGCGGGCGCCGTGGGCGCGCTGGCGTTCGGGGTGGCGTCATGGTCCGCACCTTCGGCAGGCGCGCCCGTGTCGCCACCCATGGCGGAACGTGGCGCGACCGGGTTTGGCACCTCGTCAGGCGCGATACCGATGGCGGCAAACCCGGCGTCGGTGATGATCAGCGTGGTGCCGTGGCCGTCGCCGGTCTCGCGCCAGACCGGGTCGCTCAGATGCGGCTGGAAGGCGATGCGCCGCGCATCGACCTCTTCGAGCAGGCCCTTGGCGATCATGGTGTCGACCACCCTGGTGGCGGCACCGCCTTTCAGGTTGGCCGGCAGCGGCAGGGCGATGCGGTCCTCGCGCTGGGCGGCGGCGTTCAGGATGATGGCTTGGGTGTCGGAAAGCTTGGTCATCGGGTCGTCTCCGTATCGGGGCGCGCGGGATGCAGGCCCTTCTACGAGGTCAAGCCCGCCAGTCGGCGGGCGGGACCGGGAGCGCAGCGCGTCACTCGGCGTGTTCGCCTTCGCGGAACGCCATGTCGGTGATCTCGCGCAGCTTGGCGCGGTAGTGGTTGAGTGTGCCGACATGGCCCCAGTCGATCTCGTCGGGGTCGGTGTCGAAATGCTCCGCGCTGAGCGCCGACAGGCGTTCGAGCATGGCGTCGATCTCGAACTTCGCGGCGAGGAAGGCGTCGATGGCTGTGGCTCGGGTCTTGGACTGGTTGCTGTTCGTCATGGCTGTTTCCATCATCCTGGCAATCACAGTCATGCTCTGAACGACGAGATCATCAACCGGATAAGACGATCATTTTGTTGCTGTTTTTGACGCCGGCGCCGCTGCAACGCTGGCGCAGGGAGTTTTGACATGGCGGGACGCAAGCCGCTGCCGACACATCTGAAGCTGGTGAAGGGCACGGCCCGTCCGCATCGCCTGAACAAGGCCGAGCCGAAGCCGGTGGTGGCGACGCCCGAACCGCCTGACCATCTCGATGAAGCCGCCAAGCTGAAGTTCACCGAAATGGCGGAACTGCTTGCCCGCCACGGTGTCATGACGGAATTGGATGCCGGCGCACTCGCCCGCTACGTCGTGATCTGGCGACGCTGGCTGGAGGCGGAGCAGGAAGTGAAGCGCCGTGGCCCTGTGGTGAAGACGTCGAATGACAACATCATCCAGAACCCGTTCTTGGCTGTGGCCAACAAGTGCCTGGCGCAGATGGCGCAGATCGAGAGCGAATTCGGACTGACGCCGTCCAGCCGCTCGCGCATCCGTATGGCGGAACCCGCCGAGACGAGCGATCCGTTCGAGGAGTTCCTGAACCGTGGCCGCAAAGCCTAGTTCCCGTGCTTCGCGCCCACTGGACGGGAGCGGCAGGAAAGCACCACCCTGTCCGGTTACAGCCTATGCCCGTGCGGTGGTTGGCGGCCGGATCGTCGCCGGCCGGCTCGTGCGTCTGGCCTGCGAGCGTCATCTCGCCGATCTAAAGATGGGCGCCAAGCGCGGCCTGGTCTGGGATGGCGCTGCGGCACGTCATGCGATCGACTTCTTCGGCCATCTGCGCCACTCGACCGGCGAATGGGCCGGCGAGCCCTTCGTGCTGCAGCCCTGGGAGCAGTTCGTCGTCGGTTCGCTCTATGGCTGGAAGCGAAAGAATGGGCTGCGCCGTTTCCGTACAGCTTACGTCGAGGTGGCGAGGAAGAACGGCAAGTCGGTGCTGCTGGCCGGCACGGCGCTTTATGCCTTGATTGCCGATGGCGAGCCCGGCGCGCATGTCTATTCGGCGGCAACGACACGGGATCAGGCGAGGATCGTCTTTGGCGAGGCCGAGCGCATGGTGGCGGCAAGCAGCGCCCTGCAGGCAAGGATCACCAGGACGGTGAACAATCTGGCGGTGCTGCCAACCTCGTCCTGGTTCCGGCCGTTGTCAGCGGATGCCACCAAGATGGACGGCCTGAACATTCATTTTGCCGCCGTCGACGAGGTGCATGAACATCCTGGACCCGAGATCATCCAGAAGCTCAACACCGCGACGGGTGCTCGGCGGCAGCCACTGATCTTCGAGATCACCACGGCGGGTTATGATCGCCATTCCGTTTGTCGCCAGCATCATGAGTTCTCGGTGAAGGCGCTGGAAGGCACGGTGCCGACGGAATCGTCGGACAGCTGGTTCGGCTATATCGCCACCATCGACGACGGCGACGATTGGACTAACCCCGCCGTCTGGGTGAAGGCAAACCCGAGCCTCGGCGTCACCGTCAAGGTCGACGATCTCAAGCGCCAGATCGACGAAGCAAAAGAAATGCCGGCGCAGCAGAACGCGATCCGCCGGCTGAGATTGAACGAATGGACCGAACAGGTCACGCGCTGGCTCGACATGGCGGTGTGGGAAGAAGGTGGCCTGCCAGCCGCCGCCGACTGGCGCATCGTCAAACACGAGCTGGAGGAACTGGAAAGCAAGCTGCTCGGCCGCGAATGCTATGGCGGGCTTGATCTTGCCCGCGTCAATGATCTGTCGGCCTTCGTGCTGTTGTTTCCGCCGACGCTGGACGACGATCTCGGCATGCTTGCCGACAAATGGATTGTGCTCAGCCGCTTCTTTATCCCGGAGGACGACATCCTGCGTCGCGTTCGCCGCGACCGCGTGCCCTATGATGTCTGGCGTGATCAGGGATTCTTGACCGCCACGCCCGGCAACGCCACCGACTTCGCCTTCATCGAGAAAGAAATCCTCGAACTGGCGTCCCGTTACGATCTGCGCGAGCTGTCTTATGACCGAACCTTTGCTGGGGAAATCGTCCAGCACCTTCAGGATGAAGGTCTGGCTCTCGTCCAGTTCGGCCAGGGGTTTTTGAGCATGGCCGCGCCGACGGCGGAACTGGAGCGGCTGTCGGTGTCACGCTCGCTCTGGCATGGCGGCCATCCAGTGTTGCGCTGGAACGCTTCCAACGTCGCCGTGCGTCATGATCCGGCCGGTAATATCAAGCCCGACAAGGAGCGATCGAGCGAACGCATCGACGGCATTGTCGCGATCTGCAACGCGCTCGGCCGGGCAGTAGCCCGAGACGTCAATGCCGGCCGCTCGGTCTATGAGGTTCTGGCGCGTCGGCGCGCGCAGGCTGCTCAAGCCAGCGCGGCATAGGCGCAAGTAGGCGCGCGAGAGGTTCTTATACATGCTGGAGATTTTCAGCCGCCTCGCGGAACGCATCCGCGCGGCGCGTCGAACGAGCGAGCCGCTGACAAGGCCTAGCGACCCGCGAATTAGGCCTGTAGTCCGCACGGTCGCAGGCGTGAACGTCACGCCAGACACAGCGATCACGGTCCCCGCCGTGTGGGCTTGTCTGCGATATCTGTCGCAAACGGTCGCGATGCTGCCGTGGCGCGTGATGCAGGAGACGCCAAGCGGTGGGGTTCTGTCGCCGACGCACCGTGTCGATTGGCTGATCCGGAAGCGGCCTGCGCCGGAATGGTCGTCGTTCCAATGGCGCGAGACGTTGACCCATTGGGCTTTGCGTTGGGGGAACGGATACGCCGAGA
>CAYWRU010000119.1:0-5600 GCA_964460795.1 uncultured bacterium | reverse complement strand
ACTCGTTCCAAGAATAATTTTCTAAGCGTGCTCAGTGAATGATTTGACCAGTACCGCCGAGGCTGCTTCGTGATTTTTTCAAGCTGATCAACGTAATAACTTTTATCCCAAAAATCAGTCATGGGTTCATAGAACATGGCATTCTCCTTAAAATAAAAAAGCGGGAAGCACGCTTGATTGCGCACTTCCCGCTTAGGGAAACTGTTTCTAGTTAATGAGCTTTTAAAACTTAATCCTCATCCGGCAGCATGATGGTGATGACCGGCTCTCCTTCGTCTCCCGGCCCGCATTTCGCCCACATCGGAAACGGAACCGCCGCTTTTTCCTCATCCATCACAAAAAGAGGTGCAAAGTGAACCTCATCTCCGGTGGAGTTTTTAGCCTCAAACCTAAGAATCATGAACATGTCCCAAGTCCGGCCGGCTAAATCCTGACCCGGTGACCTGGTATCACTCAGGATGTTAAAAACTCCCTGAGTGACGGCCACGGGAAATTTAATACCTGCTTCGCGGGCAAGTTCCGAAAGATCCACTAAGACGCCGTCTTCAAGGGCTTGTTTTCTTGTGTATTTGAAAATAATCTCGTTGTTTGAAGTTGAGTGACTCATGTTTTGATTCCTTATCTCTGGTTAGGTGCTGTGATTACGACGAGCTGTGCGTTCTTGTCTTGATACTCGAGTTTATGCAGATGAATCTCACCGGTCTCGCTGTCTTTAAGCTGAATAAAAATCTCCGCCCTATCGACTCGCATATACCGAAGATCCCGTTCCGTAAACCTGGCTTTGAACTCTTCTGTCCACTGACTCAGTGTGACTGCATTCATACACTTACCCTCTTTCACTCATTCGATCTGATCGTTTACAAAACAGTTTCCCGTTCTCTTTCCAGAAATCCGTAATGGGTTCACGACCTTCTGCAAATCCAAAACTGCAAAACACAGGACGACCTTCGATCAAAATCTCCTTGTGCATGTAGACCGGAGGCAAGACCTCAAGCCAGTACATGAACATTTCCTCATCGATCTGGACGGTCCTTCCCGCATCCCGCTCGCTGATAAATTCACCCCATTCCTCCTGAGTGCTGTCGTAGCGAAAAAGCTTCATAAAATCTCCTTTCTAAAGTTTGAAATGCTGTGAATGCCGAGCTACAAAAGGCCGTGCTCTCGAAATGAGTAGAACTGTCCCGTAAAGCCCAGAACAATGTGATCAAGCACCTGAATCCCGAAAAGCTCAGCCGCCTTGACCAGCTTCTGAGTCAGCACGGTATCTTCCCGGGAGGGATTGATATTTCCGGAAGGATGATTGTGAAGAAAGATCACCGCTGCCGCATTTGATAGAAGCGCCGTTTTCAGAACCTCGCGAGGCGATACAGCGCATTCACTGAGCGTCCCGATCGCCACTTGATCCCAGCAAAGCAGATGGTTTGAGCGGTCAAGGTGAATCGCCCAAAACTCCTCGCGGTCTCGCGATGCAAGATGCTGGAAATGCATCGCGATCTCATCCGGTGATTTGAAACAATTTAGATAATCAATCTCAGGTTCCGTGACATAACTTGCGACAATCCGTTTCAAGAATTTCTGTGTCATTGCCTGTCTCCTAAAATAAAAAATGGGCGGGAGAATATTGATCCATCCCCCGCCCGCAAATTTGAGTAACGTTATTTCACAACGATTTGCCAGCCAAGCTTCTCAAACCTCTGAATGAGTTCCTGATACTTCTCAAGATCACAAATCCGAATCACAAGTCGCATAAAATCTCCTTTCAAAAAGAAAACAGGCGCAGAGAAAGTAAGACTTCCCCTGCGCCCGTGTTTGGGTTTTAGTGATGAGGGTTAAATGTTCTGAGAAATGGTCTGCTCCACCTTTCTGATGGCCTCAGCAAATGCGAGAAACAGATCCTCTTTCAAGGCAAGACCTTTTCGGGTTGGAAGATAAGCGCTACCGTCTTTGGGCTCATAGAAAAGACGGATATCGATATACTTTCCGCCCTTGAATTCGGTCTTCGCGATGCGGATCAGCTCGCCTTCGGATTTCCGGATCTCAGCCAGGGTCTCGTTTGAAAATGAGGGTGTCTCAGTCGTTGTTTGATTTTCCATTTTTGAATCTCCTTTTTTGTGTTCTGTTTAGTTGAGTTGTAAAACGTGCTTCTTTCTCTAAATCACCTCCTCCTTAAAATAAAAAAGGGGAAGAAAAGTCCTGTGATGGACTTTCCTTCCCCGTTTGGATTTGTATAAAGTTATGGATGAAGCAAGCGACTTACATCTGTTTCCTCACCTCAAACTGCTTTTGAAGCCTCGAAAGAGTCTGAAATCTTCTTCCTCCTAGAAGCTCATCCTGCACCTTCTCCTTTTCTTGTTGAATGATCTGCATCATAAGTGAAGTTCCGGAATCGACCTGATAATCGAGCTTCAGGCAATCCACATGAAATTTTGGCATCTTGCTCACAATAATCGCCTCCCCTCTGCCCAGTGAACGCACCAAATCAGGATCCACCCTGAATGTCTGCCCTTCACGGACTGAACCCGTTCCCGTAAGACCGGCCCCAAGCATGCTGTCCTCCGTTTGAAACGTTGGCACGAGCGTCTTCTTAGCACCGCCGATCTTGGCAAATTTCTCAATCGACATGGGATCATCCTGCCGCATGATGACCTTGATGTTGGTATTCTCAAGCACCTGCTGCTGAAACGTGTTTTTCTTTACCGCCAGATCTCCCAGACTTTGGTGCAGCATCATGAATGCAAATCCCGCTCCTCGACCCTTATTCAAAGATTCCATAAAGCTTTGAAAGATAAAACTCGCAAACTCATCCACATAAACTCCGAAGAAATGTCTCGAGCTTACCGGTTTTTGGCTCTGGATCTCACTCGATACAGTTTTTAGATCCTGAAGCACGATACGACCAAACCGTTTTGCCGTTTCTTCATACCCCTGTGTATTTAGCGAGAAATAACAGACATGATTCGATTCATAGGCCCGTAAAAGATCAATCTCAGAATCCTCGACATCCACAAGTTCCCCAAATTCTGATTTGGAGATGAGCGCCAGATCCGCAATCAATCCCGACAAAAATCGGCTATTCTCATGAAAGTGGTTCTCCATATTCTGGAGATCTTGACGCATGACATCTTCATCAAGTGAATCCTTGAATCTCTTCAGCGATTCCCGGTTTGTCAAAAGATCATAGAGTACCCGGAACGTCACCCGCTGCTTTCTTGCGATCATGGGCCGAAGTAATGTCAGAAGCGCCTCTTCCGACTTTTTCTTATAAAACTCCTCGCTCCAGTCCGCCGATCCAATAAGTTTGTCTTTGATCTCTGAAGCATTACCCCGAAGAAGCGGGTTATAAGTATTTGAAATCTCCGGATGCGACAAAGAAAAGAACCGAAAATCATCCCTCCTGTTTGCCATCCCCATATAAAGCCGGATTCTTGCCAGCAGTTCAAAGTCACCCTTTCCGTCAATAATCACCATACCCTTCCCGGCATGAATGTCATGTCTCAAAGCCGGTAGAAGCACGGATTCTGTCTTCCCCACTCCGGTTGAGCCGGTGACAAGCATGTGCATCTGACGCATCGAGTCTGTGAGATAAAAAGGTTTTCCCGTCCACAAACTTGTCCCAAGATAGAGCGAGTCTTTTGATTCCTTATTTTTCCCTCGACCCATATCCGCCAAAGAAATCCTGCGTCTTAACTGAAAAGTATCCTGCCCAAAACTTTTCCTCTTAAATTTTTCACTCCCGTACACAAGCATCAGAAAGAACGGATGAGTTAGCAGTAAATAATAGGCATACGCAAACACCAGCTTCCAAAGCAGAAGTTTCATGAGTCCTCAATTATGCTGTAATTTGACCTCCTATCCATCTCACGAGCACAAGCAAAAGATAAAGGATTCCCATCAAAACACCGTAGAGTCCAGCACGCACCCGAAGATCATGAAATCCCTGGACCACGAGTAGCACTTTCTCTGCCAGAAATTCTGGCACCGTGATAAAAAACTGCTTTACGATCTCAGCGATAAGGTGCTTTTCCTTTTTATCTTTCATCAGAAAAGCGACCCCAGCCTAATCTGTGAAGTCTTATTCATGATCTTTGCCATATCCAGGTTCTGAATCAAATCGTCATAATCCACGAAACCGATCTTATCCTGCGGCATCTCAAGATCAAGCAGCCAGCTTCTCACAGAAGGCCAGCTCACAATGAAGAGCACAAGCGCATACTTTTTATCCCGAGCGTAATTAGCAAACCGCCTGATATATCTCTCTTTTGACCGGAACGAATTTTCAAGCTCAAAAGCAATCCTTAGGCCGTGCAGTTCAAGGTCCGCATCAGGAAACCAGCCCTGACCCCAGTCTTCCTTTCTAATCTGCCTCTCACTTCTCCATTTAGTTCCCGAAAGCTCCCGCATCACTCCCCGAACATTCACAAGTTTTAGCGTATGATCAATTTGAGAGACACTGAGCGCCGTGATTTCCGAAAATCCATGATCGAGCTTCTTATCTCTTAAAACCTTGAGCCCCTTCTCAGCGAGCACAAAAAGCCGTAGCGGATGCCAATAAGGTTTAATTTCCATCATTTTGATATAGCCCGCATCCACAAGCTTCGTCAGTCTCATTCTTCCAGCGCCTGCTGCAGCACTCCGATTTGGCCAAAAGATGTTATAAATCTGACCCGAAACAAGAGCCTTCTGTTCATTCAAGAACCGGAAAAGCTCGATATCTCGTTCCGTAATCTGGATATCCCGACTCAAAGTTTCTGCATTCATGCCCGCACCTTTCGTCCAGAGAAGACCCGCTATGAAAGCAAGTCTTCTCTGGATAAAAATCAGACCTTAAAGTCTGACCAAACTTTCAATGCTATTTCCGAGATTCCTGATATCCGAAACCGTTCCCCGAGTCTCGCGAATCTGAGACCGAAGATCAGGCTGCCTTACATTCCTTCGAACACTCACACTTGTCTGAAGAGGTGCAGGATTTGCGTAATTCATCCTTGAAACAACCGGCCCCGTTTGAACAGTCTCCGAGATAGCAGGTTCACTAATTTGCGTAGTCTCAACCGTTTTTTGTGTTGAAACACTTTGAATGACACCCAGCGGTACCAGAATTCCGATTGCCAGTGCCCCAATCGTCATCCAGCATGCCAGTACAAAAATCACGAACTTCACTCCAAGTCGAATCAGCTTCTTACATCCCTCAGTCACATTAGCCAACAGTTCCTTCTTAATTTCCTGAAACATGGTAAAGATCCTTTCACGTTGAAGCTTTATGGCTTCGTTTTCTTCCACTCAAGTTTATGCTTGGTGGTTTTGGTGATGCTTTTATTTGAGTCTCTACTCGTAATAGGGGGGAAAACAGGGGTTTGGATAACCAGATCCAAGATTATTTTTTTTGACTTTCATCACATTTCATCATCTCCGATCATTCCCGACCATCTTTTACATTCCATTTTTTAAATTTCCTACTCCCCTCACCTCCCAGATTGCACACCGAGCAGATAGTCCGGCCTTTTGCCCAGCTGACCTCCCTACCGAATCATCCATTTATAATGAGGGAGGGAGGTCAGGTGGGCGTAGAGGGGGCCGGACGATACTGCGAGGTGTGCATCTCA
>CAYWRU010000118.1:0-5640 GCA_964460795.1 uncultured bacterium | reverse complement strand
GGCTGGGTGCGTAGTGCGGCCTCTCTCTCTTTGGGGGATAAACAAGGGCTGGCGATGCGCCTTGGCGATATGGATCAAGGTTGTTTTTTTCCGCGTAATGCGTTTGAAGCGGCTGAAGTTTTCTGGCTAATGCCACCGCCTACAAGAGGTGAGATAGATAGTCGGTTACGGCGCTTTTTATACGCGGTACAACAAGCCCCTAAGCGTATTGTGCTGATCTCTACCACAGGCGTGTATGGTGATTGTGCAGGGCGTTGGATTGATGAATCTGAGCCACTTAAACCACAAGTTGAGCGTGCTAAACGGCGTGCAGATGCAGAGCTTGCTTTGCAGGATTGGGGGGAGCGATATAACAAGGATTGGATCATTCTGCGTGTTCCGGGGATTTATGCAGCGGAGCGTTTACCCTTAGAGCGTTTACAGCGTGGTGAACCGGTGTTGCTTGCTGCAGAAGCTCCTTGGACGAATCGGATTCATGCGGATGATTTGGCACAGATTTGTATGCGAGCTATGCAAATTGCCCCAAAGCACAGTATCTATAATGCCTGTGATGGGCAGCCTTTAAGTATGACCGAGTATTTTAACCAAGTTGCTGATGCAACCGGTTTAGCTCGCCCTCCACAGTTAAGTTTGGCAGAGGCTAGCTCAGTGGTTAGTGCCGGAATGCTTAGTTATTTACAAGAGTCACGCCGGATCAAGAATGATAAACTCCTGAGCGACTTGGGTTTGCAGCTATTGTATCCGAGTCTAGCGGAGGGCTTGAAAGCAGTGAGAACCAGTGAATGTTATTAGTAATTCCTAATGTTTTAGATGCTGAGCGCTTACAAGAAGTGCAAGGCTTATTGCGCCATGCGGATTTTATAGAAGGTAAATTATCAGCTGGTAAAGAGGCACAGGCTGTCAAGCAGAATCAAGAACTTTCTCCCCATAGCCCGCAGCGGCGAAGGTTAGATGCAATCGTTATGTCTGCTTTAGTGCAAGATCCACGCTATCAAGCTGCTGTGTTGCCATTACGAGTCGCTACGGCTTTTTATGTGCGTTATCAAGTGGGGATGGGCTATGGTTTTCATATTGATGATCCGGTGATGGGGCCAATGTCTGGGCGCTATCGTAGTGATGTCTCCACCACTATTTTCTTAAATTCGCCAGAGGCTTATGCAGGTGGTGAACTCGTGATTCAAACTGCATTGGGAGAGCAGCGGATTAAAGCTGAGGCTGGCTCAGCCGTACTTTATCCTGCAAGCACTTGGCATCAAGTCACGCCTGTAACCGAAGGGGAGCGTCTAGTGGCAGTGACTTGGGCGCAAAGTTTGGTGAAAAGTGCTGAGCAACGTGAGCTACTTTATCAATTGGCTCAAGCCCGTGAAGGCTTATTAGCTAAAGCTAGTCATGCTGCTTATAGGGTAGAACTAGCCCAGCTCAGTACTGCTTATAGCAATCTAGTACGCATGTGGAGCGAGGTCTAAGGATCTTGATTCTGCTCGATATACAGCGCTAATTGCAGATCGGCTTTTTGCTGAGTTTCAACGATTTCTTTAGTCTTTTCATTTTTCATGGCTAAGGCATTCATTTCAGCGCGTATTTTGCTTAAATGTTGATTAGCCTGCTCTAAGAGTTTTTGTGCATTTGGAATAGTGGCGCGTAATTGATCTTCTTGTTGAGACAAAGCAACTAAGGTCGTTTGATATTCTTGCATTAAATGTGGTGTACAAGCTTGGTTTTGCAAGCCTTTAAATAACTCTTCTTGATGAGTTAAACGCCACTCATGAAACTTCTCCACTTTTATAATAGTTTGTGCCAAATTACGCTCAGCTTCGATCACCGCGTGCTTAGCTTGCATGACTTCAGTTTGCTTTTTCTCTAAGCGCCGCTCACGAATTTTCTGTAGTTCGACTAAGCTCATCCGGTAAATCCAGCAATTTGAATTAAACGTCCCACTGTTTCTTGGAAGCTTGAGTGCTCATCAGGATCTTGTTTTAAGAATTTATTGATGGCATCAATTTTAGCAAGCGCTTCATCAGCTTGTGGATCAGCTCCACGTTGATATTCGCCAACCCGTACTAAAAATTCGATTTCCTTGTGTTTAGCCAGTAATTTACGCAGATGTGCCGCTGCTTGCCGATGCCCCGGAGCAGCAATACGCTGCATTAAACGGCTCAAGCTGCCCAACGCATCCACGGCTGGATAATGATTTGAAGAGGCAAGATCCCGCGATAAAATGATATGTCCATCCAGTAAAGAACGTACTTCATCGCCTACAGGGTCAGACATATCATCGCCTTCAATGAGCACGGTATAAAAAGCGGTGATAGAACCTTGTGCACCACAGCCAGCACGCTCAACAAGCTTGGGTAATTCGGAAAAAACAGATGGTGGATAACCACGTCGAGCAGGCGCTTCACCCGCTGCTAATCCGATTTCCCGTTGTGCACGCGCAAAGCGAGTTAACGAATCCATCATCAGCAAGACTTTCTTGCCTTGATCGCGGAAAAATTCAGCCACTGCGGTCGCTACATAGGCGGCTTTTAAGCGTTCAATGGGCGGACGATCTGAAGTAGCCACCACCAAAATAGTGCGTTCCATACCTGCAGGACCCAGTGACTCTTCGATAAATTCACGAACCTCGCGTCCACGCTCACCGATTAAAGCTATGACATAAACATCCACTTCAGCATGTTTGACTAACATACTAAGAAGTGAGCTTTTACCAACGCCTGCCCCTGCGAAAATACCTATCCGCTGCCCAACTCCACAAGTAATTAAACCATCTAAAGTGCGAATGCCTAAATGTAAAGGCTCGTGCACCATTTGCCGAGTAAGTGGATCAGGTGGATTCGCATAGAGTGGATAATATTCCTGAATGGCAATATCGGATTTACCTCCCATACTTTGAATACGGCCGATCCCATCGAGTACGCAACCTTTTAAATCTTCACCTACTCCGACACGCAACATTTCCCCCGTTGCCGTTACTTGGGTATGCACCGATACCCCTTGCATATCTCCAATGGGGGCAAGAAGCGCAATATTTTGTTCGAAACCAATCACTTCTGCAGGAATAGGCGACTCTTCGCTACCATTCCGTAACATGCAAAGCTCTCCCAACTTGACCTTCGGGATAATGGCACGTACCACTGTCCCTGTGACTTGCACAATACGCCCATGTAAAATCAGTAGATTATTACTTTTAACCGCTGCTTTCATACGGGTTGGTATATATTCTAAAGCCATTGCTTGCACCTACTGCATTAAGCGAATTTCGCCGACGGGCTGGACGGAGACATTCGCGGTGAGTTCTGGTAAAGACATAATCGGTAAGTCAGGGAACTCTGCCGCTAAATGCGTCCTTAAATGTCGCCGTAAATCAAGGCTAGTTAAGATGACGGGGCGTGGGCCTTCGCTAATCAATTGTCGATTATTTTCTTCAAGCAGCCGTAAATTATTCGCCAAATTGCGATTCATATCTGGTGTCAAGGCCAAATGTACCCCTGCAGGCGTTTGGCGCACACTGGTTTGGGCGAGTTTTTCACTTTCTGGATCAAATAAGTAAACGGGTAAGCGCCCTGTGCCATTGGTATAGGTGTATGACAATTGGCGGCGCATGCCAATCCTCACTCGTTCTGTGAGCAAGCCATTATCTTTTTCAGTTTCACCAAATTCGATCATCGTACCTAGGATCTGGCGCATATCACGCACCGAAACACCTTCACTGAGTAAGCGTCTTAAAATATCGACCATACGAGTTTTATTGACAGCCCGTTGCGCCTCTTGTACTAAAGTGGCATAACCAGCTGCTTCCAACTTGCCCATTAAGGCATGTATTTCTTGGACACCAATAAACTCAGGGGCTTGACGGCGCAAGATATAAGCGACATGCCGAGTAAGAATCTGTATTGGCGTGAGTTTATCCAAACCACGACTGAGTACTTGCGGTAGGGCATTTTGCCCAGATGGAGTGGTTTCATTTTGAGTTAAGAGCGGTTGTTTAATACCTAATTGCCCTTGACCCACAGGAATACCATGCACGGAGATTCGATAATGATCATCTTCAATTTGTTTAGAAAGGCTAATACTAATGCCTTCAAGTGTGACCCCTAAATCTTTATAGAAATCTTCTCGCACTAACACAAAGCTGGCATTCAATTCAGGCAAGGAAATATGTGCACGAGCCGCTTCAGGAAGTTCCACTAACACGGGGGCTAAGGGCTGCATGCTATCTAAGGCTTCTAAATCGCTAGATGTTGCACCACTGGCTAATAGCTCAGCACGCTGATTGCCAATCACCGTAACTTCTTCTGCTTCGCCGAATTCAAAGCGATTCTGTACTCTCTTCAATAGAAAGCCTGTTAAGCCAAGAATCGCACCTAAAAAGAAAAATACGATGGTAGGAAAGCCGGGAATTAAACCCATCAAAGTAACGACGGCTGCACCAATTAATAAGGCGTTGGGTTGACCCAATAATTGCCGACCAATATCCTCACCGAGATTGCTATCTTCATCCACCGTCACCCGTGAAACGATAATACCTGAAGTAATAGATACAAATAGAGCCGGAATTTGTGAGACTAAGCCATCTCCAATCGTGAGTAATGAATAAAGCTGCATTGCCTCACCAATGGGCATACCACGTTGGAAGCTACCAATGGCAATACCACCTACAATATTGACAATAATAATAATCAGGCCTGCGATAGCATCGCCTTTGACGAACTTCATCGCGCCGTCCATCGAACCGAATAACTGACTCTCTTTTTCCAAATTTGAACGTCGCTTGCGAGCATCTGCCATCGTGATCACGCCCGCACGTAAGTCACTGTCAATACTCATTTGTTTACCGGGCATCGCATCTAAAGAAAAGCGTGCACTGACTTCTGCAATCCGTTCAGAGCCTTTGGTGATGACAATAAACTGAACAATGGTGATGATTAAAAAGACCACAATCCCGACGACCATATTACCAGCAACGACGAATTCACCGAAGGTTTGAATAATATGTCCGCCCTCACCTTCACTTAAGATAACTCGAGTCGTAGCAATACTTAACGATAGACGAAAAAGGGTACTTAAGAGTAATACCGAGGGAAATGAGGAAAATGAAAGCGGGGAGGGTAAATAAATCGCTAACATCAACATAATAATAGCAAGCGACATATTAAAAGCGATCAAAGTATCAATCACTATGGTTGGCAGCGGCATGATCATCATAAAAATGACCATGATCAATAAAACTGCTAAGGCTAAATCACTGCGGCGAGTGATTTTATGGAGTAAGCTTTGCGACTGAGCACTTTGCATAGAAACCTCGCTTAATTCGCGGTAATGATCGGCTCGTCTTCGGCGAGGCTGACATAATTCAAAGTCCCAGTCAGATCTAGCAGCTCAATAATATTTTGATTTGCATAACGTAGAATGGGTTTAACTCCAAAACTTTGGTAATAACCTAAAATAACCCGTGAGCCAGCCGCTGTCAGATAACTGACTTGGCGTAGATCAAATACAATTGGCGGGGCTACTTTAGAAACTAAGGGGACTAAATTGCCCGAGAGCTCCTGATCCAATACACCTTGTAGCATGATCACCGTATGATCCGCTTGACGGGAAATACGGATACTATTTTCGGTGAGACTCATACAGCACCTG
>CAYWRU010000117.1:0-5874 GCA_964460795.1 uncultured bacterium | reverse complement strand
TAGATGACTTTCCGTACCCCCTCCATACATTTTGAGTGGGGTCGGTCTGAAACTCTATCTCGGCTCCAGAGCATCGGCAAGACCGTTTAGAGCCTGAAATCGAGAGGGCCAAAAAGTGCTAGATCATAATTTAAATTGGATTGCGTATGCATTCTGTGCGGCGATAGAAATGTGGGTGCTATTTTTTGTTGTGTTTGCGCTCGGTGCGTGCGGTTTTTTGACGCAGAAGAGCCTCCCGGTGTATCTGCACACCGATGGGGGCGGCGCGAGCGTGCTGGTAGCCGTTGTCGGCGTGGGTGCGAGGCCGGTGCAGAAGCTGTTTGCGCTGCAGGCAACGGACGCGCCCGACGTCGTGCTGTTCGGGGGCAAGCCCGGCCCCGTCGTGCTGTGGATCGCGGGCGAGCCGCGCTACTTCCCGGCGGTGGCGGCGTCGGGGCCGGACGCGACGCTTGGCTGCCGCACGTGCCGCGGCATCATTCCGATCGGGACGGGCAGCCCGCTGTGGAACCCGTTCCGCAACGTGACGTTCACCGGCGACGCGCTTCTGTTCGACGAGCGCCTGTTCATGCCGGAGACGCAGCGCGTTGCGTGTCAGCCGCTGTCGTCGGGCATCTGCGACCTCCCGGCCACGTTCAACGGGAGCCCGACGGTGTTCAGCCTCGACCTTTCCGCGCGGTTCACCTACATACCGAGCGCGCTGTTCTACGAGTTCCTCGGCGACAACCACCCCGAGGCGACGCCCGCGCGGAAGTGGGACGCGATCGACATTGCGATCGACGGCGGCCCGACGATCCATCTGCCCGGCCGCGAAGTCGTGTCGGCGCACCCCGGCTTCACGCCGCAGCTGTTCATCCGGCCATACAACGGCAGCAGCATACGCGCGGGCGCGGACATTCTGCGGTTCGCGTCGTTCCGCTGGGACGTGGCCGAGGGCACGATGCAGATCGAGCCGCGCGTGACCCGGCGCGGATACTCCGGGCTGACCGTCATACTGATCGTCGTCGCGACCACGGCGTGGTTCTACCTGCGCAACCTGCGCGCCCCGGGCGCGGTGGCCGCGGCCATCGACGTAGCGTCGTTTGGGCTGCTCGTGCTGGCGGCCCTGTTGCGCGGACGCATCCTGCTGGACGACATCCTGCTGCTCGTGCTGACGTGCGTTGTGTTTGCGCTGTTTGTGGTCGTCTACGCCGCGGTTTTTTCGGTGCGCACGCGGCCGGGCGACGTGTGGTGGCTGTGGCGCGACCAGCTGCTCAACGGGGTCTCGCAGACGATGCTGCTGTATGCCATGTTTCTGCTGGCGCTCGAGCCGCGCATCTACTACTACACACCGATACCCGCGATCTTTGTCGGCGCAATGTGGGTGTTCACGACGGCCGAGGAGGCGCTTGTGCTGTATCGCGACACGCGCGGGCGCGGCGTGCCCGTCTTCCAGCTCTCGTGGGCAGGCGCGGCCGTGTGGGGACTCCTGCTGACGCTCTGGATGCACTCGCAGGTGTTTGTGCCATACATGCAGAGCGTGTCGCCCGGCGGCGGCGCAGGCGCGGTGCTGCTGCTCGTCTGTCTGTACGTGCTTGGCGTTCTATTTGCGGTGATCGTCACAAAAAAGAAGCACCGGCGGCACAAGAGCTTTATGAAATAAAGATGCGTTCGACGCTTTCGAGGCCGTTCTCGCGCAGCACCGTCATGAAGCGCTCGATCGCGCCGTGCGCACGGCAGCGCCGCTCGAGGTTCGCGAGGTAGGCGTGCACCTGCGACGCGCTGGAGATGTCCTGTCCGCGCTGCCAGCCGCACAGCCACCGCATCGCGTCGAACTCGACGGGCGCCACGGCGTCCTCGCGTGCAAGACACAGCGCGGCGTATTCCTGCACGTCCGGGTCGTCTTCGTACATGCGCTGGATTGCGCGGACGTGCGCCTCGGGCACAACGCCCTCGACCTCGTGGCATACATACATTTGCTGGCGCATCACGCCGATCTTCTCTGCGCGGTCGCGCGGCAGCTCGAGACGCGTGGACGCAGCGTGCGCCAGCAGCCGGGGCCATGTTGTGTCCGCGCTTGTTTGGCACACGCCCGCCTTGGTGGGCTTCCGCTGTGTTTGGTCGCGCGCGGCATCGTTGAGCCGCTTCACCGCGGCGTCGACAGTTTTGTAGTGCTCTGGCATCGACGCGAGCGACGCAAGATAGACGGAGAAGCGCGGCGCCATCTTGGCGGTGGTGTTTGGTGCGCGCGGCAGCATCTCGGCGGCGAGGTTGATCAGGTCGATCACGTCCTGCGGCATGGCGGGGATGCACGAGTCTGCGTTCATGCCGTAGTGGTATTCGGCGATGCGCACGACCATCCAGCTATCGTCGGCGGCCCAGCATTTGCGCAGCAGGTCGCGCACGCTTCCGCGGAAGTCGGGGTCAAATCTAGGGCCTAGCGAGAACTTGCACTTGACGTAGGCCTCCTCGTGAGGGTCGTCGGGCACAAACTGGTTGAACAGCGACGACACTTCCATAAAAATGTTTTGGGTGGCGTTGTGCGCGCGAATGACCTCATATAGCACGACCATGTCGCGCTGCTGGGTCAGGAACAGGTTCTTTCCGTGCAGCCACGTCATTACGCCGTGCTGGCCGCTCATGATAGCGTCGCGCGCGACTTTTGGGTGCTTTCGGAGGATCAAATCGCGCATCTCCTCGATTTCAGACGAGGGCGGCGCGCCGAACGAGTTGACGAAGACGTCGAGCGCGGTGTCGTAGACTTCGAGCAGCCGGGCCGTTTCGCCGGTCGCGACGAGCTGCCGAAGGTCGCGGCTCATTCTGGTTTTGTATCTGTATATTATATCAACGCTTTGAAGTGGGAAGAAAAAACAATGTTCTGGTTGTATCTGACCTCGCTTATTGTTTTCGGGGTGTCAACCCTCGGCTTTATTGCGTACACCATCATGAATGGTCCTGCGCGTACGAAGATCAACATCTACACGACGATCGCAAGCGCGATTCTGGCTGGCTGGGGCATTCTGCTGGTCGTGACCAACCCCGAAACGCTGTTTCCGTCCGCAGTCACTGCGACGGTCGTCGTTTTTGTGCTTGGTCTGCAGTACATGACCATTTTGGCGCACAACCAGCCCGCGCCGTCCGTCGCGTTTGCCGGCGTGATCATGATCCCCGTCGGCTTCGTGTTTCTGACGGTCGCCCCGACGCGCCCCGAGCTGGTCTTCGCCATCGTTACGGCCGGCATCACGCTGCTGGGCGCGTCTGCGCTGCCCGCCCTGTGGACAAAGAAGCACACGATTTCGTCCCTTTTCGTCGTCGCGCCGTTCTTCCTCGGTTCGCTGGCGGTCGCGCTGGGCATGTGGTTCAAGACCGAGGACTACAACAACATAATGACGATGATCTTTGTGCTGGCCGGGCTTCTGGTTGCGCAGGTCGGCACCGGCCTCATCGCCGGTTTCTGCGCGGACCACATGCACTACCAGAACTACTCGTGGGTCGACTACAAGATGGGCATGTACGATCCGGCCTCCACGCGCGCGTACAACGGCAACTACAAGCTCCATGCACAGGACGTCATGAAGCACCAATACTACCACGGCTACTAATCTGCAAATCTAATAAACACTCGTATATTATATGTTGTTTGGCGCGTAAAATGAAGGAAACCGCGTTCATCTTTCTGTTCCTGTCGACGGGCACCGTGATCTTCACCATCCTCGGGATGATCTGGGCGCGCAAGGAGGCCGTTTGCATATAAATAAACATTTTTAATTCTTCATGTAGGCAAGATACATCTCGTCGACGCTGCCGTTGACGCGGAACGATCCCGCCACGCGCACAATCTCGGACATCTCGCCGTTCACGCCGATCGGGGTGTTCTCCATCATCTCACGGTAGTACTGCTTGCGCGGAACCGAGCTCGGCACCTTGGGTGCGTCTAGCTTCTCGGGGGTTGCGGACAGGAGCGCAAGCACAAAGTCGCTCAAGTTGGTGTACACGAGATCCGACTGCTGTGGGACCGGGTGCGTGACGCGCTCGTTCGGCGGCGGCCCGCCTGTGCGGCTTGTGTAGGCCGGGCCTGCGTTCTGCAGACGCGCCGCCACGTTCCGGAAGTCCTTGTTCAGCGAGCGCTCCATCTCCGACGGCGACGGCGTGCGCATATCGGACGCGGGCCGCTTGGCGTTCTGCTGCGGCTGGCCGGGCTTGGCGGCCCCCGCGCGCTTCATCTCGCGCTCGCACATGCGCTCCACAACCTGGCGCTCGCTCTCGATCTGCTGCATGAAGGCTGCGTCGTTGAACAGGCCGGGGTTCTTCGTCAGTCGCTCGGCCATGGCGCGCAGCTGCGCCGCGTCCTCGCCAATCGTCTGCGCCGCGCGGTCGGCGATCTGGTTCACCTCCATGATCCTCGAAATCGACTGCTGCACCATACGGTCAAAATCGCTTGCGTCGCTCTGCGGCGTCTTGTCCGACTGCGCCGCCATCTCGTTTTGCGCAATCTGGGAGTTTTGGCTGTTCTGCTCGCCCTGCGCGTCCGCGCCAGTTTCGGCCTGCGCGGGAGGCTCGGTCTGCATGTTCTCCATCGGTGGGTCTGTAACTACAAGCGGCTGGTCCAGCGTCAAACACATCTCCGGATCAAAATCCGCGGCAGCGCCCTCGCCGCTCGCCGCCGTGGTGATGAACGCCGCGCCAAAGTCCGGCTGCTCGACGACGGAGATCTCGCGGATGCGCGCAAGCCGCTGCGTCGCGCGGCCGTTCTTGTCGTAGCCCGCATGGAAGTCGACCTGCACCGACAGGTTGGCGCCGCCGGCGGCCTCGATCTTCTCGACGATGCGCCGGCTCGCGGGCGTCTTCATGTCGAGGAAGATCTCGCCGCGCAGCACCTCGATGCCCTCGAAGTTCTCCATCCACACGCGCGTCCACTTGCCGACCGGCGGCCGCGTCGTGCAGTGCTCCAGATAGACGTCACGCGGCGTGAACTTGTGCACAAGCTCGTGCATGTCCTCGCGCAGGATGATGCACGGCATGTAGTTGTGCTTGCGCACGTCCTCGCGCGTATACACCGTCGTCTGGATGAAACATTTATATGTGCGTCCGCGCGTGTCGGTCTCCGGCGCGGCGGCCCCCGCAACTGTGATCTCGCGGATTCCATCAATCTGACTTGGCACCTCGTGGGCCCCATCTGTGATCTCCATGTCGTTCTTCTGCTCATTTGCTTGTTCCTGCCGCCCGTCCGCCTCCTCGTTCATTTCGTTGGACGTGGGCGGCTCTTCGTCTATCTTAGATTCTTGTGCAACTATGCTTGCTTGGTCTGTTCCATCCGGGGCAGGCGACTCCTCGTGAATCGCACACTCTTGCGCGGGCGACTCCTCGTGGATCGCAGATTCTTGTGCATCTTCGCTCTCTTCGTCCATTTGGTCGAGCACGGCCGGCGCCGCGGGAGCTTCCGCTTTTTTGCGCCGGAAGAACGCGTCGATATCCGCACTCATTTGTTAGATTTGCGCGCGGGGGGCGAATATTGTAACCGTGATCAAATATATTGGATGGAAACGGAAGATGTGGAGTTCGAGATTCTGGGGCTGGACGAGGAGGTCGTCGTTCCGAGGGTGCCGACGAAGAGCAGCAAGAAGCCGTTTTCGTCGAAGATGCCAAAGATGCAGATTGCGCTCCGCGCGATATCTGATGCACGCGACCTTTTAAACGGAACTCTGCCGGATGTAAACCCCATCGAGGAGCAGATCACGCGCATATGATGTTTCGTCTTTTTGTTTTCGTCTGCTTCTGCATGTGCATGATGCACACAGCCCGCGCGTTCTGCAACTTCACCGCGCCGCTCGATACCGCGTGGATATCGGACGTGTTCGCGCGCTGCGGACAGATCGCCGAGTGCGACAGGGTATATGG
>CAYWRU010000116.1:0-5880 GCA_964460795.1 uncultured bacterium | reverse complement strand
GTCTTTCAATAATCGCTGGTCACGTTACTGGGAAAAAAGGCGACGGGGTATTTAAGCATTTGGGTGATATGAAAGCAGGGGATTTATTTGAGGTAGAAACCGGCAGTGGCGCAATCAAACACTACAAAGTGATTGAAGTGAAACAGATGAAAGAATCTGAGTCAGCAGATTATTTATTTTCTCAAAAACCTAACACCAAGAGCCAGCTTAATTTGATAACTTGTGGTGGTAGATTTGACTCATCAGCCCACATGTATGATGATAGGGTTATTGTGGTTGGTGAATTGCAAGAGTGATTTACTGCAAGTTACTTGATGTAGCCTATAATTTTTATTATACTAAAGCTTATATAAGTATTTATCGAAAAACAGGGTAACCAACAATTATGCCAAGACTACCAATTCCGGGATCAGATAGAGGCCAGTGGGGTGATGTACTCAACGAATACTTGAGGGTTTCTCATAATGAAGATGGAACACTCAAAGAGTCGCTAATTTCTAGTCCAGGTGCCACCGGTGCTACTGGGCCTATTGGCGTAGCCGGTACTCAAGGCGCAACTGGAGCAACAGGAGCTGGTTCAACTGGCGCCACCGGCCCTCAAGGAATTGCCGGAGTGGCCGGTACTCAAGGCGCCACCGGTGCCACTGGCCCACAAGGCGTAGCTGGTACTCAAGGCGCAACTGGAGCAACAGGATCCGTCGGACCTGCAGGTTCTCAAGGTGTGACAGGTGCCACCGGCCCGCAAGGAACTGCAGGCGTAGCAGGAAGCACTGGTGCCACCGGTGCTACTGGGCCTATTGGCGTAGCCGGTACTCAAGGCGCAACTGGAGCAACAGGAGCTGGTTCAACTGGCGCCACCGGCCCTCAAGGAATTGCCGGAGTGGCCGGTACTCAAGGCGCCACCGGTGCCACTGGCCCACAAGGCGTAGCTGGTAATTCGGGCGAAGGTGTCATTGTAGTAGCTTCAAACTGGGTTACTACCGATGGACTACCGCCAGGAACCCCTACAGGAACGATAATCCTTAGGAGAAAGCCATAGATGGGATTAGTACTTGGGAAAGATGGCAAAACCCGATCAGTTGAAATAAATACTGGCTCAGCAGTAACTCAAATCTCTACTCTTTATGTTGGGCTTTTACAGTCTGCTCCGGCAAATATGGATGGAATGGATCTGGCTACTTTAATATCTTCTGGTCAAGGAAATGAGTTTACAATAGGTGCTTCATTTTATACTGGAAGAAAATCAATTACTGTCGGTACAGTAATTACCGATCAAAACGGAGGTGTATGTTATAACAATAATGGCAGTCCGATGGAGTGGACAAATACAACCGGTTCTGACGTTAATGTCTTAGCTTTTTTTATTACGGACGTAGCTAGTGGTGGTTCGGGCAAAGTTTTGTGGGTTGGCACTCCAGATGCCGGTACTGCAACAATAGGCAATACGTATAAAGCAAGTATCTCAGCAAATGATTTAATGCTCAAGGTAGACTAGATGGCTACGAGTGTATCAGTATCTGTAGCTCAGTCTACCCATGATGGTTATCAACCTTGGAATCAGCGAGGGAATGCGAGTGGTGTAGACTTTACTACGGCGCTAAAGTACCCAATGATTGGGCCACACTATGACGATTCTTTGTTTCTCGCAACATTCTATATATTCAGGTTTGACAACATTCCACAAGGGTCTCAAATTAGTTCGTGCACGCTGAGCTTAAGAACTAATAACGCATATACTGGTGGATTAACAAATCATATATATGTGGCAGTTGAAAATAATCTGGATGTAAACGGTTCAGGGGCGGTAATCAATGGCACATTGGGTTCGATGCCTTGGCAGAGGTTGGGTCGACAAACTGCATCAACAACACTTTTTGGAAATAGATGTGGTCCAACTCATAATAAGGCTGGCTTTGATCTATCGAATTATGGTGCGCATGTGCGTGATACTAGTGCGCTCATATATAAAGCATTTTGCACTAACCAAGGTAGTGGTTCAGCGCTTGGTAGAGATTTGTCGGCTGGAAGTTGGGTGGATACTGAGAATTTCGCATCTGCCATTCAGCCATTAGTTAATGATTCTGGATGGAACAGCACTACACAGTACGTAATGGTTTATTTATTTGCCGATGATGATTCTGGTACAACTTTCAATGTTGGTAACCTAGGAAGCTTTGCTTGGGATAATGGAACTGTCGGAGCCACAAGTTATGGTAATGGCGGTGGTCAAAACTATTTTTACGATCAAAGTGCGGGATTGTATGCACCAAAAATTAATTTGACATACACATCTGCATCATTGAAAGCTGTTAATTCGGGTTCGTTAAGCTCAGGTAATGTTCGCTTAAGACCGGCATTATGTTTAGGGAGTGCAAGTGGAATTAGAGCAGAGCTATTGTTGGGTAGTGGAATAATACCAAAAATGACAGCCGGAGCGGGCGATAAGTTGTTTACATGGATGGATTCATATAATCCAAATAGTACAATATGGGGTGCCTCAGGAGGTAATCCCCCTGGTGCCAGAATAAAATGGAGTGGTATTAGGCCTGGTCGCGTAGATGGAACATCAATATTTTTAGAAGACTACGCAGGAGATACTCCTAGATTAAGCTGGCAGATTGGTGAGTATCAGTCCGAGTATTCTACCCGGAACGTCTATTCTCTGCGTTTTTATCATCGTTATGAGGGCAACTCTGGTACCGTAACAGATAATGGGGTTGTAGAATTTCTAAATGGAGGAACTGGACAATTCCGGATTGAGCATAAACATTATGATGGTTCAACCCTTATGCAGTTAAGGATTGCGTGGTCTGGTAACGCAACCGCCTGGACTACATATCAATTTCTCCCACCTGCAAGTAATGGATACTATAGATATGAAATTCAGGTTGATTCATCTCAAAACCCGAAAGTACGACTCCGTGTTTATTTAAATGACAGTACAACTCCAATCGAAACACTCACCGCAAACCCAACAAATGTAGAGATGGATGAAGTTATATTTGGAGGATACGATACTGATAGCACGCCATTAATGAGCTCTAGGCTTTCAGATGTAGAAATTTGGACCGACTATTTACTTAACAGGAGATATCCAGACTCTTTGACTAATACGGTTGGAACGCCATATGATCCTCAGAAATGGGCTTGGTTTGAATATAATGGAGTAGCATCTAATCAACTAGATGATTTAGGTGAAGTTAGTTCAATTGATGGAGGTGGCGGAAGTGTTATTTTGGATTCCGCAAAAGCACTGACATATGAAGATATTAAGGCAGAACTTTGGGCGGGAGCAACACCTAACTATACGTTATATTCAGACTTAAGTTATGGAGCAGGAAATTATCGAAAGCTTGATTTATATATTCCCACTGGCACGCCTCCCGCAAATGGTTGGCCAGTAATTTTGTGGGCTCATGGAGGCTACTGGTCATCTGGGAACAAGACTACAATACCAAATCAGTTTGTAAGAAACTGTTGCCTTAAGGGCTATGCGGTTGCGTCACTAGAATATGTACTACACACAGTTATAACATCAGGCGCTGGTAGTTATCCTGCTTGGGATCCTAACACTGCATCTGGACGATACCCAACTATGATATTAAATTATAAAGAAGCAACATACTGGCTAAAAACTAAAGCGTCGTCAAGTAGTGGAGGGGACGGCACATATAATCTTGATGCAGGTAAGTTCATTGCATCTGGTCATTCCGCTGGAGGGTACAATGCACTCGGTGCTGTAGTAAGCAAAGGCTTAACTAATGATGGCGGTGGTCGTGATCTTACTTTGGCTGGAAACGTAGGTTCTTATGGTTGCCCAAATGTAGCAGACCCAACTTACCTAGGTGCATACATTATTGCTGGTCCAATTAATTTGAATTATCTTAAATCTTGGGATCCTACACACCCTGACTGGCCATATCTAGATGCTGGTGCGGGAAGCATCTATGCTACATGTCGTGTGTTTAGGGGTGAGAATTACAATAATGGCGTCGGAGATGTTAATAATTGTGGTATCGATGACATGATACTACTTAACCCCTCGGTTATACCCAGCATTGCGTACGCTTGGGCGCCGTCTGATAATGTTGTGGTTAGTAATCCACGCACTCCTTACTCTCAAGAAAATAGGCTGTCCGGTGTGATGACAACCGTATCAGGCTCGCTACCACTAACCACAACTTATGAAGGATACGAAGTTTATGACGCTCTGCATCACACAATTCACGAGGTGGATTTTGACTTTCAGCACTTTTTCCGTTGGTTGGATTCGTTACCAGGTCTGTAGGTGTGATTCTTTTACAACAATTTATTTTTTGTCAGGGGTGTTAGTATTTAGTTATGAAAAATTATAGTCAAATGACATTTCATGTAATTTCACTTCCACATACTCAAACCACAATGGAGTATGAAGCCTGTGCCTACACTTCTAAAACCAGGAAGTTTTGCAATATGATGAAATCACTCGGGCATAAAGTTTACTTATATGCATCTGAGGAGAATGAGTCGAAGGTTGACGAGTTAATCACCATTGCCCCAAAGAAAGATCAAAAGAAATGGTTCGGCGACAACAATTTTAAACAAAACTTTTTTAATATTACTTGGAATATTGAGGATGAGCATTGGCAAGTTACCAACAAACGCGCCATTACTCAAATAAAGAAACGAATTAAGAAAAAAGATTTTATCTGTATTATTGGTGGTGTTTGTCAAAAGCAAATTGTTGATGCATTTCCAGCACATATGTCGGTTGAGTATGGCATTGGTTACGAGGGTGTGTTTGCGCCATTTAGAGTTTACGAGTCGTACTCTCACATGCATTATGTGCAAGGAAAATTAAACGATGATAACGGAAGGTTTTTCGATGCAGTCATCCCTAATTACTTTGAGCCAGAAAATTTTGCATTCAAGAATAAAAAAGAAGATTATTTTTTGTTTCTGGGGCGATTTATTCCACGAAAAGGTGTTGAAATTGCCGTAGAAGTCACAAAGAGATTGGGTAAACGACTAGTGTTGGCGGGGCAAGGAGTCAATAAGATTGAAGGAAACACAATTTATGGCGACCACAATTTTTCAGTTAGCGGAGATCATATTTTGCATGTCGGACATGCAAATGTTGCTCAGCGTTCGGCTTTGCTACGTAATGCTACCGCAACCTTCATGGCTACGACCTATATAGAGCCTTTTGGTGGTGTAGCAATCGAAAGCCTGCTTTGTGGAACTCCGGTAATAGCTACTGATTTTGGGGCATTTGCCGAGAATATCCAACATGGTGTTCATGGCTATAGGTTTAGAACTATTGGCGAAGCAGTATGGGCTGGGAAGAATGTCCATAAGTTAAATAACAAAAAAATTCATCAATATGCAGTCAATAATTTTAGCGTAGATCGAGCCAAGTATATGTACCAAGCATACTTTGAGCAACTACAAACATTATGGGAAGAAGGATTCTATTCAAACTGGGACAAAGGTGTTGCTAAGTATCAACGATACGAGAGATTCTTGTAGGCGCAGTGGAGTAAAATATTGGTACTTTGCTACCTACAACCCCGTATTAGGACTCCCTACAGCTAATGTAGCTAGGCCTACTGGGTCTTTGATGATGCCAGTGGTATTGTCTAAGTCTAGGTCGCCATTATCAGTAATGGTATAGGTTAGTAGTAAGGCATGTTGGTTATTGTGAGTAGTTTCAGTAATAGTAGCGTTAGTTAGAGTAGTGTAGCCATGAGTATTAGGGTTATATTTTCTAGCTATGACTTGGTTTGGTTTTAAGTCTGTAACAAATAGTAGAGATACTGTGTTGTCTGCACTAGTAGTACTAAAGCTAAAGTCTACTAATCCTAACGGATAGTCATAGCCTGAGTCTTTGGTATCTAGGGC
>CAYWRU010000115.1:0-6133 GCA_964460795.1 uncultured bacterium | reverse complement strand
CCGCTCCACATCGGGATCGTCGGGCTGATCGGCGCCGGCAAAACCACGCTGTGCACGAAGCTTGCCGCCGCGCTCGGCCTGCCGGCCTTTTTCGAGCCCGTGGCGGAGAATCCCTACCTGGCGCCGTTCTACGAGGACATGGCCAAGCACTCGTTTGCGCTGCAGGTGTTCCTGCTGAACAACCGCTTCCGCCAGCACCAGCACATCATCTGGCAGGGCAAGGGCGGCGTGCAGGACCGGACGCCGTACGAGGACGCCATCTTCGCCAAGATGCTGATGGAGTCCGGCCTCATGACCCCGCGCGACTACCAGACGTACAAGGAGCTCTTCGCAAACATGTCGCGCTTCATGTGCCACCCCAACGTGATCGTCATGCTCGACGTTTCGCCCGAGGTGAGTCTAGAACGGATACAGGCGCGCGGACGGGCGTGCGAGAAGGGCGTGACGATCGAATACCTCCGCAACCTTCACCGCGGATACGAGGAATTCATCGCCGAGATTTCGCGTTCTATCCCGGTTATCCGCGTCGGCTGGGACACGTTCATGGACGAGGAGGAGCTGGCGGCGCACATCATAACCGAGTTCAAAAAAATCCAGACAGTGCATGTGCTGAAACGCGACCCCTTCCAAGCCGAGCAGGTTTTTAAACAGGGGCATTGAAAAATTTAGATATGGGAATGCGTTCCCACATAAAATATAAGGAAAGTTGTGAAATTTTCGTATCGTTCCTAACTTTCGGCGTCGTTGATTTTGAGCGAAGTTGGCCGCATTCTGTATTTGCACCAAAAATAAATTTTAATGAAAATGCTTTTGGGGCTTCTCGCTGTGTGGTGTGTTCTGGTGGTTGAGAACGAACAAGACATCCAACGTCAGAATGTTCGAACGTTGGTTTTTGCGCCCGGCGAGCACGCCCTTGGATACACAACCGTTCCGAGACTGGAGATGGTGCAGGTCGGTGGCCCGCGCGTCTCATTGCGGCACATCTTGTGCACAACTTTAAATTTTAACAGCCCACGCGCAGTGTGGGATTGCCGCCTGCCGTACGACGTTTCTGAAGTTCTTATCGATTACGAAGTTACATGCGAAAATTACGAAAAGGGAGGCAAAATATTTTATGTAAAAAGTTGCCTTCTTGAGTATTCACTGGCAGATAACTCTTCATTAGTCGATTTTCTTTTGACGATATTGGCTGCTTGGTTAATTCTTTCAGCATGTGTATTAATAGTTGATCTAGGTTGGGCCATGTTGAAAATTTTATATTTTTTGAGTCGAACGCAATTGCAGAGGTTTATTTTAAGAACCCCGACCAAAATAAGCCGTTGGTTCAACTTTGAACGAAAATTGACCATTTACGAACATGGGTTGATCATTCTTATGCCTCATATGTCGTTTGAAACGCTCAATTCTCTTATTGGTGTTTCGGAGAGCGTTACGATTGCAGCTGCGTGTACAATTCGTAGAAAAATCATACGAAGAGGGCACTTGAAATTGAATTATCGAATAGAATCATTTCCTCCATCGATTGGGCAACTCTCACCGCTGAAGAAGTTGTCATTGAGTTGGTGCGTGAATTTGACGAGCATTCCGGATGTCTTGGCGGGACTGACATCGCTGGAGAAGATTAATTTTTCGTGGTCGGCAATTACATCGCTCCCTCCATCAATTGGAAAACTCTCGTCGTTGAAGGAGTTGTCATTGAGTCCATGTATGAAATTGAATAGAATTCCGGACACTCTGGCAGGACTGACGTCGCTGGAGAAGATGCATTTATCGAATTCGACAATCAAATCGCTCCCTCCATCGATCGGACGACTCTCGTCGTTGAAGGTGTTATCATTGAATCACTGCTACGAATTGAAGACCATTCCGGACACGCTGGCAGGATTGAAGTCACTGGAGAAGATGTATTTATACGAATCATTTGTCGATTCGCTCCCTCCGTCGATCGGACAACTTTCATCGCTGAAGGAGTTGTCATTGCGTTGGTGCACGAATTTGAAGAGAATTCCGGACACGCTCGCAGGATTGACGTCGCTGGAGAAGATGGATTTATCGGATTCGGCAATCGAATTGCTCCCTCCATCGGTCGGACAACTCTCGTCGCTGAAGGAGTTATTATTGAGAGGATGCAAGAATTTGACGAGCATTCCGGACACGCTGGCTAGTTTGCCGCTCATTCGTAAAGTAGATATCCGATATACAGGTATCGCGTGGCC
This sequence comes from uncultured bacterium, assembly GCA_964460795.1. Lineage (GTDB taxonomy): Bacteria > Omnitrophota > Omnitrophia > Omnitrophales > Aquincolibacteriaceae > CAZOOM01. The sequence goes on along the minus strand of CAYWRU010000115.1, from coordinate 3,917 downwards.
GCCTTCAGACCGACCGAGCCCTTTCGCAGATGGTGTCGTTGTCAATGTTTGAAGGATTCACAAACTCTCCATACAAAATAAAAGTTTTTCCTGTCAACTCCATACAATTTTCATGTCATTGACATCGATTTCGAGAGTTAACACAATCCATGATTTTTATGGGAATACATTCCCAAACTCAAATTTTCAACATCTCTGTAAATTAATAATTTATATTAACAATCCAAAATATAGGTGAACATTTGTGTTTGTTGGAGGGATGCCAAAACGAACATGTGAGGGATGTCCCAAACAGCAACTTTCTGTCGGGGAGCAAGTGTTGATCATCTCAGCTCGCTGCATGTCGTTCGACACGCTCTACGCTCTCTTGTGTGTTTCGAGAATTATTCACGTGGCAGCCGTAGATGCCATCCGCAGAAATGTGTTCGAAAGGGGGTGGTTGCGATTCAAATATAATATAAATGGTATCCCAGACGGGATACGATCGCTGTATCTGCTGAGGGGAATATATCTGAGTGAATGCGAATCCATAGAATTAATACCGGACTGGTTCATGGATTTCCGCCGATTGGAAGTTCTTTATGTATCAAGATCGTCAATCGCATCACTCCCTCCATCGATCGGATACCTCTCGTCGCTGAAGGAGTTGTCATTGAGTGGATGCTGGAAATTGACGAGCATTCCGGACACGCTGGCAGGACTGACGTCGCTGGAGAAGATGGATTTATCCGAATCGTCAATCGCATCTCTCCCTGCATCGATCGGACAACTCTCGTCACTGAAGGAGTTGTCATTGACAGGATGCAAGAAATTGACGAGCATTCCGGATACGCTGGCGGGACTGACGTCGCTGGAGAAGATGGATTTATCGTATTTGGCAATCGCATCGCTCCCTCCATGGATCGGACAACTCTCGTCGCTGAAGAAGTTGTCATTGAGTCGATGCAAGAATTTGACGAGCATTCCGGACACTCTGGCAGGACTGACGTCGCTGGAGAAGATGTATTTATCGGAATCGCCGATCGAATCGCTCCCTCCATCGATCGGACAACTCTCGTCGCTGAAGGAGTTATCATTGATTGAATGCGATAAATTGACGAGCATTCCGGACACGCTATCAGGACTGATGTCGCTGGAGAAGATGTATTTATCGTGGATGTCGATCGTATCGCTCCCTCCATCGATCGGACAACTCTCGTCGCTGAAGGAGTTGTCATTGAGTGGATGCAAGAATTTGACGAGCATTCCGGACACGCTGGCAGGACTGACGTCCCTGGAGAAGATGGATTTATCGTCATCGTCGATCGCATCGCTCCCTCCATGGATCGGACAACTCTCGTCGCTGAAGGAGTTATCATTGAGTTGGTGCAATAAATTGACGAGCATTCCGGACACGCTTGCAGGACTGACGTTGCTGGAGAAGATGGATTTATCGTGGATGTCGATCACATCGCTCCCTCCATCAATCGGTCAACTCTCGTCGCTGAAGAAGTTGTCATTAAGTGGATGCAAGGAATTGACGAGCATTCCGGACACGCTGGCAGGACTGACGTCGCTGGAGAAGATGGATTTATCGTATTCGACGATCGCATCGCTCCCTTCATCGATCGGACATCTCTTGTCGCTGAAGGAGTTGTCATTGATGTGTTGCAGGAAATTAACGAGCATTCCGGACACACTGGCAGGAATGACATCGCTGGAGAAGATGAATTTATCGTTATCGCCGATCGCATCGCTCCCTCCGTCGATCGGACAACTCTCGTCACTGAAGGAGTTGGATTTGAGTGGATGCGAGAAATTGACGAGCATTCCGGACATACTAGGTAGTTTGCCGCTCATTCGTAAAGTAGATATCCGAAATACAGGTATCGCGTGGCCACCTTCAGACCGGCCGAGCCCTTTCGCGGATGGTGTTGTTGTATACACTACATGATATCAATAAACTCAATTTATTTGATTATGAGTCGTGCGCTGCTATGGCCGGCAGCTCCGGTGTGCTGACGGACGGCTCGTCCTTGGGAATGTCGAGAATGCGCGCGCGCTTGCGCGCCTTCTTGGCGGGCGGCTCGGGTTCATCGTGCGGCACGTCCGTCCGCGACGTCCGCAGCGGGCTCGGGAACCGGCTCTCGAACGCATCGAGCTCCTTCTGCATGTACACCATCTCGCGCAGCAGAACGTCGGGGCGCGTCTCGCGTATGTGATCCGCGCAGTGACGTGTGACGCTCACGTTCATGTTGACTGTTGTGTAGATCGTCTCGAGCGCCTTGGCGTCCGGCTCGGCGTACACGGTGGCGACGCTTGCGTCCATGAACCCGTCGCCGAGGCCGTCGAGCATCAGCTCGTAGCGCATGTGCAAAAGCGCAAATAATTTTGGGTATCGCTCGCGGATTTTCTCGGCGCCCTCGGACGACGGCGGCAGGTCCGTGTTTTCCGCGCCGCGCTTGATGCGCATGGCGGTCATGTTCAGCAGCGGGCGTCCGCCCGTTTGCGTCCCCCCCTCCGACATTTTATTCTCGATAATGAACGTCGGGGGCACCGTCGTCACGTCGAAAATCTGCGAGCTCGGCGGAAAAAAATACTGGGTGCTGTGCCAAAACGTCGACCTGTGCGGCACGCCCGGCGCGCTGCTCGAGCGGCACGGCGCCATCCACGCCGCCGGCCTGCACGAGATAATCATCAAAGAAGGCCAGCAGCAGACGCAGATCATGCTCGCGCCGCATGTATTCACCAAGCATATTTTCTCGCGGCGCACCTACTCCGTGGTAATGTGCTTCGACCCGTTCGGCGGTATCTGCGCAACCGCGGTTCCGATTGGCAAATAAAACCGTCTTTCATTTGATGTTCCTACGCGCGCAACAAATGTCCGCGGCGCAAGACCAGACGCCGATCGTGATCGGCCTCGTCGTGTCGACGATCGCTGTGCAGATTCTGCTCAGCCGCTTCCTGACCGTGCTGCTGCAGTTTTCGGGCGGCGTCAAGGTGTTTTTCTGGTTCGTCGCGATCGCGGTCGGGTGGACCGTGCTCGGCCGCGCCGTGCAGCGCCGATACCGCACCGCGCCCGCGATCGACACTTTCCTGCGGGTCTCCGTGCCCGCGGTGTGGATGCTGCCGATCACCTACCTGCAGGTCTCCAGCGCGACGGCGCTCGACGCCGCGTCCTTCTCGTGGATCGACCTGTCGCTGATCATCTACGTCGCCGTGTTTTTCGGCAGCGACATTTTCTACAACATCGTCTCGAAAGATTCCTGAGCCCGGGGATGCGCTTTGATATCGTCCGCCCCGCCGCGCCCGCCGAAACTCCGTCGCCCGGCCCGCACGTCCACCAAATCCCGCAGATCGTCAACGACCCGCACGCGATCCTGCTCATGTGGAACATCGTCTACCTGCTCGTCCTCCTCGCCCTGTTCGCGTGGCAGACCGCTAGGATCGGCTCCAAATACTCGCGTCGCAACAACCCGCTCATCCAGCATGCCGTCAAAGTTCTCGAAATTAAATAAACAGACGTCGTTTATCAATAGATACACCCTTATTGGGCCTCTGGTGCCAAGTTTGTCAAATCAATAATAACCACAGCTAGGCCCCTAACAGGCGTCTGGAGCCGATTTAGAGTTTCAGACTAACCCCACTCAAAATGTATGGAGGGGGTACGGAAAGTCATCTACAGAAATCCACCCCCAAAAAGTCCAAAATTTTTTTTTGGAAAGTGAGTGTATCGACAAACCCAAATACACTCACTTTTAAAAAACACAAATTATTCTGCAGAGATTTATATATGATGATTTCCAAAATCAAATTTTAGTTTTGAAGTTTTTCCGACGTGTTCCCAGCCAAAAATAGATGGGAACGTAAAACCAGTCTAAAATAATTCGTGTTTTTTAAAAGTGAGTGTATTTGGGTTTGGTGATACACTCACTTTC
>CAYWRU010000114.1:0-6329 GCA_964460795.1 uncultured bacterium | reverse complement strand
CAGTAACGGTAACGAAAGAGCAGAAAGTAAAAAAGTGCAAGCGGGTTCTGCTGACATCTGCTATCTGTAATCTGGCTGCGGATCCGGAGGAATTGAATGATCGGCGCTAATGAATTAAAGAAAAAGGCCATGATCCTGATCGAGGGCCAGCCTTTTTTGGTTTTGGATGTGATGTTTGCAACGCCTACGGCGCGGGGTGCGTCTACGATGGTCAAGGCCCGGGTCAAAAATCTGATGAATGGGGCGGTGCTGGATAAAAATTTCAAGAGCAGCGAAAAATTTGCGGAAGCGGATGTAGAAAAAGGTCCTGCTTCTCTCAGTTATGTGGATTCCGACGCTTACCATTTTATGGATGAGACCACGTATGAAGAATTTACCTTTCCCATTTCAAAAATTGAAGACCTAAAAGGTTTTTTGAAGGAGGGAGTCTCGTTTCAGATTTTAAAATATAACGGAGCTCCTGTTTCAATTGAGCTCCCTGTTTATGTGGAGCTTGCCGTGATGTCGACCGAACCCTCCCTAAAGGGGGACTCCGCGGGAAACGTGATGAAGCCGGCCAAGCTTGAAACCGGGATGGAAGTCAAAGTCCCTCAATATATAAAGGAAGGAGACCGGGTGAGGGTGAACACGCAGACAGGGGAAGTGGACGGACGCGCTTAGAAACGAGTAACGTTCTGTTGAAATCCTTAAGAAAATGTAAATTTTGTTGCTGATGTGTCATTCCCGGCTGGTTTTCATTAAACCAGCACGGGAAAGTGCGAGGGCTAATGAAGCCCTCGTCATTCCCGCGAAAGCGGGAATCCAGACCTGCATTCTGGATCCCCGATAAAACATTTCGGGGATGACAAAAAACATTAACAGCCAAACTAGGATTTCAACAGAACCACCAGTAATCAGTATGCAGAACTGAGATCTGCCTGGTCGATAAGATTTTTTAGAGTTTACTTTTCTATCTGCTTCGTTATCATACACTTAGATTGCTTTTAAATTCTAACATCTAACCCCAAAAGGAGCCTGATATGAGAAATAAAATAATGGCGCTGGTGATGGCGGTTCTATTGCTTTCTTCTCTTCCGTCTTCTGCCTATGCCGCTAATACGGCTAAGCACGGTGAGATTACGGGCAAGACAGTTTGTTACGGGCTGGCCTCATTGATCATCTGGCCGGGCATTGGTCAGTACTTGAATGATAATGAGACCAAGAAAAATTTGACGCATGCGATATTGGGCATTACCGGGGTATTCAGAATTTGGTCTGGATGGGATGCTTTAATTGCTCGTCAAGGCGGCCGCTGGGACGGTAAGATTTAACCCTTAAAAGAAATAGAATGCGGATTGGGGAATTCGGAATGCGGAATTTGGGTAGGTGCAAGCGACTTTTATAATAAAAAGTCCCGATTCCGCATTCTACATTCCGCACTCCGCATTCTGTTATCGATCAAAATCCTTCTTGTGGCGTTTCCAACGCTTTTCCATTTTTTCATTCAGCTGATCAAACTTGACCTGCTGTTCCGGCGTTAGAAGCGGGCGGATTTCATTTTGCGTTGCAGTCCTCAAGGCTTCAAACTTCGGCTGAATTTCTGACCTTAAGGCCTCCATCTGAGCATGTTTGCTTTCAAAAATAGCAGACACTTTGACCTTTTGATCCTCCGTGAGTTTGAGCTCCTTGGTAAAACGGTCCAGCATATGCTGCTTCATCCCGCCTTTCCCCTTATGATGCGGAAAGCATTCCCGCCCTCCTCTCAAAGGGCTTACGGCGGATCCCAGCACAAAACCGATTAAAAGCGAAAGGATCACCTGATTCCACGAAAGCTGCGGTAATTTCATAACGTTTCCTCCTTTAGGTTCCATAGTGAATTGACATTCGAAGATTCCTCGGAGACGGTCCACTGCGCTTCCTGGGGAAGATGCGCGAGCAGGACCGTTTCTACGTTGACGGCGAGTGATTCCCGAGGTGACAACATGAAAAAAATCAGAAAGGCTGCAAATAAATATCCCAGCGTTGGGAAAACAAATCGTGGAAATAAGCGCGAGCGGGCCTCTCTGGCTGAAACGGGCGCGGGCTGAACGATTTTTTCCATGACTTGAAAGACAAAGGCCTCGGAAGAGGCGGGAACCTGGGCCTGGGCCAGCAGATTTTGTAAATGCTCCCAGCGGTCAAATCTCAGGCGGCAATCTTCACATGCTGCAAGATGCGTGAGCAGTTCACGGCGCTCTTCCGGGGGAATTTCCCCATCTTTCAAGGCCAGCAACTTTTCCTGAATCATTTCATGCTTCATAGATTCCTCTGTTAAGTTAGACGAACTTCTCCTTTGAAAAGTGGCGCATTTTTTCTTCTAAGATTGTTCGGGCCCGTTTCAGCCGGGATTTCACGGCATCTAGGGTGCAGTTCAAGGTTGCCGCCAGATCCTCATAACTTAGTTCCTGGATCTCACGAAGAATCAAAATTTCCCGCGCGGATTCGGGAAGATAAGAAAGAATTTTAGAAACAAGTTCAGCAGAATCCTCCGAAGAAAGGTTCGGGCGGGCTGTACTCAATGCAGCTTCGATCTGATGACCTTCTTTTTCCAGCAGGGCTTCCCAGGATTCCGTTTGTGTGCGGTTTCGTTTGCGCAGCAAGTCCAGGCAATGAAAATTCATGATCCGGTAAAGCCAGGTGGAAAAGGCGGACTCACCGCGAAACTTTGAAAGTGATTCATAAACTTTGATGAAAATTTCCTGAGCTGCATCTTCAGCTTGTGTGGAATTACCCAACATCATGCGGCAATATCCGCGCACCCGGCTGTTGTATTTCCGGACGAGTTCTGCATAAGCCTGAACATTTCCCGTCCGGATCTGCTGAATAATTTCCTGATCATTGCATGCCATTTTTTTATTTTACTCCACAATCTTCAAAAAAAGAGTCGAATTTTTTCACCCCTTTTTGAACCGAATACCTACCAGCTCATGCCGTTTTTTTTCGAGGCTCTTCCCGGCTCAGACACGCTCGCAGACCTGCCTGCCGGCAGGCAGGCTCGCGAACTCGCCGGGGAAGATCCTCTCAAAACAACCCTTAGGTAGCTCCGAGGAGCGATTGTATGAAAGGATACGCGGCTTTTGATCACAAGCTTTAGTCTCAGACTTTCTTTTTAGAAATATACCGGTCTTTCAGCTGATCCACGGTCGGATGATCAGGATAAAATTCTCCCTGAGGTCCCAGAAATCCGGTAGATGTTTTCTTCAGCGTGACCAGCGTGAAACTTCCGTCACCATTCGGTAAATGAATTTCAAAACTGTCCACATCGCTGCTTTCAGGAGCGGCTACAGGAGCCGTAGCAGCTGAAACAGCAGGAGCAGGAACTGCCGCAGGAGCTTGAACAGTTTGTGCTGCAGCCTGAACGGTCGGTGCTTGCATAACTGGTTGAGGAGCTGCTACAACCGGTGTCATGGTTTGCGGCGCGTAAGCCGGCGGATTGATCACCATGTAACCCGAGGGGGTGTAATCATAATAGGTGTAACCATACATATAGTACGGACGATTGTTCACAATAACCATGGTATATCCCGGCGGTAAAGAGGGGACCACGGCTCCGACCGGCGGCTGCACCACCACATATCCGGCAGGAGAATATCGATAGTAAAGACCTTCACAGTAAAGGAGCGTGAGTCCGCCGACTAAAAGTGAAATATATCCGGAGGGTAATCGGTGCGCGACATAGTCATGGTGAAAACTGGGATGAAAATCCCTAGGTGATTCACGGAATCCTCCTCCATGACGTCCCGGTCCGTCCGCATAAACGGGAATGGTTTGCAGTAGAAAAGCGGCAGCTGCTACAAGAGCAATGAATTTCTTAGACATGGGAACCTCCTCTTTACAGGATGATAGGTTGATGAAAACTTTATTTTCTCTCCTATTAGACGCTGAAGTCCGTGGTTTTGTGTCGGTCCTTTTCCCTCTACAAACCCCAGTACAAAACTTCACCTTGCGGAAAGGTCCCGGGGAGGCTAGTATTTTCTTTGGTTATGAAAAAATCCTCGATCCTGATATTTCTTTTCGGAATTTTCGCCTGTACGCCGCTGCTTTTTGCCGATCTCCCTCAGCACCCTCTTTTGGAAAAGACGCGTCAGATGCGAGGACCCCGCTTAGAGTATGCGCTCGAAAATCATGCCCAGTTTTTTCTTACTCCGGATGGGCAGACGTTTTATCTTCTGTGGCTGCCGGAGGGGAGTGATCCTAACAATCCGCCTCCGATGGTGGCGACCTTGAGTGGACATGATGGATGGGCGGTGGATGATTTTCACGTGTGGCACAAGCTCGCGGCCGAAAGAGGTTACGGCCTTTTGGCCCTGCAGTGGTGGCTCATGACAGGAGAAGGGACGAGCGATTATTTAACGCCTTCGGAAATCTATAATATTCTGGAGCAAGTTTTTCAGGAGAAACATATCAAGTCCGGAACGGTTCTTTTACACGGTTTTAGCCGGGGTTCCACTCAGACGTATGCCATAGCGGCCATGGAACAAAGTTCATTCAACAATTATTTTGCTTTGATTGTTGCCAATGCAGGCCGCGCAAGTTCTTCCTATCCTCCAACGCATGAGATTGAAGAGGGGCTCTATGGAGAGCAGCCTCTCAAGGGAACCCATTGGGTGACTTTTGCCGGAGGCCGGGATCCGAATCCGGAGCGTGACGGAATTTTAGGGATGCGCGAAACAGGCGCATGGATTCAAAAATTCGGCGGTGTGGTGGATCTTGCGATTGAAGATTCGGAGGCAGACCACGGCGGATTTCATCGCCGTCCTGAAAATGCCCGCGCTGCTCTCGATGTCTTTGAGAAACTCTGCCGAAAAAAAGAAGTTATTAAAAATACATGACCGTATATTTTTCTTATACACTCGAAGCTCAAGATGCTCTTTCAATGGATTAAAAAAATCTCGTCCCAAACAGGGCTTTGGATTTTAATTTCTCTTTCGCTGGGAGTCATCATCGGCGTGGGCGGATTTACGTTTATTTATGCAAAAGGATATTCCTACTTAAGTAATGATCCGAAGGCCTGTGCGAATTGTCATGTGATGACAGATTATTATGATTCCTGGATGAAATCGAGTCATCACAAGGCTGCGGTTTGCAATGACTGCCATGTGCCGCACCGGCTGTTAGAGAAATACTATGTGAAGGGACGGAACGGATATAATCATTCCAAGGCCTTTACGCTTCAAAATTTCCCCGAACCCATTCGAATCACCCGGGCTAATTTAGAAGATTTGCAGCATAATTGTATCGAATGTCATTCTGCGATGGTGAGCGATATCGCCGCCCATAAAGATGTAGGACAAGGAACGGCCCGGTGTACGCAGTGTCACCGTTCGACAGGGCACATGAGTCTGGACTAAAAATTTTTACAAAAGACGGAGATGTTCATGATCAAAAAAATTCTTCCCTATATATTCGTGGTGATTCTGACGGCGCTTTTGACAGGCATTTTGATCGCCTTTTTGTTGAACATTCGTGAGCGAAAAGAAGAGGGGAAGGTCCGGGCGGTTTCTGTCGTGCCTTTAAGCGAGGATACAGTAGACCCAGCGGTGTGGGGCCGGAATTTCCCCCGGGAGTATGACGGTTATAAAAAAAACTCGGAAAAAACACATACCCGGTATGGGGGAAGCGAAGGAATTTCAAAGCTGGACAGCGATCCTAAATTAAAAACCATTTTTGCTGGCTATGCCTTTAGTGTGGATTACAACCCCCGCCGCGGCCATTACTATTCACTGGAAGATCAAAAGGAAACTTTGCGTACCAAAAATTTCAAACAGCCCGGGTCCTGCCTGCATTGTCATGCAGGGGGCATTGAATCGATTTATAAAAAAGCCGGCAACGGCGATATCGAAGCTGGATTTCAAAAAGTTTCCGCTATGCCGCTTCAGGATGCCTGGAAGTATGCGGAACATCCGGTGGCCTGCATCGACTGTCATGATCCTGCGACAATGAATCTACGCGTGACCCGTCCGGGATTTCTTAAGGGAATCAAAAAGTTGAAAGAAAAAGAAGGAATCAAAGATTATGACCCAAACCGCATGGCGTCTCGTCAGGAAATGCGGACTTTTGTCTGTGCTCAGTGCCATGTGGAATATTATTGCGGTCCGAAAGAAACGCTTTTTTATCCTTGGGACAAGGGGCTCAAAGTGGAGGAAATCGAAGAATTTTATAATCAGCATCAATTCAAAGACGGACATCGGTTTTATGATTGGAAACACGAAATCACCGGCGCGGAAGTGATTAAAGCGCAGCACCCGGAGTTTGAAATGTGGAGCCAAGGGGTTCACTCCAAGAGCGGAGTGGCGTGCGCGGATTGCCAC
>CAYWRU010000113.1:0-6506 GCA_964460795.1 uncultured bacterium | reverse complement strand
TGACAGGAAAAACTTTTATTTTGTATAGAGGTTTTGTCAACCTTTCAAACCCTGATTTTATTTGGGATTTGGACATTGATATCTACATGTTATCGTGAAGCGGCGATCTTGATGGTCGGCGCGATATACGCTTCAATCCTTTCTTGAATCCTGCCCGCGATCTCATCGAATGTGTTTTTGCCATACTCGATCGGCGCGCCCTTGTCTGCCCCAGAATGCCACACAAATACACATTCCTCCAAGAACATTGCGCAGAAATCACAGAATCGCGCGCACACGCCGGTTGTCGTGAAGTTGATCTCGTTGAAAAGATATGCACTCGGCACACGCTCGAGCGTCCGCCATGCCGCATCCACAGCCTCGAGCGAGACGCCGGCCTCGTGCTTCATGACCTCGATCACGCGCATGCGCCCAACCCAGAATGGCCGCATTTAATGATCGAAGGAAAACGATTTGCTTCGGGTGCGTTCCCAGAATTTTATTTATTTTGCGTTCCCATCCTCCTTGCTTGCCGCGATCATGTTGAAGCCGCCGGGCCCGAAGCCGCAGAACAGCCGCGTGAACACCTCCTCGTGGTTGCGGATCACGCTGCCGTCGATGCCAGCCTCGAGAACCACCGCGACAACGCATGGCAGGCAACGCAGCGTCGGCGGCACCGCGTGCAGCGCGACGTCGATCAGGTGGTCTGTCTGCTTGAGGTGCTGCAGCACGCGCTCCGCGACGTTGCCGCTTGCCTTGCCGACATACACGCCGCCACCCAGCGGGTCGATCGGGTCGTGCACTAACATGATGTAGACCGCGCTCTCCGTGTCGATCCACGCGGAATTGCTGCGGCCGATGCGCAGTGCCTCCGACAGACGCAGCCCGAAGCGGTCGCGCAGCCGCGCGAGCATCACGTCGTCGACGCACGCGGGGCTGCGGTCGCGGTCGCCCCACGCACTGTTCTCGGGGCTGTCCGGCCGAATGAAAAGCAGCTTCGCCGGGTCGGGCAGGAAGACGGGGCGCACGCGGCGGTGCATCTGCGCGCGCAGCAGCCGCTCGCGGAACAGCTGCAGCTTCCCATACGGCGACCCCGGCGTTGTGCGGCGCGCAAGATCCACTGGCATTCCGTCGACAAGCAGGCCCGCCATCTCGCTCAGCGGTAGCGTAAACCAGTCCGCCGGAAAGCCGTCCCACGCGAGGTGGCTTGGTTCCTGCGCTGTGCGGAAGTAGTCGACGCTGCGGTGAAGCGCTTTTTTGATCGACGCGTACTTGGCGACAGCGGCGGGGTGCAGCACACGGAACTGCGGCGCGCCGGGCGCGATCCGACGGGTCTCATCCGACGTGAGACCGCGCTCGCTGTGCACGAACGCCTTCCACGCGGGGTTGTCCAGCTCGACGACGGGCGGTTTGGCGTGCCACGCCTCGTCGATCGCGCGCGGGCAGTGGCGCAGCGCCCAGCGCAGGAGGTTGCTGCGGCCGGGCGGGTTCTTTTTTACGGCCGCCGCAAACCACGCGGGACACTTGGTTTCCTCGTCGATTCGGAAGCCCATTCCGTTCAGAAGCGCTGTGAACCGCGCCCACTCGTTCATTTTATAATCAGTGATGATGAAAAGTTGGGAACGATATGAAAATTTCACAACTTTTCCTTATATTTTGTATGGGAATGCGTTCCCAACTTCAAACTTTTCATCATCCTTGAAAAATTCACATCAATATTCTTGATCTAAGCATAATTTTCTTGATCATGAATAATGAGGCAAAAGGCTTGATTTGCAGTGCTTTGGGTGCTCTTAACAACCCGCCCTATTCTATAGAGTGTAAAAATTTCAAATCACACATCGGGTTTTGCATATACTATATAAATATTCAACGCTATCCACCATCTGATATATTTTCCTTTTTCGATAAGGGAATGAAAGGAACCAACTTTTCTTTTACCGATTGGGGCCCTGAGCATGCAAGTGTTCATGATCCAAGCACGAATTATGTTCTGCAATTTAAATTCAATTGCATCATGAACAGTGTTTGAAATGTTGACAAACCATCCATACAAAATAAATGTTTTTCATTACAACTCCATACAAATTTCATGCGATTGATACCATTAGGATTTTGCACAACCGCGTTTATCGCACTTTGTTTGATCCCGAACAAAGCACGAACTATCCCAGCCGTCCGAAGATAGAAACCTGGGAACGCATTCCCAGAATCAATCCGCCATTTCAAATTCATTCGCATTATTTATTCATAACTATATTTAGCATTCGACTGACCGGGTGAAATGAATGCTGCCATTTTCCAAGATAAGATGCGCGATTTGGCCAGCATCACTAGCATCGACGAGGCCGTTTCGGCCGGCATCGTCGTGACCGAGTATTCGCCAGCCCCAACCCATGACGGCAGACGCGGTTTTTTTATTCCGTATGAGAAAGTGTTCCCGGTTGCCAACGCGCTGCGCAAAATGGGATACGAGGTCGTCGTGTGTCCGCGCACGGGGCGCCACGTCGCGCTGCCAACTACGTCCGACGAGAGGGCTCTATGCGAAAGGAACGAGATCGTGGACCCACGATTTGGCGAAATCCTCAGGACGCTGCTTGCCAACAAGGACGCGATCATAGCGGCGATGCGCATTATCAATGTGCAACGCCCCACCTTCGAGCCCACTTATAGCGACGATACCCTCGGTGTGCCGAAAGACCTGCTCGTATTTGTAACGCAGATGTATCCGTCGTATATGCCGCTCGATCTGGTCGAGGCAGCCCAGACGCGCATCGCCAAAATCGGCGCGCTTCTCGGGGATGGCGGCATGGACGGCTTCCGCAAGCTATTCTACGATCTTGCCAAAAATAGCATCTACGAGTTCGACAGCGGCGGGATTTCCGTGATTATGCATCGGATTAGTGTGCCTGCGGGCGCAAACGCGGAGTTCGGCGTCGATCCGTTGGCCGAAGATAGCCAGTTTGTGCGTGTGACTTACAAGCAAAAATAATGTAGAATCATTTATTACATTGTGCTCAAAAGACCAAAAAAGAATTTCACGGAACATACACCTTTCCTATAAAATATCATGTGTTCAGGCCCCCCACCTATCTTCACGAATCCGTTCTTACGTGCAATTTCGCAGACTTTATCCATTGCATCTGGCGTGTAACAGGAACTGATATGCACATGGTAACAAATGTAGTTTGGTCGCATAGAACCCAATAATAAATCCTTTTTTACTATTTTGCAATTTGAGCTCCCAAATGAAGCCATAACATTATCTATGAAAGTCTCTCCCATTCGAAAATACTTTATAGATAATACAAAACCAGAGATAATGAAAAATTGGGAACAGTATGAAAAATTCATAACTTTTCCTTTATTTTGCATGGGAACGCGTTCCCAGATTCAAAAATTTCAGCATCCTTTTTATTTGTGCATCATTTGCTATTCAAACGCAGATTAAGAAACCCTTATAGCACTCTTCGCGTGCCCGCCCTGTCCATTAGCACAATCCCGTGCTCAGACCGCAGGTGGAAACGCAGAAGGTCAATCCAGTTGGCGTGCAGCCTGTCCACAAAAATCATGACAAGCACTGCTGTCGCGCATGCGATCTTTCCTGCGATGCTCACTGCGCACGACGCGGCGTACGACTCCATTGCGTAGTCGCCGGACGCAAGGAACGCCGAGCGCGTCTCGATTTCGGGATAGCGCAGCCACCATGACAGGAACAAAAAGAAGCCCGGGCCGGACGTCAGCACGCCGATCGTGCACGCGTACGGAACGAACAGTCTGCTGCCCAAAGGCGGCACCGCTGTTTCCGGGTTGTAGTGTAGGTGCCAGAGGCGGAACTTGGCGTCGAGAAGTGTCAGCAGGCCCACAAACGCGAACGCCCCGAGCAGGAAGGCCTCCAGCCCGAACAGCCACTCCGGCGTGCTGATCGCGAACCCCGCAAGCGACGAGCCGAACGGATAGAACGCCGTGGCGGCGCAGACGGTCGCCAGCAGCACCACCGCGATCTTCTGGCTTCGATTTAAAAGGTCGGCGTCCACCATTTTTTTCTAGTTCGGCACGTCTTTATTGTCTTGCATTTTAAAAGCCTCCCAATCCGGCTCCGCCTCGCGCCCCGCGCCGAAGAAGTAGACCAGGTTCCAGTGCAGCCGGCGCGCAAGCTGCGCGTTGTCGCGCTTATACTGCTCGTACGCCGCGTCGCCGGCCGCGTTCGTCATCCGCTCCGCCAGCGCAGCGCGGTCGCACCTTCCGCCCGCGAAGCACTGCAGCAGCAGGGTCTCCGGTGGCTTCGTCGGCAACTCCTTCGCGACGAGCTTGGTGAACTTCGACAGCAGGAACCAGTACTGCAGCACCAGCTCCTCGTCGAGCACGGGCGTCGTGCCGCGGTAGTGGATTGCGTCCGCGAGCATGTGGCGCCCGAAGCGGTCGTAGCCGCGCGTCAGCCGCTCCTTTCCGAGGCCGGGCGGGTTCTTGAAGTAGTCCGTGCCGTGCATCATCCACTGGAGCGTCCAACGATCCATCTCCGCGCGCGTGGCAAACGAGCTCCGCAGCGCGCCAATGTCATACAGGTTGTCGCGCACGCGCAGCACAAACTGACCGGCGCGCGGGCTGGGCGGCAGCGCGTAGAGCATCACAAAGATCGCGTCGCTGTCGCACGTCATCGCAAGCACGGGCCTGTCGTGCACGACCGCCGCACGCACATGCACGCCGATCTTGAACTCGCCCTCGCCGGGCACGAATGCGTCCAGCGGCACGGGTGCGTCCATGTTGTGCACGTCGATCGTGTCGCCGTGGATCGCATACGGAATTTGCAGACGCTCCTTCAGCCGGCTGAGCGCCTGCTTGCTGATGACGGAACGAACTTCGCGCGTGCGGCGCAGCTTGTCAGTCACGCGGCGCAGCAGCTTGGAGCGCATGGACGCGTCGTCGGTGGCGTCAATCTTGGCACCGATCTCGGGCGCGATCGAGTGGTAGGGCGCGGTGGACTCGCCGGCCCACTGCTGCATGAAGCTCGCGACGCCCTCGGGCGAAAGCGTCTCGCCGTCGCGGGCCTGCTGCACCTCGCTCTTGATCCGGGGCACGTTCGCGGACTCGAGCAGGATGCTGACGCACTTGGCGCCGTGGCGCAGGATCATGTTCGCGACCACCTCGTCCACGCGCGCAAGCTCGTCGACGCTCTCGCGTGTGCACATGGCGGGGATCAGGTTGGCCAGGAAGTCGACGACGACGTGGAATTCGGACGCGTCGATCGTCTCGAGCTTGACGCCGCGCACACCCTCGATGAAGCGGATGATTTCCGCGGTTGCTTTGAACCCCATTCGACAAAACAAAAAATAAATGCTAATTTCGTTGCTTTGGAGGGGCGGCAAGTGTTCGTTGGGAGCGGCGCTGATCGTGGCGTGCTTCGCCATGTATGTGTGCGTCGTGTATTTCGTGCTCAACTCCGACCACCCCGCGGTCAACCAGCGGCTCGGCCTGCTGTGGGACATCCTGTACATCAAGCTGTTGATCTTTGTTGCGGCCGGCATCGTGCTCGGCCTCGTCGCGCTGCTCGGCTGGGACTGCGTGCGCGCAGTCTACCGCGAAACAATACATAATACATATTTTTAGTTTATTCCGGTCGATCCAAAACCGCCCGTGCCGCGCTCCGACGCCGAAACCGCGCCGACGGCAATCTGCGGCAGCGCCACGACAGAGAACTTCAGCTGCGCGATCCGGTCGCCCGGCCGCACCACAAAGTCCGCGCTGCCGTGGTTCACAAGACACACACGGATGCGTCCGCGGTAGCCGAGGTCGATCTGCCCCGCCGCAACGTCGATCTGGTGTCTGGCCGCAAGCCCGCTCCGCCCCTTGATCTCGGGGTGATAGACCAGGCCAAGCGCGGCAAGCGCGGGAGGCGTGCGCACCTCGATCTTGATGCCGGTGTCGACCAGCATTCGACCACCCGCGGGCACAACGCACGTCTCGACCGAGCACAGGTCGTACCCCACGTCGCCCTCCATCGCCCGTCTCGGCGCAACCGCCAGCTCATCGTCCAATTCAACGCACACCCCGCAATCCTCCATAAACAGTTCAAAACAAATAGAAATGAAGTTCTGACCCCTCAATAAATTTCGATTTCGAAATTACATCAAATCAAGAATAATCACATCTAGACCATTCACAGGCGTCTGGAGCCAAGATAGAGTTTCAGACTAACCCCACTCAAAATGTATGGAGGGGGTACGGAAAGTCATCTAGAGAAATCCACCCCCAAAAAGTCCAATTTTTTTTTTGGGAAAATGAGTGTATCGCCCAACCTCAATACACTCACTTTTAAAAAACACGAATTAATCTGCAGAGAACTGATTATGGTGTTTTCCAAAATCAAATTTTAGTTTTGAAGTTTTTCCGACGTGTTCCCACATAAAAATAGATGGGAACGAAACCCATATAAAATAATTCGTGTTTTTTAAAAGTGAGTGTATTTGGGTTTGTCGATACACTCACTTTCCAAAAAAAAATTTTGGACTTTTTGGGGGTGGATTTCT
>CAYWRU010000112.1:0-6710 GCA_964460795.1 uncultured bacterium | reverse complement strand
ACGTCGGTTGCTTGTTAGCCTTCCACACGTCGGACAGGTATTCGTCCTCTGGCGAACCGTCGCCCTCCTCGCCGACGTTGAAGGTGATGCCGCCGCCGAACATCATGGCGACGGAGGCATCCACAATCGTGCGCGCCTTCGCCACAATCACGTTATCATCCGGCTGGCCTGCGGCGACCTTGAGCGGCTTGGGCATATCGCCGTGGTACGCCTTCCACGCGGCGCGCATTCGTTCTTGGCGGGCGACTTCATCGGCGGCCATTTGCTCGATTAGATGTCCCTCTAGCACCCGTGCATAGTCAATCATAGCCGCCTCAATTCCACAATGACGGGCCATAGGCCACACCGGCCCCTTGTGCCATCACCGCGTAACGTAATGCGTCCATGCCGTGGTCGTTGACCTTGTTGGGCTGTTCCTTGAGCGGCCGGTTGTCTGCGCCCTTCGCCCACTCGTAGCTATCAAACTCTTCGGCAGTACACGTCGGCACATGACGCGCCAAGAGCGTGTCATCCAACTCCACCCGCGCATCGCGCATGATAAACAGACGCGGGCGACCATCCCCGGCTCGCTTGAGCCGCTCCTGCACCGCCTGAATGCCCGGCGACACCGCCTTGTTCGCCGGTGTCGAATAGATACCGCGCGCCTCAAGCGTCGCGCGGTCTTCGGCGTCGTGGTCGGCCACCGTACCGTCGATTGTCTCATCCTCGGATAGCCTGAGAATGTGCGGCGCGTGCACTTCCACCGTGCGCCCCGTCATGTAAATCTCACGATACAGATACATTCGGTCGTCATGGTCAAAGGCCCACCACTGGCAAACAAACGGGTTGACGTAGCCAAAGTCAATCACGCGAATGCGCCGCCAATCAGCGGGGACAGGGAAGGCATCGATAAGATGTGTACGCTCGTCCCATTCGGGATAGACAACGCCCTCGGCGGCGGCCCATATCCCCTTACGCAGCCGCAAATAGCGCACCCCCGTCAGACTGTCGAGGATGCCCATCGTCTTCTCGCCACGCGGCGTCAGATGTCCATCGTCATCGTAAAGCGTCGGGTTGTCCTCGTGGCGGCTCTGCAAGAATTGAAGCGATGCGCGCTGCCTTATCCAATGTCGCGGATAGGACGGGTTGCAATCGCCCATCACCTGCGAGTAGGGCGCATTCGCCGCGCGGCCCGTGGCGCGCGTCAGCAGCGTCTCCCAATCTTCCAGGTGCAACTCCTCGGCCTGGTTGATGTAGATAAAGTCACGCTCCGCCGACAACACCTTGCCCGGCTTGTCCATCCCGCCGAGATACAGCCGTGACCCGTTGGGGTAGTCAAACCACTCCGGCTTGCTCCCGCCAAAGGGCCGAACGGGCGACTCATCGCCAACCACCTTGAGATACGTCTGCATGACCGTGCCGTAGAGACTTTGCAGCGTCTTACGCACCATGACCGCTTGCGCGCCGGGGTACTTCCACAGCAGCGCGTCTAACTTCTGACAGCATCCCCACGTCTTGCCCGTCTCAGCGGGACCGGCAATGATAACCTCCGACGCCTTTGACCGCCACAGGTCGGCCGCCGCGCCACGAGGGGCAAAGCCGCCGCGTTCGGTGGGCTTAAGCTCGACAACTTGAAACGTCACAGGTCATCCATCGACACGCCGCGCAACACCTTGACCGTCAGCGCGCCGCCGTCCTTGCCCGTGACCTCGTGGCGTTCCTTCCGTCCCCAGCGTTCCGGGTACTTGCGTTCGAGCCACCACGCCGCCGCCGTCCATGTCCCTTCCTGCGCCGCCTTTGCAATGAGGGCGACGTTGCGCGTCTCGGCGTCGGCCTGCGCTTTTTGAATCGCCTCTAGAAATTCCACGAAGGGCGTCTCGCTGGCCCTCGGCTTGGCGCGTGACGAGGCGGCCAGCCGCGCTACTTCCTTGCGGCCACGGTCCAGCCAGGCGTAGAACGTCGACTCGCCGATACCCGCGTGGGCAGCGGCCACCTTGTTGTCGTTGCCGCCGACGATGGCAAGAACTATCTTCGCCTGCACCTGCGGCGTTAGGTCAGTCGGTCGGCCTGCCATCTACGCCCCCAGTATCTCGACGCGGATGTGCCGCGCAATGGCCCGCATGAACAGGGGCGGAACGCTGTTACCGATGCGCGCCGACGCTTCGCGCCACTCACCAACAAAGTCGAATGTGTCCGGGAAGGAATGAATCCGCCGCAATTCACCAATACTCAAGTTGGCCGACGTATCAGGGTGATAGAACTGCCACGCCTCTTTGTTGATGGTCCGAGATGGTCTCGACCAACTCAGCTTTTTATGTCCAAACCACGCGCCGCCCGTCACGTCTCCGCCGTCACCGTAAGGAGGTATGCGACGCGCAATCTCAGCCTGTTTCCCTGCCAATGAGGGGGCAATCTTATAAGAAATGCACCCGTCAAACGCCTCCCGTACTGTTACCGGCTGGCTTTGCGCCTTCGGGTGACTCGGCTGAATACCCAGGTCGTCACGCACGCCAATGAATATCATGCGCTCCCTGGACTGAGGGACATTGAAGTACATGGCATTCAGAAGGCGCGCCGAGACAAGATACCCGCTGGCCTTCAACTCGCGCAGGATGTCAACGAAAACGAGTTTCATTTTGCCCTTGACCATGCCGCTGACATTCTCCATCACGAACACCTTTGGCCGCAGGCCGCGCAACAGGCGCACGTACTCCCGGAATAGTTGGTTGCGCGGGTCATCCATCTGACGCTTGCCCGCCGTGCTGAAGCCCTGACACGGCGGGGAGCCGTCGAATACATCCAACTCGCCCGGCTGTAAGCCCGTCATCTCTAGCACCTGCTCCACGCTCAGGCGGGCAATGTCGCCGTGGTAGACCGGCACGTCGGGGAAGTTAAGGCGGAACGTCGCCACGGCATTGTCATCCCACTCGACGGCCAGCAACTCGCGGAAACCCGCCATGCTATAGCCCAACGACGAGCCGCCCGCCCCGGCGAACGTGCTTATCACCGTCGGCGCGCTTGGCTCTCGCGGGGCGAGATGCGCTTGCCACGCCTCGTCAAGGATGTCTAGGTAGTTACTTCGGCCACTTATGGCCGCAGGCTGGGCACTCATGATACTCCACGTCATCGGCCGCGCTCTCGTCGTATTCCTTGAAAGCCACGTCAGGCACGCCTACGGTTGCCAGCAGCGCATCCACCGCCGCGTCATCGTAGCCCGTGCCGCCTAGCGCGTCCTCCGCCTGCAACTGGCGCAGCAGTTCCGCCAGCGCGCTCGCGTCCGGCTCGGCCAGAGCCGCCAGGCGGTTGTCGCCAATCATGCGCCGCGCCGCGTCAACGCCGTCCAGGTCGGTATACACGACGGGGACGTGCGTCATGCCGACTTGCCGCGCCGCCAGCAGCCGCCCGTGCCCGGCGATGATGAGGCCGTTGCGCCGCGCCAGTATCGGCTGGTCGAAGCCGAAGGCGACGAGGGACGCGGCGAGGGCGTCGATTTGTGACGGCGAATGCTGCATCACGTTGGACGGGTCAGGGCGCACGGCGTCAATCGGCACAAGCAGCGCATCGAGCGTGTCAGGAATGCGAACCGTCATCTACTCCCCTCCGCCCCGCCGTGGACGACGCGGGCGAGGCAGCGGCGGCAACTCGCGCCCTTCCTTCGCCAGCAGCACGCGCAACTCTTCAACGTGCTGACTCATGTCGGCATAGTCGGCTTTGAGCGCCTCGTGTTGGTCGCGCAGCTCTGTCAACTCGTTGGTACGCATCGCCAGCGCCGTTTCCAACTCGCGAATGCGCAGCCGCTGCCGCTCCACATCCTCGTGCAGCTTATCCACGTCGCAGCGGATCGCCGCGTAGTAGGATGCGACGGCCTTCTCCAGCCGCTCATCCTCGCGCGCCTCGTTATCGGCGCGGCCCTTCGCCAGCGCAGCCAGCGTCCCGAACACCCCGGCGATGAGCGCCGCCACCGCCGGGCCTACCCAATCGGGCAGTTGGTCGAGCATCGTCCCCCCTAGCTCGGCTATGCCCTACTCGGCCTTCCGCGCATCCTTCACGGCATCCGCCTTGCGCTGCACCTCAGTGACGCCCGCCGCCGCCGCGCCCGCCAGCACCCCAGCCAGAAGCGCCGTCGCCGCGCTCGCCTGCGTAATGGCCGCGCCGTTGGCGAACAGCACCGCGAAGGACGCGGCGATGCCGAACACGACGGCCAGCACCGGGTAGAGCCACGTCAGTGTCAGCCCGCCCGCCTTTACCAGGTCCACCAGCAGCTTGGCGATGAGACCGCTCGACGCAGCCAGCGTCAACGCCCCCGCCAGTTCCTTGCCCGTGATGTCCATGATGATGCCTCCCTATGTATTCGCGCCTGGTCCGACCAGCATCGCCTCGCCCTTGTACCAGGCGGGCCACTCCTCCGCCGTCATGGTACGCCGCGAACCGCTCCACGGGTCGTGCAGCACGAGGCCGCCGTCAGGCGTGACGCCGGTCACGTTCATGAAGTGGCCGCTGGTGGGCTGGTCCAGTCGCCAGCGGAACAACGCGAGCAGCGCGTCACCCGCGTCCCACGCCTCGCGGAACAGGGCCACCGGGTCACCCGGCCAGCGGTAGTCGGTGCGAATGCCGCGCGAGCGCAGCCACGTGCCAAGCTGCCAGAAGGTGGTGTAGCCGCTACCACCCTCCCCCATGAGCGCGTCGCGTATCGTGTCGGGCGGCACGTACTCGCCCCCCAGGAACACCTCAATCGCCGCTGCCGCCGCCGGGCCGCAGTCGTTGGCCGGGTCGTCGGGCGTGCCGTCCGGGTCGTCCGTGTCGCCTGTCCACTGCGTGATCCAGTACGGCCAGCCGGTGTACTCGGTCAACGGTGGTCCGGCGGCGACTCGAAAGGGACGGCCACGACCCCCGTGTGGGCGTGGTAGTAGAGCCGACCCAGGTCGCAGAAGACCTCGCTAAACGCCGTGCGCTTCGGGTCGCTTCTGTCCGCCGGGTCGTGGTACAGCTCGTCACTCAGCAGCGTCCAACCGAGTTCCGCCGCTGTCTCCTCGAACCCGGCGCCGACGATGTACCCGTATGGGTTACTCACGCTCACCTCCCCCGGTGGCTCAGGCTGTGTGTCCCGTACCGGGACGGTGGCGACGGTCGCATAGCGCGGGAGGTTCTCTAGCCGCGCCCGCAGTTCCTCGTTGACCCAGATGTCGTTCTCGGCATGTTGCGCGCCCGTGTGCCAGATGAACGGGCACGCGCCGATGACGTTGCGCGACTCAAGCGCCGCGCGGTAGAACCAGTCGAATGCCTCGATGGTATGGCCGGTCATGGCGCGATTGGAGTGCGTGAACGTCCCGATCTCGCTGAAGAAGTAGGTCAGGTCGGGGTACTGGCGAATGACGCCGCCCACGTCCGACGCATCCTTGTAGCCGACGGCGCGCCACGGGCGGAGCATGTACCAGTAGGCGTGCCCCTGCCAGGGCGCGCTGAGCCGAGCCGGGTCGTTCATCAGCGCGTAGCTGTGAACGCCGACCGCGTCAAAGGCGTGGAGCATGTCACGCACCGCGCCAATCTGGTATTCGCCATCGGGCACGGGCGCCGGGCCGTCGATGGGGTCATGACCGCCCGCGAATGCGCCGGTAAGCGTCAACGCTTTGCGCTTCGGCACAAGCTGGTCGAGGCGAGCGAGCCACGCCATCTGCCAGCGCGCGTACCGTTCATAGTCCGCCGCGCTCCACACCAGGTCGGCGGGTGGCGTCGGCTCGATGTCCTGCTCGTTGCACGGACTGACCAGGAGGTACGGGTCTTCCCACAGGTTCGCCGTCAGCCCGGCGTGGTAGCGGCTGCCGCGCCAGTTGGCGAGTAGCTCGGCTGCCTGCTCCGCCAGCCGCACCGGGTCTTGCTCGGTCCAGTTCGGATGGTACAGCCGCAGATGGATGAGCATCTCCGGGCGTGGCGGGATGCCTTGCGCCTCGAAGCCGTAGCGCCACTTGCCGTACCACAAACAGTTCTCATCCTCCCCGTGCAGGCCGCTGATGGGGTCGGTGGGGAATAGCTGGTAGTGCAGGGCCGTGAGCGCGCCCCGGTCGCCTGCCGCGCGAAGCGCCTGCTCGTTGTTCCACTGGGGGCCGTTGGACCAATGCACCCCGTTGACTTCACGCATCCTTACCGCCCCTTCCGTACCCAGCGGCACGTCACGTCATCGCGATGACAGTAGGTGGCATACAGGTAGTCGGTCACGGACCAGTTGCTCAGGTCGTAATCCACCCGCAGCGTCAGCAGGCAATCGAGGCCCGCGAGCGCGGGGCAACCGGTGGGGCGCGGCAGGCCGAACACGCCGAAGCGCCCCGTCACCTCCATGAGCCAGCCAGCCGGCAGGCCCGGCCGCGCTGTCGGGCTGGGAGCCGGTGTCGGCGCGGTCTGGCGTGGCGTCGCGGTGGGCAGCGGCTGACTACCACCCGCCGAGCCGACGACGCACGTCCACCACGGCCCACCGCTGTCCACCAGCCCCGCACAGCCGATATCGACATAACGACCGCGCAAGATGGCATCATGGCCGGGCGAGTTGCGCCAGCCGGTAACGACGGCGGCGGCGTCCTGGTAGCCGCGTCCGATGACCTCGCCCACGGCGGCGGATGGGTAGCCCGCTGCCGTCGCGCGGTCGCCCGGCCCCGGCTCGTTGGGGCACTGGTGGGCGAAACAGTCATTGTCGCGCATCCAACGGTTGTGAAAGTCGGCGGCCCCGGCCAGTCGGCTAT
>CAYWRU010000111.1:0-6715 GCA_964460795.1 uncultured bacterium | reverse complement strand
TTATACCATGATTCGCTTTTAAGTGCTACTTTGGAATTCAGAACAGATGGCTATCTCCATAAAAACACCCGAAGAAATCGAAAAAATGCGCATTGCAGGCCGTCTAGCTGCCGAAGTGTTGGCTATGATTGAACCACATGTGAAGCCGGGCATCACCACGAATGAGTTGAACGATATTTGTCATGACTATATCGTGAATGTACAAAAGGCTATTCCAGCCCCCTTAGGTTATGGTACACCGCCCTTTCCCAAATCCATTTGTACCTCTGTTAATCACCAGATTTGTCATGGCATCCCCAGTGATAAAATTCTGAAAAAAGGGGATTGCCTGAATATTGATATCACAGTCATTAAAGACGGTTATCATGGTGATACCAGTAAAATGTTCCATGTAGGCGCCCCTACCGTTCCTGCTGCACGTCTTGCCGAGGTGACCCAAGAATGTATGTATTTAGGGATACTTGCCGTTAAAGCGGGCGCTCATTTAGGCGATATTGGGGCTGTGATCCAACAACATGCTGAGAAAAATTATTATTCTGTAGTCCGTGAATTCTGTGGACATGGGATTGGTGCTAAATTCCATGAAGAGCCACAAATCCTGCATTATGGCAAAGCGGGCAAAGGCGATGTTATTCAAGCGGGGATGATTTTCACCATTGAACCGATGATCAATCAAGGCAAAGCAGATTTAAAAATCCTACCCGATCAATGGACGGCGGTGACTAAAGATCACAAACTTTCGGCACAATGGGAACATACGGTACTCGTGACCGAAACTGGCTTTGAAATTCTGACCCTGCGCCCTGAGGAAGCGGGTTGGCATGAACGTCTGCAGGCAAAACTCAAACTAAAATGAATACTGATACCCGTTTGAATCCTTTACTCGATCACTACCAAGAATTCAAAACCAGCGCAAGCCAAGTATTAAAGCCCAGTGATTATGCGCGCTTTCTTAAAGAAGCGCGGAAACGCTTAGCGGGCTATTTTCTAGAAAAATACCCCATTCGCTCTTTGCTTTATTATCATGCAGGGCTGATTGATGTAATCCTTCAAGAGCGTTGGCAGCAAGTGGGGTTTAGTGTATCAGAGGCGGCTTTAATTGCAGTGGGCGGCTATGGGCGTAAAGAATTACACCCTGCCTCAGATGTCGACTTACTCATTCTGCTACATCAAGCACCTGATGCGATTACGCAAGATCGTATTTCCCAGTTCTTAACCTTTTTATGGGATATGGGGCTTGAAGTCGGACATAGCGTGCGTACCCTCGACGAATGCTTACAAACCGCACGCACTGATTTAACGGTTATTACGAATTTAATTGAAGCACGGCTTTTAGCAGGTAGTCGGGACTTATATCATCACATGCGAGCGGGTATTAGCCCTGAAAATATGTGGGATAGCCGGAGCTTTTTTCTTGCTAAATTAGCCGAGCAAAAAGCTCGCTATCTGCGCTTTGGTGATACCGCCTATCGAGTCGAACCTAATTTAAAAGAAGGGCCTGGCGGTTTACGTGATATTCACATGATCAGCTGGATCATTGAGCGCGAATACGGTCATCTGTCACTTTCAGAACTACACGAACATCGCTTACTCGATCAAAATGAATATGAATGTCTTCGTGAAGGTCGAGCTTTCTTATGGGGCATTCGCTTTGTTTTACATATCATCACGGGGCGTAAAGAAGATCGGCTATTATTCGACTATCAGCATACTTTAGCCAAAACTTTTGGTTATGATGCAGAGCAACGCAATGAAGCCGTTGAAGCTTTTATGCAACGCTATTACAAAACAATTACTGAACTTGAACGCTTGACGGATGTGTTAATGGGCGTTCTGCGGGTCAAACTAGCGGTTGATGAGCAACCCCAGCCCATCATGGTGGGAGAATGGTACGAGAAACGTGGCAATTTATTAGCCGTTAATTCACCCGATACCTTCACCCTTTACCCTACTGCTTTATTAGAAATTTTTCTTTTTTTACAAAATACCCCCGGAGTCATTGGACTTGCTCCAGAAACTATTCGCTTGATGCGTAGCAATCTTCATCGGGTAGATTCAGGTTTCCGCCAGCAAATTTGGCATCGGCAAATCTTTATGCAGATACTCCGCCAGCCCAGTGGTATTACCTTTGTGCTGCGCCTGATGAATCGCTACGGTATTTTAGCAGCTTATTTACCGGCTTTTGCCCATATTGTCGGGCGGATGCAATATGACCTATTCCATGCCTACACAGTGGATGAACATACCCTATTTGTGATCAGCAATGTACGGCGCTATAGCACTGAAAAAGGAGCTACTGAATTTCCGATGTGCAGTGAAATTTTCAAGCGCTTACAAAAACCAGAAATTCTTTATCTCGCCGCGCTATTTCATGATATTGCGAAAGGACGAGGCGGAGATCACTCTGAGCTAGGCTCAGTTGATGCCTATGAATTCTGCCGTGAGCATGGCTTAAATGTCCATGATGCCTCATTGGTAAGCTGGTTAGTTCAAAAACATCTGCTGATGAGCGTCACCGCACAACGCAAAGATATTAGTGATCCCACTGTAGTTCAAGAATTTGCTGGACAAATCATTGCCCAAAACCGCTTAGATTATTTATTTCTACTCACCATCGCGGATATTAAAGGCACTAATCCCAAGCTTTGGAATAGTTGGAAGCGCTCTTTGCTCACTGAATTATATTTAAGTACTCGTAATTTACTCAATCAACGCTTGCCAGCCTCAGAAAAATCCGACTCGATTATTGCCCAAAAACGTAATTCCGCTTTAGAGTATTTAACTCATCATGGTTTTACTGAGCAAGCCTGCCTCAAACTATGGGAAAATCTAGGCGAGGACTATTTATTACAACATTCGGTAGAATCTATCTGTTGGCATGCTCAAAGTATTCTTAGTGCTTCAGCGAGTGATTTACCCTTAGTAAAAATACGCACAACTCTTTCGGGTAGCAGTAATATTATCTTTATTTACAGTGCCGATTCACCGGATTTATTTACCCGAGTCGTTTCAACCTTAGAGCAACTCAATTTAAATATTGTACAAGCCCGTATTGTCTCTGTAGAAGACAATGGCTTTGATTTATATACCCTACATATTTTAGGATCAGATAATAAACTGATTGATGATGTAATGGATCAAAATCATATTGTAGAGGTCATGCAGCGTAATTTACGTCGAGAGCAATTCCAAGTACGTCAACACCGCCCACCGCGTATTTTGCGTAATTTTGATGTTCCTACACGGATCAACTTCCGTCAACAAGCCGATAAAAAACTCACGATTATGGAAGTCAGTACCGGCGATATGCCCGGCTTGCTTTCACGAGTCGGCGAAACCCTCGATCAAGCAGGTGTACGGGTGCACAATGCGCGAATTACAACTTTAGGTGAACAAGCAGAGGATATTTTCTATATCACCACCCGCGATGATGAGGCCATGATTACGGATGCTGTCATGCAAAATAATCTTCGTCATTCACTCGTTGAAGCACTAAAAATTTAATTATCCGCATAAGCTGAATATTAGTTGCTAATAACTCCTCGCTGACCTATATAAAGACTGATGATTATCAAGGAGGTGTCTTCATAGCACTTCCTTGCCTGTTTTTACCCCCCTTCAGCATCTTTAGGAGAAACTACATGACCGATCAACTCAAAGACGAAAATTTCAAAGAAAAAGTTACTGAATTTTTACAAGAAGCCAAAGAAGAAATTGAGGAATTTCTTGAGGCTGTGTCCGATAAAGCTTCAGAGGTCATGGAGGAGCTACGTGAGAAAATCGAGGAAGCCAAAGATATGGCTGAGCATGCCGTTGATAAAACCAAAGAAGCCGCCGCTAATTTAGCGGATAAAGCTGAAGATGCAGCCGCTGATGCTAAAGGGGTAGCTGAAGAAGCGGTTGATAAAACCAAAGAAGCCGCCGCTAATCTAGCGGATAAAGCTGAAGATGTAGCCGCTGATGCTAAAGGGGCAGCTGAAGAGGCTGCTGCTAATCTAGCGGATAAAGCTGAAGATGCAGCGGCTGATGCTAAAGAGGTAGCTGAAGAAGCCGTTGATAAAACCAAAGAAGCTGCCGCTAATTTAGGTGATAAAGCCGAAGATCTAGCCTTAGAGACTAAACATGCCGCCGAAGATGCAACTTTAGAGGCCAAACAGTTAGCAGAGAATGTTGAGCAAAAAGCCAGCCAAACCGCTGAAAATCTTGCTCATTCTGTTGAAAATGCAGCTCATAAAGTCTCTCATAGCGATCAAGCATAAAAAAACTTGACCGAAAAATAAAAGCCCCAAACTGGGGCTTTTATCTAACTACCATAGTTGCTTAGGCTTAAACTGCATCTTTCATACTTAAACGCATCCGGCCTTGGCGATCAATTTCAATCACTTTAACCTTTACAATATCACCGACATTCACAAAATCAGTGACCTTTTCAACACGTTCTTGGCTAATTTGGGAAATATGCAATAAGCCATCTTTACCCGGTAGAATCGTCACGAAAGCACCAAAGTCCATAATCCGCGCCACTTTACCTTCATAGACTTTATTCAACTCGACCTCAGCAGTAATTGCCTCGATCATGGCCTTCGCTTTATGTGCAGCCGCCGCATCGACAGCCGCGATTTTAATAAAGCCGTCGTCACTAATATCAATCGTAGCCCCTGAAGCCTCAGTAATACCACGGATAGTCTCACCACCCTTACCAATTACTTCACGAATCTTTTCTGGATTAATTTTTAAAGTCACATAGCGCGGGGCATAATCAGACAGTTGATCACGCGGGGCAGCAATCACTTTTTCCATTTCACCGAGAATGAATAAGCGTCCTGCTTTAGCTTGTTCTAAAGCACGCTCCATGATTTCACGGGTAATACCATTGATTTTAATGTCCATTTGTAAGGCGGTAATACCATTACGTGAGCCGGCCACTTTAAAATCCATATCACCTAAATGATCTTCATCCCCTAGAATATCGGTTAAAACCGCGAAACGATCACCTTCTTTAATCAAGCCCATTGCAATCCCTGCAACCGGTTCAGAGACGGGTACACCCGCATCCATTAAGGCTAAGGAGCTACCACAAACGCTCGCCATTGAACTTGAACCATTCGATTCGGTAATTTCAGAGACACAGCGAATAACATAAGGGAAATCTTCCATCGCCGGAATGGTCGCTTTCACACCACGCTTGGCCAAACGGCCATGCCCAATTTCGCGCCGCTTCGGTGAACCAATCATGCCCACTTCACCCACACTGTAGGGAGGGAAATTGTAGTGGAACATGAAAGAATCTTTGTACTCACCTGCAATAGCATCAATCACTTGAGCATCCCGCTCAGTACCTAAAGTCGCCACGACCAAAGCTTGAGTTTCGCCACGGGTAAATAAAGCAGAACCGTGTGTACGTGGTAAAACACCGACCCGTACTGTAATAGGACGCACGGTTTGCAAATCACGCCCATCAATCCGTGGCTTACCTTCCAAAATACGGCCACGAACTACTTTCTTTTCTAAATTCTTAAACTCAACACGCAGCTCTTCTTCACTTGGCCCTGCTACCCCCTCTTCTTTCGGCAATAATTTTTCTTTCGCAACCGTCAGAATTTCATCAACGCGGGCATAACGCTCTTGTTTATCAGCGATTTGGAAAGCATCAACTAAAGCGGCCTCGGCGGCTTCTGCCAAACCTTGAACTAAAGCTTGATTGGCTTCTGGGGCTGTCCAAACCCAAGCTGGATTAGCTACCTCAGCTGCCATTTCATTAATGGCATTAATCGCAACCTGCATTTGCTCATGACCGAAAACCACCGCTCCGAGCATGACTTCTTCGCTAAGTAATTTAGCCTCAGATTCAACCATTAATACCGCATCAGCCGTCCCTGCAACCACTAAATCTAAGGCCGAGTCTTTCAATTCTGTATCGGAAGGGTTCAGTACATATTGATTATTGATATAGCCTACCCGCGCTGCACCAATCGGGCCTTGGAAGGGGATACCACAGATTTTTAATGCGGCGGATGCACCTAACATGGCGGGAATATCCGGCGATACATTCGGATTTAAGGAAATAACGGTAGCGACCACTTGGACTTCATTGGTAAAACCTTCTGGGAACAAGGGACGAATGGGGCGGTCAATCAAACGAGCAATTAAAGTTTCTTCTTCTGTCGGACGCGCTTCACGTTTGAAGAAACCACCAGGGATACGGCCGGCTGCGTAGAATTTTTCTTGATAATTAACGGTTAAAGGGAAGAAATCACGACCTTCACGGGCTTGCTTTTCTGCAACGGCCGTTACTAACAGAACGGTTTCATCCATACTGATGATAACTGCCGTGCTCGCTTGACGTGCAACTTCCCCCGTTTCGATCCGCACAGTATGTTGGCCATATTGGAAGGTTTTGGTCACTTTTGCCATAAATAATATTCAACCTATTGTTTTAGTTTAAGGTGTTACAAACTGTCACGGGCAGGCTGTTTAAAGCTATTCTGTAATAAAATAGCTTTAAACAACCTTCCTGCATGACGACAAATAAAAACTGCTTAATATTGACTTAAGAATAGCTCAAACAAAAACACCGCAGAATTTGCGGTGTTTTTGGTGCATCGACTTAGCGACGCAAGCCTAAGCGCTCAATCAAGGTCTGATAACGCGCTAGATCTTTACCCTTGAGATAATCGAGTAATTTGCGGCGTTGATTCACCATTCTCAACATCCC
>CAYWRU010000110.1:0-6985 GCA_964460795.1 uncultured bacterium | reverse complement strand
CGATTGGCAAAAACACCGCCATTTTTAAAAACCGTCCATCCATACTGAGTAATTCGATTAGCGGCCGTAACTTGACTCATCTGTGAGGGCATGCCGGAATACCGGACTTGATACACAATCGTCCCTGATTGGATTTTGCCGTCCGTCCCCACGACCAAATCATTGAGCGGAATACTCCAAATTTGAGTTCCGGACGGGTTCCAAGTGCTTACCCTCGGATCATATTTTCCTAAAATAGTGACCGCATTCAGCCGCGACTCGTTATAAGCGGTGGCCGGATCATCCGCCGTGAGTGCGTACGGGGTTCCATCAATGGCATTATGGAGCTCAAACACTTTTCCGAACGCGTGATACTCCGTCCCCGTCATAGGGTTTACTAAATGTGTCAGCTTATCGTTAGAGAGCTGAATAACTCCGGCTCCCGTCACACCATTTTGAAGAGCAACCCACAAATCTTCACGGGCATCAAGCACTTGCTTGAAACCGCCCAGGCCTTGCGCCATAAAAACAGTCTGGATGGTTTTTTTATCCGAGCCATAGTCGATCCGATAGGTTTTATTATCAAGGCTTAAACTCACCGTACCGCTTTCAGGGCTCCCCGTCAGGACCGCCTTCTGAAAACTACCGGTGTCAACTTGGATATACCAACCATCAGATCGCTGCTGAATCGTATATTGATTGCTGATATTGGAGGAGGAATTTTGAGCAGAAAATTTGAAAGTCGCAAAGCCTGAAGCATCGTAGGTTGGAACGTTAGTAAATAGACGAACCGTCTCTTCCGTTATAATAGCTCCTTCATGAATCACGGTGACTTCCGGCCGCAAAAGGCCGGTCACCTTTCCACTCGCATCCACTTTAATTCCGGATGGAGC
Source organism: uncultured bacterium (assembly GCA_964460795.1). Taxonomy (GTDB): domain Bacteria; phylum Omnitrophota; class Omnitrophia; order Omnitrophales; family Aquincolibacteriaceae; genus CAZOOM01. The sequence continues at coordinate 6,113 of CAYWRU010000110.1, read as the reverse complement.
GCTGTACCCCGAATGAACTTTAATCACGGCCGCATAGCGGGATTGGATCTCACTGGCTGTCAGAACCTGGGAACCATAGCTCGGGATCTGATCATCCGGCCGGGCATACACACGGACTTCATCCACGGATCCCTTAAAGGACCCATAAGTTTTGGAATAACCGATTTGAAGATTGGAGGTGCCATAAAACTGGGTCTGAGTTCCGCTGCCTGCAAGTTCGCCGTCTATATAAATTTTCCATCCGGCCGAGGCATCCACGGTCCAGGTCACGTCATGCCACTGTGAGTTATCATCCCCCCAAACGAGATCATTCTCAAATTTGTCTTTTAAGACAATATCCTGATCCGCGCCTGGCCGCTGAATATTAAAATGGAGCTTGCCGTCTTTGAGGTAAAGCATGGTGTCGCGCCCGGAAAAAACCGTACCATTTAAGGTTTCCGGCTTAACCCAGAGATCTACAGAAAAATTGGTGGATTTAGTGAGGCTGTTTAAAATGATGTTCTGACGCGCCGAAGTGAAATCAAATCCTCCGCCTAAAACACCTTCGTCTGAATTAGTCTCAAAATCTGTTTCAGCGCTCACCACTTCATGAAATTCATTATTTTCATCTTTGACATAAACCAAAAATTCCGTCCGTCCGGCAGAATCTCCATTATTATTGTATTTGATTTTAATTTCCGGAGCCGACGGAGAGGTGATGGTGTAAACTGTAAAATCTTCGCCGCCTATATTTTCTGTCGTCCAACTGCATCGGCCTCCTCCTGCTGCGCCGCAAGCAAAGACACGAGAGCCGTTGACCCACAAATTCGTTGCGCCCATCCCGTCGCCCAAAAACATCTCAAACCCAATCTGATAAGTTTGGCCGCTTGGGCTGGTATAATCAAATCCTGCGCCATATTTTCGTTGCGCAGAATCATAATACCGATTGATCACCGATTCACTTTGCCCGGACTCCGAAAGAGTGGTAGACGGAGCACGCCACAGACTGTTTTCCAAAAGATTCAGAGCTGATAGTGGATCTCCCTGAGCCGCTAGCTCGGCAGGACTCATCGCTGATCCGCGCGCAGCGGCATAAGCGTAATTCGTATTAGTGAGAGTGAGGCTGGGAGCATCGCCTCCCTTGGTTTGAAATACTGAGACACCGTTCAAGGCTACGGTTGTTTTTCCTCCAAAGGTAAGGCTGGAACCCCCGATATCAATCTGCTTCAGGGCTTCATTCACATAACCGCCGGTGTGCGTCCGCCCCACCGAATCCAGCCAGTAGGTTTCGGGCGTTGAATTGATTCTTTGGTAAATCACCGAGGACTGCGGACTGGCCAGGGTCCCAAAATTTTTGATCACGGTCAAAGTGACGGCTTCATTTCCCGCTGCTGAGGCATAGGGCTTGCCGCAAGCCGGAGAGGACGGAGGGCAGGAAACATTGGAGGTTCTGAAATAATCAATAATAGACTGTGCAGAATAATCCCCGGATTCATAATTGCTGGAGCGGACCATGCCTTCCACCAGCACTCCATCTTTGATCACCGGCGCAACCCGTGGCGCTTCGACTCCCAGCGTCATCACCTCTTTAAAGCAGGCCGTTCCTCCCGCGCAAGCGTTCGTTCCGTCATCCATAAAGACACTTAGAACTGTTTTGTTATCCGCAGAGTAAAGCAGCTTCATCGTACGAACCGCTGAGCCCTCTTGATAGGTCAAGGTCCGGACATGATCGCTGGTAGGCGCGGCGCTCCAGGAATCAGTTGCAATGGACCTGGCGCCATTCACAATCGTCGTTGTCGTTCCTGTTTTGTTCGTAAAGGCGGCATTCGCAATCATGCCATGGAATGAATTGTTGATTGTTTCTGTAGAGCCTGTATCGACATAGCCATAATAATTTCCATTAGCATCAAGATAATAGGAGCCAAAAGACTTACCAAATCGTTTGAGCTCATAAACTTTTTTTAAGGTTTCTCCCTGCCCAATCTCAATGAAGGATCGGCTGCTAGGAAGGCCTGTTTTTGTGACTTCAAGTCTGCCATCGATATAAATTTCTGTTTTTCCATCAGCTGTGAATTTAACGGATAGCTGGTGGTTCTGGGTCGCATCAAGCGTTGTGGCTCCCCAGGTGATTGCTGAGCTTTCACGCTGTCCGCTGGCATTCAAAATCACACCGACTTTTCCGTCTTCGATAAAAACCTGGAGTCCATTTTCCGTTATAAGAAGCGGAGTGACTGCATTAAGAGATTCTTCGGAAGTCGCATAAATAGGGTTATTATTCGGATAACGGATATTTCGGGAGGTCTGCGCATCCGATGTACTGACCAACATGCAACGGTTATCCCCGCCGGAGAGGCACGCGGCATCGGACTGGAAATCCAGATTGATTTCGGTTCCAGCTTCAATCGTATTGGCGCCGGCAAGGTCAAGGCGTCCGGTATAAAATTCCCGGGTGTCGGCCAAAATCAGACGCCCATCGCTCATTCTGAATAATGAGGAGGTGCTTCCTTCAGCCCCGCCTAGATTGGGGATTCCAGAAAGAGAAATAAGCTGGCCCGTTCCGTTGTACTTCACAATATCTGCACCTACGAGAGAGATGACGTCCGGACCCAGGGACTGCGTGCCGTCATCAATCCAGTAGACTGATTTTTTCGGAGTCCCAAGATTTTTAGTGGTCCCGTCATAGGTAGGTGTATACATATAAATAACACCGTTGGCGAGATCGCGCGGATCACCGCTGGCTCCCCAGATGATTCCTTTATAAGCCGTACCGCTCACCGTGACCGCGCTGCCGTCGAGTTCTTTGATTTGATATTCCAAAATCACCTTTCCGTTTTCCGTGACGGTCAAAATGCGTCCGGCGTGGATGCGCGTGGATCCTTCATAGCGGAAGAAATCCGTGACCGTCCAGGTTTGTCCGCTGTCTGTGGTCGTTTGAATGGATTGATCCACCGTCGCATCATTTCCGTCTCCGCACATCAGCGAACCTGCCACCCTTGCGCAGTCACCGCTTGCAATGTATTGATCGATCGTGGCTTCATCTGCATTGGTGGGAAGTGCACGAAGATTTGATTTTGTTACCACCGACGTATTTCCTCCTCCGGTGGTCCCGATATTGGGGAGATGGGGCGGAGTCGGAATTTGCGGAATGCTAAGAGAATTCAAGGTGGTGATCTTGGGTAATTGGAAATGCCCTACCGAATCTAAAATGGATTGAATGTTCCACTGCGAAGCGATGTTTGTAGGAATATTCCAGGACCGGGAATTAATAATAGGAAGCTCAGCCCCTGCTGTGGCTGGAGTGCCGTACTTCACAAGATCAATGCGCTTGGTGCCATCCGCGTTTGTGGTGACATAAATCCGGATATCCGGCACGCTGACAGAATTCACCGGAAGATTGGTAATGGTAATCGTTCCATCATTATTGAAGGTCACATCCTGACCCTGGACCTGCCCCACCTGCACGGTCCCGGTCTGAGTGCCGATTCCAATGCCGTCCAGGTCCACATTCGTATACGTTCCAAAAAGAAGGGTTGTGACATCATCTGCAGTTCCAAAAGCGCCATCAACGCCCGCCCTTATAATGAAGGTCGCATACGGATCCGGCGCCACAATGTTGTGACTTGGCCCGGTGAGCAGATACTGCGAAATCGTCCTCTGAAGCTGCGCATTAACGGTTGTAATCACCCCATAATTTGTCCGGATCCACGCCGAAACTTCCGGCGTCGCCGCATCAAAATCCCAATCCCCTAGCTGCTGGCCATCCACCCAAATAATACTATCTGCATTCACTCCTTCTCCGCCAAGCGCATGATCACTCCCTAAATCCCACGTCACCACCTGATTCGCCGCCGCTTCCCTCACCCCTCCAGCCGTCAACTTATAACTCGTCATCGTCGCACGGTTGTTCACACTGTCATACGTCACATCCGCACTTGTATGCGTGTACGTCCCGTCTTCATTCTTCTGCCAGCTGTCGGTGATCGCTAACCTTCCTTTGGTGTCGAGCCATTGGGTGTAGGGTTTTCCATTTTCATCAAAGCCTTCCACACGAAGCGGCTGCTCGGTGCCGGATAAATATTCCTGGAGAAAGGCTCCCTTGGCCGCATCCGAAAGTGCGATGTAGGCCGGATTTTTTTCTAGCTGGATCGTCAGAGCGGCATTTGAAATACGGGTTTGGATTGAAAATGATTTGGCATAACTAATGGCCCCATCGGTCCCTTTGATTTCGCGCGATCCAATCACAAAAGTGGAAGCCTGCACTGTCCAGGTGTAGCTGATATCCGTAGGCTTGGCTCCGTCTCCCGAGATAATCTTAAAAAATTCCGTGTCTGCCGGCGCCGCAAGAAGGGCCGTCAAGACCGCTGAGGTTTCATCTCCCAAATTGAGCTGGCTCACAACCTGTTTCATATCATCCGAGCTGAGTTCACTCACACGCTGAAAGCTCCACTGCAAGGTGGCCGAATCCTGAATCAACATATGAAGGACTTCCTGGCCAGCCGAATCCTTGCCCAGCCAAAAAATGTCCGTTCCATCCGTATAAAAGGAGTCCATACTGACTTCCCGAAAGCTTTCCGCCGCAGCCTTTTGAACCGCAGGATCAGTCATATTTGAAATGATTTCCGCCACGTCCTGTTTATCTGCCAATTGATACTGGCTCCCCACTGCGGGCGAAGAGGATGCGGTAACTCCTGCGCTGATCACAGCCTCCCTTGAGACGCGCACCTGTTCGGTATAAGAATCCTTATAGCCAAGCGACAGATTATTTTGATTGATAGGAGCAGCGCCAAGCACATACGTGGAAGCGCCATTCGTCCAGGACCAGCTGATATTTCCCTCTCCTGCGCCCGTACCACTCAGAATTTTATAAAAATCTTCCACCCCAGCACTCACCGCCGATGCGAGATCCGAATCGGCTTTGGATTTTTCAGTGGCACTGAGAGAACTTGCCACAATTTCTGTTTGGATAGCCGCCGAATTGACTCGTATCTGCTGCGAATAGGTTGACTTATAGGTCACCGGTTCATTTTCTACATAGACTGCGCGCTCACCCAAAACATAAGTCGATGCTCCTCGAGTCCACGTATAACTTGTATCTGAAGGTTCGCCGCCGTCTCCACTCACAATGCGGAAATATTCTTTAGCACCCAAAAGATCTGATTTGGCCTTAGCCTGTTCATCGAGAGTGAGATCGCTACGATTGATTGCATCGCTCGCCGCCGACTGTGAAATGCGAACTTGTTCAATAAAGGTCGCCTGATAACTGACAGCTTTATTTTGAAGTTGGACAGCCTGTGAACCCAAGACAAAAGTGGATGCTCCTACCGTCCAGGTATAACTCTTATCCGTGGGCAGTAAGCCGTCTCCATTAATAATCTGGTAAAATGCCGCCGCATTGTCTTGGAGGGTCAAGGAAAGTCCGGCACGCGCTTTTGCTTTTTCAGAATCTGCTAAATCACTTGTACCAATCGCCTGATCAATCACGGTTTGCGCAATGCGGATCTGCTCCGTGTAGACTGATTTATAGGTTGTCTGCTCCACACCCGAGACAAGCGTTACCACCTCTTTCTTACCGAGGACAAAAGTGGATGCTGCTTTCGTCCAAGTCCAACTGATATCTGAATCCATACTTCCGTCACCTGAAATGACTCTAAAATACTCCGAAGCCCCCTCGAGATCTCCGAGCACCTTATCGCGTGCAACTTGCGAAAGATCCAAACGACCCTCGCTTTCGTCTCGGACCGCCTCTATGGTGACTCGCACCTGCTCCACATAACTTGATTCATATCCCGTCGCTACTTGATCGATCTCAACCGCTCTCATCCCAAGTACAAACGTCTTCGCTCCTACCGTCCACGTATAACTTATGTCCGTGACCTTTGATCCATCACTATTCACGATCCTAAAATAATCTTCAGCACCTGCAAGATCCGCTATGGCCTTGGATTTTTCAGTAGCGGTAAGATCGGTGCGGGAATTGATTTCAGCGGTGGCCGCGGCTTTCGAAATCCGGACCTGCTCCACATAACTTGATTCATAACCCGTTGCCACTTGATCGATTTCTACGGCCCGCATCCCTAAAACAAACGTCTTCGCTCCTACCGTCCACGTATAACTTATGTCCGTGACCTTTGATC
>CAYWRU010000109.1:0-7007 GCA_964460795.1 uncultured bacterium | reverse complement strand
CTGGCATCCTGTGCAGCGCCTCGAAGGCCAGTTCTTCCATATTCAGGGAAAGGCGCGTAAGTTTGGCCCCGCGCTCCATGACCAGCGGCTTCCCGCGATTATCTCCCCCGTAGCGCCCCTCGAATTGGGCTTGCTGACGGTCTCGCTCTTTGTCTGACAGCATCTGATCGCCCGGCATCTCGATCACGGTGCGCGGAACCGCATCATTCTGGAGCAGCGCCTTCATGTAGCGGGTCGCCTCGTTGTCGCTGTCTACCTCGCGCGCTGCGGCAACAATCGGCGCTTGTGCCACCCATGGCTGCTCAGGGTCGGGCGTGGGCCACTTGAAATGAAGCACATCAGCCGCCTTGATCGGCTTACGGATGCCTGTCCCGTCGTCGTACTCATAGCCAGCGATCCAGCTATCACCGCCTGGAATGGGGTACATCTGCCCCTGGTGGTAGGGCCAGAGTTCGGTCACTTGGCCCATGCGGTTTCTGACCTTATGCCAGTAGGCATTGCCGCCAATTGCCAGGTACGCCATTGTCCAGGCGTACATCTCGCGCTCACCCATCAGGGCGTTGGGGCGGCGCAGCAGCTTGCGTAGTCCATGCTTGGGGAGCAGCTCGGCCTTGTCGCCCTCGCCGTTGTAGACCATCATGGGCGGCTCCATGAAGGCGAAAGTCAGCGCCGAAACGCAGCTAAAGAAGGCAACATTTTTCTTATAGCCTTCCTGTGTCAGCGCCCGGAAGGTCGGGTTGAAGAAGGTTTCTTTCACCCAGGGTGAGACGATCTGGAGTCCACCAGCCCGTACTAGCATATGCGCCAGGCCATAGCGAAGGCGAGTGAGGAAGCTCATCCGTTGTCCTCGTTTTCGCCCTGTTTCCTGGTATCGCCGCCAAAGCGCTTTGCCAGGTAGCTATAGCCGCCAACTGGCGTATCCACCTGGTCATCATTCGCGCCGTCGGGGAACGCGCAGATCTCGTCAAGGAACGCCTCGACCCATGGCCCGCGCACCAGCTTGACCCGCCCGCCTTCGCAGGCTGCCGCAAAGGGCTGGGCGCGCACGACCTTGCTGCCTGTCTCACGAATAACGCTGACCGCAAAGCCTTCCAGGTTTACAAGGTCGTGCTGAACCGTATCCACGCCCGCGCTACCAGGGTCTTGCACAATCAGGATGAAGGTTTCGTCGCCGTCGCTCTCGGCGGTCTGGCGCTGGATCTTGCGGCGCTGGAAGGATGAGTACTGCCCATGCACCATATGTTCGATGTAGTAGCTGCCATCCGCTGTCCGACTCATGCGACAACCGGCGGTAAAGTCGCCGTCGCCCTCGGTCGCGGCGTTGTCCCAGCGGCGCACGCGCCCAAGCACGTTCTTGGGCGCTTCGGGAACGATCTCAAACCAATGTCGCTTGAATAGGGCGCCTGATGGGTCAATCGGGCTGCCCATGTACTCGGCTTCCCAGACCCGGCTGCCCACGCTGCGCCGCTTCTCTGCCAGCGCTGCCACTGAGAAACGGTGTGGGGCCAACGCCTCGCCCGGCTCGCGCCCGAGCGGATCAGGCAGGCCAGCAGGTAAGGCACACTCTTTATTGCGCTGGTCGCGCTCCTCTTGCGTTTCGCCCAGAGCGGAAAGCCGCAGCACAGTCCAGACATTGGGCTGCTTGGCTAGCAGTGTTGCAGGCAGGTCTTTGCGATTCCAGCGGGTCATGGTGAGCACGGCAGGAGCGTCTTCCCATAAACGTGTCCAGAAGGTACCTTCCCACCACTCTTCAACATTCTCTTGAATGGTCGGCGAGGCCGCTTCCGCCCAGCTCTTGTACAGGTCATCACCGATGGCGAGTCCTGCGCCGAGGCCAACGAGCGGCCCGCCCACGCCTGCGGCAATAAGACCGCCTGCCCCGTTGTCCAGCTCCCAGGTATCGACCGAGCGGCTTTCCTTGCTGATACGCACCTCCGGCGCAAGCGCCTGGTACTCCGGGCTTTGCACAATGCGACGGGCAACGCGGCTATGTCGGCGCGCAAGCCTGGCGCCATAACACGCCATCATCACCGGGTCATACGGATAGTGCATAAGCCAGTAGCCGGGAAACAGGTTGGAGCATTGCAGCGATTTTCCATGCTGCGGTGGGGCGAAGATCATCAGACGTAAGATCTCGCGTGTAACCAGCTTTTCTAGATAAGAAGCGACCAGCTCGTGCATTGGATCAGCGACATAGCGCGGATACACCTGGCGCGCATAGTCGAGGAAGGGCATCTTCAGCTTCACAGGAGCGCGTGATGCCCTGGGCACTGGCGACGGCGCAGGCGCGACGGCCTTGGCGGCCTCGCGCTGCCCGTATGCCTGCTCAATCGCCTTGAGCCGCTGGCTTTTCGTCTGGTATGTCAGTGCTGATACCAAGCTCACGCTCAATTCGCTCTAGTCGCTTGTTGGTCTCATAGTCATAGAGACCGAGTAGTCTGGCTTCGTCCTGCTGCGCCGCTAACGCGAGCCACAGATCGCCTTTAGCATTCGCCTTTGCCCGGATGCGCCGACGAGCTGCGATGTGCTCTTGAAGGAGCTTCTTGCGCTGCGGTTTTGCAAATGTGGCAATCCACTCGCGTGCTTTCGCAATGTAGTAATCAACCGTTCGCTCGCTGAGATCCCATGCGGCGTCTGTCGCAAATTGCAGAATCTCATAGCGGGACGCACCGTCCAACAAAGCCTCATAGACGGCCTGCACGCGCTGGTCAACCTGCTCGGCGCTCTGCTTGCCTTTGCGGGGGCTGCGTTGGCGCTTAGGTTGGGCTGTAGGCTGCTCTTCACCTTTGCGTGTGAGTTCGTCCACATCGCTCCCGCCCCTACGCCGGTAACAGCAGCTTCATCGCCGAACTGTGAATAAAGCCGCGCCCATCGAACAGCCACAGCCACTTGTTACTACGGCTCACACCCGATCCGGCCCAATCGCCGGTTACGATCTCGCGGATGCCGATGGTCGCTTCTGGCGTTCCCTGGCGCAACGTCAGCACAACCCGGCTCTTGCGCTCGTCGGCGCTCGGCGCGGTTCTGACCAGCGCCAGGCCGTTCTTAACGGTGTAGTAGGTAAAGCTGGGCTGTGGCGTGGGCTGCGCGCTCGCTTTGGCGGCGCGCCAGGCCAACAGGCGGGGCTTGAGGTGATTGCCGGGGCATGCATTCGATGACCATTCCCAATGCCCACGAAACGCCGTGTAGGGGAGATTGTGTTTCAGCAGCAGCCACTCGGCGAGCTGCACGACCAGCGCCCAATGCTCATCGCTGATCGGCTGTGGGAACAGTCCTAGCGCATCCTGCCCAACGGGGACATGGATACTGATGCTCTGCGCGTTGCCTACCGCGTTCGCACAGTGCCACAGCATCGCGAGTTCATCACGGCACTGGTAGACCTGCGGCTCCGCGCCGATCACATAGTGATATTGCAGGCCGTCGCCGCCCTCTTTGGCTCCTAGCCCGCCTGGGCGCATCTGCCAGGTCGCATCACCAACGAGCTGCGAGAGCAAACATGAGCCTGATTGGTTGGCTTCTTTGACTTTCCCGCCATTGTAGTGCAGGGTAATGAACTTCGTGGCTTCTCGCGTGCCGATTGACCAGTCCTTGCGCGGCAGGCGTCCACGCCAGTCAATGATGGTCGGCGCAGTTAGGATAGCTGGCAGGGTTGGATCGCTGATCGTCATGTCCCCGGCTCCTGGTCATGGCTTTTGTCATGCTCGTCAGTAAGCACCATCGCGCCCTTCGCGCCGCCCAAACCGCTCAAGACGAACAAGCCGAGCCCCTGCGGGTCGGTAAACGACAGCCCGACAAAGGGAACGGCAATCGCGGCTAAGGCAAAGGCTAGAACAAAGGCCACATAGCGCCAGTCGAGGCGGACTCGAAACTGACGCGCGAGCGGCCTAAGCAGTAAGTCAATTAGCCACTTCACCAGGGCGCTGATCGTGCCGGTGGTGCCGGTGAGGGTCGCAAAGGCGGTATTTACGTCAAGCATTAGGGGAGTCCTCTCAGCGGAGGCCAAAGGTTTGGGTTAGCCAGGCAATGATGATCGCAATGGCAATCGTACCGAGTGCGCTGCCTACCCACAACACAACCGCTTTCAGCATCTTGACGGTAGCCTTTGTATCGGCAAGGTCGTCTTCGATCTCGCCGATACGAGTCTCTTGCTTCTCTGCGCGCTGTTCGGCCTGATCCGCCATGTTTTTAACTTTTTCAACGAGGTAGTCAACACGAGTGATCAACACCTCAAGGCGGGTCAGAATATCGTTTGTTTCTGGCATGTGCCCGCTCTGTGAGGAAAAGCTGAACAAAGAGCGGGTTTTGACTGTGGACGAATAGGCATGGCGCAGAAAGAATATGCGGGTTTCGACTGCATATGCCTATCGCATCACACAGTCGAAACCCGCATATCACGAGTATACAGTCTACGGAACATTTATTGCAACAAAATATGCTTCTTCTCTTCAAATACCTCACTTAATACGGTATAGTACGCATAGGAGTAACAAAAGACGCATTGGAGGGGTAATGCCGTCAAAAGAGATGCAATCCGGGCGAGAAGTGCGGGCGGATATTCTTACCTGCATGCAAGAGTGCGTTGCAGAACAGCGAAAAGCGCTTCGGGTCAAAGAGATCGCCGCTCGTGTTCATAAAGGCACGAACGGCGTTCTCTACCACCTGAAGCTGCTCCGAAAGCAGGGCATGGTCTGGGCGCGAAAGCGGGGTCGTTGGTACGAATGGCGGCTGACCAGGCGCGCTAGGAGAGCCGAAACGCCAGCGGTAGCCACATCTCAAGCCGCCCCAACGCAGCCTCAAGGCGGGCCAGGTCACGCGGTAGCCGGTCAAGGCGCGGGGCTGGCTTTGTAGCTTGTCCCTGGCGTGTTACTCGCGTGTCGGTCTGGGCAGTTAGAGTAGTCGTCATTGCTTTTACTTCTTTCTTCCATGCCGCGATAGGTTGCAGCACAAACTATACCGCGTTTCCTCACAATCGCCTCGTAAGCTGCTGATATGCCCTCTCTCACCTTCCCTACGTTTGTTGTAGGCAAATGTCACCAGTTGTCACCAGCTCTCAGTCGATACTTTCTTGAACCCTGTTATATCGCCGTTCGCATCACGAACAGGGATATACGTAAACGGTTCCCATTCGCTGCTCTGTCGCTGTCCTTTCACCACCGCATCAAGTTCAGCCTGCACCGCGCACTTACGCTCAATGGCCAGATCGCGCCGCCGTTGTGCTTCCGCGATAGCGGTACTTGCAGCAGCAATCTCGTTGGTCGCTTCGGTAAGCTGGGCAGAGAGAGCGTTGATCCGGTCAATCGGGGCTTCCGGCGTCGGGGTTGTGGGTGGCGCGTCTGCCTCCATCGTGCGCAGCGGCACAGCCTCGCCGCGCTCGTTGCGCTGGAATACCTGCCGCCCATGCTCGCTGTGAAGCGTAATCACATCGGCATCACGCGCAGCCGCCGAACCGCGCTCGGTCAGGTTGGTCCGTATCTCTCCCCATTCTGTCTGCACCTTCAGGGTGTTGCCCTCTTGAGTCATTGTCAGGGCGTTGCAAGCATTTACCCGAATCGCGGACACCTCAGTAAGATTGCCCTGCGCATCCTCCCTCAAAGCCCGCACACCATACTTTATACGTATTGGCTGCTCCGGCTCGCTCGGCTGGTGGGCCTCGCACCAGGCGTCGGCTAGCTCGGGTGGGTTGGTAACGCTGCGCCAGGCAACAGCGTAATTCCCGCCATGTTCTAGCTGAATAAGGACAAGCGACCAGCGCACGACATCCGTTGCAGTCCCCCGGACAACCTCCCCATCTGCGTTTTTCGACGTCACGACAGAACCAACAGGCATAAGCGCCTTGATCGCATCCACCGCACAATCTACCGCGTGCTTGAATTCGCCGTTCGGATCAATATTAAAATCAAAACCCCGATCAAAAAGGCGGTTGCGTTCCCGGATCGCCTCCACCAACTGCCGCTTCAACTCCTGGCGGCTCGGCTCCGCTGGGGCGTCGCCGGTGGCCTGGGGCTGCGTGGTTAGAATAATGCTACAAAGTCTGTGGTTTCCCGATGGTGTTGCCCTAAACACATACACCCTATCATCGCATCGAATCATAACGTCGGTATCATCTCGTTCAAGCGGCTTTTTCAGGTCAATAAGATTTCTAACAACCTTCCGTAACCGCTCGATCTCGGCCTGCTGGCGCTCGATGATGTCCAGGTACGTGAGATCAGGGTCTATCATGCCAATGCGCTTCCAGATAGCAGCTTCCTCCCGCCGTTCGGCCTCGCTCAAGTTCATAGGATACCCCGCCACTGCCGTATCGTGTAACTCCCGTAGCCGTTTCCGGTCTACAATCCACTGCCGATCCTGCTCACTCAACATGCCCTTGCTCCTTTGCCGCCCGAATAGACATAGCAACATTCTGCGCAAACTCGACCACGCGCTCTTCTGCGCCGGTCGCCTGGCTCTCGACCCACTGCGCGGCCCACTCAAGCGCCTCGTTACGATACATCGCCCGGATGCGCTGGTACTCCTGCTGAATACCTTCCATCATGGCATGCTGGTTATAGGGCGAAAACCCCGGTCGCAGCCGGTAGGCTTCAGCGGGAAGAAGCTGCTGGGCTTTCTCCTGTTCCTGCTGGTCTGCAAGCTCCTGCAAACTCTTCATCTTGTCACCGTTCCGGGCATAGCGCATTGCATTTTCGGCTATAGCACTTAAGATCTGTCTCTTGGCGTCTCCATCGTTGTTGCTCATACGGTTCCTTCCTAAGATCTCAAAACCTGCTGCCGTTCGCTGCGTCCTACTGCGGTTTTACACGCCTCGGTTCAGGCATATAAGCGCAAAGACTACAAAAGTAGCTCCAAAAGATGCTAGCCATATACCTGTGTTGATGCCCTCGTCTCTGCTAAAGTAGGAAAGGCTCTCTCTAAGAGCCAGCACAAAAATGACACGTCCAAGTCCTAGCGAGCCAAAGAGAACGGATAGTCCTCCAAAGAGTGTTGTTAGCACATCACAAGCCTTTCCCTAA
>CAYWRU010000108.1:0-7238 GCA_964460795.1 uncultured bacterium | reverse complement strand
GACTCAAAATCCGGTGGCCCCTAAAGCCGTGTGGGTTCGATTCCCTCCGCTCGCACTTGATCTCATGATCAAGTACGGCATCGGGACGGTCCAGGGAAGACCGTCCCGATGGCCGCACCTTTGCTTCGGGGGAATCGAAGGGAGCATCTGAATCAAACATGACTTGATGTCATGTTTGAAGATGCGGGTGGTCGACCTGAAGCGCAGCGGAAGGCGCCGATTCCCTCCGCTCGCATTCTTCTACGCTTAGTCCTTAACGGCTGAGCTACGAAGAATAGCCACTCTGAGTTAAACGGAAGGCTGTCTACGGCAGCTGCATAGTTTCCAGGTCTTTATTTGGGACTCCACCTTCCTTATGTTAAAATACCCAACCTATGGCAAGCGGTTTTAAGCAGTATCCCTTTGATGAAATTGAGCCCAAGTGGCAATCGCGATGGCTCAAGGAAAAAACATTTCAAGCGTTCGACCCTGTCTTGAAAGGGGACAGTCCCCAAAAACCGGGGACAGTCACCGGGCTCAAGCCCAAATATTACATCCTCGATATGTTTCCTTACCCTTCAGCATCCGGGCTTCATGTTGGGCATCTTGAAGGTTATACGGCGACCGATATTTTGGCGCGCTATAAACGCATGCGAGGATTCAATGTCCTTCATCCCATGGGATGGGACGCCTTTGGACTTCCGGCCGAACAACATGCCTTAAAATCTGGCACACATCCAAAAATTACCACAGAGCAAAACGTTAATAATTTTCGCCGCCAGATCCAGCGCATGGGGTTCAGTTACGACTGGGACCGCGAAGTGAATACCACGGATCCGAATTATTACCGCTGGACCCAGTGGATTTTTTCTAAGCTCTACGAAAAAGGTCTTGCCTATGAAGCTGAGATCCCTGTGAATTGGTGCCCGGAGCTTGGGACTGTGCTTGCCAATGAAGAAGTGATTGACGGAAAAAGCGAGCGAGGCGGTCATCCAGTGATTCGAAAACCCATGCGCCAATGGGTTTTAAAAATTACAGCGTACGCAGAACGTCTTTTGGAAGATCTGGATCTTTTGGATTGGTCGGATGCCATCAAAGAAATGCAGCGCAATTGGATTGGAAAATCGATTGGGGCTGAAGTCGACTTCTTGGTGGATCAGCCCCAATCGTCCCCGAATGATTTAGTCGGGGACTCAAAATCTGGATTCCCGCCAAAAGCATGCGGGAATGACAAAGGGGAAGTTATTCGTGTATTTACCACGCGGCCGGATACTTTGTTTGGCGCCACGTATATGGTGTTGTCTCCCGAGCATTCATTGCTTTCAAAAATTACCACGCCGGATCAAAAAGCCAAAGTCCAAGCCTACTGCGAGCAGTCTTCCAGAAAATCAGATCTTGAACGGACTGATTTGGCCAAGGAAAAAACCGGAGTTTTTACCGGTGCTTATGCGGTTAATCCGGTGAATCAGAAAAAAATTCCGATTTGGATTGCTGATTATGTGCTTGCCGGTTATGGGACGGGTGCGATCATGGCGGTTCCAGCGCATGATGCGCGCGATCTCGAATTTGCAAAAAAATTCAAACTGCCCATTGAGCTTGTCGTTCAAGCGCCGGATGGAAAAGAATCCGTTGGATGGTGCGAGGACGGAGTATCGGTCAATTCCGGATTTATTTCCGGACTGCCCACGCCCGAAGCCAAGAAGAAAATTACAGAGTGGCTTGAGCAAAAAAATCTAGGCAAGGCCAAGGTCAATTACAAACTCCGCGACTGGCTTTTCTCACGCCAGCGATATTGGGGTGAGCCGATTCCCGTCCTGCATGTGGACGGAAAACATAAACTTGTTTCAGAAAAAGAACTTCCGATCCAGCTTCCGGAAACCGAGACCTACAAACCCACGGGCACGGGAGACAGCCCGCTTGCGGCTATCAAAGATTGGGTGGAGGTAAAAGATCCTGAAACCGGAAAACCCGCAAAGCGCGAGACGAATACCATGCCGCAGTGGGCGGGTTCGTGCTGGTACTATCTTCGCTACTTGGATCCGCAAAATGACAAGCAGCTTGTCGCGGCGGAAAAGGAAAAATACTGGATGAATGTAGATCTTTATGTGGGAGGCGCCGAGCATGCGGTGCTTCATCTTCTTTATTCGCGTTTCTGGCACAAGGTCCTTTTTGATCTCGGTGTGGTGTCAACAAAAGAACCGTTTCAGCGTCTTGTCAATCAAGGCATGATTTTAGGCGAGGATAATCAAAAGATGTCCAAGTCGCGCGGCAATGTGGTGAGTCCGGATGTTTTGGTGGAGCAGTACGGCGCCGACAGCGTCCGGCTTTATGAAATGTTCATGGGGCCGCTGGAGCAGACAAAACCCTGGTCTAATCAAGGAGTGGAAGGTGTGTATCGATTTTTGGGGCGCGTATGGCGTCTTTTTGTGATGGAAGACGGCACGTTAAATCCCAAAATTGAAAAACGCGTAGAAAATTCTGCAGAACAAAAACGCATTCATCAAGCGATTAAAAAAGTGACAGAAGATCTCGAGGGGCTTCGATTTAATACCGCCATCTCTGCGCTCATGGTTTTTGTGAATGAATCTTTAAAAGATGCCTCGATGGCACAATCCATGCTGGAAAAATTTGTGCTGCTCTTGGCTCCGTTTGCTCCGCATCTGGCAGAAGAACTTTGGAGCCGTTTGGGACATTCAGAAATGCTGGCTCTGACTGCATGGCCGGTGTTTGACCCCGCTATTTTGGAGGAAGCCCAAGTGGAAATTCCGATAATGATCCAGGGCAAAGTCCGTGCTAGAATCTTTGTTGCAAAAGCTGCGAGTGCAGAGGCTATTGAAAAACAAATTCGTGACCACGCCGAACTCCCGCAATGGCTGGGTGGTAAGTCACTTCAAAAAGTCATTGCGGTTCCAGGACGTGTGGTGAATCTGGTGGTCAAATAGGATCAGAGTAGGGACACGGCATGCCGTGTCCCTACTGAGGGGATGATGATGCCAAAAGTACAGATCAAAAATCGAGAACTGTGGGTTGGGTCCAAACCCCTTTCGTTGGTCTCGGGCGAAATGCATTATTGGCGGCTCAATCCGAGCTTCTGGTCTGCGGCGCTTGATCAAGCCAAAAAACTTGGCATTGATCTTATCTCTACTTATGTCCCGTGGGAATATCATGAAATAAAACGCGGGAAATTTGATCTTACGGGACGTACAGATCCGAGCCGAAATCTGAAAGGATTTCTGGAGTTGACCCGGCGCAAAGGTTTTCGCGTCATTCTTCGTCCCGGCCCTTATATTTATAGTGAATGGCCCAATGATGGCGTGCCGGATTATGCCCATGCTTTTCATCGCCTTCATGAAAAATTTCTGGCCTCTGCTGATATCTGGCTCCGTGAAGTTGCAAAAATTATCCGTCCTTTTCTTGCCACAAAAGCTAAAGGACATATTGTTTTGATTCAGGCGGACAATGAAATTGACCCCTGGCCGGATCGTTTCGGTCATCAGTATGGACTTGGCGCGGAGCCGGGGCTATTTCAGGAATTTCTTAAAGAGGCTTATCAGGATAATCTAGAGGCTTTGAATGAAAGCTGGGGCGAGACCTATTCCAGTTTTGATAAGGCCGGGCCTTTTATTGCGTCCATGGGTCCGGAAGAGAGCGGCCTTCCTTTAAAAGGCGACCGCGAACTTCGCCGCAATCTCGATTATCTTCGTTTTAAACATGAATACTCGCGCCGCGCGGGCGAGGCCATTATCCAGCGCATGCGAAAGCTCGGATTTGATGTCCCGATTTTTCTCAATCTCTATCCATTTTTTTATGTGCATGACTGGCAGGCCATGCAGTCAGTCTCGGATGCCGTCGGAATTGACTGCTATCCTACCAATGAATTTCGTGAAGATGCTTTTGAGCACCGGAAGTTCATGGATAAGATCCGGTTTTTATCCCGCATCTCGAAACTTCCTTTTATTGCCGAATTTGAATCCGGCATCTGGCATGAGAAACATTATGAGTCCGGAGTTTTTTCTCCCAATCATTACCGGCTCCTGGCCTTGAGCGCGCTTCTTGGCGGCATTGCGGGATGGAACTGGTACATGCTGGTGAACCGCGACAACTGGTACATGGCGCCGATTAATGAATGGGGCCGCGCACGTCCCGAGCTTTTTGCCGTGTTCCGCCAGTTGGTGGAACTTTTCCGCAAATGTCATCCTTCCCGATGGAAAAAAGTGACCGAAGTGGGGGTGACTTTCCATCCGCTTCAATATGCTGCAAAATCTCTCTCTCACGCGAGTCCTATTTTGGTTTCTCTTTATGATTATGATATTGACTATGATCTCTATGATCCGGAGCAGGGGGTTTTTGAAAAGCCGTATCTGTTTTATGAAGGAAACCAATGGCTTTCTGAGCGCGCGCAAAGAAATCTTCGGAAATATGTGGAAGGGGGCGGGACGCTCATTGCTTTTAAAAATTTCCCACGTAAAGACGGCAGTTTTCATCCGCTTTCTCTCGTCGGTTTTGAGGACCCTGAAAGGATTTTGTTTGAATTTAAAAACACATTCAAAATTCAGCTGGCTCCCGGACGGCCCAAGGTTCAGGTCACGAGTTCGGTGTATACCTTTGAAGCCGCGCATGCTCAGGCCATCCGCGCTGATCTTGCTCCCTATGGACGCATGACCATTGGATACACCAAGAAAATCGGGAAAGGGAAAATTATCCACTTGGGGGTGGATCCAAGCCGCGAATTGATTCTGGAAATTCTAAATTATCTGGAAGTCCCTCTCGTTTCTTATTCCAAAACGCCGGGAATTAAAACGGCTGTTTTCCAACGGGGCGATTCTTATTTTCTGGTGGCGATCAATAATGGATTGGAAGGAAAGAATGCCAGTATTCTAATCCCAGCCTTGGAGCGCCATCCGGGACGTTTTCGTGTTGTGGACCTGCTTGAAGGATCGAGTGAAATCTACTCTCAGGAACGGTGTCACCCCTTTTCCATTGAAATTCCTCGCAAAGACGGACGCATCATCGAATTCCAGCCTATTTAACGAAGAATCCTTTCTCTCCAGTCGCATCAAGATTTGACCTTTCTTTGCCGTAACTAGGAAGGCATAAGACTGCCGGAACTGCCGGCGGTTATTCCGCAAATCATTCGAGGATTACATTATGTATGAAGCCTTCTTTGGGTTGAGCGAATCTCCTTTTAACATGACGCCGGATCCCCGGTTTCTCTACTACAGCAAACATCACAAAGAAGCCCTGACGTCGCTCATTTACGGAGTGGAGACGCGGCGCGGATTTATGCAGCTGACAGGGGAGATTGGTGCCGGAAAGACCACGCTTTGCCGAACGCTCCTTTCCAAATTTGGGGATACGGTTCATAGCGCACTCATTCTTAATCCAAGATTATCGGAAATGGAAATCATTCAGTCGATCACGGAAGATTTCGGAATCGAAGTAAAGACCAAAAAACGCAAAAGTTATTTTGACGCGCTGGCCCGGTTTCTTTTGAGTGAAACAGAAAAAGGCTATAACGCGGTCGTGATTGTGGATGAAGCGCAGCTTCTCAGTGTCCGGGCGCTTGAGCAAATCCGGCTTTTGACTAATTTAGAAACTCCGACTAAGAAATTACTTCAAATTATTTTGGTGGGACAGCCCGAGCTCAAAGACTTTTTAAGTCGCAAAGATTTGGTTCAATGCAGGCAGCGAATCGCGATCCGCTATCATCTTCCGGAACTGACCCGAGAGGATGTGGGGAATTATATCCGCTACCGGCTTCGTGTGGCGGGGGCTTCCATGGATATTTTCGCCGAAGATGCCTTTGAGTATATTTTTAAAGTGACGGGAGGAATTCCCCGCCTTATCAATGTATTGGCAGACCGGGCGCTTCTCGCGGCCTATGCCAAAGGAACAAAGATCGTGGATTCCATGCTGGTCGAATGCGCCCAGGAAGATCTTGAAGGAGCCCGGGTATGAGTTTGATTCAACGCGCACTGGAGCGCACTTCAAGCTCCATCTATCAAGCTGCTACGGAAAAAACTCAGCTTCCGAAAGAAGAAAAGGTAGCTCTCCAAAAGCTGGAAGAAAAAATTGCGGCGATTGAGAAGAAAACGGTTCAGGCGCATCGAGTTCCATGGATTTTTGTTGCCGTGATGGTTGGAGCGCTCCTGGGCGGTCTTTCCTGGGTCTATTTTTTTAATGCCAAGGCTGCACAAAAAGCGGATTCCTCCACCGTGGTAATCAAACCACCTTCTCCCTTCAGGTCTTTTTTATCTTCAGGAGAAAGCACGAAACTTTCTCTCACCGGGATTACGATGTCCGGGGGGTATAGTTATGCCTTGATTAATAATCAGGTAGTCGCTGTAGGGGATAAGATCCGAAAAGTGGATGCAGTGGTAAGAGAAATTCTTCCCAAGAGTGCAGTGGTGGAGCGAAACGGTAAATTGATTACCCTCGTCCTTGAGTAACGGGACTGTCCCTCGTATTCATCTTCTTGTATAATTCTGCTCATGAAACCCTCTGGAAAATCTACACATAAAAAAATATCGGAAGATAAGGCTCCACGAAAAGCTCCGCCCAGGGACAAATGGAAACCCAAGGGCCTCATTTTGGTTTATACAGGCGGGGGAAAAGGAAAGACCACCGCAGCTTTGGGAGCTGGACTGCGTGCTGTGGGACGCGGGCTTCGTGTGGCTATGGTTCAATTTATTAAGGGGACATGGAAAACGGGGGAGCTTGAAGCCGTCAAAGTTTTTGGAGAGAAGTTTTGTATTTATCCGATGGGGGATGGGTTCACCTGGGACACCAAGAACTTTGAACAGGATAAGGCCAGTGCCCACAAGGCCTGGGAAAAATGCCTGGAATTTCTTCATGATGATGTGCATGGCCTCGTCATTTTTGATGAGATCAACTATGTTCTAAAATATAAATTTCTAGATGCGCGCGAAGTTGTCCGGGAAATTCTCGGGAAACCAGCCCGCAAGCATGTCATCCTGACCGGCGGCGGTGCTCCTGCAATTTTAAAAAATGCCGCTGATCTGGTGACTGAAATGGTCCCTCATAAACATCCCTTTCAGAAAGGGATCCTTGCTCAGCCGGGTATTGATTACTGACCCGCTTTTTTTCTTTTCTCGTTCGATTAACAGCAAGAGTACGCCCCGCGGCTTGCCGCGGGGATACCTTGCAGTCCCTGAACGCGGGGCGTGCGAAGCACGTGCCCGCGTGAAGGATGTGAGATCCCGCCAATCACCGCCTCTGGCGGGATCCCGTCCAACGGC
>CAYWRU010000107.1:0-7512 GCA_964460795.1 uncultured bacterium | reverse complement strand
TTCGCTGCAAGGTTTCCGCTACTCGACCTGCTGCTGGTGCAGGGCAGCACGGCGGAGGTACTGGAGCGGGCGGAACAGACACTGGAATGGGGAATGAATGGTGGTGTGGGTTGCTTATCACCTCACCGCATGTGCCGCCATTTTGGTGGTGCTTACCATAAAGCTTTAGCTGCCCTTATACTCCACCACCCGCTGATCAATCGCCCCAAACACGCTCTGTCCTTGCGCATCCAGCATTTCAATCCGAATGCTATCGCCAAATTTCATAAATGAAGTTTGCGGTTTGCCGGTGTTAATCGTTTCAATCATGCGTACTTCCGCGATGCAGGAATAACCCACGCCGCCTTCAGACACCGCTGAGCCATATTCGGTATTTTGCTTATTCGATACCGTTCCTGAGCCAATGATTGCCCCAGCACCTAAAGGGCGGGTTTTGGCAGCATGAGCAATGATTTGCGGGAAGTTAAAGGTCATATCTTCGCCTGCATTCGCCTTGCCAAAAAGTTGCTGGTTGTAAGTGACCAACAGTGGCAAATGCACTCGTCCATCTTGCCAAGCAGTGCCTAATTCATCCGGTGTGACAGCAACAGGTGAAAATACACTGGAAGGTTTTGATTGGAAAAAGCCAAAGCCTTTAGCCAATTCAGCGGGAATCAAACCACGTAAGGAGACATCATTGACCAGCATTAAGAGACGGATTTTATCAGCGCAAACTTCAGGGCTAGCGCCCATCGGTACATCATCGGTGATGACGGTGACTTCCGCTTCAAAATCGATTCCCCAATCTTCACTGGCTAAAGGGACAGCATCGCGGGGGCCAATGAAACTATCCGAGCCACCTTGATACATGAGCGGATCATGCCAAAAGCTTTCAGGTAGTTCGGCATTGCGTGCCTTACGCACTAATTCGACATGATTGACATAAGCACTCCCATCCGCCCATTGATAAGCGCGGGGCAAGGGAGAGGCACAAGCGGCCTGATCAAAGGCGAAGGCGTTACTGGCTTGGCCTGCATTGAGCTGATCCGACAAAGCTTGTAAGCGTGGCGCAAGTGTTGCCCAATTATCTAAGGCTGCTTGGAGAGTCGGCGCAATGCCAGTCGCTTTCACCGCTTGTGTTAAATCGCGAGAGACTACTATCAACTCACCATCGCGTCCGTGTTTTAATGAGGCGAGTTTCATGCAGTTTCTCCAAAATGTTTAGTTAAACCCTCCCAGCAATCCACATAATCGGCTTGGAGGGCAGGGGTCTCTAAAGCAAAGCGTGTGGGTTGAATCACATAACGCGATTCGAACATAAACGCCAAGGTATTCTCATAGCGTTGTGGCTTGAGTTCAACCGTACTGGCTTTTTCAAATACGGCCGCTTCAGGGCCATGTGGTGAGAAGCTATTGTGTAAGCTTGCGCCACCGGGGTCAAAGCCACCGCTTTCTTTGGCATCATATACGCCTAACACTAGCCCCATGAATTCACTCATAAAATTACGATGATACCAAGGTGGGCGGAAAGTGTCTTCAGCCACCATCCAACGTGGCGGGAAGATCACAAAATCCACATTCGCCACTCCTGCTTGACCCGAAGGTGAGGTCAATACCGTGAAAATTGACGGATCAGGATGATCGTAGCTTACGGTATTCATCACATTGAAGCGGGCGAGATCATATTTATAGGGTACCGAATTGCCCGTCCATGCTACCACGTCTAAGGGTGAATGTGTTAAGGCACAGGCATAGTTTTGCCCCATGAATTTAGTGACTAGCTCAAACTCGCCTGCACGATCTTCAAAAGCGGCAACCGGTGTTTGGAAATCGCGGTCATTTGCATAACCATTCGCCCCGACGGGGCCGCGTTCAGCGAGAATCAACGGATGACCATAATTTTCACAGACATAGCCGCGTGCGGTCTGATCCAAAATTACCACACGCCATTTCATCCCGCGTGGTATCACGGCAATCTCACCGGGGGCGACTTCCAGAATCCCGCACTCGGTATGTAAGCGTAAGCTACCTTGCTGGGGTACGAGTAGCATTTCACCATCCGCATTCAGGTAAAAGCGCTCGTGCATGGATTGATTCGCCACATAGATATGAATCCCAATCCCTGCTTGTCCTGCCACACTGCCATTCACGGCCATAGTGGTTAAGCCTTGGATAAAATCCGTAGGGGTCGTGGGTAGCTCTAAAGGTGACCAGCGCAGCATATCCGGTGGTGTTACAGCTTCTGTTAACGGAGCGCTACGGGTGAGTCCATTGCTTATCGGGCGATAGCGGCCTTGGATTACCGAAGGGCGGATCCGATAAAACCAAGTGCGGCGATTGTCTGCCCGTGGCGCGGTGAACGCGGTTGTATTGAATTGCTCAGCATATAAGCCGTGTTGGACGCGCTGTGGACTGAAGCGCCCTATCGGTAAGGCACCTGCTAAGGCTTCAGACTCAAATTCATTGCCGAAGCCGTGTAAATACTGTAGTTCACTCATATCAAACACCTATTCATCGGTGGTGGTTACTTGGGCTGCAATCCGCAGGGCTTCAAGCAGGATCGTTTGATCACCAATATGATTGGCGAGAATGAAAATGAGCCGTGCATTGATGCGCTCGCTTTTACGTTCATTGCCTTCACGATGGAGATCCGCAAGTGCAGCGAAGAAAGCATCAGGATCTGAAAAATTAGCTTGTAGGTTTAACTGGCTCATACTAACTCCTTAGCTAAAGCGCGTTGCATAGCAGTTAGCACGGGCTGGACTTGCACTTGTCGCCACCGGGCGGCGATATGTTGATCAGGGCGGATAAGATAAGCCGTGCCGGGCTTAAGATCATAACGCTCAGTGACTAGGCCAAGTTTATCTTTAAGGGTGGAGTAGCCTGCGATAGCCTGCTCCGCGATAATGATAATTTCTAAATCCGCTTGTGAGGCAAGCTGGGCTAAAGCTTCGGTGGCTAAAGCACGCCCATCCACTAACAGTACAAAGCGATCACCTAATTGGGGTAATAACCAAGGCTCAGTACTGTATGCAGTGTTTAAGACGGTGATCGGTGCATCTTTGCAACTAGAGCCGGGACGCAGTGCTTTGGGGAA
This sequence comes from uncultured bacterium, assembly GCA_964460795.1. GTDB lineage: Bacteria > Omnitrophota > Omnitrophia > Omnitrophales > Aquincolibacteriaceae > CAZOOM01. The sequence goes on along the minus strand of CAYWRU010000107.1, from coordinate 4,436 downwards.
CTGATCAGCTATTGCATCTGGCGTGCTGAGGGACGAAATCTCATAGGTACAAGGCAACGATAAGCGCCCGCTATTCACTATCGGACGTGCAAATGCATATTGCTCAGCTAATTCCAAGACGGTATCGCGGAATAGGCGAGTGACTCGATTTTTAGGGGTGATGAAGTCCGTCGCACGGGTGGAGTGGAGGATATTCTCATCTGCCCCCTGACTCCGTTCTTGATCATAGCTTGTAAGTAAAGCAGCGGGGGCTTGCTGTTTTAAAACACGCGTCAGTTTCCAGATTAGATTTTCTGCGGATTGCAGTGCACCATTCGCACCGCGTGCACCAAAGGGTGAAACTTGATGGGCGGAATCGCCTACAAAGAGTATCCGCTCCTCGTGAATGAAGGAATCCATCCGCCGACACCGAAAGCTATACACACTCAACCATTCGAATTCAAATTCAATATCTTCACCGAGCATGGCTTGCACGAGCGGGCGAACTTTTTCAGGTTCACGCCAAGCTTGCCGATCGGCATTAGGCCCTAGTTGGAAATCAATGCGCCAGCAGCCGTCCGGTTGTTTATGTAAGAGGACAGATTGCCCCGGATGGAAGGGGGGATCAAACCAAAACCAACGTTCGGTCGGGAAATCCGCTTTCATCAGAATATCAGCGATCAAAAAGGTGTCATTAAAGATTTGCCCGCTCGATAATAAACCAAGGCTTTCTCGAATCGGGCTATTCGCACCATCCGCCACCAATACATAATCGCAAGTCATGCGATAGTCACCTTCGGGGGTCTGAACACTGACCTCGACTTGCTCGCCGCTTTTCTTCACTTGGGTGACTTTAGTTTGCCAACGTAAATCGATTTCAGGGAAGTCTTGAATCCGCTTCACTAGAAATTCTTCAGGATAATATTGCTGAATATTGATGAAAGCAGGGCGCTGATGCCCAGTTTCAGGCAGTAGATTAAACTCATACACTTGGCGTTCATGGAAAAAGACTTTACCCAGTTGCCAAGTCACACCTTTATCCACCATCGGCTGACCACAGCCTACACGATCTAAAATCTCTAGTGTGCGCTTAGAAAAGCATAAAGCCCGCGAACCATAGCTGACGGTATTATCTTCATCTAAAACGACGCTGGGGATGCCTTGTTTGGCAAGGTCTAGGGCGCAATAAAGCCCTGTCGGCCCTCCGCCAACAATAATAACTTGATGATGAGCTGGGGGCTTAGCCTCTTGATCGGGGCTGCGCCGGAAAGCATAGACAGGATTCACATAAGTTGAAACCACAAGATTCACTCCTCCAGTAAAAGTTAAAGCACTCAAGCCTTACGAACAGGCTTGATAGCGTCGAAGGGGTGTTTATTTACTCACCACCGCTTGCAGTGAATGCCACATTTGATTATCACGTTCTGCTGTCCAAATGCGTGGATCAGGGTATTCGCCTGCCTCGTCATAGCAACGCGCAATATCAAAGGGTAGACAGTGTTCGAAAATAACCCAATGGCCAAATTGGGGTTGCAGTAATTGATAGGTGTTGGCATAAGTGGCGGCTAAATCCATGCCTGCTGCCCGACATTTTTTCACATTGCCATACATTTGCTCTAAGAAGTCGCGAGTGCCTTGAATGGCGGCTAAGCATTGTTCTGCAGTGACTAAAGCTTCGCCCCGCCCAGGGACTAATTGCTCAGCCTGTAAGGCGGCAATCTTCTCTAAAGTGCTCGGCCATTCTTCGTGATAAGCATCACCCGTATAAGGAGTGGCACCGTATTCAACCTGATCCCCAGAGAATAAAATCTTTTCTTTAGGCAGCCACACGACGGTATCGCCTTTAGTATGCCCTTTACCTAAATGCATAATTTTGACTTCACGCTTGCCCATGAAGACGGTCAATTCACGTTCAAACACAATATTCGGCCAAGTCAAACCGGGGATGGAGCTGGCATCAGCGAATAGGCGTGGGAAGCGGCCTAATTCAGATTCAAAATCTTGTTGACCGCGCTCAATAATCAGCTCATAGGTAGGGCGGCTGGCATAAATATTTTCGGGTTGATAAGCCGAAGCACCCAAGACTCGTACTGCATGATAATGCGACATCACCACATGTTTAATCGGTAAATCAGTGAGTTCCCGAATGCGGCGAATAACATCTTGTGCCATTGTAGGAGTTGCTTGGGTGTCGATGACCATCACGGAGTCATCACCAATAATAATGCCAGTATTCGGATCACCTTCCGCTGTGTAGGCATACACACCTTCCGCTAATTTCGAGAAAGTGACTTGCTTTTGATCTAGGTCAGCTACGGACGCAAATTGTTTACCCATAATCTGGCAGACTCCTCATCGTGTGGGTGGGGGAAATTAGTTTCGATCGAAACTAATATAATTTCGAATAAAACTATTTGCAAGAAAAATTAATCTAATTAAAATGTTGCAATGAACAAATTAGAGCTTGAAAATTTTCTGCCTTACCATCTTTCAGTGACTGCTGAAATGGTGAGCCGTGCTTTATCTAAAGTCTATGCAGGCTTTGGCGTGACTATTCCTGAGTGGCGAGTGATGGTACATTTGAATCATCATGGTTCATTAACCCCCAGTCAGCTGGGTATAGCCACTAGCATGGATAAAGCCCGTGTGAGTCGTGCTTTGATCTTGATGGATAAAAAAGCGTTAATCCGTCGGCAAATGGATCAACGGGATAAGCGCGTGGCACATATTTGCCTGACCGATACGGGCAAAGACTTGTTTGTGCAGATTGAACCTGAAGTTATGGCTTGGAATGCATGTTTAGCTCGTGACATGCCTGAACATCAACATGATGATTTGCTACAAGCTTTGAAAACCGTAGAAACTTGGTGTAAGGCTCAAGGGGACATTCCTACCGAAGCGGATGAGGATTAACCCGCTTCAGTAGCACTTAAGCAAACTGCTGAAGCTTAAGCGGTTCAAGTAAGCGTTGACCGTCTAAATAAGCCGCACCGTCTTGATAGCCTAAACGCCCAGCACAAAACCAAGCGACTACTTGTGGGTAGATTTTGTGCTCTTCCACCAGTACGCGTGCGGCTAAAGTCTCTGCGGTATCATCCGTGAATACGGGTACAGCCGCTTGCAAAATCACCGCGCCGGCATCCAACTCCGCCGTTACAAAATGAACACTCGCCCCATGCTGTTGAGCGCCCTCCTCTAAGGCACGTTGATGGGTATGTACACCTTTATAAGCTGGTAGCAGGGACGGATGAATATTTAACATTCGTCCTAAATAATGCTCCACAAAGGCTGCAGTCAGAATGCGCATAAAGCCTGCAAGCACTACCAAATCCGGTTGATAGCTATCAATCAATTCCATCAAGGCTTGATCAAAGCTCTCTCGATCTGCAAAGTTTTTATGGTCGAGGGTTTGAGTTACAATCCCTGCCAAGCGAGCGCGTTCTAAGCCATAAACTTCAGGTCGATTGCTGATGACGGCAACAATCGAGCCTTGGATTTCATTGGCGGCACAAGCATTAATAATCGCTTGTAGATTACTACCGCTACCGGAAATTAATACAACGATACGCTTAGTCGACATAAGTCACATGCGGTTCAGTGGCTTCAGTCGTGGCAAGCTCGCCGATTACCCAAGCAGGTACATGATCTAAACGGCAAGTGGTGAGAATATCGTCTTTATCTTGCGCCGCTACGACTAGAATCAAACCAATCCCACAGTTGAACGTACGCAGCATTTCTTCTTCAGTGACATTACCGTTTTGTTGCAGCCAATCAAAAATTGCAGGGCGCTCCCAACTTTTGCGTTTGACACGAGCTTGAAGACCGTCGGGCAGTACTCGCGGCAAATTATCGGTGATGCCACCACCCGTAATATGCGCAATCCCATGAATATCATGGCGTTTCAGCAGATTCAGCACGAGCTTAGTGTAAATCTTAGTGGGTTCTAACAAGGTACGGCCTAAAGTCGAATGACCAAAGGGTTCATCTAAAGACGCTTGACTGACTTCAAGAATTTTCCGAATCAAAGAATAACCGTTGGAATGTGGGCCGCTTGAGCCAATCCCAATTAACACATCCCCGCGATGGACTTTAGTTTGATCAATGATTTTATCGCGCTCAACCACACCTACGCAGAAACCAGCTAAGTCAAAATCATTGCCATGATACATGCCAGGCATTTCAGCCGTTTCGCCACCCGCTAAGGCAGCACCGGCTTGTAAGCAACCTTCGGCGATACCTTTAATCACTTGCTCCGCGACTTCAACATCGAGTTTGCCCGTTGCATAATAGTCGAGGAAGAACAAAGGCTCTGCTCCACTGACGATAATGTCATTCACACACATCGCCACTAGATCAATGCCGATGGTGTCATAAATGCCCGTATCTAGCGCGAGTTTTAGCTTAGTACCCACTCCATCCGTGCCAGAGACTAAAATCGGTTGCTTGTAATGCGGTGG
>CAYWRU010000106.1:3968-7557 GCA_964460795.1 uncultured bacterium | reverse complement strand
AATCTCAACCTGGGCCTGAAATTTGATTTCCACCGCTCGTGTAAATCCATGAATCAATTCTCCGATGGAATCCACAAACATCTCTTTCAACCCCTTCAGCATGAGAGAGAAATCAAAAGTAAAAAAACCTTTGAATTGGTCCCACCATCCCTGAAAAAACGCTTTAAAGGCATTGACCAATCCGTTCACCACCGCTTTCACGGAATCGATCAGTGCCTTGATTCCTGTTTTTAAAATTTCACCCAGCTTGCTGAACATTGTCTTGATAAAACCAAAGAAAGCGCCGCGAACCGCCATTTCCTGATGCGCGGTGAGCTGAACATACTGCGCATTTGAAACTGTAGCGGGTAGGGGGTGAGACATGAGGACATATCCGAAATTATTTTGAGATGGAGTAGGGACAAGCCAGGTTTTTTCAAATTCTTCTCTGCTCAGCGTTTGCACTTCAAGCTGAGATTCCGGGCCTATTCCCGGATCGATATAAGTCACCTGATGGTCGATGAGATTTCCTTTTTCATCCCGGACTTCCTGAATGCCGGTTACCACCACATAATGATTTCCATTAATGTGAACCACCGCCCGGAAATTGCACGGTGAGGGGACAGTCCCCTGCGGGGACAGTCCCCCGCACGCGGTTTTGTACATGACTTCCAACGCCTCGAAAGACATTTGATAGGAGAAACTTTCAAGCCCGTAGTGTTTCGCAACCAGACGCAGAGCATGAAGGGAAATAACCAGATCCTGCTCCGCGCCTTCAAGAGGCGTCATCGCTCCGGTCACAATATCCGTCAAAATCAAACGGGCGGCGAGTTCAACACGGTTCGGATTTTTATTTTTCTCCTTGAGAAGCTCTTCCAAAGCAAGAAATGCCGACTGACCGAAGTGAGCGGATCTCAAATCCAGCCAATTCAAAATGCTCTGGATTTCCATGGGTTGAAAATCAACCAGCTCTGAGCTTCCGGTCAAACCCAGCCATTCGATAAGCGCTGTGCTGGGTTGGCAGCTTTCTATCAGACAGCCTAACTTCTCATGCACAAGAGCCTTAATTGCCGTATTTTCTGCATTCCGTTCTGCAGCTTCAGTCCCTTGATTCAAATCATCTTTTAGTTTTTGAAGATTCAACCGCCTTTCTGAATCCAGGTAAGGCACTGTGATATAGCGCAGCGTCTTTTTCGGTTCCTCGTCCGTATGAGTCGTTGTGTCAGCGGGTTCCTCAGTCACCTCTTCAATGCCTAAGGTTCGATACAGCTCCGCCTTCGAAGGATCTCGGCCCAGGATTTTGCGGTACCAGTGGGTGATGACAGGAAGATTTTCCTGGACGAGGATGGAGTAAAGGGCGTCGGTCTCGCGTGCCTTGATTTCGTCCTGTGTTTCTTTGGATTCTTTTTCAATATTCACAAGGGCATCCCGAACCTGGGTCGTGAGATCCTGAAGCGCTTCATCGGTCTTGACCTTCAGATCCGCGAGCGCGCCGTAGACCTGGCTCTCCGCAAGTTCAATCTGGGAAAAAGCATCTCCTAAGATTTCTCTGCCCTGCTTTCCTTTAATGGAAATGGCTCCGATTGTTTGCCGCTGGTTTTGAATCTGGGCAAGGACGGCGAGTAACCGCGAGCGGATGGCCTCATATTCGCCGCGGATGGTTTGATCAAGGACCTTTTCGCGCTCGAGGACTCCCAAAATCGCTTCTTCGCGGTTCTGGGCCACCTCAGCCTGAAGTTTCAGAATGGAATTTTTTAAACGGCGGCGCGATCCTTCAAGATCAATCTTCGTGGGATTTCCGTCTGAATCGTAAGTATACTGAACCAGCCGCTCCCCTGTTCGTGACAGAATTTGCGCGATCTTTCCATTTTCATAAAGCTCGACTGATCCTTCCCCCATTTGCCGGGTGAGCATCTTGCCGTCTTTGTCGCGCTCAATCAAAACCTCCCGGGTTCCGGTGAGCTGAAATTCATCCCACTTGGCAAGGACCGTCTCCTGCCAAAGTTTTTTTGCCAGATCGTAGTGAAACTGAGCCGCTTCGCTTGGATTTAAAAGCCCGCCGGACTCCGACCGCAGATCTATTTTTACGCCTGAACGAGAAACCGTTTCAAAAGGCTCTCCATTTTTAAATTTCGTGACCGTGCCGCTGGAATCGATCACGCTCACTTCATCGAGCGTGCGCGTCACTTTAATCTCCTGCGTTTCTTCATCCGTGACGTCGGTGATCGTGACTCTATCAAAAGAGATCAGGGTGCCGTTTGTGAGTAAAACGGAATCCAGATCTCCTCCGGTGCCGTAAGAGGCCTTTTCACCCGAGGCCGAGGTGTAGCTTGTCAATTTTGTCTGGGTGATTTTTTCGCATGAATTTCCCGTGCAAGGGACGGTTGATTCTGTGATGTAAGGAATTTCAAGATCGATCGTGCGGCCGCCGGCCAGTTCAATGGGCTGCGTTACGATGCGTGATTCCTGAAGACGCGTGGCTTCGGACTCGGAAAGTTCGTAGCGGAAACCTTCCGGAGTGGTGTAAGCCAGAAGTTTTCCCGCCGTATCGTATTCTTCCCGCACCCCGGCTTCCGTGATCAGAATTTTGATTCCGGATTCTGCCGTCTCGTGCCAGAAGGTTTGAACTAAGCGTTCTTTATAAAAAATCTCGGTTTTCGATAGTACTCCCTTGGAGTTGTAGGTAAATTTCTTACTCACTCCGTTAGTAGAAATTCTTTCAATTAAAAGACCTCCGGCGTAGCGCTCACGTTCTCCGGAATCCGGATCAAACACAGTCGTGACTTCTACTTGATCCGAGTTACTTGCAACGAATTCATATGAATATTGAAGCGGAGCTTGATGCTTCACCGTTCCATCCGTAAGCGTGATATCCGGACGCGAAACCGTTCTCACGCGCCCGTAACTCGAACTCAAGGTTTCCGTGGCCCTATCTTCACGCGTGATCGTCTGACTCTCGCTCTGCGGATGCGTTTCGTCCGGAACAGAAAAAGTCACCACCGTCCCATCCAGCAGTTCGCGCCGGGTCATTTGGTTTCCTTGATAGGTGATCTGCTCACCAGAGACCGTCGTAGCCTTTGTGACAGCTCCTTCTCCCGAGGGAAGTTCGATCTCGGCTTCAACGCCGGGAAGTACATTCACGATTCCAGAATTTGTCAAAGTCTGGAGGTACGCACTTCCATCCAGCGCCGCAGGATTCATAAAATTCTGAAGATTGAGCGAACCGGCTCCACGGACTGCGGAAAGATTGGAAGCGCTCACCAGAAGCTCCCCCATCCAAAATGCCGGATCTGCAGGACGAAGCGTCGTGAGCGTCAGGCTGTCGGTATATACAGGAACATTCAAATTTTTTCCCGCAGCATCCACCAGCTGAATTTCGATTTGTGAGGCGTCCGGTGCTGCAGAGTCTAAGGGGAGCAGAATATCACGCCAGTCAGGAGTTAAATCCGAGATGTTCCAGCTTTGAATAAGATCGCCATGTTTATCACGAAGCCGGATTTCCACATGTCCTTCGGCAGCGGATAAGATACGCGCGGCTTTTAAACTTACATGCAGCGTATTGTAAAGACCGGTCCGGGGCACCCCCCTCCCTGCCACAAAAAAATCGCCG
>CAYWRU010000106.1:0-3958 GCA_964460795.1 uncultured bacterium | reverse complement strand
GCCTAATAAGACTATTTACATTGGCGCTCAGGACCGTACCCCCTTTCACTTCAAAATCAGCGGAAACGAGAGGAGCCGGAGGAACCGTCTCCTTCCCCGCTGTTTCTTCTTCTTGATTGAAATGAAAGAGAAGGAGCGTTTTTGCATCCCGCTCGTATTCCGAAGTGGGAGGCGTAAAATTAGAAGTCCAGCGCGCCGTACTTGAGATTCTGAGTTCATCTAAATTTCCGTCTAGCAAATGATTGGCACCGTGATTGGCAGCCCCCAAAGAAAGCGGTGCGGCCGTATCAGCAATTGAAATATTTCCGATATTGACTGTTGGTCCCGCCTGGACTCCGTTGAGATACATTTCAAGATCAGGACCGCTGCGTACCGCAGCCACGTGGTACCACTTACCCATCTCCGGAGTGGGAATGGTAAAAGTGCTTCCCAGCACGGTGGTACCGTCCTGGGAATAATAGAAGGCCAGTTTGTAAGTACCGGCATCGTTGTAAAGAAAGGTGCTGAAGCTCTTCTGGCCTGTGACCCATTGTCCGGCCAGCATTTCATATTTTCCGGGTTCAGGAAGCGCGGAAAATTTCACCCGGCTTTCGATCGTAAAATCGCGTGTGCCAAGCGCCCAATCCGGGCTGTCTGAAAATTCCAGAAGGGCTTGAGAGCCGTCAAAGACACCGCTCGCCTCACCGAGAGCCGGATCAGAAAATTCAAGGGCGTATTGATCGCTTGCGGTAAAAGAATGCGCCTCATGTTTAACATTCACGGTCACAGTTTTCCGGGTCCCGTTTCCATCTTCGTAAGTGAAGGTATCAAGACCGAAAAATTCCGCGGCCGGCGTGTAGCTGAAATTGCCGTTGGCCGCGAAGTTAATTTGTCCGTGTGAGGGTTCAATCGCAAGCTGATACCCTTCTTGCTCTTCGGGATGGAGATTCACGCCAAGGCCCTCGAGGGCCATTTCCTGGACCGGAAGAAATCCGTGTCCTGTTCCAAACTGCACGAGCCATTTTTTCTGGGAACGGCTGAAAATGATCCGGTCCAAGAGTTTGTCGCCGTTCATGTCCTGGAGATCCGTGTTTGAGCTGACTTGCGAAGGACTGCGTCCGTCAATCTCCGGCCCGCATCCGCCCGAACAATCCCACGACCGGAAAATCTGATTGTCCACTCCGATCATGGATTCTTCAGCATTGGTTCCGTAAATTCCGTTCCACGCCACGGCGGATTTGAATCCGCAAGATTGCCCTGCCGTAACTTGTCCGCAGGCCAGACCCGTTCCTTCTTCGATCCACCAAGTCGACTGCGCATGCTCCCAGTCATTGTCGACCGTGATACGATCCAAAATTCCATCGCCGGTCACATCGCGAAGATCGGTCTGGATCCAGCGCTCGGCCGATTCATCCGAAAAGTAATAGAAAGAAGTGCCGCGAATCGCGCTCGGCGTCGTGGGAATGCGGCGAATCGTATCATCGAAAAGCACTGCCGGATCAAATCCCTCGCCGTTATTCCACTGGACATACCAAACAAGGGCGGAAGTTTCCTCCGCAGGATTCACACCCTTAAGCAGCAACCGGTCAGGACGTTTGTCGCCATTCAGATCGCGAAGTCCGCTTTTTAGCGTGATTGAAGACGACCAGAAATACCAATCCAGCGCTGAAGCAATTTTGACATCCGGATCAAAAGACGTGTCAACACCCCGCCACAAGACTGGATCTGCAAAACCATTCCCCAGATTTTTCTGGAAAAACCACTGGGTGTAAGGCGGCGCATTGGGACGCACCACTCGGTCCACTAAACCATCGCCGTCAAGATCTACTAAATCGGCGACGAGTTCCTGGATGAATTTTCCAGCGGCATCATTGCGAACTTCGGAAGAATAGGTCGCGGCAGATGATTGCTGGCTTGCCGCTTGAGGCCTGCTGCCTCCCCAAATGACCGTAGGATCAAAACCGTGTCCATTATTGAACTGGACCAGCCACTCGGATTCGCCGTGAAAGAGATGCATGAGGCGGTCTGGCCGGTGGTCTCCATTTAAATCCACAAGGTCTCCCATGACCTGCGGGTGGCGTCCTTCATAATAGCGGAGCGTTCCCATGGTCGCGGTGAAACTGCCTTTCACCGACGGATCGGCATTCATATTCACACCCGTCCATTGGACCGGCGCCCCAAAAGAACTTCCATTATTCAGCTGGACCCACCAGTAGCCCACATTTACCATTTCATTCAAATAAACACGGTCCGGAAGTCCATCGCCGTTCATATCGACGAGCGCCGCGGTGGTGCCGGGCATGTGGTCGTGCACGTCCATGGTTATATTTCTCAGGAGATAACCTAAATTTGAATCGTTCTGATCGATCCAGACATTGGACCACTCGGGCGCATAAACGCCGCTGATTTCATAAATAGTGCCGCGTGTTGAATCCTGAGAAGTCGGAGCAAACGTGAGCTCTGTCGAATTCAAATGACTGTCAACTCCTAACCGATTGTTCAAGGTGTTTTGGAGCGGTCGTGAAAATAACAACGATTGAATTTCAGACAAATCCGTTTCCAGGCTTGAATCATAAAGTTCGGGATCGGATAAAAAGGAGATTAAAGGATACGTTACCTCAACCCCTTGAAGATGGGTTCGGATTTGAATATTTTCCGGATGAGTATCCGCCCCTGAGTATTCCAGGTCATAAGTATTCTGCGAGGTTTTAATACGCGTTATTCTTCCGCCGGAATAAAAAATTTCAGTCCCGTTAGACTTGAGCGCGTGGACAAGGATCCCCTTTTCAAGAGTCAGGACACTGCCGTCCAGCATTTGCGCTTTTCCGGAAATCATCCCCTGTTCATTCCACTGAGGCATTTGAATGCTTCCAAACGGAGTCGTTAGCTTGGTCATGACTCCTTGGTTATATTCCGAGCGCACATCGCCGCATCCGGCAGAAACAAGAGATCCGGCTCCGCTGAAGGTGTAGCAATGATCTGCGCTTTCCAGATAAACGGCCTGAAGCGTCCCGCTCGAATTTACATCCGTTCGAATCTGAAACACTTCTACTTCCGGAACCCGCTGATTCATTCTCATGACCCGCAAAGTCTTTGCCTTCCCCTGGCGGTCATAGGTCAGAATATTTCCGTTTTCAAAACTCCGCTCGTAGCCCTGAACCTCCAAGGAGTCTCCGGAAACCAGCGGAATGAGAGCCGTTTGATCCGGAAAGAGAATTTCTGAAATGGAGCTGCCGTCAAATACTACTTTGAATTGTTCGGGCAAATTCCAACTTTTGAGAAGCGCCCGCTTTTTTCCATTGGATTCCACAATGTCATAAAAGCGTCCATCGACGGCTTCAAATCCCGTAAGAACACTATGCTCGATTTTAAGCCGCATGCCGTTTTGAAGTTTTAAAAAGCCATCCGTCAAATGCCCGTCCCGATCCAGTTCAAAATCGGAAAGGGTTTCGCCGCCCGCCAAGCGAATTAAAAGCTCAGATATTTCCTGATCGCTCAATAAACCAGAAACCGCGGGACTTCGTACTAAATTTCCGGTCTCATTTTGAATATCAGTTAAATATCCCGCGGCATCGAAATGCAGGGCATTCGATCCTTGGGAAATATTAAGTCCGGCCGGAAGGCCGTCTTTAAAGAGATATTCAAAGGTGGAGAGTTTTCCCTGGGCGTCATACACAGAGGAAATCCGGCCTTCCGAAAATTCAAGGGTGCGGCCGTCGCGAAAAAGGACCTCTTCCAAACGGGCCTGGGAATCGTACCAAATTTCTTCTGCCAAAGATCCCGCTTTGTTCTGCTGGGACGCGGACAGCGACTCCTGGGCCAAGGTAAGATTCCAATGGCTCCCCTTTTTCCGGCGCTTATATTTTAAATAAGACCCGTCCGGAAAATAAATTGAGCTTAAAAGTACTTTTTCATAATAAATAATCTTTTGGCCAGATGAACTTTGGAAGTTTGTTTTGATATTGATTAAAAGTAAGTT
>CAYWRU010000105.1:0-7585 GCA_964460795.1 uncultured bacterium | reverse complement strand
ATTTGATTATGCCGTGTATTGGTTCTTAGTGCTGGCAATATAGTATACGTGGTGTCCTAACCCTACTGCTTCTATTGTATTATCTTGATGATTATATATAGTTTCTTGTGCACTAGATTGTATATCTTCAAATCCTATCATTATATATCATAAGTACAATTATGTATATAAACAAATGATCACCTCCTATATCATCTATTTCCTTATTATGGATAATGTGAGTATCCATCGATTCTTTATCTTCAATCCTTTTACAATTCTATATATAATTATATATTAATAAATATTATATATTAGTTATACTATATATATTACCTTGATATGACGCTCATAATTATAATTTCTATTAGTCTTATATCCACACTTACATATATATTTATCCATTCTATGTGATTGATAAATATGTAGAGTAAGTTCGTTGATAGTAGGATACAAGACAAGACATTGAGGACACCGGTGCATTTTTTATATGGCACTTTTTTTTATTTATTGAGGTAAGGTGAGGAAAAATGCCCATAACGAGTCTTCTAGCACGGTCGGCAGGGGATCCAGTTTGATAGCCTTGGGAGTGTTGTATTCTTGAGAGGCAAGCACTTGGTTTGCATGGTAGCAAATAGGGAGATAAAAGGCAGCAAATACCGATGTAGTACAAACCTTACATCTGATGCGGTATCCCATAGGACGTTCCTTGTTGTACAGGTTCAGTGAGCGAGTATTGCAAGCCAGGCATTTAATGGAATGTATAAATTTTCTTACAACGATCTCCACAACATTCGGATCAATATTGGCAAGGTACTTTAGTAGGCGGGGGTCTTCAAAAATGTCTTTTCGAAGCATGGACTTTTCCTTTCTCATTTCTGCTTTGGCCATAATATTAAAACGGCGCAAACGTTCTTCGCAGTCAGCAATAGATGTAGACAAAGTAGTATATCCTTCAGAGTAGTCTTCGTCATCCGACGCGTGTTTTGTAGCAATACTGGTACATGTAGCAGGTAGAGATGTAGCACTTTCGTTACATGGAGTGGCGGATGTAGAAATATCTTTACAAGTGGGAATGTCGCTCGGAGGAGGGACTTCTGACGCAAATAAACTATCCAGCGATATTTGCGTGTTGGATAGCGATGAAGAGGCGCATTCTGAATCGATTAAAGCAGCAGTAGGAGCAGTGGTTTGGGAGGCGAGAGCAGCGGCTTTCTTCTTTGCACGGCGGTCCTTTGCAGCAAATTTAAATTCATTTTCTCGGCTTTCACGCAGTATTTGTAAGTCGACTAATTTTTGACAACGTTTAACCATTTTTGATGATCTAGTGCTTGATAGGATGGATGCAAGAAAGGTGTCTAAATCCGACAGAGTTGGGATTTTTTTATTCGCAGAGTTGATTGGTGCAGACCAGGGTACAGATGATTCGTGTAGAGGTTCTTCTACATCTGATTGGTACTTTCTCTTTCTATTATTGGTGCTGATACTAGAACCAATAATATTATTTATATTCTTTGACATGTTAGAATGTCCATTAATAGACGATTTCTCAATATTATTTAAATATGATATTGATATTCCTTGTGAGTTCTTTAGCATTCTATATATTAAGCTAGCGGCGATTTTATAGTACTTGTTCCTGCTTTGCGAGTTCATTTTTGCATTCAATAAATGATTCATACATTTGACTTTGGGGTTTAGTAACTGCCGTAGTCTTGTAGGGATTTCATTACATCGAATCATATGTTCCATGGTGGCTGGTGTATTTGTAGAACAATTTCTACATAAAATATCTCTTCTGTTGAATTTACATTGTGTCCATAATATGAGCATTCGTTTCACTCTGCGGTCAATTTTTGTTTGTTTTCGGCATAGTTGAGGAACTTGAATTCCGTCTGGTTCTAGATGTACAAGATTCTTTACACTGACACAAGCGTGTGGATCCAGTAATTTCTGCTTCACCCTTTTAGTTCGATTGGAAATTACTATTTTCTTTAATTTATCCTTGTCATATGTATCCATATGGTATGCGTGCTTTACTTTCTTTGCTTCCTTCACGATATGTTCGGGATAATGTACAGCAACTTGTACATTGGGTTGTGTGTGCACATTGAACACGTCTTCGATATATAGAGGGGCATATCTATTAGATGTTGGTATACCATTGCCGCTTGTAGGAGTATTGATGCATCCAATATGATGCACAATGTTTCCTTCCGTGTTGTTTTCCATATACTCTTGAACCAGTTTATTATCATTGCATCCATAAAAGGGAATCTTCCTTTTTCTACGTCCATGTTTTCTATAATACCATGTATCATTTCTCATACATTCATGGATGAGGTGGCTTCCTTTCAGATTACATGTACGCAGGTACCATGATGCTTGCAGTTCGTCACGTCTTGTCTTCATATCAGGCACTGCCATAATAAGTTGTTTCGAAGTGTAGCTTGTGTTTCTTGAGACTGACATCAGCTTACTGAGACATTCATTCTGTGTTCGGTCTAATATGCCAATGTGTCTCCTTGTAAGAGGAAGTATACATAGGCAGTATTCCAGGATAGGACGTATCATCGACTTGTAGATATTCATATTGGTCGTGTAGCTATATCCATGGCCATTCACACCGATACTTGCTAATAGGTTTGCTTGTCTTCTAGCTTTGGAAGAGGTTTCCATAATTTGGGTCTCTGTATCAATACCTTTACATGTAAAGTACACACCCAGATACTTGAAACGGTTCGTTCGTGTCAAAGGTATCCGATGTAACATGATTTCATCCATCGATGTGCTAATTTCTCTACATTCACTAGGTGTGCATAATAGTTCGCACTTCCTAGAGTTGAACATATAGTCATTTGTCATGGCATGTTCTTCACAGATCGCCAATAGTACCTTGAGATCCTCGTATGCCCTCGATATAAGAACAATATCGTCTGCGTAGAAGAGACAATTAATTGAAATCATATCATTGTTGATGCTTACACTTGGACCTCTTGCTTGTAGAGACTCAGCAAGGTCGTCAATAAACAGTGAGTATAGCATCGGCGACAGGACACTACCTTGTAATAAACCAGCTTTAATTGGAAAAGGTTCAGATGTATGATTATATATACATAGTTTCGACGTATTGTAGTCGAATAATGCTTTGATGGTAGAAATCATTTCAGTTGGTATGCCTCTTGTAGAACATTTTCTCCATAGATGTACTCGGTTCACTTTGTCGTACGCGGATTTGATGTCAAGGAATGCCAGCTTCAAGTGTTCATTTTTCTTGAGTCCCGAGCGTTGTATGATATATTGTAATGTAGCGACATGGTCAATCGTGTTCTTGTAGCTGCGGAATCCGTTTTGGAACTTGGACAATGGCTCGATGTATGATTGTAGTACTGGATGTAGAAGCTTTTCGTAGACCTTGCGTAGGGTTTCCGTCAAGCTGATCGGTCTGTAGTTGGCAATGTCGTTTGCTTGTCCTTTCTTGTATATGGGACATACAAGAGATTTACACCAGGAAGAGGGAACATGTCCACTGATGTAGAAGAATGTGTACATGATAGACAGGATTGGTGCAACATGTGTTGCGATTGGGCACAACATTTCAATGACCACACCTGACTCTCCAGGTGCTTTGGCTTTCGGGAAGAACTTGATCGTTTGCGAGACAATATCAGGCGAGAACATGCCAATAGCTGTCAGGGTTGACTGGTTCACCATTTCTTTAAGTTTCGCAAGGGATATATCCAGTGGTGATTTCGTACTCGTCCAGAATGTGTCTAATGTTTTCTGATGCTTCATGATTGTGTTTGTCGATGGACACGATGTCGATGTAGCAATTGATGTACATTGGTCGTCAATGGGACTACTTGTGAGTGGAGTGAAGATATCCATGTAGTGGTTCTTGTACACGGACATACTGGCTTCACTGGTATCTAGAGCACTACTGCTTTTACCACTGCGTTTCTTAGTGATGCCACTGATGATCTTTGTGCATTCAGATGTATTGAGTATTTCTGTGCTATCAACCCACTCTTCGAATGCTTGCTTGCGTTTGCGTTGACATTCTTTTTGCACGATGGACTTATAGTGCTTGTAGCGTTTCCAGTACATGTGTCTGCGTACGCTGCAGGTTGATCTCTTCCACAGGTTGTATGTCTTCTTTCGGCAGTTGATAAGTTTTCGCAGATGCGTATCCATAAACCAATTATTATGATGCTTCTTGGTTCTCTTCTGTTTGCCTATTGATATCTGACACGCTTGTTCTAGCGCCATGTAGAAAAAGTCATACATGTCTTCGACGAATTGTATCACGATGCTGTTTCGCTCGGATACCTCAGACGCGTTGTGATCAAATACTGGTCTTCCTGCAAGTGTCCATTTGGAAATGATATCAGCCATGTGTACATTGACAGAAGGTACTTGAGAAATGAATGCTTGAGTAAACTTGTCCTTGTATTCATCGTCCTTGAGTTTCTTTATGTTCCACATGTAGAAGTTCTTCGTCTGTGATGGAGAACTAGTCCTACATTCGATTGACATAGCGCATGGGATATGATCGGACCCTATGTCTTCTGTATCCAAAACTGTACATGAGACAGGAGCATTGATCTTGGAGGAGTTGATGTAGAAGTAATCTGCTATGGACCTACCATGGTCGGTCATGAATGTAAATGCCCCATGGTTACTGTACTTGCAGAGGCTGTATCCGTGATTTTCTAATAGTTCGTTGATCGCAAGTCCTCTGGCGTTATGCACAGTGTCTCCAACAAGTTCTCCCAGGCGCATGTTAAGATCACCGAGTATGATATGTGGCAAGGTTGCATGTAGACTTTTGTCTACATACTTGATGATATCCGTGCAGCAGGTATCAGTTGTCTTGTTGGGATTCATGTAGGAAAACAATACTATCCATGTCTTGAAAATTCTACATAAGACCATGAATGGCCCATATACAGGGTTCGGATCTTGAGATACATGTAATATTTCTACTACATCTGTGTCGAGTTTATGTAGATAGTACGGATGAATCATAATGCCTAGTCCGTGAGGTTGGTGTGATAGTAGTCGCTCAGGTAGACATCCTGACAGTACATATTTAACACATGGATGAGGATGTTGTCCTTGCTTGAGCCATGTCTCTGATATAAATGTGACTGCAATGTCACGTTGAACCATGATCTCAAGTATTTCTTCAATTTTACCATTAAGGCCAGTAGCGTTGATTTGCATGAGAGCAAGTTTCCCTTTTGACGTTGGGTCATCGAATGTTTCCTTGTAGATGTTTGTCTCCATGTATGTGTCGTAACACGATTTCGTAGGTCTTTCGTGTTGTGTGTGTACAGTTAATTCTACATCTTGATTTGTACCACGAATAGATAGACTATTCATGGCGACGTTTAGTTTCAGTCGATGATCCTTCGCTCATAGCTTCTGAGCGATTCCTTTTATGATTTGGTACTACAATGTCTACATCGGACAGTTCCGATGTACTTGCATCATATGTGTCTGAGTTCGCTTGAACATCAGGATGTATCAGATGTACTACATTTGAGCCGTCTGATATAGTAAAAGTGGACTCCGTTGGTTTATCCATTGTAACGGTGGTGGTATTTGATGTAGTACTAGTAGTACATGTATTAGTGGTGTTGGAATGATCCATTCTTGAGCGAATATAATTGCGGAGACGGTTGTTTCTGCCATCTTGAGGGAGCCTTTCGAACGTCTTCTGTAGACGAACTTTGTAGAGCTTCTGTACCAAGGCTTGTTTTTCCTCGTCCGTTTTTACATGTCCAAATTTGGTATTGTTCTTCAAATTTGATATCGAGAGTGGATTGAAATTCGGTAGGTAGGTGATATCGTTCTTCGCTAATGTATCAATAATGTTACATCTAGCATCTTCGAATGTAAGGAGCTCCATAACATGTGAGCCAATGAACGAAATATTTCGGATGGAGCGGAGAGGTATGTTCCACGAGTAGAAGCATGCCTTTATTTCGGTAGGCTTATTTCTACGGATACCTTCAAAGTATAGCGTACACATGGGTGATGAAGGTTTTGATGGTCGACCAGCTTTCACGTTCTGGATTTCTTCAGGTGTAAGCTTTCTTATCTTTGGTGTCGGTCTTTTTCTACCATTGGTATTTGGGACATGTATAGTTTCTTCTACATCGGTAAGGTTCTTGTACGCAGGAATACTTTCCGAGAGCTCCTTGTACCTGTTCGTACTAGCTATGCTGGTGTTCATGGTTTTTGGTGCTGCTTTGCCTTTCTTGGCAGCGACTAACCAGGGCTGTTTGCCTGATATAGGCATTGGGCTACTTCGCATACGTTCTTCTTGTTGAATGTATGGTTTCTCATACATGCCATTGTTGTTGCGTATAAGAGTTTGTGATTCAGCAAAGGCTTTACTAAGAGAGCTAAGCTGCTGAGACATATTGATCATAAATTGTTCGACTTTCTTGAAAGCCGCCATTGTTTCTTTTGATTCATTTTTCATCTTGTTCATATCTTCAAATAGTTGAATGATGGCAGTTCCCATGGATTCAGGCGAGAAAGCATCCTGCATGTCATCTTCCATCATATCATCATCTTCAAGGTCGTGATGTAGACATTCTTTGCTAGTGGTTGATATATTGTCCGACATGTGGTCAAATTCCATGTACGTGTTAGTTGACATGGATGTAGCAGTATTCTTACTTGGGCTATTGTTGGTCAATATAGAAATACGCCCAGATGTAGGAGTTTGTATACCCGATGTTGTCGGCGTTTGTGATTGTGAAGGTTTCGGCATTGTAGCATTATTTCTACCTGGTTTGGTATCATTTGCTTTATTTGAGCGGCGTTGTAGAGCATTCAGTACATCCGGATGAGCGTCGGCGTACAGGGACTTTTTGCATTTTTGACATATAAGTCTCAGTCTTCCCTTTGCGTTACCGTCAGAGCGTAGCGCGGTACCCTTGCACGTTGGGCACTGTAGTGAGGACATGATGCTTTTTGCCAATATATTCACACTTTCAGCATTATTAATGGCCATAATTGTTTAATTAACACTAAATCTCAAGAAAATAATTAAAAACTTGAGAATAAAGGATGGATGCACAAAGCACAAGATACGCTTGATTGTCAAAATCCTTTTTTTTTCCCTAACCCTAACGATGATACGAATTTATTTATAAGTAGACAAAAGTTTAGTAACTAAAGGTCTACATTTTAGATAGAGAATGTAGAGAGAGTAATATATTAATGTATGAGAAGTAATGGGGGCATGTACTTACGCAGTAGGTCGGATGTAGAGAAAGAGCTCTACTGATGTAGAGATTTCTCTACAGTTTCGTCTTCGGCCCAAGGCGAGGTGCGTTTGGACGGTGTCGCAGAGGTGGCCACAGTTGGACTTTTCGTGAGATTCTTGATGAGATCGCGAATTTCGCAGAGCATCTTATCTTGTTCCGCTTTCATTAGCTTTTGAGTTTCAACAACTTTCTTCAATTCCATTTCCAAGTGACCCTTGGATGTTTGAGACTTTTCGAGCGGATCAGCACCAGTCGTTTCATATATAAACGAGTCTTCTAGCACGGTCGGCAGGGGATCCAGTTTGATAGCCTTGGGAGTG
>CAYWRU010000104.1:0-7724 GCA_964460795.1 uncultured bacterium | reverse complement strand
TGCGAGCGGAGGGAATCGAACCCACACGGCTTTAGGGGCCACCGGATTTTGAGTCCGGCGCGTCTGCCAGTTCCGCCACGCTCGCATCAATTAATTAAAAATGAAAAATTTAATTCGACCTAATCTTACATTCTCTTTTTCGAAAAAGCACGACCGGAAGCAGTTTTTAAATATTTCTCAAAAGAAACAGCTTGTTTCTCATTTGTAAACGCTACATAAGTCTTGATTCGCCAGGGGCTATATTTTGAAGTATAAGCAACCTCTCCGGCATTATGTGACCGAAGACGACTTTCGAGATCGTCTGTTACGCCAACATAGTACTTTTCAGAAAATTCTTCACTCTGAAGAATATAAACGTATGTGATACGCCTCGACTCCCCTTTATTTTATGAGGAATTACTTTTTGTCCGCCTATGCCCTTAGGGGCTTCGGCGCGACAGCCTTCGCTTGCTATTAAAATATTCGCAAGCGGCCTGCCGAGCCGTAGCTTGCGAAGCAAGCGAAGGCTGGACCGGAAGGGGATCGAACCCATGACCTCCACAATGCCATTGTGGCGCTCTCCCAGCTGAGCTACCGGCCCTTAAACGAGTTACAACAACTCAATATTTTGATTGCCCAAAATTGCCTTGTCGCCATAGCCTATGCATGCTATGATCTGAACGTCGAATTCAAGATTGCAAGAAAGGCTGTTTTTCATGGCAAATATCCGATTCAATCCTAAATTAAATAAATTCTTTCTCGATTGGTATGAAGACGGGAGGCGCCGCCGTCTTTTTACAGGCTCTGATGAAAAACACGCCCATCGGGAGCTTGAGAAGCTAAATGCCCGGCTTCTCATGAAAAAAATGGGGTTCCCGGACTCCGCATCATCAGATACCGCTTCTGATTCAAAAAACAAACTACCGTCAATTGAAATTGAGGCTGCCATCCAGAAATATCTGGAATACAGCCAGCTTCATCACTCCCCAAAGAATTATCAAGGCAATGCTTACGTACTTAACGGACCATTTCTTTCATTCATCAAACGAAAGGCCATCCGCTATCTTGCGCAGGTTACCCCTGAAGTGATCGAGAATTATAAGGCATTAAGACTCAAAGGGGAATCAAAAATTCGAAAAATCAAGCCCATCAGCCTAAACCGCCAGCTCAATACAATTAAGCCCATGTTTAAGAAATTGGCTGAATGGGGCTATCTGGCCAGTAATCCTCTTGAAAGAGTCTCCAGCGTCAAACACGTTGAAGAGGAAAAGGGCTGCTGCCTGACTCACGACGAATCTCAAAAGCTTCTTGCGGCCAGCCGCCAATGCAACGGCGGCGGATTTTATTATTTGGTTGCAACAGCACTCGGAACCGGAATGCGTAAAAGTGAACTTGAGAACCTGAAAACAACCGATCTGGATCTTGAGAAAAAAGAAATCCGCATCATCAATCGCGGCCAGAATGCCAGGACCAAAACTGGAAAAAACCGAATTGTCGATTTATCTGACCCGCTTGCCCGGATCCTCTCAAAACACCAGCCCCACAACGAACATGTTTTTGACTTCACCAATTTCCGGAGAAACTGGGCCAAAACAAAAAAACTATCGGGAATCAATTGCCGGTTTCATGATCTGCGCCACACCTTCATCACCCACTGCCTGCAAAACGGCATCCAGCCCATTTCGGTTGCGGATTGGGTCGGACACACGGATCTCCGCATGATCATGAAAATTTATAAGCACCTTCAAAGACATCACCTTAAAAAAGAAATCAACAAGCTAGACACCCTCTTTGATTCAAAACAAGCCTAGCATCCGTATCCCCTGATTCATTCCACATTTCCGAAAGTTTTCTGCTCGCATCTTTGCATGTACCGCACCAGCATCTGTTCTGAAAAATAAATCCTTTTTGAATAAGGGTCTTTCATGTACCGGATCCGGCCTTCCATGTATCGTTTTCTCAATGTCCCAATAGGCATGTCTAAAAAATGGCTCGCATGTTTAAGATTCAGAAATTTTCGCCCCTCAGAATTAAAATGGTTTTGAGTTTTGGCAATGGTTGTCATACCCGCTATTTTTTGCACCCCCTTTCATTACCTGAAGCCTTATAATTCTTCACCCATCCATGAAGGGTCCCCGTTCTCTTCATCACGATTGTTCATGAAAAATAGTGGTTCCATCCGCTTCCATAAATTCCTGAAGGCCTTCGTGGATCTCGGGTCCCAAGGCATCTTTCAAATCACTTTTATCAGAGCTGGATAAATAAAGAGAGCCTCTCCAGCGAACAAACTCCGCACCGTCCACAGCCTGTTCAAGCGTTTTGCGGGTAATAAAATAAATATCGTTACGTGAGTCCGCCTCTCTCATGAGCCATTTAAGCTGGGCATCGTTCCCCATGACATACAAAATCGCTTCATAATCGGAGTACCGGGGATGTGAAAACGAGAAAATCTTTTGATATCGGGATTTATTCTTAAGACTCAACTCCACTTCAATTAGGAACTTCTGTTTCCCGTTGCTGACCACTCCGTCCGGCACCCTGGCTTTTCGCCGCTCACCCTGCAGCACCCGCTCTGAAATCCAGCGTTTAAATCCAAGCCTCTGGGCAAAGAGGATTCTAAGATCCGTTACCAATAGATCATGTTCATAGAGATTCAGGCATACGTTACCCAGTGCCCTTAATCGGGAGAGGTTCTTTTCTTTTAAAAGCTTGGCTCCGAGCTTTGTCACAAGATAGAGGCTCTTATGCCCCACAATCGGACGAACGGACCTTAGAAGGCCTTTTCTCATCAAAAGATTGATCCTCCGTAAAGGCACCTTATAAACATTCTTACTTTCAGGAAAGAACATCCGAGCGATCTGATCCAGAGTCATGAACTTCATCTCAAGTATCATCTTTAAGATCTCATGATCCCGGTTTGTTAACGTCATTCCTTCCATCACTATCATCCCATGACCTCAACTTTGCCATTTGCCGAAGCCCTCAAAGCTTCCGACCAATCTACCCCAAATTGTCCCCTATGACGGGGGAGATTGGTCGGAAGCAAGCGACCCAGGCGAAGGCAAATGGCAAAACAACTTACAACATTTTGCCTCGTGGTACCGTTACCTCCACCTGCCACCACCACTCTCGGATTTAATTTAGTCTGAATCTTCATTACAAAAGCCCCTCCTGTTCATTCAGATAACAAAACGCCTCAAGATCCAGATCACTCAAAATAAAAGGTTCTGTGCTTTTACTGGTCAAATCCATAATTGCTCCTTTGATTCATTTACGGTTTGATATTCCTGGGGAGGCTTTATGACCTCGAATCCTCACGACCAAGTTTTTGCTTGGCGGTTTTTGTTTTTTTTAGGTAAAAGTGCAATGGACCAGACTAAAATTGCCCGGCGTACCCATCAAAGAACTAAAAGTCCCTTCACTCTATAGGGGTGTCGAAACAGCACTTCTTAGTCAAAAATAATCAAATTTTTAAAATACCCTCTATTCTTAATAGGGGGGAAACCTGGCACCGCCATTACAAGAAATTGAAAGTATTTTTTAATGCAAGGGAAAACCCTCCATCTAGCAAGGGCTTCATCCGCCAAAAAACCCAAGCTGGCCCGTCAAGCGAAGCAAAAACTAAAAGTCCTCTCAATCTATGAGGGGGGTCGAAACCCTGTTTTTTAGGCAAACTATTTTTGCTGTATTCGGAAAATATTTTGGGACCTTTCTAGCTCAAGATCTAAGCTCTCCCCGCCAGATCATTCCAAAATCTAAAACTCCTCTCACTCTATAGGGGGGTCGAAACGGTACTTTTTTAGTAACAAATATTTGTTTTGAACACAGAAGTTATTTGAAGAGCCAATGAACTAGAAAAAAGCAGAGAAAGAGAAGAGAATGAAAATAGGGAGGAATTATCTGAGAAAAAAACGAGGATTTGTCTTAGGTGTACAGCTCTTTGAATAATTGGAGGGCAGCGTTTATATCCTTTGAATTTAGATTCCCGATGGACTCATCTACAAACAACCCCTTTGGATTACGATTTCAGGAACTGATCGACAACCCCAAGAGTGTTATGCAACTAATCTTATTGTCTAATTCTTCTGGGTGAAATGCAACTTTAACGACAGAACCTGCAAGGAGACTGCCCAAAAACTTGGCAGAAAAAGAAGATGGCCTTACCGCTCGCCGACGAACAGATCGTCTCTGAAAAGTCGGAGAATAATCCGTGCTCGCCAGTCCCAAAACAGTCTTTTCTGGAGACAAAACTGCAACGTCGATATGACCGTTCATTATTCCAAGGCCGGTGCGTTCTACTGAGCCAATCACTTTGAGACCATCTTCTTTTCCTAAAACATGTACATTCGAAATCTTGACCATAACTTTTGGTGGGATGATCTCAACAGCCGCCTTTCCTTCTTGGGCAAGATCGTTCTCGTAATGAGCGCATCCCACGGAAAAGATCATCAGGGAAATGATGCAAATAATTTTTTTTGTACTATGCATTGATTATATCCTCCGATTTGTTTTTCTTAACGAAGTAATCGTAATCCGTTTGCAACAGCAAGAATTTCAGAAGATTCATGGATTAAAACAGCAATTGAAACCGTCATATAACCCAAAAGAGCCGAGGGAACGAGTGCGGCAAGAAGGAGCAAGGAGAAAATAATATTCTGGGCGCTTACTTTTCGCGCTTTTTTCCCAAGCTTGATTGCAAAGATAACCTTCTCCAGATCATCCGCCATTAACGCAACGTCAGCTGCTTCAATCGCCGCATCAGTTCCAATCGTACCCATGGCAATGCCCACCGTCGCTTTTGCCAAAGCGGGTGCATCATTGATGCCGTCACCGACCATGGCCACATCGCCATGTTCCGCCTTGAGTTTTTCAATAGCTTGGATTTTGTCAACAGGCTTTAAGTCTGCTTTTACTTCGTCAATTTGAAGATGCTCTGCAATTGCTTTTGCAGTCAGCGCATTATCTCCCGTGAGTATGGCCAATTTAATCCCCATTTTCTTAAGCACCTGAATCACGCTCTTTGCCTCGGTTCTTATTTCGTCACGGATTGCTATAAGCCCAGCGATTTTTTGGTCGGTGCCGACAAGGATGACCGTATTGCCTTGATCCCGCAATCTTTGAATGTCCTTAAGCTTCGAAATATCATGCCCCAATTCTTTAAAAAGCTCGGCCTTCGCAACGTAAATCGTTTGGTGCTGAACTTTTGCTCTGGCTCCTGCTCCAACCAGCGCTTTAAAATCGCTGGCTTCAAAATAATGTGCCTTTGATTCTTTAGCTTTTTCAACAATAGCTTGCGCTAATGGATGTTCTGAAAACCGCTCCACGCTATGAGCAAGTTCCAACACAACTTTTTCCGGATCTTTTACAGGTACGATTTCCGTCACTACCGGCTTTCCTTTCGTAAGCGTTCCGGTTTTATCAAAAGCGATTGCTTTTATCCTGCCCAAGTTCTCAAGGTGCATTCCTCCTTTAATCAAAACTCCGGATTTTCCGGCTCTTCCGATGCCTGCCGCAATTGCAACAGGGGTGGACATAATAAGCGCACATGGAGCAGCGGCCACAAGAAGAACAACGGCTCTTGTCGCCCACCAAGAAAGAGACAGCCCCAACAGGAAAGGGATAGCCACTAAAAGCACCGAGACCAGCAGCACAAAAGGTGAGTACCACCTGCCGAATTTTTCGATGAAAAGCTGTGCTTTCCCTTTTTGTTCCTGCGCCTCTTCAACCAGATGAACAATTTTAGAGAGTGTATTATTTTCAAAGGTTGCGGTCACTCTGATCTCCAGAGTGCCAGTCTGATTCATCGTGGCGGCAAAGACTTTCATTCCTTCATTTTTCTCAACTGGAATAGATTCTCCCGTAACCGCCGCTTCATTAATGCTCGAACTACCTTTGACAATGACTCCGTCGGTCGCAAGCGATTCTCCCGGACGCACGATGAAAATATCATCCAATCCTAAATCTTGAGCGGGAATGATTGCTTCCTGCCCGTCTTTTATAGCCCGAGCTTCTTTGGGAGCCAGATCAAGCAGTTTGCGAATGGATGCCCTTGTTTTTGCAAATGTGTACTCCTCTAACCCTTCTGCCGCGCCGTAAAGGAAAACGAGAAAAGCGGCTTCGTCCCACATGCCTAAAACTGCGGAGCCAATAGTCGCCGCCAGCATGAGGATTTCAATCCCGATTTCTCGCTCTTTGATTAACTCTTCGAGTCCTTCGCGAATCCAGTGATAACCACCTATAAAAATGGCAACAACGTAAAGAAGAATTTCAATAAAGGATGGCACCAATCGAAGATGCGCTGAAGCAAAAGCTAGAGTAGTCAGGCCTCCGGCGATAAGCGCGTTCCGCATGGGCGGATGCGCATACCAGCTTCCCTCAAACGCTTCTTTATGGCACTTACATGACATGAGTTTTTTACCTTTCCGATCGTAACTTCACAAATGTCTTCTTATCCTGCTTCATAATGAGCACGTGCCCTTCCCGGCAAAGCCAGCCTAAAGCCATCAACGTCTGCTCTTCACAATGAGGCGCCTCTTTGATTATGTTTGATAATTCGAGCTGACCATGGTCATCCAAAAGCTTCCAGATATCGCCAGCGGCTAATCCTATTTCAGTAATCATTTTGGACACTTTGTTTATTTTGAATATTGATCTTTATTTTTTAACGCTTACTGCTTCATGCATCATCTCGAAAAGCAACCCTTCCACTTCTTCGGCTACGCGCTTGAGGTCGGACGCTCCGAGTTGCTCGATAAGCACCGTTGGCTTAATTGTAGCCAGCTTTATTTTTGTACCATCTTGGTAAACAGAAATGCGGCATGGCAAAATGGCGGAAAGAGACGGATCACTTTCTAAAATATTCTTGGCCTGGAGAGGATTGCACACCTCATAAATCCGGCATTCGGAATTAAAAGGAACTTCCTTCTTTTCTAAAGTCTCTTTTAAATTATGGACGGTGAGTACTCCAAATTTTCGTTTCTTGACGGCCTCTTCTAAATCCTTTCCAACCTGATCAATTGTTTTTCGATCCGTTTCAACAATTTTCAGCATATCAATCCTCCAGTGCTTTTATTCCTGCGCCTGGTACATGATGATATTGGCCTTCTCAACTGTGATCAAGCCCTCTCTGACCATCTCGCGAACCGCTTCCAAGAAGTGATCGATCTTTTCCTCGCTGTCCACGATCTCAATGATGATGGAGTGGTTTGTCGAAATCCGGAGAATGTCGTCCTGTTTTATGCGGCTTTTTGCACCAAAACCAATGATGCTTTTGGTAGCTGTTGCTCCAGCCATCCCTTCTTTTTTGGCTCGATAGACGATTGCTTCGTACAAAGGTTGACCATGCCACCGATCGGTTTCATCCACAAAAATCCTAAGCAATTTGCCTTCTGTCGGTATTGTCAATGGAAGCCTCCTTTCAAATTTAAAAAATGTTTAAGCTTTATTCCTGTTTCCTTTTTCAAACCAAAGATAAAGAATGGGAAGAACCACAAGTGTCAGAAACGTTGAAGAAACAAGCCCCCCGATCACGACCGTAGCAAGCGGCTTCTGAACTTCCGCGCCAGTTCCGTGGGCAAAGGCCATTGGAATAAACCCCAAACTTGCCACGAGTGCCGTCATGAGAACCGGCCTAAGCCGCGTTTCAGCACCTTTCATCACAGCCTCTTTGAGGGGCGTCCCTTCCTTGCGTAGTTGATTGATATAAGAAACCATAACAACGCCATTGAGCATGGCCACACCGAAAA
>CAYWRU010000103.1:0-7732 GCA_964460795.1 uncultured bacterium | reverse complement strand
GGATACACCCTTTTTATTTCATCAAATTACACAATTTATGATACGCGACCTTTTATATTGAAAATTTGCAATCTGCCATCCGCCGATCTATACTTATCTAAGAAGTTACAAAAAGCACATTCAGATCAAATCGTGCGAACGAAACGAGTCCTGTTATGGAAAAAAATGGAAACTCAAAAAGACTCTATACCACTCATGAAGTGGCCCGCTTATTGGGAGTAACGCCCATCACGGTTATCCGCTGGATTGAAAGTGGCAAGTTCAAATGTTTTACTACGGTAGGAGGGCATCGTAGAATTGAACACGATGAGCTCGTCCGTTTTGCTCATGAATACAACTTGCCCTGGCAGGGTGATGAAGAGTTAACTTCTCGACCCGAATTTGTCATTTTAATTGTCGATGACGAACCTGACCTGCTTTCCATCATGCGCGATATTTTGACCACTATTTCGGGGGTCCGAGTGGTCGAAGCACCCAATGGTTTTGCGGCTGGCGCAAAACTTGTCGAAGAACGGCCGGATTTAGTTTTTCTTGATTTTATGATGCCCGAACTCGATGGGTTTGAATTTATGAAATTTGTTCGTCAAGACGCCCGATTTAAAGATCTCGCCATTATTGCCGTTACAGCGTTGAAAGGGGAAACGGATCAAAAACGCGTTAAAGATTCTGGCGTGAATGATGTGGTTTTTAAACCCTTTACCTTCAGCGAAATTAAAAGCAGGGTTGATAAAATGATTGCCCTTAAAAACGCAAAAAAATAAACGCTTAGGGTTTGTATGATTTCTTATTTTCAGTCTTTGTCGACCTCAGGAATGACCTACCTTCTACTCAACATGAGCGGTTTGATGGTCTATCTTGCCATTACGCTCTCGATCATCGTTCTTGATTTTTACGATAAGCGGCATAAGCGCAATGTGCTTGATTTTATTTACCTCTCATTTGCGGTCATTCTTTGCATTCACCACTATTTGAGCATCCTTGCTTTTTATGATCATGCGATCCCCTTGCTGGAACGGGTCAATCAAGCGCTTTTGATCTTGCCGGGTGTCTATTTCCTTTTAAACAAAGAGAGACTGCTTTCGCTTCGCCAGGAACAGCAAAAACTGGAAAGTGCGAAATTTAATCAATTAAAAGATGAATTCTTAACCGTTGCCTCGCACGAACTTCGGACGCCCCTGTCGATCATTAGCGGGTTTGCGGAAATTCTTTTGAGGGAAAAACTGGGGCCCCTCAACGATGAGCAAAAAAGACGCGTTCGAAAAGTCCTGATGCAGGGGCAGCGTCTTAATCGAATTGTGGATGAACTCCTTGATCTTTCCCGTATCCGGTCCGGCCGCGTGGTGTTAAAGCGCGATGTCTTTGATTTTGTTCCTGTGCTCAAAGCTTGCGCTGAAGATCATGCCGTAGTGTGTGAACAGAACAATATTCGTTTTGAAGAGCGCATTCCTGATGTCCTTCCAGATGTGGTCGGCGATTTGGATCGAATTACGCAAGTCATTGTGAATCTTTTGCATAATGCAGTTAAGTACACGCCTGCAGGAGGAAAAATAGTGCTTCAGGCCATTCATCGGCCGCAGGAGGGGATGATTCAGGTTGCTATTCGTGACACCGGAATCGGGATTGATCCGAGCGAGCACAATCTGATTTTTAATGAGTTCTACCGCTCCGCGAACCCAATTTCCCGCAAATATTCAGGAAGCGGGTTAGGACTTGCCATCGTCAAGCAATTGATCGATTGTCATCAGGGCCGCGTCTGGGTGGAGAGCGAGGGCCTCAATAAAGGATCAAGTTTTGCTTTCGAAATTCCACTGGCGCCTGCCAATGCGGTTTCTTTCTCTGAAAACTCACTGGAAATAAAGCCTAATCCAGCCCTCTAGTCCTTCGACCCGCTTTTCCTTTGATAAAAGTACTCATTGCCAGTCTACGCATCCTGTTTTAAACTATACATCACCGCCAGGCTGGATAACCCTTTCTGGAAGCATACAATGCCGCAAACAATACAAAAATTAGCTACGCATGCTTTAAACGACGCCGGTCAGAGCCCTTGGCTCGACTCGATAAGCCGTGAGATGCTGAGCTCCGGATTCTTGAAGGATCTTGTCAAAAACAAGGGTATTTTGGGTCTCACCTCGAATCCCAGTATCTTTCAGCAGGCCTTTGCACAGGGGAAAGGTTTGTACTCGGCTGACATCCAACGTCTAGCCAAGCAAGGGAAATCCGCTTTTGAGATCTATGATACGCTCTCGATCAAAGACATTCAGGACGCTTGCGATATTTTGAATCCGGTGTATGTCCGGACTCAGAAAGAGCATGGATATGTCAGTCTAGAGGTTTCTCCAACTCTAGCACACTGCACGGAAAAAACGCTAAGCGAGGCTAGGCGCCTCTGGAAACGTGTTGCCCGGGCAAATCTGATGATAAAAGTTCCCGCCACACCGGAGGGCATTCCTGCGTTCCGGGACTTGATTTCCGAAGGGATTAACGTCAATGTGACCCTTATATTCACCTTGGATCAATACCGTCAAGTAGCGGAGGCTTATCTTGAAGGTCTTCAGCTTTATACTGAGCAGCATGGTAATTCATCCAAAGTCCGTTCCGTGGCCAGTGTTTTTGTCAGTCGCTTTGATACGCTTATTGATCGCAAGCTTGAGGAGCTTTCGCAGAACGCTCGCTCCAATCATAAGGAAGCCTATTTAAAACTGCGCGGTCAGGCTGCTCTGGCGAATTCAAGATTGATCTACCAGGAATTTAGAAAAATATTTGCCAGCTCATCATTCAATAAGCTTGTGGAATCGGGCGGCAAAGTCCAAAGACTTCTTTGGGGAAGTACGAGCTGCAAAAATCCTGCTTATTCCGATTTGATGTATGTCGAAAACTTGGTGGGCGCGGATACGGTTAATACCATGCCGCAAATTACCGTAGAGGCTTTGCTTGATCATGGGAAAATTGTTCCTGAGTCTGCAGCAAGCGATCTGTCCGAAGTCCGTTCCGTGATCCGACAGTTAAATCAATGGGGGCTCGATCTGAATCAGATTGGTAATGATCTGCAGGTGCAGGGCTTAAGGCAGTTTTGTGATGCTTTTGATGAACTCATGAAAACGCTGGAGAGGGTGTGTATGACGATGTCCAAGAAGTCCCGTTCTCAAATTTCTGTTCCGGTTGTGCGAACAACCCTTAAACCCGACGATCAAGAGGCTTGGTCTGCTGCCATCCGTGAATTTGATTCCCGTCAGGGGATGGAGTTATTCATAAAACAGGATCCCCGGCTGTGGAAGGAAGATAGCGACCATCAAAAAGTTATTGCAAATCGTTTAGGCTGGCTGAAGGTTCATGAAACCATGCTCGGAAAGCTTCATGATATTGAGGCGTATGTCCAAGACATGCAAAAATCAAAGATGAAATTTTTGATTTTGCTTGGAATGGGCGGTTCAAGTCTAGCGCCCGAGGTCATGAGCTTGATTTGTAAGCGCTCAAACCGGACGCTTAAATTTCGAATCGTCGATACAACAGATCCGCAAGATATTCGGGATGTTGAAAAAGGCATCACAATGGGAGCCGCCCATTTTTTAGTTGCCAGCAAGTCAGGTTCCACCATCGAAACGCTTTCACAGTTTCAATATTTTTATCAAAAAGTCTCGGCTTTTTATGGAAAAAAAGCAACCCCTCAGGAAATTGGTGGGCACTTTACCGCGATTACCGATCCCGGATCTAGCCTTGAATCCCTTGCCAGAAAAAAACATTTTCGAAAAGTTTTTTTAAATCCCGCGGATATTGGGGGCCGATATTCTGCGCTATCGCTTTTTGGACTCGTTCCCGCTGCTTTGATGGGGATTGATTACCGCGGTTTGCTGGACGCGGCTCGTCGGGTTTATGAAGCCCAAGTCTCATCGACAGGTAATACTCAAAAATGTCCGGGAGTGGGTGTTGGGCTGCTTTTAGGTGCGCTGGCAAAAAAAGGTAAGGACAAGCTTACTTTGGTGACATCACCGAGTTTGGAATCTTTTGGCGCATGGCTCGAACAATTGATTGCTGAAAGCACTGGAAAAGAAAAACGGGGAGTTCTTCCGGTTGATAGTGAAGTTCTGGGTGATGTTTCCGATTATGGAGAGGATCGTGTTTTCCTGGTCTTCAAATTGAAAAATGAACCCCTGCCCAAGATAAGCGCTGCTCGCATGATCCAACTGAAGCGAGCAAAGTTTCCGGTTATTGAAGTGGAATGGAGCGGTCCTGAGGCCCTGGGCTGTGAATTTTTATCTTGGGAGATTGCTACGGCGGCGTCTAGCACGGTGCTTGGAGTGAATCCATTTGACGAGCCGAATGTGACCGAGAGTAAACAGATCACCCTCAAATTTTTAGATGAAATCAGAAAAGGAAAAATGCCTGAGAATCCAACGCGGTATTTTTATCTTAAAAAAACCGTGGAGTGGGGACTTATTCTTAAACAAATTCGTAAGACCAGTTATGTGGTTTTGTTAGCTTATTTGCCGCGAAATGCTGCAAATCAAAAGGCTTTTGCAAAATTGCGCCAAATGATACGACGGCACTTTAAAGTCCCAGTTCTTTTCGGATTCGGACCTCGTTATCTGCATTCCATCGGACAATTCTATAAAGGGGGAACCCCGTCCGGATTATTTATGGAATTCTTTATTCAGGATCGAGCAGATGCCGCTATTCCCGATCAGCCGTATACTTTTGGGCAGTTGAAACGCGCGCAAGGTCTAGGAGATTTTGAAGCGATTCAAAATAAGGGCCTTCCGATCATTGCGGTTGATTTGGGGCTTGATTCTGTCAAGGCCCTTCGGACGATTGAAACGCAAATTGCGGCCCAATTATCCCGCGCTAAATAAAATATTGTGATTAATTCTCACCCCATAAAAATCCTGGGTTTTGTCGGATGCCTTAGTGTGTCACTCGCGTGGGCTGCGCAAGCACAGGCAGAAATTCTTTCCAAAATGCCTTCAAAGTGTTTTGAGCACTCATCCTATCGAATTATTTATCAGTCTACAGGACAGGAGAAGAGTGTTCGTGCGAGTGAGGCTTCTCCTCTTGTAATGAAAGAAATTCTATACAAAGTTTCACTATTAGACACCAAAGAAAGTTTAGGTCCAATGATCTCAGGATGGGCTGAGATCCGTTTTTTGGATTCAAATCAATATATTGTGGGTTCGGATCTCATTTCACAAGAGCAACTCACGTCTAAAAAGGAGTTTTATGCCTATTTGTGGGTTGGGGCCGACCAGCTTCAAACCATTCAGGATGTTCGGTTGAAGTTGCTTACCCTCGAGGAATTTCCATCGGCAAAAATGCGAGTTCAAATACATGCCCGCTTGCTAGGAGAAAAAAAAGAAGATAATATGTTTCCAATGTTATCAAACGGTTCTGGCGAAAAGAAGCCGGAAACCAATGATATGCAAAGTGCTGCGCCGGAACTTAATCGAAAAGAAAAGTTGTCGATAATCGATCAAAATATCCAAAAAATTCAGTCCATGCTGGGGCGCGATCCTCAGCTGGCAGAAACACAAGATGCTATAGAGGTAACAAAGGATCCGGTACCTGCAGAAACGCTGGGAACAAGCAGTCCGCGCTTAACCAACGATGATTTAACAAAACTTTTAAAAGACCTGGATGCAAAAACTCCTACCATTTCTGAATCCCAAGATTCAGGCGAATAGGAGCTGAGAGATTCATGAAAAACATTGGAAGTGCAGCGCCGAGTCAAGGACTGGCACACCGCGCTTTTTTCATAGTGCTCGCGGGGTTTGTTATTTTTCAGTCGGGATGCTCTACCTCAACCCCGCGGCCCAGCATGTACATGCAGTCGCAAGTCCCGGTTACGGTTTATGGAAACATGGGGGGGCATGCGTATCCACATACGGTTTGGCATGTGGTTGGCCCGTCAGAAACCTTATGGCGAATTAGCAAGACTTATGGCGTAGACATCAAAACTCTCATGGTTGCCAACAAAATATCAAATCCTGTACAGATTAATAAAGGACAGAAAATTTTAATTCCTCGTACCGAAGGAGCTAAACCGCTTATTCCTCTGTATCCAAACCGTCGTTGGACTCACATTGTGATTCACCACACCGCCACGGAATCTGGCAATGCTTTTGCCATTGATCAGCTTCACCAAAAAAGGGGCTTTTGGAATGGGCTTGGCTATCATTTTTTAATCGATAATGGGACCGGCGGAACGGAAGACGGACAAATTGAGGTCGGCCCTCGTTGGATTAAGCAGATGGTTGGCGCGCATGCCAACGCAAACGGTATGAATGAACATGGAATCGGGATTTCTTTGGTGGGAAATTTTAGTGAAACTTACGTAACAGAAAAAGAATTACACGCCCTTGTATTTTTGGTTAAAACGCTTCAAAGCTATTATAAAATTCCAAATTCAAATGTCATCGGACATCGAAATGTTCCGGGAAAAAATACTGAATGTCCCGGGAATCATTTCCCTTGGGACCGATTCAAATCCATGCTCTAATCGGCTTCTAAGGTTGTGCTGAGTTTAAGTTCTCCGTCCTCTTCCTCAGAGTCTTCCGATTTCTTTGTCGAGTACTGCATTGGCATGTCGCTGGATGTGAGGCCATAAAGATAGGTCATCCCCCCCGTCACGGTCAGTTCCACTTCATGAGCCTCTTTAAGGGGGGCGGGAAGCGATAGGATCGTATAAATTCTTGGCTCATTAATTTTCACAACCGTTTCATCCCCGTTACGCGATGTGTCGGGACCAAAAAGCTCCTTCGACAAAGGTTTATGATCAATTCGGATCTGCACTTCTCTTGTAGTGCCTTGCGGTGCTTCGGCAACCAAACTTAAAACAGCCCCCTGAAAGTAAAAACGAACCTTGGCTTTCTCGGACAAGATTTCTGCGAGTTGGCGCTGAAATCTCCAGCCCCCCTCAATATAAAATAAGTTGGGTTGGATAAAATCAGGAAAAGCAAAATCTTGAACCTCTTCGCTTCGAACCTTTGTAAAATTTCCAAAAAAAGCTAAATCTTTGTACCCAAAATTAAATTTAAGACTTGAGAATGGGCCTTCGAGCGGCTTTAGTAAATCTTCCGGAAGAGTGCCTAGCGCAGCGCCGTCCGATTCTGTGATCAAATCACTGATGCGGGACATTAAAGCAACTTGGGATAGAGGGGGCATGAGCGTTGCGCGAATTCGTCCCAATCGATCGATTAAAATCAACCAGGGTATATCCGTCACAAAATAAGTTTGAAGGGCTTCCCCCTGGTTATCCTGCAGCACAGGGATCAAAAGGTTGTATCGATTCAGAAGCCTTGTAAGAACCGCGGGATCCTTTTCAAATTCCATTTTAGGGACATGAATTCCTATAATGGACAAGCCTTGATCTTTATAAGTAACGAAGATGTCATTGAGAAAAGCCAAATGATTCAGGGATTCATAGTTTGTGCTTGTCCAAAAATAAAGCACTACAACATTTCCTTTAAGTGAGGCTAAATCCTTAGGGCTTCGATTGAGCGCTGTGAGATTCGGAGGAAGTTCTGAAATATTTATCCGACTATTTAAAATCGCCTGCGCAGGACTTGCGGCTATGCCGATCAGGCATAGTAAAAGATACGCCAACCTAAGTTGTGGCCATGAGTTAGTCACACTAAAAGACTATCATATGGCGCCAAGTTCGGAAAGAATTTCTACTTCATCATGGGGAGGTCACGTCAATTAAATTGTGTAAAGTGATGTAAAGGTTTAGCCTTCCAGCGGT
>CAYWRU010000102.1:0-7772 GCA_964460795.1 uncultured bacterium | reverse complement strand
CCATACATTTTGAGTGGGGTTAGTCTGAAACTCTATCTCGGCTCCAGAAGCCTGTTAGCGTTCTAGCTGTGGTTATTCTTGATTTGATGTAACTTCGAAATCGAAATTTATTATGGGGTTTAAGAGCCTGAAATTGAGAATTATTTGAGTGATTTTAACACGTTCACAATAGGGTTGCCGCGGAAGAGGATGGAGACTGCGGCAAGCACAATGACCGGCGCGATGACGGCGGCGACCGACATGAGCAGCCAGATGATGCCGGGCGGCCAGTATGCCTGAATCTCGTAGCCGCGGATTGTGCGGGTGACGAGCGCCTCGAGCTCCTCGGTGGTCGTTGTGAGGTGCGAGATGGTTTCGCCGGCGATGCGCGAAAACTGCTCGTTGGCGTCCTGGATCGTGTAGCGCGCAAGCGCCGCCCGCGCAACCGGGGTGCACGCGCAGTCGTATTGCGTGCCGTTGAACTCGGACTCGGGCGGGAACGGCGCGACGGGGATGTCGCCGATCGACGTGCTGTTGACCATGTAGATGAGGTCCGCCTCGCGCAGCGGAACCACCTTGGGGATCACAAAATTTGGCGCAGCCAGACACACGCGCGCGTGCCCGTCCGGCACCGGCGTGCACGAGAGACAAAGTGTGCGTGGATCGTAGCCGGGGAAGCACTCGCACGCGTTGTCCTCGACGACAAACACGCCGCGGTCGTGGCAGCGCGGACGCTCGCAGCGCGTGCCCGCCCAGCCCTCCTCGCACACGCACACTGCCGAGCCGTCCTCCTCGACGCACGAGCCGCGAAGGCCGCAGCTGACGCCATCGCACGTGTGCTGCGACAGCGCGCAGTCGAAGCCCGTCCAGCCGACGTTGCACTTGCACGTCTTGAATTGCGCGCTGCACACGCCGTGGTTGCTGCATTGTCCGTGCGCGCCGCAGCAGGACTCGCCGTGCTGGCCGCACACGCCGCAGATGTCGCGCTCCGCGCCGAAGCAGAAGCCGTCGCAGCCGCGCGCGCTGTCCTCGCAGCACACCCCACGCGCGTCCATCGTCGCGTTGTTGCCGTTGCACACGCCGCACGCGTCGACGACCGCCGTTCCGCAGCGGCCCTCGCAGTCGAACACGGAGCAGCAGTGCCCGTCGGGGTCGAGGTGCGTCAGCCCGCAGCAGATGCCGTCAACGCTGCGCCGGATCAGCTCGCCGTTGCAGTCGCCGCAGTCGTTCAGCACCTTGCCGCTGCCGCACACGCCGTCGCAGCCGATCACGTCACCATGGCAGCACGTGCCGTGCGCGTCGAGCGTCGCGTTGTTGCCGCCGCACACTTGGCAGTGGTCGCGCACCTTTCCGCTGTTGCAGATGCCGTCGCAGCCGATCACGCCGTCGTTGCAGCACGCGCCCTGATGGTCGAGCGTTGCGTTCTTGCCGTCGCAGACGCCGCAGAAGTCGAGCGTCTTGTTGCTGTTGCACACGCCGTCGCAGCCGACCGTGCCGTCGCAGCACACGCCAGCTGCGTCCATGGTCTCGTTGTGACCGCCGCACACGCCGCACGCGTCGTTGGTGACGCCGCTGTTGCAGATGTCGTCGCATCCGATCACACCGCCGATGCAGCACGCGCCGAACTTGTCGAGGTCCTGATTGGTTCCGCCGCACACGCCGCACGCGTCCGGCTCGAAGCGGTGCGTGCAGTAGCCCGCGCAGTCCTTCGCGGCGTCCAGACAGTGCACGCCCTCGGGATCGGACGTGCACCCGGGGCCGGGCGTGCACGCGGACGCAAGCGCCGCCGCGACGCACAGCATCGACAATAGAAAGAAGAACTTCATTTATTGGCGCGCATCCCGGCGCTAATGAATTCGCGTTAAAAATAGTGCGCCGTTTGCAGCGTCGCGGGGAGTCGCACGGGCATCGCGTTCGCGCGCGCTTTCCACACTAAGTTGATCTCGTCGACGTGAGCCAGCATACGCACGAGGCAGTTGCGCCGCGAGTATCCCGCGCTCTCGACGCACTGCGACTCGAAACAGTGCTTGTCGCGCACAACGGCCTTTGACGCGGGCGTGGGCGGCGACAGGTGTGCAGACAGAACCAGCCGCGTCGTGACGCCGTTCGAGCAGAGCGCTTCCGCCGGAATGCCGTTGGCGCACACGCTTCGGGCCCGGCAGAATATGAACTGCCGCTCGAGCGCGACAGGGTTGTAGGCGATGTTCAGGAAGTCCATCTGCGGCGGCGTGCGCACCTCCGTCAGAAGATTGAACGCGACGTTGAGATGGCGCAGCTTCGGCATCGTCTGCAGCTGCGGCGGGAGCTCCTCGATCGCGTTGAAGCTGAGGTCGAGCAGCTCCAAGCTGGCGGATGCGCACAGGAGCGCCGGGACGTCACGGAGCCCGTGGTTGCGCAGCGATAACATGCGCAGCCTTTTCAGTAAGTCGAACCGAACCCCGTCGAGTGGGATGGGGTCGAGCGGTGCAAACAGGTCGGCAAACGCACGCCCGAGGTCGAGAATTTCGATGTTGGCGCACAGGTTGATCCACAGCACAGGCTCGCGCAGCGGGTTGTTTTTGAGGTCGATGCGCACCATCTCGGCGTAGGACGCGCCGCACGGCGGCAATCCGGCCACCTGGTTGTTGCTCATGTGCAGCACGCGGATGCCCTTGCGCTCAGAAACCCACATCGGGACTGCGCGGATTCCGGAGTCGCACAGGTCGATTTCTGATCCTAGGTGCATCCTCGACACAAACCAATTCAATGGATTATTTATTGCGCTTGTTCCAGTGGTCGACGATCTCCGCGTATTTTTGCATGTCCTCGCGCGTGCCGACCCCGGCAAACGCGAGGCCGTGCTGGTCAAGCGTAGGCGGCCGCGCCGGCACGACGTTCGGGTATGCGGCGCCGTAGAGCCGCGGCTTCTCCGGAAACAGCTTGACCGGATAGGCCCAGTGGCTTGTCGTGCGCCGGTTTTTGAGCGCCTCGAGCTTCTTTTCGATGTCTTTCCGCGTCGCGTTGTGCCGCGTGAGGTAGCTGACGTAGCAGGCCGCGCGGAACTTCGGGTTCGGCCGCCCGCGAACGGGCGACGCGCCGTAGTGCGCCGTGCGCGAGTCCCACAGCACGAGGCTGCCCGGCGGACACTCGACGCGCACCTCCCTGCAGCCATATCGCTTCAGGAAGCCGACGGCGGCGTCGTCGAGCGGAACCCAGTTCTTGTTAGTGGAAAGCGCAGGAAACTCGTGCACGAGCTGGCGCGATAGGAGGTGGCTTCCGGTCAGCACGCACAGCGTCGCGTCGTCGCGCTCGACGGGCAGCGCGGTCACCCAGCCCTGCACGCACTTGGAGTCGGGCGTCCTCGTCGCCTGATCCATGTGGAACCAGTGCTTTTTGGCACCCCATCCGGCGTTTGGGCGCGGGTTGTCGGCGCGGTCGGGTGGTGCTTGGAAACTCGCGCCGTCGAACGACACAAGCAGCTCGGACGCGTGCGCGT
Organism: uncultured bacterium; assembly: GCA_964460795.1. GTDB lineage: Bacteria > Omnitrophota > Omnitrophia > Omnitrophales > Aquincolibacteriaceae > CAZOOM01. The sequence continues at coordinate 4,318 of CAYWRU010000102.1, read as the reverse complement.
GCAGCACGTGCGCAAACACGCCGTAGACATCTGGCTGCTGGCGCACCCACCACATGAACTCGGCGTGGCCGACGCCCCAGTGCTGAAACAGCATGCAGTGGTGCGTGCACAGCTCCAGCAGCGTCGTCCACGATGCGCTATTGTTGCGCTGAATGGGCACCGGCATCTCGGCGGAGATTTCCTCGAAGAAGTCCCACATTTTCGCCAGAAGGATGTCGCACTTCTCGGGCGACAGCACGGATGGAACGATCGCGACTCCGTAGGTGGCTAGGACCGCGCGCGCGGTTTCGGGGGTCGCAATCAGAACGCTTTGGTCAAACTCGACATGTTTTGGCATCCTTGATAATAATTAACGCCAAATTTTTATTCAAGGATAAAAATTTGTTGGGAACGCGTTCCCATACAAAATGTAAGAAATGTTATGAAATTTTCATGGCGTTCCCAACTTTTCATCAACTCGCCGATATTTATTAACGAACGCGACTATTTATATTGATTTGAATAAACTATTCTTATCGAATGCAGGGGATCAAGGATTTGGATTTTAGCAAGCACAGGGAAGACGATTACGAGGAAGACGCACGCGACTGGTTTGTGTCGGCCTTGTCCGAGTTCTGTGAAGATGGTGTGCCGCAACTTCTGAATTTCAAGTGCTCTCTTCTGTCCATCTACAACCTTCTGAAGGAGGTGCAAGCAAACAACGCAGACGCCATCAAATTCATCAAAGTCCACAAATCCCAAGTCAAGATCAACAAGGTGCGCAATCTGCGCAAATCGGAAGGCATTGGCGCAAAGGACATCATCGGGGGGGTCGTTTGACCAGTTTCTGGTTGCCAGAAGCCACGCCGACAATCCCGGAATCCCCGAAGCAAAGCGGCCGCGTCCAAACGAAAGGGAAGTCGGGGAATTCCGGCCCAAATAATAAATAAGGATAAAATTTTATTGTTCATCAATGCGAAGATGGGTAATTGATTGAATTACTGTTTCCGCCCTCAGTGATTCGATAATTTTATGAATATCAGTAATTAGACAAGACTCCGTAAACATGTATACACGAGCCTCCTGGCACATAGTTAAATGAAGAAGATTATTTTCTATCTCGGCATATTTGTCATAATGAAAGAAAATGTGGATTGCGTGGCCTACTCCTCTAAAACCAGTCTCGTCATTTTTTGTATAAACTTTTATCAGGAAATCAACTTCCATGATTCCGCGATTTATTCTTGGCGACGTTCCGATGTGACCACATATTGCTTCGCATAGAAGCAAGCGCCTGTCCGTCGATGTGAATATATATACCCGTTTGCGTGATTCTTTTGCTTCCTTACAAATCTGCAATACTTGATCGATGCCCCACATGTTCATTTCCTAAGATTTTGAAACCCGTCAAAAGTCAAGTGTCTGTCTTTCATCAGTTGGCAAATCTGGGATTGCAATACCATGAAACGAAGACGCCTCGAGGGGGGCAAGCCTGAGGAACATACACCCAAATCCCCCGAGAAATCTCGCAGCTTGCACAGCATATTCGGCGCGCCGCCGCTCAGCGTGCTCGACCCCAAGCAGAAATACTGGAAAGTCAAGAAAAAGGAGTGGCTCAGCAAGGGCATCCAGAGCGAGGTCGGCCGCGGCGACAATGCACTCGGCCTATCTGATCTGCTGCGCCGCAAGCAGACTGGCACGTCGGTGTTCGACCCGTTCCTATGCGAGCTCGTCGTGCGCTGGTATTCGAGGCCGGGCGACTTGGTGTTCGACCCGTTTGCCGGCGGCTCTGTGCGCGGCGTCGTTGTTTCGACGCTCGGGCGCTTATACGTTGGCCATGAAATCCGGCAGGCACAGGTCGACGCCAACTACACGCAGATCGGACTGACGCCGCGGCCGGAGCTGGTTGAGTGGGTGTGCGGCGACAGCGCGCGTCTCGATGCGCCGACGTGCCAGCTCGTGTTCACGTGCCCGCCGTATATGGACATGGAGAAATACTCGGACATGCCCGACGAGCTGAGCACGATGCGCGAGGACGCGTTCTTCGCGGCATACGAGGCGATCCTCATGCGCGCGGCAGCGAAGCTCGAGCCGGAATGCTTTTTTGTGATTATGGTCGGCAACGTGCGCCGGAACGGCGTGCTCGCGCGTTTCCCGGAGCGCACGGTGGATATTCTGGTCGCGGCGGGGCTGAGCTACCACAACGAGCTCGTGTATCTACAGGAGCCGGCCACCGCGGCCATGCGCGCGTTCAACGCGATGAACATCAGCCGGGTCGCGGGGTCAGTGCACCAGAAGCTGCTTGTGTTCTGCAAGGGGTCTGCAAAAGACGCAGCGACGCGGCTCGGCAAGTTTCAAGAATAAATATTTTGTTTGGTCATCGTGTTGTCCTATGTATACTGACTCAACGAGCTCTTTATTTATCATTTCGATGAATTTGGATCAAGATGCCCAACCTTTATACCGCCGCGATTCCAGTTTTTCCATATAATCGGCGAAGCCCTCGACTGACATTTCGGCGATTTCGGCGCCGGTGATTCCGTCGTGATGACCGATCATCGCGGGAGGGCCGAAAAGAATGCGTCGTTGACACCGAATTTTGATGCAATCAAGAGCAACAGGGTTTTCTTTTTTGATAGTCACCATAGCCTTGTGGACGTCAGAGGCAGGCCGAGAATGATCAAACGAATGCTCGCATTTTTGCGCTGAAACAATTTTAAGGGCATTGATAATCTTATTCAGAAAGTCCGTGAAAAGAGCATCATCATTAAAATCAAACTGGAGTCCCCTAAGCTCAGCAAGCCCCTTGGCCGACATTTTAAATATTTCTGAGAATGCAGAATAATTAGGGTGTTGAATTTTCAAGGATATTGAAATTTTTGGAGTTGGGAACGCGTTCCCATACAAAATATAAGGAGAGTTGTGAAATTTTCACATTGTTCCCAACTTTCCGTCATCGATGTGAATTTTTGATCTGGGAACGTGTTCCCACAAATATAAGCAAAGGTTGTATTTTCACATCTACCGAAATTTCATCCTGATTTTAAAAGACAAATATATAATTATATTATAATTTCAAGAATCCGCAAAACCAGCGTGCGAACGAGAACAAACAGCCACGACTCGTAGAAGGGTGAATTTTCATAGAAAGAAAAAAATAATATAAGTCCTGACACAAACAAAAAAAGAACCAATTGGAGAAACGGATGGAGTTTTGGATCATCTTCCTGCGGGCTTCTGGCAGCGGTCTTGCTGTCCGGCGACGTAAACTCCTTCAAGACATCCTCTTTCCCAACAATCACACGGTCGCCGCGGAACATGCACAGCGCAGTTTCTGCTTTCGAGCCGTTTAGCAGGGGCGCGACGCACAAGCAGTGGTCGAAGGACTCGTCGGGGTGGAACAGGATCATCAGGCCGCCGCCAAACCCGCTGAACGGCTCGTTGGCGTGCACATAAATTTTCATCTTTGGGGAAACTTTGATCCCGTTCTGATTCTTGGCGTATTGAATCTTAAAGTGGCCGCAGATGGCCTTGTGCAATTTTTCGCGCATCGCGTCCGATGTGTGGATAAGAACGTGCGGGTGCACGCCAACGGCGTCTTTGCACATTTGAAGCAAAGTTTCGACCCCCTCCATTCCTTTTCAATTTTGTATGTCGGGCGACCTGCTTTTGGATTTGGAGGCCGTGACGCGCCGTGCCCGTGTATTTTATGCATTCGCACTTTCCGCCGCGTTTATTTTGCTGACCGCTGCCTTCATCATCAAAAAGACGCAAATTTGCGGTTGGTTGTAGTTGGGAATGCATTCCTATAACAGTGTGAAATTTTATTAATATCGTTCCCAGATTCTTAACGACCAAGCAAATAAAATAAGAATTTCATTTTTCATAAGCGGGCGATGTGGTTAAAAATTGCGAAATACATCGCAGGCGCAGTTGCCGTGGTTGCGACCATAATCTATTTTGTGGAAAATGTGATCGTGCGAATTCTCACCGGACCGTTCAGTCAAAAGCCCGGTCTTTCTCCGTACAATTGTGTCTTGATTGCGACAGGAGTGATACTTTTTATTGGACTCTTATATTCTGTAGTTGTCGGTGTGGTTTATACAATTATTGGATTCATTCGGTATGTATTTTTTGCGAAGGAAGCGGCTGCCGAGCCAATTGACGTCGCACCTGTGCAAAATGACCATCCTTACAACACTCGCAGCAAAACGCGTGCCAAGAAAATCATAGTTTGTGTCAACCCTCAAAATCGATGTCAATGACATGAAAATTGTATGGAGTTGACAGGAAAAACTTTTATTTTGTATAGAGGTTTTGTCAACCTTTCAAACCCTGA
>CAYWRU010000101.1:0-7899 GCA_964460795.1 uncultured bacterium | reverse complement strand
CATCGAGTTTTCCAGCATCACCTCCTGCTCCATGGTTACTCCAAATTGTCCGATTTGCGCCCATTGCATTTGCTGCACAAAATTTGTAGATTGTGCTCTTCGCTAGACCCACCCGCCTCTTTGGGGATGATATGGTCGACACATAATTTCGCGCCATCTTTTTGGGATCTTCCACATTTTTGGCACTTGTAACCTGCTCGCTGAAGCAACAGTTCTCTTATTGTTCTGCTTGCCCTTGTCCGTTTGGCAGATCCATGGATACCCTTGTAAGCTGTTTTTGTTTTTTCCCATCTATAAACAGCTACCGGGTCACCAGTGTTATAGTTTGCAGAAAAGCACATATTCCATTGCAGAGGAGCAAGGCAAAGCCCTATAAATGTTATTGATCTGTCCACGGAATGGCATACGGCCAACAGAGAGCCATTTTCCGTCTTGATTTCATCGGCCATTAAACTTATCCAACCATCTGGGCACTCAATGATCCAAAATCGATCTCCATATTGGTTAGAGTTAAGGTTTCCACTTTCAAATTCCATCATTCCTCCTGCTATAATCATCTTGCAAAGGCAAGCTCGAACCCGCTCCGTATGGATCGCCTCCCACTGGGATAGAGCTACCCCTCGTGATGGAGGGCATAGACTTCCGAAGTCTTCCGAGACTTCGGAAGTCTGCATTCTGAATCTCAACGCTTCCTCGTGTTCGATTGGTGGCTGGCTTGCATATCGGCTACCCGCTTGGTCGCTACGTGCTCGACCTCTCCCAGAATTCCTTCTTCCCGTAGGAAATCATCAAAGTTACTGCCTATATATCGTGCTTTCCTTGTCCGCAACATCGCCAGCCAGATCAGCACAGCCTGCCACCAGCTCGTCGCATACTGCGACCGCACATACCGCAACGACCGTTTCATCTGACACCCTCCTGACATCTCATTCTTTCTTCGTGCTCTTCGTGCCCTTCGTGGTGAGCTTCCTCATCTCCCTCGTGCACTTCCCCGAGTGGCACTTCTGCCACGGCACCCGCGGCACAAACACCACCCTACACGCCGGATTCCCGCACTGGATCGAATCCGCCAGCACCACCGCCCCTGCCGCCACCTTCCCCAGCGCCAGCACCGTCACCCGCTCCCCCTGCACAGCCTCCACCGGCGCCCCATCCACCAAGGCCCCCAGCCGCATCATCGTATCCACCAGCAGCTGGCTGGGCTCCACCGTCCCGCTCAACACGCTGCGCAAATACCGCCACGTCCACGGCCGCTTGTCCTTCCGCGCCACCTGGCTCAGCCGGTCCGCGATCGCCTGCAATTCCTGATAGGGGATAACGTCGGGATAGTGGCCAAACGACCGGATCAGCTCCTCCAGCAAGTCCCGCCCCGTCCGCGCCAAAACCGCCTTCTTCCTCACCTCTGTGTCTTTGCTCATTGTTTCCATCCTCTCTCGCCAAAATCCTTTCTGACATGGTTCTGACATAATCTGCCCGCCCCTGGGCAAAGATGCCCTAATCCTCTTTTTTCGTGTTTTTCGTGTTTTTCGTGGTTAAATCTCTTCTTCCCTCGGCCACTCCCTGCGCTGGAGCTCCGCTGGCCACTTTTCCCACTCATCCCGCTTATCCGGGTGCCCTCCAAGCTGCTTGACAAACACCGGCACCCCGGCCAGCTCGCACTCCATCACCAGGTTGGTCACCCACCACAGTTCCATCAACCGCGCCCCGGCCCCGCTCTCCCCGCCGATAATCACCCAATCGATCCCCCGCCCCATCGCGAACAGCCTCGCCCGGTGATGCCGCCAGTTATTCCACTCGCTCCATTCTGGATTTCTGACCAGGTCATTCCCATAATTGACCCAATCGCACTCCGCCTCGCACTCCTCGACAAACTCCTCTGGCTCCCCTGCATCCGGAATCGCGTCCACTCGCTCATAATCGCACTCATCCGGCACGATCTCCCGCGCCAGGCTAACCGGCTCCAGCATCGGCTCCACGCTCAAAAAATTCTTACCCGCCCACATCCCCAGGTCCGCCAGCCGCTGCCCCGCCACCTTCTGGTTCTCGATCGTCGTCCCCATCCGCACATTCCCCGGCGGATCCTTCATCCACTGCCACGGCGTCATCAGCAGAATATTCTCCGGCCGCTTCGTCAAAATCAGCCACTCCAAATTCGGCGTCCGCTCCACCAGATCCCACAGCCGTTCCCGCTGCGACCACACCAGCCCGTTATCCTCAAACACATCCGCCATGCTCGCGCAGAACACCCGCCGCCTCGCCCCTGCCGCCTTCGCCGCCTTGTCCCACTTCAACGGCTCCGCCCAGTGCTTATCGTCGAAGAACCGCCGCCCCGCCGTCGGCCCCCACAGCCCCATCCCCAACCGCTTCGCAAACGTCTCCGCATAGCACTTCTGACACCCTTCTGACACCCGCACGCAACCCCACCACGGATTGAACGTGTGGTCGCACCAGCTGATTCCGGTTTTTTTACCCATTGATTCCTCCATCTATGGTCAAAGTCATTTGGTTTCGCTTGGACCGTAACTTGTTGGCACGCGCGTTAATATGGCTCGCGCCATTCACCAAAACGTGCATATGAGTTGATAATGGCGGAAGCTGGATCCGATAGGTAGCTATGTTTTCTTTATTCACAGAAAACAGATCAAATCCAGCTTCGCGGTAGATCACTCCCCGATGTAGGTTTTGGTTGCAATAACTCAATAACCAGCGCAGTTCGTAAGGCTCATCCAAAAATACAGGTGGCCGATTGACAAGATAGTTAATTCGCACATGAGGCAGTGCTATTCGAATTGCTTCACTGGCCAACGTGGAGCGCCATACGTGTTTTCGATCATGGAATCCTGGTGTCATTCCCGGATAGCAGTTGATACCGCCAGTTTGATAATCAGGAGATATCCAAACCCTGGCCAGATTTAGCACCTGCCATTTTGTGCACTCACAGATACCGGCTTTTACCTGAGCTAGATCTCCATACCATCCGCGGAAAATCGTTGATTGTGGCCTGCCAAAAACCAGGTACCCCACCGTTTCTCCATACACTTGGATGCTATAGATTTCATAGGAGGTCATTTGGTGGGGCATAGTATGCAGATAATGACCTTCAATGATTTTTTTCTTGCAAACCTGTTCCTCGGGCGATTTTCTTGCGACGTGCCTTATTCCAATCATTCCTATGCCTCCCCTCCCCCATCCGACCCGTCTTGTCTTGTCGTGTCGAACGATTTCCAGCCATCATCGAGCACTGTCTCCCGCTCGGTGGGGGAGTATTTTCCCGTCAACACCCCCGCCAGCACATTCCGCCCCGCCGGCGTCACATCCACCACCCCATTCCCCCGCCGCTCCGCCAGCCCGCGCTTCACCAACTCGGCCAGCAGAGCGGAGAACTCGGTTTCCGTGAACGGCCCGCCGGCCTTGGCCCAGATGCGATAGCTCGCCGGCAGTCCCTCCAGCACCCCCGTCGCGAACTGGTACAGCTGCTCCTCGCGCGCCGGCAGATCGATGTACTCACCCCGCCGCCGGTCCTCGCTCGTCACCAGCACCCGCATCGGCTGCGCCGGCGCCTGGTTGTTCCCCTCGGCCTGCGCCCGGGCTGCTGCGGCCGCCTCTTCCTCCGCCTCCACGATCCGCTGCCACGACCTTTCCACGATCGCCTGCCACGAAAAGTGATCCAGCGTCCACACCAGCGCTGCCACCACCCACGCCGTCGCCCAGCCGGTCATATCCGGCCGCTCGGCCATGCTCACCAACCCAACCACGTACCCCAACCCAAACGCCACCCCCCCCGCCACGATCGCGTTGAGGATCGGATATAGAAAAGCCTTGAAAGCAGGTGGACCCCAAAATGACATAATCATCTCCTCTCATCCCTAGCCTCGGGCTTTAGCCCGAGGAGATCAAAATCTCCATCGCGGCTTCTGCCGCTCAAGCTCTTTGCGCAATCTCGCGTTGTCGTCCGCGATCTGCTGCACGATATCGCTCACGTTCGGTTCCCGCCGCCGCCGCGCGCGCGCCTGGCTGCGCCCCTTCTCCGATAAGAACATCAGCGACATCACCGCCATCGCCGCCACCGTCACCGTCAACCCCCGGATCTCCGGCCGCCACAGCATCGACAGATCCAACCCCAACCCCTCACCGCACGGGCACATCGTTTCCCTCTTCCCTAGCCTCGGGCTTTAGCCCGAGGTTCCCGATGCGCCCCCGAATCCACGCCCACATTTGTTCCCTCTCGCCCTCGAGCCGCGCATTCTCCTCGTCGTCCACCGCCAGCCGCAGCCCCAGGAAAACCTCCCCGCTCCGCTCCTGGAGCACGTTCCCGCTGGCCTTTCCCGCCGCCACCGTCATATGTCCCAGCTCGATCTCCGCCGCCGCCATCGCCCGATAGCGGTCGATGGGAAACGGGTGATTAGGATGGTCGATCGGCAGATCGGCATTCAAAATGTCATCGCGTGCGCTCACTGGTCACCTCCCGGTAAGAGCGATCCGTCCTGATATCCGTCCTGGTATCCGTCCAGATAGCCGCTGATGTCGTCCCCGCCGGATGCGTCGTCCAAAAACCCGCCGCCCCGATCCACCAGCGGGATATCCTGCAAGTGGAACTCGACCCCTAAGAACTCGGCGTCGCGGTTAAAGTTCGCCGTCACCTGCACCGGCTCCCCCCATTGATTGACCTGGCCGGTCGATTGCGTCATGCTCCAAGTCGTCCCGGCTGGGCTCCGCGCCCCCAACGGCAGCGCCGCCATATCCCCGTGGAACTTCCCTGCCCGCGTCAGCATCGCCCGCACGTGCTCCGGCTCCGGGGTCGCTGCCTGCGGCGGAACATCCTCGCCCGGGATCATCCCCAGCAGGCGGATCCCGTCCAACCCCACGATCAGCCCCCATACCCACCCGCCGCACAGCAGCGGCCAGGAGTCCCCAGGCTCGCCCCGCGTCCAACCCAGGATCACCAGCGCCCCCAGAGCCAGCCCGGGCAGCGCCAGGAGAATCCGCGCCCAACCCTGCGTGTACAGCGGGGTGTAATCCCCGATCCGCTTGCGTGGCCGTCCCCGGCTATCAACCAGCTTGGCTCTCCGATCCTCTGGAATGTGTTCCATCTCACCACCCCCGCGGAGGATTCGCCCCCGCCCATTGAATGAAAAGGTACACCCCAACCGCCCCGGCCACCAGCACGACCAGGATCACCAGCCCCACCGCCAGCACATGCAGGCAGCTCGTGTCGTCCTTCTCTTCCAGGTTGTCAATCACGCGCCACCTCCTCGACCTTCTCCCGCGGGTAGGCCGTGGCTTCCACCAGACCACCCTCGCCGCGCCAGCCATGGTCCACCAGCACCATGTGCCCAAGTTCTTTCAGCATCGATCCGATCACCACCCCTTCACCGTTCGGGGTGTTAACCTTCGCCCCTTTTCTGATCAGTCTCGCCACCAACCATTTACCCCGCATAACTACCTCCTTACGAACCTTAACAAATCCGACACCCCTCGAAGGGTGTGAACTTCTAAAAAAGCAAGTTCACACTTTCCAGGGTAAGTTCACGCCCCTGTTCACCGGCTATCCGGCCATGACCGCGAGCCTTAATTACCGCCCTATCAAAAACCCGCCTCACGATCATTAAAGTTAACAAATGTTCAAGATGTACACCGGTATAGAAGACCGTCGCCCGCCCGTCCGCCGCGAAAATCGCAAAATCAGCCCTTGCAACCCCCCGCACCCCCCGTTTTTGCCCCGATTCAAACCTTAAAAAGCCCGGTGAACTTGTGAACTTTGTGAACTGTTTTCGGGGGGTGAGGGATTTAATTTGTTTTCTTTCCTCGTTTTGCGCGCCCTCGTGCAAAACATTTCCCAGCAGCCCAAGTAAGTTCACCATATTCACCATGTTCACGGCCTTTTTAAGGTTGGAATCAGCTCTCATACAGCCCCCCTTGCGTTGGCGCCTGCGCCGGTCTGACCTCGCTCCCCTGCCCGATCGGCCTGAAATCCGCCGGGTTAATCCCAAACCGCACCGAAAGTCCTTCCATTCTTGGCCCGTTCCAATAGACTTTGTACCCCTCGCGCGTCCGCTGGCTGATCGCCATATTCAGCTCCGCCCGCAGCACCTTCCCGATTCGCTGCGCCGAAAGCTCCCGCGGCCCGTTCTTCTTGTCGTCCTCTTCATCGGCGTCGTTCATCTCGTTGATGATGTCGTTGGTTATCCTGGTCACGTCGCCGACCTTGATCGCCTCTTTCCCATCGACCTCCCGCTTGACCATCTTCCCGCGCAGGTCTGGGTACTGGTAGATCTTCCACAGCGCCTCGAGCACGCGCGCCGCGATGGTCATGTTCTGGTTTAAGATCGTCTCGCGGTAATACTCGCGCAGCGTCCGCCGGATCTCATCCTGCTGGACGGGATCGTCTCGCGCGATCGCCAGCAGCGGCCCGGCCACCTGGTTTAAACGCGCGCTGATCTCCATGTCGTACAAATCAAAATCCACCGGGATCTCGACCTGCCAGGTCTCCAGCCGCCACCGGCACAGCAAATTACGCAGCGCCTGCGCCCTGGCCCTGATCTCCTGGTTCACCGTCAGCGGCACGCCCGCCGCCCTCAGCTCTGTCATCTCCCGCGGTTGGAGTTTCAAGGTCAAGGACCTGGTCCCCACCGCGTCGTCTTTAAAGTCCTTGCGCATGCCGATCATCTTCGGGCAGAACGTTTGGAACCCAACTTCCTCGAACGTCTTCTCCCCGTTCGGCCCGGTCACCTCGACCGTCCGCCAGATCGGATGCCCCTTCATCGCGCCCTGGTTGTAGAACTTCACCATCTCGTTCGCCGTGTCGCTCTGCTCCAGGTCGGCCTCATCGATCGCGACCACGCCCTTGTACCGCTCGGCGCTGCGGAAGAGCGCCGAAGTGGAGCTCGCGCCGCTCGAGCTCAGCGTGCGGTAAGAGATCATCCCGATTCGGTAGAGGAATTCGCTCTTCCCGGATCCCGCTCCGCCCATTGCGCGTAGATAGATAACCGTCTCGAAACAGTCATAAATCCACGTGCTCAGCACCCAATATGCCACCAACCCCGCGGTCTCCTCGCTGGGCAGCATGTACACCCAGTTTTGGTACATCTTGATGTAGGTGATCAACTCAGCCAGGCTCTTCCGCTCCCCCAACGCGCTGGGGAACAGGATCGACCCCGTCCGCAGCGTCTCGGTGGGTGGGTATGGCATGTAGCAGCGGCCTTCAATGTTCACAGAGTCCCCGCTGCCGATCACACCCTGGGGATCCCGCCAGGCCAGCGCCGCCGTGTCGTCCTCGATGTCGTACAGGTATTCGATCAGCCACCCATCGACCAGCCCGCCCCACGTGTAGACCGGCTCGCCGCGCGCCTTCTCGCTCTTCTCCTCAGCCGCCAGCGCCTTGAGCATCCCGTCCAGCTCGCGCACGCTGACCGCCAGCAGCTTCGCCATCTGGGATCGATACTGGCTCAGTTGCAGCGTGCTCAACCGCTTGACCACCTTCAGCGCCTGGACCACGCCCGTGTCCCGATCCGCGCCGCGCAGCGCTCCCGCCCACGCGCAGATCCCTTCGACGTAGGTCACGGCCCCGGCGAGCAGCCCGCGCACCTCGGCCGTCTGCGCATCCTCGCCCAGCCCCGCGCCCACCATCGAGCGCAGTAGGTCGTTGGCGTCCTTGACCGGCTGGGCATCCGCGCCCCAGCGCCGGTACTCCTGGAGACCATCCCACCGCACCAGCCGCACCACTGGCCCGTGGGGATCCGCCACGCGCCAGGCGTTCTTCGCGCCGACCGCGTCCGCATCCAGCCCCACGTACAGCGCCCGGTGGTGCTTGAGCAGCTCCGCCAGATCCTCATCCGGCGCCACACCCGCCAGCGCTACAGCCGCGATCCCCAGCTGCCCAAGGCTGATCGCGTCGGCCTG
>CAYWRU010000100.1:0-7927 GCA_964460795.1 uncultured bacterium | reverse complement strand
CGGATCCATTCTTCCATTTCTTCCATGCGGGTTTTTGCATCGATAAATTCCAAGACCCGGTGAACCCGCGTTCCAAAATCAGCCGTCACCGTGACCGGCATCTCGATATCGGAAGCCACTTCATCATCCAAAATTTCGTCTTCCAACTCCGCGACAAATCCGCCGCGATCTCTCAAAACCTTTTCCCGGTAGTCAGAAACCGGAAGATCCACCACGCGGGACGGCGCTAATCGAATCGGAGCGATTTGTTTTTCGATTTGTTGAGCCCATTCAGGGACGGTTCTCTCAGCGCTGGTTTTGAGAACCGTCCCTAATTTTTCGATCAGATTTTTTCGAGCATTCGATTTCAGAATGAGTTGAAAAGGCTCGTCGTGCGAAGGAACTACGAGTCTCATGAGATCAGTGAGCTCAGGATGAAGCGCAAGCATCCAATCCATCCAGGTGTTCATTTCGAAAAAGTGCGCCTTCTGTTTTTTTGCGGGTTCCGAAACGCCGCTTAAAAGAATCCGCGACTGCGCCCGCGTGAGCGCCACGTAAAAAAGCCGCTTCCATTCCCGTTTCTCGCGCGCTTTCAACTCTTCATCCATCAAAATCCAGGAAGCCGGATCTTCCCAGTCCGCCTCGTCATCATTCCAAACCTTGGCACTCCAACCCAGCCGAGAATCTGCCAGAATCCCGCGAAAATCAGACGACGTTTTCTTGTGTCCGAGATCCGCGACAAAAACCACCGGAAACTCGAGCCCCTTCGCCGCATGAACCGACATCAGCCGCACCACTCGCCCGCTCTGTTCGGCTTCGATTTGCGCCTCAGACTCCCGGACCTCGCGGCTTTCAAGACTCTTCACCCGCGCCGTAAAGGCTGCTGCCGACGCCCATTCCCGTGATTCAAATTCCCGCGCGAGATCGACTAGTTTTTTGAGATTCGAAAATCGCCTGACACCTTGAGGCCCCGAAAGGGCTTTCGCCGCAAGCCCCGTTTTTTCAAAAATCCATTCGAGGAGCTCCGAAAGCGACAAACGTCCGGAGAGTTTCCGTCCTTCAGACATCAACTTCATAAATTGTTCGAGTTTATTTTTTTCTGACTCCTTCATGGGACAGACATGCACTACTTGTCTGCCCCCTGAAGCTAACAAAGCCTGAATTCCAAAAAATAGCGGCGATTCATCCGATTCCTTTTTAGATGCTTGAGAAATCCAAAAAAGCGTTTCTTCCGAGACTTTAAAAAAGGGCGATCGCAAAACCGCTGCAAGCGGAATGTCCAGAAGCGGATTTTCTAAAACGGTGAGCAGGTTCAGCACGTCCCGAATCTCGGGCTGATGATAAAAACCGCGTCCTGAGACAACAAAAAATGGAATGCCGCGTTCTTTCAAGGCCTGTTCGTAAATCGGCGAGGACGTCATCGCCTGAAATAAAATCGCCATGCCGCCGTAGGCAACGCCGCTTTGATGATAGCGTTCAATTTGTTCTGCCACCGCACGAGCCTCACGCAGCCTGGCCTGCGGCAAACTTTCCCCCTCCTCTTTTTCAATGGAAATAAGCTGGGCAAAATGCTGAAGCACGGGGTCCTTCACTTGAAGTCCCTCACGAATGCGTCCCGCAATTAAGGGCTCCACGCGAATTCCGTCCTCTTCCCATAATTTTGAAAAACAGGTATTGATGAAATCCAGCACCGGTTTTTCGGAGCGGAAATTATCCATCAAAGAAATGCACTGCGTGTCGGAATCTCCCCGATTTATTTTCTCAAGAAAGAGCTCCGGAGAGGCCCCGCGAAAAGCGTAGATCGATTGCTTGTAATCCCCCACGCGCATCAGCGAACCCGACGGCGCAAGGCGCTCAATTAATCGATCCTGAAGTTCACTCGTATCCTGAAACTCGTCCACCATCATGAATCTAAACTGTCCTGAAAGTGAGACTCTGACTTTTTGACACTCCGGTTTTTTTGACTCTAAAAGTTCCAGCAGTCGAATTTCCAGATCCGAAAAATCCAGCACTCCCGTTTCGCGTTTGAGACGTTGGTATTCCGCTTCAAAATCCGCCGCAATTTTTTCAAAGATGGGACGAAGCGGCGCCGCAAAAATCTCCACCTTTTCAGCGGCAAATTGATCACAGCATGCTTTCAACTCTTTCCATCGCGGTTTATCCTGCTTCCCTCCGCGGCGGGAAAAAGGCGCGCACCACGAGCGAAAGGCGCCGATTTTTTCCCAATCCCAGGACTTCGTCGAGCCCCACGCCTTCCACTCTAAATGAAGTTCATCCTCGGCAAGATCGAGTAACAATCCAGAAATATTTTTTTCAAGATTCGGATCCGGTTTAAAGTCGAAATGCTTGCTCCACTCTGCGAAACGAGCGCCCGATTGCCACGCCGCCTGGACCACGCTTCGAATCCCTTCGCGAAACTGGTACTCGCCAAATCGCTCCATCCAAAAATATATTCCGTCAGGATTTTCGGAAAACGCTTTTTCCGTGACCACGTCAAGCGCCTGCTCTTGAAGCAGCTCCGATTCATCCGACTCTATCACGCGAAAATCAGGATCCAGACCCGACTCAAGCGGATGATCTTTTAAAACGCGCGCCGCAAAGGCGTGAAAAGTGGAAATGTAAGCCGATTCAAGATCTCGTTTCTCCGATTCTTTTCCGAGTTCCGAAAACCGTTCGAGCAATCGCACTTTCATTTCCTGAGCCGCTTTTTCAGTAAAAGTCAGCGCCAGAATTTCAGTGACCTTGGCCTCGCCCGAAAGCACACAAGAAAGGAAGCGCTCAACGAGCACACGCGTCTTCCCGGTACCCGCCCCGGCCGACACAAGCAGATTTTTCCCCCGCGCCGAAACAATCTCAGACTGCGTCTCTGTTAATTTCAAACTTTTCATAAGACTCATAAAGTACACTCAACTTTGAGTAAAGCAGTAGAACAGCAGAATTTTTCGAGATCCGGAAGCGCGCTCTGAAGGTGAAGCGGGCACGGTGGCAAGACAGGCTTGCCTTCCAGCACCGGCGTTGCATCCGCTCCTGCGGCGGCTGCCCGCCTGCCTCTCGTCTCGCAGATTCCTCCAAAATTCAGAGGAAACCAAGCTCTGCGAGACTCCGAGAGCTGCTTGCATGCAAGCCTGTCTTGCCGAGCGCGACCGGAAGGCGAGTGAGTCACGCCTCGCTGGGGCGGGACGAGCGGCGATGCAGGATCTCTGAAAAATTCTGCTGTGCTCAATATAGATAAAATCATGCCGAACCCTTCTCGGGGAAAAGATGGGGCCAGCGGGTGCGGTCCGAGGCAAAAAGTTCTTCGCGGATTTCCTCGCGCCGCCATTTTTCGATACGGCACACTGCCGAATAAGGACAAAAATCCTTACAGTCGCGCGGACGCACCGCCACGGAACCCCGTCCCACTTCATTCAAATAAAATTGAATGAACGTCTCGCTGCGTTTCATCCAAAGATCAAAATCCTCAGCGCGCAATTTTTTTGCTGAGTAGTGAAGATCTTTCAAACCCTCAACACGAGCAGCGTGATAAAAACCTTTGAGATGGCGTTTCTGAATGTTGTACAGCTCTCCGCCAATCGGCTGTAGTTTGAGAAAGGCCTCCATCGCCCGAATATAAATCGGAAGCTGGAGGGCAATTCCATTTTCCAAATCCGGTGCTTTAAAACTCGAGGATCGTTTGTAATCGATCACGAGCCCAAGCTTTCCAGTAGGATCGACATCGATCCGGTCAATTTTCCCAACGATTTGAACTTCACGCCCATCCTCACGTTTAAAGGGCATCGACGGATATTCCGGATGATCCCCGGATCCGAAGTTAAGTTCACACCGGAGCGGCTGAAGCGCCTCACCACGGAGCCGCTCCTTCTCATGAAAAATCAAATGCTCCAAAAACTCTTTCGTTTCACGAATCAAAAGTTCGCGTTGGTAAGGTTTGTCGCAACGAAATGGCGTCTCCGCGATCGCTACCGCAAATTCCTTGTCAATCAACACGCGGATTAAATCATCCGGCGCCTGAGTAAGCGCATCTTTTGGGAAAGCCTGAAAACATTTTTCGAGAACATGATGCATCACCGTCCCCTGATGCCGCGCGTTGACATCTTCCCCGGGATCTTTCAGACGCAGCACGTAATTTGAAAAATACTGGAACGGACAGCGCGCATAACTTTCGAGTTTGCTCGAACTCGTCCGTTTTAAATCAAAATAGGAGGAAGCTAAAATTTCCGGATCCTGAATCGCTGCTTCATGATTTTGGAAAGCGTCCTCCAAAAGCCTTTGTGATTCCGTCAGAATCGTTTTCTCCCCCGCGAGAAGGTCTAAAGATTCTTCTTCCGGCGATTCATCATGCCAAACGCTTCCTGCAAACGCGAGCTCGAGTTCGCGTAGATCCATCGCCTCTTTTAGTTCCGGATACGGACGGCCGAGTTCCTGCCTGCGTACCGGCACCTGATTTTGAAAGATCTGCTGAACTTCGCTCAAATAGAAAGAAGGCAACGACTGTTTCCCCTCCCGGTCAATGCGCGGATAAGTCAGATAAAGCCGTTCCTTCGCACGCGTCACCGCCAGATAAAAAAAATAGCGCTCAATGGATTGCCGTTCTGAAGCAAGCGACAGAGAAACATCCGCTTTTTCTCGAAGCACCCTTCTCTCTTCATCTGAAAGCAGTGGATCCTCTCGAACCCGAATCGGAAATTGCCGCTCTAATAGCCCCGCGCAAAAAACGATTCGGTATTCTTTTTGCCGAGCCAGCGAAACATCGTAGACCTGCACGCAGTTTGTCTCCGCAGCGTGAAGCGAGTAAAGATCCAAATCGACGAGTTTCACAAAAAGTTCGGCCCACTCGGTCCACACAATTTCCGTTCGATTTTTTTGAGCAAAATGCCGCCTGATTTCATCCAGCAGACTGTCGATCCGTTTAAGGCTTTGCTGATCGCGAACCGCCAAGTCTCCTGAAAACCCAAGAAGGCCGAAGGATTTCCAAAGGTCGCGCCAAACGTTTTCGACTTGAGCCGGGGTCTTGGCCTGGATCAATTGATCTTCAAACTGGGACAGCATTTCAAAGGGACGTAATACGTTGAGTTCTTTGGCGAGATCAAGACAGTATTGCTTACCGGAAAAGATCCGACGGCGAATGAGCTCAAGTTCAAACTGAGAAATGGCCCCGGAGTCCGAATTCTGATCCGCCCAGCGCCGGACAAAACTTGATTTCAGAAAATGCAAAAGATCTTCACGCTTCCAGTCATTTTGAAAAATCTGAATGAGATTTAAAAAGGGCTGAATCGCCGGAGCCAGGTTGAGTCGAAGACGCTCGTGAATTTCGACGGGAATCCCGGCTTGAGCCAAAACGGAGCGAATCACCGGCTCATAAGCACCGATATGCCGCACTAAAATCGCGATGTCGCTCGGACGAACACTCGAATCTGAATTCAAAAGGCACTTAATCTCCCGCGCAATCATTTCCAATTCCCCTTGCATGCCCACTGATTCAAAAATCTGAATCGACTCAACAACAGCACTCCTTCGTCCGATTTGCTGCTTTTCGAGGGAGCTTCTCGACTCAGACAGCCTCGCAGACTCGGAACTCGCCGAAGAAGCTCCCTCTCCAAGCGCGTCAGCATTCAAACTCAAATGACTCTGGGATACTCTTTCTCCACGAGTTCCGCAGTCCCGGCGGAGGCGGGACGAGGATGTCTGAGTGGGAAAGAGTATCCCGGAGTTTTCTGAAAGAAAGAGGTTTCGCTCGAGCCGTTTTAAATCTTCTTTTTGAGTCCGGTACTGGCAAACAGGCTGAGGCTCAGGTTTAAATCCAATCGCTTTCAGTTTTTTCTCGGTATCATGGACGGCTTGAAAAAGTTCCGCGCGCTCCCCGTTAGCATCTTCCGTTAAAGCAACCGTCATTTCCTGTGTCATTTCGGAAAGTTCAGAAAGATACGCCAGCTGCAGCGGAGAAAAATCAAAAAAACCATCGAGCCAGATTTTTTTGAATCGGATCTTCGGTTTCTCGCCAGATGAAAACTCTTTTTTAAATTCACGGAACAGACCCTGACGATCCTGAAATCCCTCCGCAGCAAGCGCCGCTTCATACTTTTCGAAAAGATTCGCGAGTGACTCATATTTGGGTGCCAGCAAAGGCTCGGATTTCGCCAGAAGATTCATTCCCTTGCGAAAGTCCTTCGCGGTCACAAGAGATTCCTTAAGCTCTGTGATGCTGTGTAGTGCTGCATCAAGAAAACCTGGAAGCTCTCGGACTTCTGAAAAATAATCGAAGGAAGGATCGGCGAGAATCTGACGGACCATCAAATAACGAAGCGCTCCGGAGGCGATTTTTTCACCGGGCACTCGAAATATTTTCCGGATGAGGCCATTCAAGGTCGTGATACGCGAGTGAAAAAAACCGTCCACGCCGCGCTGAAGCACGAGAGAAGTCACCCGGTCGACATGTTCGGAGGAAGGAAGGATGAGAAAAAAATCTTCACGCAGCGGGTCATCTGCGGCACGAAGGGTTTCGACAAATTGATCCAGAATGCGATGAGTTTTTCCGGAGCCTGCAGGACCCACCAACAACTTCTTTGTGGTCATAGCACCTCAAAGAACTTAAATCCCAAATTACAAATGCCAAATCCAAAACAAATCCCAAGCACCAAAATACAAGCTCCAAATAACTGCGCTTGGAGACTGGAATTTGAATATTGGGAATTGCTTTGTATTTGGAGTTTAACTATTGGAAGTTGCTTGATCATTGGGTACTGGGATTTGGAATTTCTTATGACGCTTTATGGTTTCTCATAAGTGGCGGCGCTCGTGTCAGTTTCCCAAAATGTCACGCGAGTTACGGGGAGTTTGAGTTTTCTCGCTTGGTCAAAAATGATTTTTGCCATGACTTCCGCAGTCGGATGCTGTTTGATCACGACCAGGTGATCCCCGCTTTTTCCGATCGCTTTCACTAAAGGATCTATTTTAGAAAGCAGCGTCCGGTGATCCAGAGCCGAATCGATCCAGGTGCCCAGAGTTTTTTTGACCTCATAAAAATCAACCACCATGCTGAGCTGATCCAGCTTGGGAGCGCTGAGCTCAACCTCAACGCGCGCATTATGCCCATGAAGCCTGGCACATTTTCCGGGATGATTCAAAATCCGGTGGCCGTAACTGAAATGAAATTCTCGAATAATCTTAAACACGTCTGCCCTTCCATCAAGCTAATGCTGCTCCGCCATCACAATAAATGATTGAGCCTGTCATAAAATCAGAATCTTCAATTAAGAAACGAACCGTAGAAGCGATGTCTTTCGGATGCCCATACCTTTTAAGAAGCGTTCGGTCCGCTGCCAGTTTTTGTTCCTTTTTGGAAGCGTATTCCGCAGGAAGAATCGGGCCTGGAGCAATCCCCATCACCTGCACATGCGGTGCAAGATTTTTCGCAAGACCTTTGGTC
The DNA here is from genome assembly GCA_964460795.1 of uncultured bacterium. Classification (GTDB taxonomy): domain Bacteria; phylum Omnitrophota; class Omnitrophia; order Omnitrophales; family Aquincolibacteriaceae; genus CAZOOM01. The sequence goes on along the minus strand of CAYWRU010000100.1, from coordinate 522 downwards.
GCGGCCATCAGTCCTGCTTTCGAGATTGCATAAGGTAAAAATCTTTTTGCCGGACGATCTCCGGTCCAGTCTACGAGGTTGATAATCTTACCAGACTTTTTCTTCAGCATTCGCATCCCAAATTCCTGGGCAAGAAAAAACGGGGCTTTTAAATTTACGCTCATCATCTCATCCCAATCTTTTTCTAAAACATTTCCCCATGCTGTCGGATAAAAAATCGAGGCATTATTAATGAGCACATCTACGGAACCCGCTGATTGAATGGCTTTTTTTGAAAAGGCCCTTACTCGCGCCGCTAAAGATTCAGAACGATTTGAAAAGTCACACTGAATGGTCCAAGCTTTGACACCACGTTTGCAAATCTCTTTCTCAAGCAAAAGCGCTTCTTTTCGAGAACTGCCATAATGGATGATAATGTTAGCTTCACAAGAGGCTAAGTGCAGAGCGATTTCCCGGCCAATTCGTTTCGCCGCTCCGGTGATGAGGACATTTTTACCTGCTAATTTCATAAAGGAATGATAT
>CAYWRU010000099.1:0-8215 GCA_964460795.1 uncultured bacterium | reverse complement strand
GGGAACTTCGATCAGAACTACAATAAGAACAACTATACAGGTGAGAGCCTGCAACCTCTGCCCCCGCTAGCCGGGGGTTTTGTTTTTTCCGATAAGTGGAATTAATTACTAAAACTCACCCTATACTTGATCTTTTTTCTTAGTCTGTTAATGTATATACATAGATATACAAACTAAGAAGGAGCAAGTGAATGTTTGCAGCTTGTGAAAAAATTTGGATTAATGCCCAAATTGCGAGTTTTGACCCAGCGCAAACCGCCGCTTATGGCTTATTGCCTAAACATGCTTTAGGGATGCGTCAAGGTCGGATTCAATGTATCGCTCCCTTACACGTTTTTGAACAAGAACGGGCTCATCTCAACCCTATTCTCAATTCCATTAAAATCATTGATGTTCAAGGCGCCGTTATCACCCCCGGCCTCATCGACTGCCATACCCATCTCATCCATGCCGGTCAACGCGCTCATGAATTTGAACAGCGCTTATTAGGTACCAGTTACGAGCAAATCGCCCAGCAAGGAGGTGGCATTCTTGCGACGGTGCGAGCTACCCGCAAGGCTAGTCTCGAACAATTAGTGGAATTAGCTATCCCACGCCTAAACGCGCTCCTACATGAAGGCGTGACAACGCTTGAAATCAAATCTGGTTATGGTTTGGATTTAGAAACTGAACTAAAGATGTTGCGAGCAGCACGCGAATTAGCTAAGCGCTTTCCGGTACGGATATCCACCACCTTATTAGGCGCACATGCCTTAGCTCCCGAATACTCAAACCGTGCGGATGCTTATATTGATTGGGTCTGTGCGGAACTGATTCCGGCGGCAGTTGCAGAAAACTTAGCCGATGCAGTGGATGTCTTCTGCGAGCAGATCGCGTTTAGCCCTGCACAAACTGAGCGGGTTTTACAAGCGGCTCAAGCTCATCACTTAGGCATTCATGTTCATGCCGAACAACTCAGCCATCAACAGGCTGCGGCTTTAGCCGCTCGCTATCAGGCATGGTCGGCAGATCATTTAGAGTACTTGGATGAGGCTGGAGTAGCTGAAATGGCCGCATCCAACACAGTTGCAACCCTATTGCCCACTGCATTTTATTTCCTACGTGAAACCAAAGTCCCACCGATTGAATTATTGCGCCGCTATCAAGTACCCATAGCGATAGCGACTGATTTTAATCCGGGCACAGCGCCCTTAGCCTCGCTTCGCTTAGCCATGAATATGGCCTGCACATTATTTCGCTTAACCCCAGAAGAAGCTATAAGCGGCGTTACTCGACATGCGGCTCAAGCTTTGGGGTTGCACCAGCAAATCGGGCAATTAGGCACAGGTTTGGCAGCTGATTTTATCGTTTGGGAGCTTCAACACCCCGCCGAACTTGCCTATCAAGTAGGTATTAATCCCATTAAACAGCGCGTGTTTGCAGGAGAGATCACCCATGTCTGAATTTGATTTTAAGAGCATTTGGACAGGGCGGATTGATCAAGGTGAAACGCCTGAATTATCAAAACGCCTGCATCAATTGATTAAGCCTTTAAGTGAGGCTGATGCAAGTGGCTTAGCTATTTTGGGTTTTTGCTCGGATGAGGGGGTGCGTCGGAATCAAGGGCGGGTGGGTGCCGCTCAAGCGCCAAACCAGATTCGCAAACTGTTAGCAGGTATTCCATGGAATAGTAAACAAGCCGTTTATGAGGCGGGCAATGTGCCTTGTATAGCGGGCGATTTAGAAACCGCCCACCTGCAATTGGCGAATCGAGTCACACAGTTACTCGCTCACAAGCATTTTCCACTAGTCTTAGGCGGTGGGCATGAAATGGCTTATGGCTCATGGTTAGGTTTAGCGCAGCACCTCGCACCAACCCAATCAGCTCCCAATATCGGTATTATTAATTTCGATGCGCATTTTGATATTCGCACCGATGCAAATGGCTGCAATTCAGGCACGCCCTTCTATCAAATTGCGCAAAGCTGCAAGGCATATGGCTGGCCATTTCAGTACTGCTGCTTGGGTGTGAGTGAAATGGCCAATACTCAAGCTTTATTCCAACGAGCACAAACTTGGCAAGTTTCTTATCGCTTAGATAAAGCAATGACACTGCTCGATTTAGCGGATAGCTTATTACAAATCAAACAGTTTATTGCAGGCTGCGATCATCTTTATCTGAGTATTGATTTAGATGTACTCCCCGCAAGTGTCGCGCCTGGCGTGAGTGCGCCGGCGGCGCGGGGTGTCAGTTTAGAAGTATTAGAACCGCTCATTGCTTTGATTCGGGCGAGCCAAAAATTGCGCCTCGCCGATATAGCCGAATATAACCCCCATTATGATCAAGACTTACAAACTGCCCGTGTCGCTGCACGGCTGTTTTATAGCATCACCGGAGAACAGCATGAATAATCGTCATGACGCGAACCGTCGTATTATTGCCCCCACTGGCAGCACACTAAGCTGCAAATCATGGCTGACAGAAGCCCCCTTACGGATGCTCATGAATAATCTGCATCCTGATGTCGCTGAGCGCCCTGAAGATCTAGTAGTCTATGGTGGGATTGGACGTGCAGCTCGTGATTGGGCGTGCTATGACAAAATTATCGAAGTACTACAGCGCCTTGAAGATGACCAAACCCTATTGATTCAATCCGGCAAGCCTGTTGGTGTTTTTCAAACCCATGTGGATGCCCCGCGTGTACTCTTAGCTAATTCCAATCTTGTCCCTCATTGGGCGAATTGGGAGCATTTCAATGCCCTCGATCAACTAGGCCTCATGATGTATGGGCAAATGACAGCCGGTTCATGGATTTATATTGGCTCACAGGGTATCGTGCAAGGGACTTATGAAACCTTCGTCGCAATGGCGAAGCAACATTATCAAGGTCAAATTCAAGGCCGTTGGATTTTAACCGGTGGCTTAGGGGGCATGGGTGGTGCTCAACCCTTAGCAGCGACAATGGCAGGATTCTCTTGTCTTGCGGTGGAATGCGATGAAACCCGTATTGATTTCCGCTTACGCACCCGCTATCTGGATAAAAAGGCTTATAGCCTAGATCAAGCCTTGGATATGCTTGCCATCGCCAAAGCCGAAGGCAAAGCGGTTTCTGTGGGTCTGTTGGGCAATTGTGCGGATATTTATCCTGAAATTGTCGCCCGCCATATCCTGCCCGATGTGGTCACCGATCAAACCAGTGCACATGATCCGCTTAATGGTTATCTACCTAAAGGCTGGACTTTAGAGCAGGCCAAACACCTGCGCAAAACTGATCCGCAAGCAGTGGTGGAAGCAGCCAAAGAGTCAATGGCGATTCAAGTACGCGCCATGTTAACCCTCCAAGAGCGCGGCGCGCCCACGACCGATTATGGCAATAATATTCGGCAAATGGCCTTGGAAAAAGGGGTAGATCATGCCTTTGATTTCCCCGGTTTCGTGCCTGCTTATATTCGCCCACTGTTCTGCCAAGGTATTGGCCCCTTCCGTTGGGCGGCGCTTTCGGGTGATCCCGAGGATATTTATAAAACCGATCAAAAGGTCAAAGAATTGATTCCCGATGATGCGCATTTACACCATTGGTTGGATATGGCGCGTGAGCGGATTGCTTTCCAAGGCTTGCCCGCACGGATTTGTTGGGTCGGTTTAAAAGATCGGGCGCGTTTAGGCTTAGCCTTTAATGCAATGGTGCAATCGGGCGAATTGAAAGCACCGATTGTCATTGGGCGTGATCATTTGGATTCTGGCTCAGTCGCTAGCCCCAACCGCGAAACAGAAAGCATGCTCGATGGCTCGGATGCCGTATCCGATTGGCCGTTGTTGAATGCGCTCTTAAATACGGCAGGCGGTGCAACTTGGGTATCGATTCATCATGGTGGGGGGGTAGGCATGGGCTTTAGTCAACATGCAGGCGTGGTCATTGTGGCGGATGGTACAGAGGCAGCCGCGCAACGTTTAGCGCGTGTCTTACGCAATGATCCGGCGACTGGGGTGATGCGCCATGCTGATGCAGGCTATGAGCTTGCGCAAACTTGTGCGCGTGAGCATGGCTTAGATTTACCAATGTTGGGAGCTTAAGATGTTTGAATTAGTCATTAAGCCCGGCGAGTTAACGCTTGCTCAGCTACGTCAAGTGGCTTTGCAACCCGTACAGCTAAGCCTCGATCCGAGTTGTCGGGCAGCGATTGATGCTAGTGCCGCCGCTGTAGCTAAGGTCATTACCGAAAATCGAGTGGTGTATGGAATTAATACCGGCTTTGGTCTGCTTGCCAATACCCGCATTGAGCCACACGATTTAGAGCTACTCCAGCGCAGTATTGTATTATCTCATGCGGCAGGCACAGGGGCATTGATGGAGGAAGCCACGGTACGCCTGATGATGGTATTAAAAATCAATTCATTGGCGCGTGGCTTTTCGGGGATTCGTTATCAAGTCATTGAGCACTTAATGCAGCTCTTAAATCAACAAGTTTATCCTTGTGTGCCGCAAAAAGGCTCCGTTGGTGCTTCGGGGGATTTAGCTCCTTTAGCTCATATGAGCACAGTACTGTTAGGTGAGGGCGAAGTCTTGATAGAGGGTAAGCGCCTACCCGCCGCAGAAGGTTTAAAACAGGCCGGATTAAGCCCGATTACCCTCGCCCCCAAAGAAGGTTTAGCACTCTTAAACGGTACACAAGCCTCCACGGCCTTTGCCTTGCAAGGTTTATTCGCGGCGGAAGATCTATTCGCAGCCGCGACGGTGGCGGGTGCTTTTTCAGTTGAAGCCGCCTTGGGTAGCCGCAAACCCTTCGATCCGCGAGTACATGCCGTGCGAGGGCATCAAACTCAAATGGATGCAGCCGCCGCCTATCGGCATTTGCTCGGTACTGGTTCAGAACTAGGCAGCTCACACCAAAACTGTGGCAAAGTTCAAGACCCCTATTCCTTGCGTTGCCAGCCACAGGTGATGGGGGCATGTCTACAGCAAATTCGCCAAGCTGCCGAGGTGATCCTTACCGAAGCAAATGCGGTCTCGGATAATCCTTTGGTATTTGCTGAGGAAGATGAATTTATCTCTGGTGGCAATTTCCATGCAGAACCCGTGGCAATGGCAGCGGATAATTTAGCCTTAGCCATTGCCGAAATAGGGGCACTCTCTGAGCGGCGGATGGCTTTATTGATTGATTCGAGCTTGAGTAAATTACCGCCCTTTTTGGTGAATAATGGCGGAGTGAATTCCGGCTTTATGATTGCGCAAGTCACTGCAGCGGCTTTAGCCTCGGAAAATAAAACCTTTGCTCATCCAGCCTCGGTAGACAGCATGCCTACCTCCGCAAATCAGGAGGATCATGTGTCAATGGCGACTTTTGCCGCCCGACGCTTATTAGAAATGGCGGATAATACCTGTGGGATTGTCGCGATTGAACTACTCTCCGCCGCACAAGGCTTGGATTTTCGCGCCCCCTTAAAATCCAGCACCCGTTTAGAAGCAGCCAAAGCCGAATTACGCGAGCGGGTAGCCTTTTATGATAAAGATCGCTATTTCGCACCGGATATTGAGCAAGCTAAGCAGTGGGTTAGTAGTGGAGCACTCAAGCGTTATCTACCGCCTGAGTTACTGCCCAGTGCATGAGGAAAACTGCTAAGATGCCCACCCAATATCATCTTTAGGAGTTTTGGGTGGATCATCGGCCTCGTTACCAGCAAATCAAGCAGTTCATTGGCGACTCGATTCGGAATCAACGCTATACCGCCGGTGATAAAATCCCGACTGAAGCCGAGTTAGTCGAGCAATTTGCAGTTAGCCGTATGACAGTCAATAAAGCCTTACGGGATTTAGTACAAGAAGGTTTATTGGTGCGTTATCCGGGGCTTGGAACTTTTGTGGCACCGCCCAAAGCGGAATCGCCATTGGCTGAAGTGCGCAATATTGCCGAAGAAGTACGGGCGCGAGGTCATCAATACACGAGTCATGTTTTGGTGCTGAATGAGCAAGCCGCCTCTGAATTGGTCGCCATGCAATTGGGGTTGCCTTTACAGAGTCGCGTATTTCATTCACTGATTGTGCATTTGGAAAATCAACTACCGATTCAACTCGAAGAACGCTATGTAGCGGCAAATATTTTACCTTTTTATCTGCAACAAGATTTCACCCAAAAAACGCCGAATCAATATTTGTCTGAACATTATATCTTGACCTCAATGGAGCATATTGTCGAAGCAGTCTTACCAAATAAACAGGCTCAGCATTATTTAAAACTGGATGCACATTTACCTTGCCTACAAGTTAGTCGGCGCACTTGGTCGGGGGAACGCTTGATTAGCTTTGCCATCCTGACCCATCCGGGGGATCGGTATAAATTGCGGTCGGTGATGAATTTGCCGACTCAAGCCTCAGAGCGCTTAGCCTTTGGCTAAGACTCTCTTAACTTTTCATGCCTAGCTCTAGGAGGGCATTTCCGGCATAGTTGACCAATTACTAATAAAATCAGCTAGGACGATTCGCTATGCAACGCCGTGACTTTCTTCGCGCCTCCAGTTTAGTGGCTTTAAGCCTTAGCCCTATGCTTGCGCAAGCCTTAGGCACATCCACCGATCTAAAAGAGCTACCACAAACGCCTAAAATGCCTGTGCTATTTGTGGGTCATGGTAGCCCCATGAATGCCATTGAAGATAATACATTCCGGCAAAATTGGCAGAAAATCGGTAAGGAACTGCCTAAACCTACAGCGATTTTGATGGTATCGGCGCACTGGTTGAGTGATGGACATACTGCGATTATGGCCACTAGTCAGCCTGAAACGATTCATGATTTTGGTGGCTTTCCTGAAGAATTATTTGCCCAGCAGTACCCCGCGCACGGTTCACCGCAAACGGCTAAGTTAGCGGCGGAACTACTTAAAAAGCCCTTAGCGGATGGTACACAAGTTAAAACGGCTTTTGATCTGCGCCAAGGCTATGATCATGGTACTTGGAGCGTGCTGCTACCGATGTTTCCGCAAGCGAATATTCCCGTCTTCCAAATCAGTATTGATTATTTTAAGCCTGCATCTTATCACTATGCGTTGGGTCAGCAACTCGCAGCACTGCGGGAACGGGGTGTGCTGATTATGGGCAGTGGCAATATTGTTCATAACTTAGAAGCCGAGCGGCTCGCTTCTAGCAAGCCTTATGACTGGAATCAAGCCGTTGATCAAAAAATTGCGCAACTACTGCAAAAGCATGATGATCAAGCGCTGATTCAATTTGCAGATAACGATAAATTGATCAAGCTTGCGCATCCCACCGTTGATCACTTATGGCCGTTATTCTATGCACTGGGCGCTAAGCATGAAAATGATTCAGTACGCTTCTTTAATGCAGCTTATGCGGGAAGTGCAATTTCGATGCGTTCGGTGATATTTTCTTAAATGTTAGCTTTTTCTTCGAGCTTAGCCGCCTCCCAAGCCGCATCCATTTGGGCTAGGGAGGCAGCCTCTAAACTGAGCTGAGCTTGCGCTAATAAGGCTTCGACCCGTTCAAAGCGCTTTTCAAATTTACGGCTGGATAAGCGCAGTGCATTCTCAGCATCCACGCCGAGCATTCGCGCCATATTACTTGCGGCCAATAACACATCCCCCATTTCTTCTTCAATACGAGTAAAGGGTTCTTGTTGTGCCACCGCTTCAGCCACCTCATCTAATTCTTCATGTACTTTCGGCACCACTTGTTGCCAATTTTCCCAATCAAACCCAACTTGTGCCGCCCGCTTCTGTACTTTTTGTGCACGTCGCAAAGCAGGCATGGCCGCTGGAATCCCCGCAAATAAACCTTTTTGCTCTTTCTGCGCTCGTTCAGCTTGCTTAATCGCTTCCCAAGCTTGCTTTTGCTCAGCTTCCGAATGATAGACTGTATGATCAAAAACATGCGGATGACGGCGAATGAGCTTCTCGCTAATTCCACGCGCTATATCATTAAAATTAAATAAGCCCTGTTCTTCGGCAATTTGTGCCATGAATACCACTTGTAGCAGCAGATCCCCCAACTCATCACAAACGGCGGCAGGATCATTCTGATCTACTGCATCCACAACCTCGTAAGTTTCTTCTAAGGTGTAGGGCAACAAACTTTGCCAAGTCTGCTTACGATCCCAAGGACAGCCTCGCTCTGGATCACGTAATTGAGCCATGATGTTTAACAGTTGTTGGAGAGCTGGAGCAGCAGACATGGGGTATTCCTGTGGGAAGCAAATACTAAGTACTATAACGGGATGGCTTTGGG
>CAYWRU010000098.1:0-8370 GCA_964460795.1 uncultured bacterium | reverse complement strand
ATGAGACGTACGGAATCAACTACAGTCTTTGCCCTTTCGAACTCGATGCAGCCAGAGAGACGCCGCAGGATATAGTCGAGGCTGCGTCCGCATTGCTGCCGAACGTGACCGTATGGCGGCGTTACGTAATGGTTCCGTCCGACGCGTCGCCGAATTAAGCACGCCGGCCATTACATGCCAGTCGGTAATAAATAAATGCAAGTGGCAAAACCGGATATTCGATCGCCCGCCGAGCTGCTCAAGCACATGCAAGCGTCACAGATGGCCTACATCAACAACACGCCGATCGAGCCGAGGCGCGTGCGTCTGCTCGGCGTGCCGGGCTGGTATTGGCTTGTCGCGCACCTCGCCTATTCCGCGGTCGGCAAGAAGGCAATCGTTGTGCCCTCCGCGAGCAGCACGCGCGAAACGCTCGACATGCTTCCGCGCGACCCGGTGCGCATGGTCAGGTTTGGCGTGCCGGGCACGGAGCACCTGCAAGCGTGGGTGCACGAGGTTTCCGGGCACATAGCCGCTGCGCAGAAGAAGGGCGCTTCGGCCGCTGCGACGACCAGATACATCAAGTCCGCAACCGGGCTCAGCGTCAACGGCGCCGGCGCGAAGGACGGAATCGCGTTCCGCTACCCCGGAAAGGTGCTTTCCCTGTATTTTGTCTACGGCCTTGTCATTCGCGACCGGGCGACGTTCGTGCTGTCTGCGACGGAGCTTGAAGCGGCCGAGACCACGCGCGACGCCGCCGACGAGCTGTTTGCCGCCCTGCGAAGCGGAATCGCAAATGCGCAGACCGCTCGGGTGTTCGACCAAGAGCCTGACATGAGCGCGCGTGACATTCGTGGCTATCTACGGTCGGCGCAGCCGCTGCCGGCCTCGAATTGAACCGCAACCATGCATGACGGTCTGGCCATTCCAGTAAATGAACGCGCTACCCTCGATCAAAAACGTGCTGAGGCCGACCACCGAGGTGCGCCGCGGCCCGACCATTTTTGCCATGTGGGCGGTCGCGCTGCTGGGCGGCGTTTTTTGGATAGGCGTGTTTACATTCTACATTGTTGCGTATGCGATGGTCTACCGCCCAGTGGGGCTATTTCCGGGCGCGCTGTGGTATCCGGCGATTCTATCGACAATTGCCGTTTCTTTCTCTGCGTGGCAGGAGGGGTTCAACATTCCGCGCGCGCGGCTGATCGGCGCGGACATCGCGGGCATGACGTTCTCCGGGCTCGGTGGCGCCGCAAGCTTGTTCACGCTCGTCACGATCTTCCTCGAGCCGTGGAACTGCCGTTTTGACATTCTTGCTTCGAACGTCGAGCGCGTTGCACTGTGCCAGAACCCATTTGTAGTCGGCTGGATGTTCGGGCTCAACTGCGCTGTTGTCGCGGTCTGCTTCTTCAACTTCGCGGTGTCGCTCGGCAGCCTGATCAGTCTGACCGGACGCAGCCTCAACCCGCTTGCAAAATAAAACACATTCCCAAATCCGTGCATTTGCTGCATTGTATATGCGGACGGGGCTCTACCAGATACGCGACGACCTAGCAGGCGCGCTGCGCGCGTCTCCGCATGCAAACACGCCCGAGTGCGCAAGGGTCATCCAGATCCTGCAGCACCCGCAGTGCGAGTGGCGCCAGATGCAGGAGCTTGTGCGCTTCGACGTCTGGCGCAGGCTCCTCGGCGAGTCCTACGCCGCAAACGAGCAGCGCGTGCTGACGCTGATCCTGTGTATAGTGCAAAGACGCCCGAGTAAAATAAAGTAGTTTATGTAATTAGAATGAGAGCCGTCGCGCGCATCTTAATTCAGATACAGCGTCTGCTTGTTTCCTCCGGACGTCTTGTCCTTCGTATGCATCACGCCGCGCACGTGGCCTACGTCGTCCACAAGCAGATGCGCTGAGTACTTGCCGTCGGCGGACATCGGCAGCGCGTTGACGGCCCAGACGCCGCGCTCCGGGTCCCTGATCATCATGCGGTGCGCGCGCACCTTCCCCTTGCTGTAGTAGAGCCCGCGGTCCTTCAGGTCGGGCACGGCGCACTCGACGGTCGCGATGTACATCTCGCACGCGTCGATCGGCTGCGGGCCGTCGCAGAACGAGTCGAACACATTCCAGACGCTCTTGCACGTCGTCTTCATGAAGGACTCCACAAAGTATTCCGGCGCCTTGATCACCACGCCGTGCCGACGCATGTAGAACATCAGCTCGCCACGCAGCATCGACACCAATGCCTCCGGCAGTCCGAACGAATCCTCGTCCCATCCATCGCGCGGCACGGCAACAAGCACGTTGACAGCCTGAATTGCGTGCACATGGTCGTCGTTCCCATTAATGTGGTGCGCGGTGTGGGTGCGCGAGAGGTTCCAGTTGCCCGAGCCGAGGTTTTTGATCCAGTTCGATGTCGTCTGGGTGATGCCCTCGACGTTGCGGCTGATGCCGGTGAAAATGCTCGTGGGCACGCCGAAAAGCGACCGGACCGACTCTCCAAGCGAACCGTAGGTCTTGTTCAGAGTCTGCACCTGCGGCATAATGTTGTCTTTCCACCAGCTTGTGTACGAGTAGGCGTTGCGCAGCCGGCCGAACGCGTCCTTCGACACGGATCGCTCCCACTCGGCGCGCTCCGAAGGCGCCGGAAGCAGCTGCATCAGCTTTCCGCCGACGTTCTCGGCCTCCTTGCGGTTCAGGGAGCTCTTGGTCTTCTTGATCTCCTCCTGGATAGTCTCGTACTTGTAATAGCCATTCTTGCGATACTCCGACTCGCGCATGTTCTCGGGCGGGTACACCAGCGTCGGAACGCCGTCACTGTCGAACATGATCAGCATCTTGCGCATGCCGGGGCCGTCCAGCAGCATCTCGGCCTGCTCAAGCGACGCAAGGTAGTCGCGAGACACCATCTCGAGCTCGCTCGGCACGTTCCGCATGTCGCCGTCCTCGGACACGACGGGGTTGACATAGACCACCTTTGGCAGCGACAGCTTCTTGCCCGTGTGCGAGCGCATCGGCGTGACCGACCCAAGACGGCCGGCGCGCACGTCGTCGCCGAACGACTTCATGAAGTAGCGGAGGGGCTCCACGTTGCCCTTGTTGAACTCGCCGGCGATGTACTTGTACGCCGCGGTGAAGCGCCCCGCGCCGCCGTCCGACGAAGGCACGCTCACGGACGGAAGCGACAGCGAAAAGAACTGCTCGAGCTTCTCCTGCAGCTCGGACGTCGCGTATACGTCCAAAAAGTGCTCCATGGCCTCGCGCAGGATCGTCATGTCCTTCGCGTCCGTTTCGGAGATCGGCCCTGCGTCAGTTGCAATTACGCCCGTCTCCGTGATAGGAACGGACGTGCTGCCAGTGAGGGGCGTGGCCTCGGAAGAGGCCTTCGGGCCGAGTCCGAGAGAAATACCGCACTTGTTGCTCATATCTGTATATCTTGGTGCGAGGGGTTCGCAAATACAAACACATTTTAAAACAATCTTTATTCATACGCTGCATTAGCCCGTCCCCACACGCAACAAATGATCACGGGCGACGGCAGGATTCAGTTCGTCAAGGACAGAAGGGTCAACTACTCGAACTGGCTGAGCTGCGGGTTTATCGCCCGCTTCATCGCCGGGTGGATCGGCTGCGTATGCCTGACCCTCACCATCCTCTTCTTCCTGCGCTTCTTCTTCAAATTCGGCGGGGTCATCTTCGACTTCCTCTTTTGAGCAAATAAAAACCAATTCCAAACGGAAGCATGTAGAGCAGACTCACCGCCGTGCCCTGCAGCAGCCACCGCACCGGCGCCCACGCGCACGGCGTGCGCATCGCGTAGTGGATCACGTCCGGCGGCATGTTGCGCAGGAGCTCCTTGTCGCCCGTGCGGCAGAACTCGATGTGCACCGCATGGTGCAGCGTGCCGGACGTCAGCATGTTGCGCAGCAGCCGCTCGCCAAAAAAAATACACAGAATGCACAAAAAAAGCAAAACAACATGTTTAATTCTGATTTGCCCCATTCGACGAACTTGCTTCGCACGGCTTGTTCCAGCAGAATCTCTTCCGCGGCGGAACGATTTCGTCGAGGCGGCCGGTGACTGGACGCACACCCGCGTGCACCGCGATCTCGCCGCCTTCTTGCCGGCCTCGCCTTGCGCCAAACGCGTATATGCGCTCGGGCTCGGACATCTCCAGAGTCTTAATGGCGTCGTCGTCGATCTTGGACCGCAGAAACCCCGAAATTTCCTTGCGCTCCTCCTTGTCGAGCGTCTCGGCATTCTTGATGTCCTCGACGTAGTTTGAGAAGCGGAACGACATCCCGCGCATCGCGTCCGGCGGGAAGAAGTTGTCGTCGACCTTCAGGCCGCGCTGGCGCGCGTTCTGGTAGAACAGCGCATAGTCGAGGTCGGTCGTGACTAGGTGGAAGCTTGGCGCCTCGTCGGGCACGTCGTTCTGGAACGCCATCACCCTCTCCGTGGGCCGGATGGGCACCGTGTGGATGTATTTGGCGGCGGACGGCAGCCCGGCCTCCTCGTGGAAAAATCCGGTGCCCAGCCGCGTCGGCTGCGTGCCGCGGAGGTTGAACGCCTCCTGGCACACGTCGGTCACCCACTTGGCCATGCTCATCACGTCGTTGTTGCTGTCGATCACCTGCCGCAGGATGATGATGCCCTGCGTGTACGGACGCTTGCTCGTGTCCTCCGCGATGGCCAGCACCTTCTCGGCGCCCTTGTACGTCTTCGGCGGGCCGCTGGTGGCCTGCTCGACGGTTGAGACATGGACATACTTGGGCCCCTCGTACGTCTTGCGCACGTTGCGGAACGCCTGCAGAACCTCGCAGACCTTCTCCTTCCGCAGCTGCGACGACGCGCCCACAAAGTCCGGGTCGTTCTGGATGAACTCGGACAGGTCGTCCGCAAGCTGCTCGATGCTCGTGTACTCGCCGATCTTCCAGTAGCGCATGTCGATCATCTCCTTGTCGTTGACGGTCGTGTGCAGCTCGAGCTTTTTTGTCGGGTTCTCCTCGAGGAACTTGGCGATGACCTGCATCAACGTGATCTGCAGGTGGTGCAGGATGCCCTCGGCGCACAGGCTCAGCGCAAACGACACGTGCTCGGGGCGCACATACAACAGATACTGCAGGTAGTAGTAGAACAGCCACGGCCGTGCCTCGAAATCGGGCCGCTTCGGGCGCTCGCGCCGGCCGGGCTCGTCGGCGTACCAGAACTCGGGGTCGAGCAGCATCATGATGCCCGTGCGCACGCAGAGCGTCTGCGCGATCGCGCGCAGGCCGTCCTCAAGTCGCTGACGCTGCATCTCCTGCTTGTCCTTCTTCATGCGGTCGCGCAGCGTGGGGATGAAGTGCGCGAAAATGTCGTCCATGATGGGCTGGATCAGGCCGGCGTTGATGCAGAAGCCCGTCGTGACGATGTGCGCGGCGACGTTCTCCATATAGTCGCGGAAGTGCTGCTTGCGGATATCGTGGCCGTCGTCGCGCAGACGGTTCTTCATCTTCGACACGCTCGACACCTCGTTCTTCGGCCCGATCATCGTCGCGCGCATGCACCGGTCGCTCATGGCACTCAAGCCGGGTGTGTCGGGGATCGGAACATTCAGGCCCGCCATTACCGTGACGATGAACACCGTCCGCGAAATGATCGTCTTGCGCTCGCCCGTGTCCTTGTCTACGGTTGTCTGCATCGAAGTCAGCTCGCCCTCGGACAGCGCCGTCTTCCACATGACAATCGTCGGGGCGTCCTTGCCGTCTGGATTCTCAGGCCGGAAAAGCGTCACGGGCGTTTCGTGCATTCCTAGGAAAGAGAAGCACATGTCGACCGAGTTTCCGCCGTAGAAGCCGCGCGACGTGACGTTGGTTGTCGACGTAACGCCGAACTTGACGAGCTTGCTGACGAGATCGATCACAAACGACTTGCCGGTCGCGGGCCCGTTCGTCAGAAGCAGGTTGACGCGCACCATGCCCTGCACGATCGGCAGCACGTGCAGCGAATCGAACGCGCTGAGCCCGATCAGGGCGTTGTTCTCCGTCGCGCCGACAACCACCTCGTAGTGGATGCGCATCTGCTCTCTCAGCCACTGCAAGTTGTTGGCCGCGGGTCCGATGTCCGACGATATCTTTTTACCGTAGTTGTGCTCAAACACGCCTTTGCGGCGGAGGTGGTGGAAAGCATCGCGCTGCGCCTTCGGCAGCTTGGTTTGGAAGGTTTCAACGTTGTTGAGCACGTTCATGAGCACCTTCTCGGACTCCTCGTAGAACGCCTTCATTGCGATGTCGAATGTGGAGGGGGTGTCGGTGGGCAGCGTGATCATATGTTCCGGGCGCATCTTCGCAAGCCCCTCGATGTCATCGCGCCGGTTTTCCTTGATCTCCTCGCTCAGAAGACGCACCTCCGCCTGTCCCTCCGTCTGCGTGTTCATGTAGTTGTCGATGTCCATGTCGGTCATCGTGGTGCCGGCATTCTCGTCTTGGATGGCCTTGACGATCTCCGCGTTGTTCTCGACCTTGCGTCCGGTTTCGGCCGCCAGATACGCGGCTATCTTCTCGATGAACCGGTGGCCGAACACGGAGAGCGGCAGCTGGCGGGCCATCGCGTATGCCGGCGGCAGCTCCTGCGAGGGGTAGGCGTGCACGAGGAACGGGATCGGCGCCTTGCGGTAGAATACCCGGCCGCGCGCGTCCTTGTCCGCGACGTAGTTCTTCCAGTCCCCTTGGATAGCGCAGACGAGTCCGTTGAAGTTGAACATCGACCGCATCGAGAACATCTGCGACGGCGACGCGGGGTCGTCCTTGGTTTCGATCTCCGGCAGGGCGGACAGCCTCGGATACCGGTCGCGGAGGTAGCCGTGGCACGTGCGCAGATAGACGTCAATGCTCACAAAGTCCTGGATCAGCGGGTTCATCGGGATTTTCGTCGGCACGGGGTGTCCTGCGCGCTGCTCGCGGATGCGCACGATCATGTCGTTGATCATCTTGCCGAACGAGTCCTCGCAGAAAGACAGAAACACGAGCCGGTATCCGCACGGCGTGCCGCGCTCCGACAGAAGCATCTCGTAGATCACGGCCACCTGCGGATAAATCGCGAAGATTCGGGACGAGCCGATCTCCCTCTTGATCGTGCGCACCGCGCCGGACGCGTTGAAGTCGGAAAAGCTGTCGTTCTTGAGCGGCGACGGCATCTCGTCCTCGTTGCGGCGGCGGTTCGAGTTGCTTGGCGGCTGCCCAAGGCCCATCGCGCGGCTGTAGCTCACGAGCAGCATAAGGGCCGCCAGCTTGTAGAAGCACTGCATCTGCGGCACCGCGGACTCGGCGACAATCGTATTGAGCCAGAACGGGCTCAGCGGCGGGCAGCCCGGCGGCGACTCGAGCACAACAATGTCTTTTGCGTCGTGCTTCAGCTCCGAAAACGGGTGCTTCCGCATGCCGTGCTCCATCTCGTCGGGCTGCGCATCCGCCTCGTCCTCCGAGGTTTCCTGAGAATTGCCCGGTGCGTCCTCCGCATGCGCGTTGCCCGGAATAACGCGCGCCTCGTTCAAAGGCAAGTCGTCAAAAGGATCGTCCCACTCCTGCATTTGATTGTTATAAAATAAAAATAAAAAACCATGCACAAACAAAAAATAAACATGAACGAATTGGGAACGAAATTTATTCTGTCAAAAGTTGGGAACGTTGACTTGGTGTGAGAGTCGCCTCCTGATTATTCTCGGATTCAAAATAACGAGTATCGCCGAGGCTTTCGAAGTCTTGGTCTTCCTCGGAGTCCACGTAGTCCTCGTAGTCCTCTGTGCGCTGCACGACTTCCTTGAGCTGCGAGTTCTCGGCCCGCACTTTGCTATGGATCGAGCGCGTCTGCGCGATGCTGACGGTCGGCGCCGACGCTAGCAGCCGCTGGATGTTCTGGTTGATCGCAAGAAGGTGGGTCTTGTCGTTCTGGTTGCGTATGGCGTCGCGGGCGCGCGCAATGTGCCCGAGGTTCGAGCGGATCGTCTCGCGCACCGCGCGAATTTCGATCCTCAGGTCGTCGACCATCGACTTCTTGACGGTCGGGTTTTTCCGGCTGGCTTGGAGCGCGTTCAGTTCCGAGTCAAGCGCGGTGATCCGCGTGTGCAGCTCCGCGTTCTGGGCGCGCAGTTGGTGGATTTGCGCCTCAAGCGACCTGACCGACGACTCGGCCACCGCCGACCCGGCGCCGAACCACGAGAAGATCGTCTCCAGCCAGCCGCGCAGCTCGGGTGGCACAACCGCCTGATACGACATCCCCCCGTATATTATTAAAAAAGAGGTCTGATATGATTTTTGCGCCGCGCCAAAAAATGATCCGCGGCGGGTTCGGTAGCAGCCCCGTGCTTGTCAAGGAGCTGCTCGGCGTGGCGATGCTAAGCAGCTGGCGCGTCGTCTACTAC
>CAYWRU010000097.1:5091-8372 GCA_964460795.1 uncultured bacterium | reverse complement strand
GCGGTGTAGAGCATCTGCAAATATTTGAGATGGCCTTTTAGTTGCTGGCGTAGCTTCCGCCCCGTAAAACGGGGACGGATTCCTCCTGAAGCAGAACTTCAGGGGAACAGTCAGCGGAACGAAGTGGAGCAGTACCCGAGGGACTCGATGTCCCGAGGGTATGGATAAGTTTGCTGCGGCGATATTATATAAAGTTACCGTGATCTTTTGCTGGCGTAGCTCAGTTGGCGCGCGAAGTGAAACGAAGCCGCACCCGACGGCCGCAGCTCGGACGAAATCATCAAAATTTCGCCGAGCAGTACTTGAAGCAAATGGGTTCAAGTAAAGTCCGGAGCGGTGTAGAGCATCTGCAAATATTTGAGATGGCCTTTTAGTTGCTGGCGTAGCTCAGTTGGTAGAGCAGCTGTTTTGTAAACAGCGGGTCGGGGGTTCAAATCCCTCCGCCAGCTTATTTTTGCAGACGCAAAAATAAGCTAAACGGCGATCGGGACTGCAGTGCCTGTCCCTCCGCCGGCTATTTTTCTAACAGAATCGCCTACCGCATTTTAGCTTACTCTCCATCATCAATCGCGCGTTTGATCGTAAACTTTGCAAATAAACTTCCAAGCTATCTATTTTTTCCCATATCATTTTAAGATTTGTCGAAAATCCCCTCTCATATTGACCTACCAAAACCAGCAACTACTAGCAAAAATGATCATTTTTGTTTGTATTGCTATCTCACGAGTGATACAACGGGTACTTTTTAAATAGGACTCGAAAGTCTTATTAGGTTGGAGTTAAGCAGTGATCTCAGACCTCCTCTTAATAGGAAGACAACAATTTACCAACCATTTAAAAGCAGGGACGCGGATAAATGGCGCTTCGAAGTCATTTAGGATTTACTAAAGCTATCTCTCTCTTTCTATCCGTCTGCTTTTTTTCAGTCGATGTCGTCCAATTTCCACAAACTCTTTTTGCAAATTCACAGTTCGGGGGCGGTCCGCTCGCTTCTCATCCCGCGTCCCAAAGCGACGGATCGCCTCTCGAACTTTCGATTCCCAAGGAAAAAGGAGAATTGGAAATCATCCACCAAGGTAAATCGGGGAAATGGATTTATCTGATTCAAGACGCCCATGCCGTGATTGACGCGCAAAAATCGATTGCGGCAATTTTAGAGGATCTGCACAAAAAAATTGGGCTTAATTGGGTGGGGGTGGAAGGCGCTTCTGGAAAACTGGATCCCGTACTCCTTGAAACCTTTCCCGAAAAAGAAATCTTGCGTACCTGGATGCAGGAAGAAGTCGAACGTGGTGAATTGACCGGTTCCGGTTTAGGGGGCTTGAATGATTCCTCCATGAATTATCAAGGTATTGAGGACTGGGCGTCGTATGAAAAAAATTATGCTGCGTATCTGGATGCCATTAGTGTGCAGCCTCAGATTGAAGAAATTTGGGAAAAGTCGCTAGGAGAGCTCGAAACAAAATCTGCGCAGATGTTTTCTCCAGAAGAAAATCAAATTCACGATCAGCTTTGGAAGCTTTCTTATGATCCGAATAAAACCTATGACTTTCTGAAATACCTAGCTGGAACGGCGACGCCTTCTTTAAGCGCAAAAAAATATCCTCAGCTGAGCCAGCTTGTTTCCTGGATCCGAAAGGAAAAGCAGTGGAATGGAGAAGAGCTAGCGAAAAAAGTCCAAACCTGGAGCCGCGCCGCGACCGAACAGTGCCTCAGTCAAATGTCGCCTCCAGTCTTGAAAGAGTGGAACGGCCTTCGTCAAAAACTAGAAACGAGCGCAATTGATTTATCCGCTTTCTTACGTGAAGCGGATGCTGTATTAAGTCAAAGACAATGTCAGGTCCAAAAAGACGACGAGTTTCAATCGATGATAGTCTCGGCACAAAATCTGACTTTGTTGCGAGGGGAGAGGCTCTCCAAGGAAATCCAAGCTTACCGAAATGATTTGCGTGACGCTTTGTTTGTGAATCCGGAAAGCCGAGCTCTTGAAGAAGAGTACGAAAATCTTCAACTGGTAAACCATCTTTATCGTCTTGAGCTTTCGCGTGAAGAACTGAGTCGGCTTGAAAAAAACAAAAATCATCTTTCGGTTTTAAAGATTCAGCCCGGGCTTTGGGAAAAATCCTTCACGTTTTATCAGGAGGCACAAAAGCGCGAAGAGCACCTTTACGAAAATCTTCTTCAAGCGATGAACCGTAGCAATCTGAAACGAGCAGCGCTGGTGGTCGGAGGTTTTCATCTTGAAGGACTGAAGACAAGGATTCTCGCGAGTGGGGATTCTTTAGCTGTGATCACACCCAGCATGAATTCTTTAAGCGGGGAAAAGCTTTATCCTGACTTGATGCGAGGAAAATTTTCTTTTGCGTCGCTGATCAAAGGCAGTTTGTTTGATGCGATGATGCGAAGAGCAGTTCTAGATCTCACCCAAAAGATACCGGATGCACAAGTGACTGTTTTAATTCGCCAGTGGCGCGATGAACTGATTCGAAAACTTTCCTCCGAGAAAAGAATTCAGGAAGCCGGACGCTACACCTTCTTTTTGGATGAGCTTGCTAGGGAGATCATCAAAGTTCGCGGTCTACAACTTTTTGCGCGCCAAGATCCCAAAGAGCTTGCCGACAAAATCGAACAACTTTTGAACAGCTTTCGTGACGAGGCCCTAAAAAAGATTCCTGAAAATCCGAGTAAAAAAAGTTTAGCGTCTGCACCAGCAGGTTCAGCAACACTGATTCACGCCGCCAACGCGAGTTTGGTTTCCCAGTTAAAGCCAAGTCGCGATTTTCTCAGTCGCTTGACGGGTCGCAAAGCGGTGTCCGATCCAGAGCATCTTGTGGCCCAAGCGGCAGGTCGAAATGAAACGAGAAGTCAGAAGTTGTCCTTAAAGCAAGTTATGAGTACTTACGAACGTGAAGTGATGAAGGCTATGGGTAAATGGCCAGATGATGAATTTGCTCGCCTTGTTTTAGAAGGACATCCGTCGCAGTCTGTTCTTGCTAGTCCTGAGCGAATAATGACTCTGCTAGAGAGTTTGGATGAGGCCGATAGACCGAGATTTTTTGATGAAGCGTTGGTTGTTCTGGATACGCAGTTTGGTGCTGTTCAAGGATCAGAAACTCACAAGTTGGCGGTGCGCTCTACGCTTGTCAGTTTGCTTTCAGATTTAAATGTTGCCGCGGTTCAGGAGACGCGGGAAGTTCAGCTCCTGATCGATCTGCTTGCAAAGTGGGGCAAGAAAAATCGAGCTATTTGGGCGCAAAAATCCAGATCAGAAGAAGAGACAG
>CAYWRU010000097.1:0-5081 GCA_964460795.1 uncultured bacterium | reverse complement strand
CGAGATCAGCCTCGGTCTCGTGGGCTCGGAGATGTGTATAAGAGACAGAATTTCTTTGGCTCCACAGAGCGATCAATCATGCGCTGTTCATTCTCATTCCCATACTTCCCAATGGTTTGGATGAGCCGGTATTAGATTCGATTCTTGACTTTCCCTATGACAATCCTAATTTGCCAGCCAGTTTCTATACTGCAGATGTGATGGACAACTCAGATTCCGTGGGGTTAATTGCCGAAAAGACCCACCGAGAAGGAGTCCTTAAATTACTGAACGAAGCGGACAAAAAACTTTCTGATGCTGTGGACGAAGAGGGAAATATCAAACAACCTGTTGTGATCGCTGCGATGGCAAGTGTGGTCGAGGGCGCTGCTCATAAGTGGTCAAGAATGAAGATGCAGACGGGCGGAATCCCTCAAGCGAAATGGGAAGACATTTTTGATACCTGGGCTGCCGTTTTAGAGCGCGCGCTCAAACATATAGACCGAGACATAAATCTTCTTTTGGTGGATGAAATCATCCATGCGATGGTGTCACTCGTTGGCCGCCTTGAGACCGGGCAGAAATATCAGGATCGTTTAGTGGCATTGCATAAAACAGCGCTTGTGATCGCTCAAAATAATTCCAAAAAGTTTCCCGGAGAATTTCCCGTGCTTTTGGCGGTGATGATTCTTCATCGTCAGGGGAGGCATGACGTCGATGCTGGCGAATTCACCTTTAATCCGCTTTATCCTGCGCTTTATGCAATCACAAGCGCCGTTTCCAAAGAGGGTCGTTGGATCTATCCCCAATATGGAAATCTTCAGGCCATCATTGATCGTATGGATCCTAAGTTGACGGTTGGAGAGCAGATTCAAAAATTAAACGAATACCGAGCTCAATTTCCGAATGTTGCAGATCGTGCACCCACTGGAGGCTCTGAAGCTGACGCAGAACTTGGAAACGAATCCGAAACTCCTGAACTCGCTGAAACTCCCATTGGTCGTGCCGAGCAGCGTACTTCTAGCGAACTTAGATCACTGAGTGCAAATGATCTGCTTGAAAACTTTCGCAAGGAGCTCAACCGTTGCAGACCGATGATTGACATGGCGCATTTAGTTTCGGCAGATGCGGTTGCTAAACTTTCAGAAAGGAGGATCGCTTCCGTAGCGCGTGCTTCTGCTCTTATTCAAAATATTCGGAGTCCTGAAAGATTGGCGCGGCCAGAAGGAGAAGAGGAAGCCTCAAACTTGTCTTTACAGTTCACACAGGTGCTTGATGAATGGTATGAACAATTACAGAATTACTCAGTGGAGCAGATTTTAATCGACCTGGCTGAACATATTACATTCGATGCTAAGGACATACGTCGAGCTTCTCTTATTGCCACGGCCTGTCAGTGGGCTTATCAGATCGAATTAGGTACTTATCCTCGCATGGGCGGATTATCGGCCGATCGAAGCCGGCTTGATAGAATGAATCGTTGGATCACTTCACTCATTCAATCCTCGGATCCATCTCTTAGAAAACATATTCTTGCAGTCCTGATGGAGTTGCCCAAACGGCCAAATAATTTTGTGAAAGTTTTGATTCAAGAAATCCCGTCAGATTTATTTTCAAATCGTCCGGAGGGGATTTACTCTGTTCTGCAGGACAAGCTCGAACAGGCTAATGCGCTCAGCGATCCTGGAAAAAAGTCGGCAGCCATCGAGCGTTTAGCGGTAGTGATTCAGATTGTGGTTATGAGCGGTAAGTTGTCAACACTGCAGAACTTTGAGCCACTCATCCAAATGCTTATCTCAGAATACCGCCTCATCTGTTTATCAGATAGTATTGATGATTCTGCCCGATCCAGTGTGACGGATGCCCTGAATGCTCTTCTTTTGGCCCTACCTGAGACCGACATGATGAAGGATTGGAATATCCTGTTTCGTTTGATTCTGCAATCGAATAGGTTTTTCCATAGAATCGCTACGCTCTCAGAAACAGTTGCTGCCAATGTTTCGGATACCCAGCTGCTCGATGAAGGCATTCGAACATTCCATGCTTGGAGTAGAGATAAAGGCGGGACCTCGAAGGGTAAGAATTTCAGAAACTATACGCGGACGCTGGCAATATTATTGATGAAGCGCCACGGGTTTCAATTCACGAGAATGGTTGAAGCTATTCGGACCCACGGTCTCGGAGAGACAAAGCGGCTTTATTTCGACGGGGGTCCTGTATTTGATGCTTTGAAAAAATGCTTGCTCTTGGCTAACGATCAGGAGGAGTGGCTCTACGGCTCAGTGCATCCAGATCTTGCGCCGATTGAGGGTATTCTCAAGTCGGGTCAGAGTGAAGAATTGATGGTAAAGGCATTGGAAGAAGTTAGTGATTTTCTTAAGACCAAGGCGTCGTTGGAGCCCACGGACGGATTGGCCGCTGATGATGAGGGCGTCGGAAGTATGGAGGACGAAACTCCCGAACTCGCCCAAACTCCTGCTGGACGAAGTGAAATTCGAAGAAGCGAGAATCGAGCGTCCGCAGAACTAGGCAATTCTGAGGAAGCAATGCGATTAGTAGAAGAAATTATCAAAGAAGCACAAAAAATGAATGATGTGGAAATTAGAACTCGAGAAGAAGATGAACGCTATCAATTTGCATTCGATTTTACTTCGTTGGCTGCACAAAAAGTGGAGGTCGGTCAAGCGTTTGAATTTTTAAACCGTGTTTTGAAACGTCTTGACGAAGTTTTTCGGAATGAAAAAGGTACGGTTGCTCATGTAGCTGGAGTTCGCCTGAGTTTGGCTAATATTGCTTTGGTAGTAAACAATACTCTTTCGAAGAATGAGCCAATCAGAGAGAAGCTAGCGGTTGATGTGATGAAACAATTGGTCGATTGGCTTGCCTTTAATCGCAGGGATTGGGCAAGCCAGGCGAGAAGCGATAAAGAAACCGAATTCTATCGCTGGGTTCAGACCGGGATTTTGGAACGAGCACACTCACTTATCCGGGGTTTTAATTGGCAAGATATTTCGCCAGAAACGGCACGACAGATTGCTGATCTAATTATGAAGATGGACTTTGATATTCCGGTGGGCGCGGCTCAAAAAGGGCGACATATTAGCGAGGGGATCGATCAAGTCAATCTTCTGGTTGGAGAGATTAGAGAAATGTCGACTGCGCGTCTGCCTGATTTTTTTAAAATCGCAGAAGAACGCTTTCTTGCCGCCATAGGATCGGGGAGCGACATCAAGGAGCCGGTTCTAATCGTGGGTATGGGGCTCGTTCTTGGCTTGATGGCGGTAATTTTACCGCTTGATCGCAGCACCGAGATGGCGGATGAGCATTCAGACTATTGGGGGCAGCGGTACGAAAAATGTGAAAAGGTGTTGAGGGTTGCTGAGCAAATGCAAACGGGATGGCGTGACCGATTCATCGAAATGCTTACTCTTTGCCAAGCCCTGTTTCTCATTCAAATGGCGAAATCTCCTCAACTTGAAAAGGTTTTCATAGATGCCCAAAAGGCTCTTGAGCTGTTACCGGATGGTGGGGTTGAAGGAATTGAGCTGTCTGTCATTTTTCGATTTTTTATCGCACTTCTGGTAAGACAAAATTCCTCGCTTGAGATTATCAATGAAACTTTGAATAAAGATGCTGCGATCTATGAGACGTTTAAAGCAATTTTTCAGCTCAAAACCAAAGATGGAAGCGCGCACGTTTTTAAGAAACTAAACCCTCTCGAAGACCTCAAGAAAATTTTTAAAGATCATCCTGATAAGGCGGGTCTAGGGCAGGCGCTTCGGTTGTATCTCAATAAAATGGAAGAAGTCGAGGGTTCTCATCATCAAACGACCGGAGGTCTGGATGATGCAGAGCAACGTGATGAAGAACTTGGAGATCAAAACTTACACGCACGTCCTGTTTTCGATTTAACAGGCGCGAGAAAAGAAAACCGAAAAGAAGGGAGAAGTGAGGATAGAACTTTCGAGGAGGTGAGGCAGGATTTTGATACCACTTTCAATACTCTTCTAAACTTGGATAAGAAATCAAAAAGAGTAACTGCGACCGCTTCTATTAAAAAATTAAGCACTGAAGCCAACAATCAATTTTCTAAAGGAAAGCAGCTATTAACAGAGTTGTTTAAATTACCTCGGCAAGAGACAGACGCCTATCTCCAAAGTCTCTTAGAACCTCTTCTTGACCGTACTTTAAATGGCAATTACCGATTTCGATCCCAATTTGCCGGGCTTTTACTCGTTCTTGTCTTCGAACATGCCATTAGAAGGCAGGGCGCCCTTCCCGATGGATTCTTGGATCGTATTGTTGCTGAAATTGAAAAGCAATCTCAAGCCGTGGAAGATTCCAAACTTCTGAGGAATCTTATCTTAAACGCCAATGCCATTTTTTCAGGTAGATTTTCCAGCAAGGGGGTAGATTGGCCCAGAATGAGAAAAATTGGTTGGAAGGGTGTTTTAACTTCCAAAATTGATCCATCCGAAAACCTGCTGAGGTCGATCTTCAGAGCTCCCGCGCTTGAGATCGATGAATGGAGTGATTGGATGGCCATCACGACGCAAAAATTACAAACTGTTGAGAATTTGGAATTATGGATCGACCGGTATGAAAAGGCGATGAAACAAGGGGGCCAGATTTCACGGCCCGATCAAAGACGAACTTGTGCCGCGGGTCTCACAACAGCCCTTTTAAGAAGATACGGCAGAATAACGGCAGCTTTCTACTGGCGCGGAGTAAAGGGATATCAACGCGGGAAAATTCAGCCTTATCCAGGAGTCCGTCTGGCGGCGAGCTTGTTGAACTATTTTTCCGTGGTGGATGAAGAAACTGGGGGAGTTTGGCTGCACGAAAAGTATGGAGACATGCGAGATATCCGAGATATTCTTGATTCAAAACAGCCGGAAGAGGAAGCAGCCAAAGCCATCGATGCGAAAACGGCTTTTATCAAAGCTCACGAAAATCTCCCACCCACTGGATCAGGACAAGCTCCCGAAGAATTTTCCGGAGGTGATGAAACCTTGCTTACCGAACGTGCGGAGGTGCGCCCAAATCCGGTTGATTTGGGCACTGCCACGGCACCGCGTGAGGCGGTGTCCGGTCCGCGCCTG
>CAYWRU010000096.1:0-8591 GCA_964460795.1 uncultured bacterium | reverse complement strand
ATAGGAGACAAGGTGCTAAAAGGTCACCTTGGGCGCATTCTTTGCTGCTGTGTCATCCAGGACAAAAGAAGATTCTTCTTTGAAGCTAAAAAATCCTGCCACGAGATTCGAAGGAAACATTTGAATCTTATTATTATAGAAGAGCACCTGATCATTGTAATTCTGACGCGCAAAGGCGATCTTGTTTTCTGTGGAAGTTAATTCTTCTTGGACTGCCATGAAATTTTGATTGGCTTTAAGATCCGGATAATTTTCAACCAGGAGAAAAACTTTCCCCAACGCTCCGGAAAGGGCGGATTCGGCCCTGGCTTTATCGGCAACACCTTCGGCTCCCATGGCCCGGCTGCGCGCTGCCACGACATTTTCCAAGGTTTCTCGCTCGTGTTTAACGTAACCTTTGGCAGTTTCGACAAGGTTGGGGATTAAATCGTAGCGGCGCTTGAGTTGAACATCAATCTGTGACCAGGCGTTTTTAACCTGATTTTTTAATCCTACCAGGGCGTTGTAAACACCGATTAAAGAAAAAACAGCTAGAACCATTAATCCGAGCAAAATCCAAAGTGCAGTCATGACGAGCTCCTAGGTTGAGGGTGAAGAAAGTTGATGCTGAAACATGTTGCGAAGTAAGGCCGCCACTTTTTGAGATTCCTCGGTCTGCGCTTGATCCAAGACGGCAGCAAGCTCTCCCCGGTCAAACCAAATTCCATGATGCTGAGGGCATTGATCCAGCACCGATTGATTTTTATCTCCAGCCCGACGCTTTTCCATTTTAGCGCCGCAGCGCGGACAGGGAATTTTCTTTTCATGAACGGGTTGAAGGTTGGACACATTCGTGAGCATTTTGTGGGATATCGCAGAATTTCCCAGAAGAAGATCAAGTTCTCCGCGGTCTAGCCAAATACCCGCGCAAGCAGGGCAGTGATCAATCTCCACTTTTTCGAGCTCTAAGATGAGCATAGGTTTTTTACAGCGGGAACAGTTCATAAGGCCTCTTTGAGCAAGAAACGGCATCCCAGGCTGAAATCTGGAGTTTTCTGAGGGTATTGTATCATCTGCCAGGACGCTCATAAGGGCTCTTTTTCTGAAATCAGTTCTGGAAGCTTGAGGACTTTCTCCGATATAATGAAAGCATTCATCATAGCAGCGAATTTCTATCAGCGGCTGAGGCGAGGCATCCCAAAGGAGGCTAGGCAATGGCGGAGCGAAATTTTTATGATCAGTACCGGGAACGAAAGCGCCTCATTGAAAAAGCTACGTTTGCACTAATACTGATCGCGATCACGGCTCTGGTGACCACGGGAATTCTTTACCGTGCTTACTTTCTCCAGCTGGGGTCTTTTTATCGTCCTTTGAACTCTTCAGCCCCTGCCACCTCCGTGTCTCATAAACAGTTTAACTTTCATCTCATTACACCAACTGTTTGGCGTTCTGCCCAGCCTAATCAAGAATCTTTGGATCGCCTTCGGACTTTTGGGCTGAAGACCATTATCAATCTGGAGCGCTCCCACGAGGAGGCGGCATGGGAAAAAAATTATGCGGACAATCATGGAATTACCTATTTGAATTTTCCGATGAGCTCACGCGAAGAACAGGACCTGAGTCAGCTCGGCATGATTTTAGATATTATGAGGGATCCTTCCCGCCAGCCCGTATTAATTCATTGCATGGCGGGAAAAGACCGAACAGGTCTTGTGACTGCACTTTACCGGGTGGAGGCCGAGCATTGGCATCCTGAGCAGGCTCTTAATGAAATGATGATGTATGGTTATGATCGGAACGAATACCCCGAGCTTCTCAAAACTCTGAGGATCTGGGCGGCCACAAAACGCGATTAATTTTAGATGCGCGATTTTTGAATTAGTTCGTTCTATTTTTCCCTTAAGGGCTGATGTTAACCTCATGAAATCTTCGAATTTAAGTCCCTCTGTCAAATCTTCCAAGAAACCTGTCTCCGTTGCGGTTCTTCTTTGGAACCTATTGATTTCTCCTGAACTTTGGTTCGCTGTTCTTGTGGCCGCGCTTTTTTCGGTTTCGCTCCGCAATGGATTTGTATTCGATGACGAACACTTTGTGGTCAAAAATATTTTTCTAACGAGTTGGAAATTTCTTCCGTCCCTGCTTACGAAAAATATGGTGGCAGGGATGGGGATGGCGAGCAATTTTTATCGCCCGCTTGAATCGCTTACGCATTTTATCGATTATCAGCTGTGGGGACTCCGTCCGTGGGGGCATCATCTGACGAATCTGATTATCCACACCGCAGCTTCCGTCTTGGTTTTTCGCTGGCTCAGCAAAATATTTTCTAGAAAAACAGCTTTTTTTGCGGCCTTATTTTTTACGCTTCACCCGATTCAGTCTGAAATCGTGGCGTATGTGTCAGGACGCGGAGATTCTCTTGGGATTTTATTTTTAATGGCAGGACTCCTCTTGTTTTCATCCCGGCCCAAGATGACGGCGCTTTGTCAGATCCTGGCCATGGGATCAAAAGAAAGTCTGATTTTGTTTCCGGTGTACTTGATTCTTTCTGAAAAGCTTCAGAAGCGGAAGATTCAAATCCGCGGGCACATTTGGTTTTGGCTTATTTCAATGGGATATTTTATTTTACGTGTTACGGTTTTAAATTTTAAAAACACTTTTAATTTTTATGATTCACCTAATTCTTTTACCGAAAATTTTTCATTCCGGCTCTGGACTTATTTGAGTACGCTTCCCAAAGCGGTTCTGCTTTGGATCTTGCCTTATGATTTGCATCATGAACGGTCCTGGCCGATCTTTACGTCGCCTTTGCTCTGGCCTGTACTTTCAGCGATTCTTTTTCTGGGTTGTCTTGCTTTGCTGGCTCGGCTCAAATATGAGTCCCAGCCGAAAATGGCGTGGGGCCTTGTCTGGTTTCTGGCTGGAACTTTTCCAACTTCCAATCTTATTTTTTTGATCAATGCAATTTTTTATGATCATTGGTTTGTGCTTCCCGGTCTTGGGCTCGTGGTAGCCGGAGCGGCTGCTATCGAAAATTTTCAGATTACGCATCCTACGGAAAGGCGGTTTTTATTAGGCCTGGTCATGACGATGATGATGCCGCTTAGTATGATCACTTGGAGAACTTCTCAGATGTATCAAACTCCGGAATCGCTTTACCAAGGCATTCTTCGTTGGGAGCCGGACTCGGCAAAAATCACCAGCAATTATGCCATGGCCCTTTCAGATTCAGGGCGTGTGGATGAGGCCATTACTTGGTATAAAAAATCGATTGCTCTCAGCGATGAATACCCGGAAACGCATCATAATCTGGGGATTGCCTACCGCGACAAAGGGCGCTATGACGAGGCGCTTCAGGAATTTGATAGAGCGCTAAAAATGGCGGCGGATTTTTATCATGCCTGGATCCAAAAAGGCATTGTCTACAGCTTAAGAAAAGATTGGGAAAGTGCGGCCCAGGCTTTTTCGCGCTCCGTTCAAATTTATCCCATGGATCTCTCGAGTTATGCGGGGCTGATCCAGGCAAAATTCCGGCAGGGAAATCTTGATGGCGCACGTGCGGTTTATGAATCCGCTAAAAATCAATTCCCCGAACATTCAGAGCTGGATCAGCTTTGGCAAGATTTGAATCGTTAAAAGACTGTGACTCAGTGGATTAGTGATTCGGTGCCTCGGAGTCACAGAGTCCCTGATTCACAGAGGCACTGATGAACTTAATTGCGATCGAGGGGCGCGGACCGGGTCCGGCTCTTTTTTAAAATCTCTGGATTCCAGGTTCGAAGATCCTTCACCATCAAGTCCACGACTTCCTCAGCCGCGCGCCTGTGATCAGTCAGTTTAACTCCCAAAATATGAAGCGCTCCCGTGGGACCCTCCACGATCTCATGCTCCCGGGAAATGTGATGGAGTGAAGTACGCCCCCGCGGGTTGGCCAACGGCCGGATTCCAGAGTTGGCGATCCGAATGGCCTCGCGCGTAAAATTTTGGGAAGGAAAATAGCGGCGAAGGGAGGCGAGAAGATATTCAATCTCCTCATCGGTAGGTTCAACATGGTCTGGATCTTTGTGAAGCCGTTCAGTGGTTCCAATCCAGGCCAGGTCGCTGCGGTTAATCACAAAAAAGATGCGTCCATCCTCGGCCTGGAGAATGACGGAGTAATCTGTGAATTTTGGGAGTCCGATGTGTGATCCTGCAACCGGGACAATCAGATCGCCGTCATATTCTCCGGCCAATTCCCGGACTCCGTCAATCCAGGCTCCCGAAGCATTCACAAGTTTGCGGGCACGCACGCGGCGAGTTTCTCCGTTTTGCCGGACAAAGATCTCAAAGCACGCACCCTCTTTTAAGAAATTGTAGCGAAGGACTTCTGTATTTTCATAAGCTTCTGCTCCCTTGATCGTCGCCGATCTTAAAACGGCGCGCACCAGAGAAGCGTCATCTGTCGTGTGATCCCAGATTAAAACACCGCCCGTGAGTTTTTCGGGGTCTAGAGAGGGGAGAAGGCGCAATACAGTTTTTGCGTTCCACAGAATTTTACTTCCATGCGCTCCGCCGGTGAGCCGCGCAAGAAGACCATAAAGTAAAGTTCCTGCATACACTGCAGGTCGGCTCTGTTTTTTGCTTTGGTAAATAGGAATCAAGAGGTGAATAGGGCTGATGAGATCCGGCGCGGTTTTATAAAGAATATGGGTTTCACGAAGCGCTGAAACCACAAACTGAAAATTTTTCCAAAACGCGCGCAGGTGAAGATGCTTTAGTTCAGTCCACGCGGTTTCTAAATACCGGAGTCCCCCGTGAATGAGTTTGGAGCTTTTGGAGCTGGCTCCCGAAGCAAAGGTGTTTTTCTCAAACAGAATGGTCCGAATGCCGCGAAGTGCCGCGTCCCGGGCAATCCCGGCACCGGCAATGCCGCCTCCAATAATCGCCAGATCCCAAATAGGATCTTCGTTCTGCTGGTTTAAGCTCATGGGAAATAAGGCCTTTCTCAAATGTCTAAATGAATCATCGGCAGAAATGGAAAATAATTTCATATTGACAGAGGCTTAATTATGGACTAAATTGTCCACAATTAAGGAGCTTTGATGACTCAACTTTATTCTGCCGGATGCATGTATGCTCTGAGGGCACTTATGTGGGCGGGCCGGGACGCGCATACACAGCCTTTTACAGCGCGCGAAGTCTGTGAAAAAGCAGATATTCCAGAGTCTTTTACTCGAAAAATATTCCAGTCCATGGTGCGCGCTGAATTTTTAAAGGCAGTTCCGGGACCCGGCGGGGGATACCGTCTTCTTCAAAAACCGTCTGAAATTTCAGTGCTGGAAGTCATCCAAGCGGTAGATGGCCAAGATGCTTTTAATCAATGTGTGCTCAAATTTGAGGAATGTGACTCGGTAAATCCCTGCGCACTCCATGACTCCTGGGCTAAAACCAAAACGCGTCTTCTTAAAGAACTCAAACAGAAAACGGTTCAGGACTTGATTCGGGCCCTTCCCAAGAAAGGAAAATCATGAAACCCACGGAAATCCTTATGCAGGAGCATCGCGTCATCGAACAGGTTTTAAATTGTCTTGAAATGATATGTGTGCGGCCTGAGCTCGGTGTCGAGGACCAACGCTCCATTCAGGATATTCTTTATTTTTTGAAAAATTTCGCGGATCTATGTCATCATGGC
The DNA here is from genome assembly GCA_964460795.1 of uncultured bacterium. Taxonomy (GTDB): domain Bacteria; phylum Omnitrophota; class Omnitrophia; order Omnitrophales; family Aquincolibacteriaceae; genus CAZOOM01. Next base: position 2,944 of record CAYWRU010000096.1, on the reverse strand, counting down.
AAAGAAGAAAATCGTCTTTTTCCTCTTTTGGAGGCCAAAGGGTTTTCGAAAGATGCGGGTCCGACCGCAGTGATGCGAAAAGATCATGTTGAAGGACGGAATTTTATTCAAGAGATGAGCGCTTCGCTTGAGGCGTGGAAGAAAGGAAACGCCAACTCGCTGGGTTCTTTGAAGCGTGCGGCGCGCGGCTACATTGCCCTGCTTCGGGATCATATTCAAAAAGAGGATCATTGCCTCTGGCCCATGGCCAATGCCTGTTTGACTGAAGAGGAGCAGATTCAGCTTGAAAAAGATTTTCATCATGTAGAGTCTCATGAGATGCCAGCCGATCTTCATGAAAAATGTCTTAGAATCGCACGATCCTTAGCAAAACAATACGGAGTTTCAGAGATCGCATCCAAGGCAGCCGTAGGATGTTGCGGCGGCCATTAATTTCGCTCATCATTTTTCAATAAATTAACAAGGAGAATAAAAATGCAATTAGAAATGCGGAAGGCCATGGATATTAATCCGTGGTGGCGTCATGGCGCTGTGCTCACCATTATCATCGGACTTTCAGGGCTTATTTTTATGGGCCGGCAAACGCACCGCGAGGCGCCGCCTATTTTTCAAGAAGTGGTGACAGAATCCGGAGCTTCTGTTTTTAATGGGGAAGACATTCTCGCCGGCCAGGCTGTTTTCCAAAAATACGGACTCATGGATTATGGCAGCGTATTTGGTCACGGCGCTTACCGCGGTCCGGATTTCACGGCCGATTATCTGCATCGTCAGGGCGAAGCCATGCGAAATTATTACGCCCAGGCTTCTTTTGGCAGTTCTTATGAAGCTGTGAATTCTGCCGCGCGTGCGGATTTGGATCAGAAAGTAATTTCGGAAATTAAAAGTAACCGCTATGACCCAACTGAAAAGAAGTTAATTGTCACGGACGCGCGAAAATATGCCTTTGATGAACTCGTGAAGCATTACACGATTTCTTTCCGTGAGTCCGGAGCCGATTCACCGCTTCCGGCAGGCTATATTTCGGATGAAACGCAGCTTCGCCAGCTGACCTCTTTTTTTGCCTGGACCGCATGGGCGGCTGGAGCTAATCGCCCGGGAAAAGATTATACCTTTACCAATAATTGGCCGCCCGACCGGACGGTAGGAAATACACCGTCTTTGGCCGTCTTTCTTTGGAGTGCGCTCAGTATAGTGGCTTTACTTGCGGTGCTAGGGCTGGTGTTGATGTTTTTTGGACGATTCGATTACATGGGATGGGGACATGAAAGGCCCACGGATCTAAAATTTCCTGCAATCTCAACGATGCCGGTATCGTCGAGCCAAAAAGCCACCTATAAATTTTTTGCCGTGGTGGCTCTGCTTTTTGTATTTCAAACTTTGATGGGAGTCGTCACTGCACATTATTTTGTAGAAGGGGCTGGGTTTTACGGCATTGATATCCGAAGCATATTTCCGGTCACGATCACACGAAGCTGGCATCTTCAGCTTTCCATTTTTTGGATTGCCACTGCCTGGCTTGCCACGGGAATTTTTGTAGGTCCCATTGTTTCCGGAAAAGAACCCAAGTATCAGGCCTTGCTTGTGAACGCTCTTTTTGGAGCTGTTCTGCTTGTTGCGGTCGGAAGCATTTTTGGAGAATGGCTGGGGATCAAGAACATGCTGGGAAAACTCTGGTTTCTTTTTGGACATCAGGGCTGGGAATATTTGGAGCTTGGCCGGGTATGGCAGATTTTGTTAACCATCGGGATGTGCCTCTGGGCCTACATTGTTTTCAGTGCGATTAAGCCCACGCTGAAAAATGAAAATCCTGGAAATCTTCCGTACCTGCTTCTTTATTCCATTCTCGCGATTCCACTCATGTATTCTTTTGGTCTGCTCTATCATCCGCGGACCAATTTTGCGATCGCAGATTTCTGGCGCTGGTGGATTGTTCATTTGTGGGTGGAAGGTTTCTTTGAGCTTTTCACTACGATTGTCGTGGCGCATATCTTTGTCATGCTGGGAATTGCCCGGCCTAAGGCGGCGCTTCGCGTGGTGTATCTCGATATTATTCTCTATCTCGGGAGCGGCATGATTGGGACTGCGCATCATTATTATTGGACGGCTCAGCCCGCGATCAATCTCGCGCTCGGTGCTTTTTTCTCCGCCATGGAAGTTGTACCGCTCGTCCTGCTTACGCTTGAAGCCTGGAATTTCATTAAACTGAAGTATGACCAGAGCGTCATTACCGTGGATCCAGAGGCCTTTCCGCATAAATGGGCGGTCATGTTTCTCATGGCTGTTGGTTTCTGGAATTTTGTCGGAGCCGGAATTTTTGGGTTTCTGATCAACCTGCCGATTGTCAGTTATTATGAACACGCAACCTATTTGACCTCCAATCACGGACATGGGGCTTTGATGGGAGTTTATGGAAACTTGGCGATTGCCGCACTGGCATTTTGCTCTCGCATTCTGATCAAACCCGAACGCTGGAACAATAAACTCTGGGCCGTGTCTTTTTGGTCACTCAATTTAGGACTCGCGGCCATGACCTTTCTCAGTATTTTTCCAGCCGGGATTTATCAGTTGATCCAAAGTTTTCAGCATGGATTCTGGTATGCCCGCAGTCCGGAAGTAATTCACTCGCTCTATTTTCAGGGTTTTACCTGGGCGCGTGTGGTGGGGGACTTGGTGTTTGTTATCTTTGGGGCGCTTCCCATTGCGTACTTTATGGTAACCCGATGGAAGGATCTTCGAGAAACAAAAGGCTATTAAGAACATTGCTTGGCGGGAAAAGTGAAGAGTGAAGCCGTGAAGCGTTACTGCAAGGTTGTAACACTTCACACTTTGGTTCGATAGGCTCACCGCCATCCCGTGCGAAAGCGAGGGGCGCTTTTCACTCTTCACGTCGGTCACGTCAATTAAATTGTGTAAAGTGATGTAAAGGTTTAGCCTTCCAGCGGTT
>CAYWRU010000095.1:0-8703 GCA_964460795.1 uncultured bacterium | reverse complement strand
TCCATATCTACTGCAAAGATAAGCAACTTTCATTTGAGAAGATCGTTATTATGTCATCTTCGTTTGACAACATGGAATGGTTGGGATTCGCAGCCAGAGCCAAAAGCGTTACGATGTCGGACATGGAACTTGGAGAAATTCCGCCCGAGCTTCTTCAACAAAAAGGCCTCGTGGAAGTGGATTTGACGAAAAATAGAATTTCGAAGATTCCAAAAATATCTGAAGCTTGGCCCAGCATCCAGGTCCTTCGGCTTGGGCTTTTGGATGAAATCAAGATTCCGCCGAACACATTTGATGGAATTTCCCAAATCAAGGAGCTTGTTCTTGATTCTATCTGCAGAATTGAAAATATATTTGCACTTGGTTCGCTGCCGTGCTTGGAAAAGCTGCAAGTGACAGATTTGGTTGCCGGTGATTTCATTCCGGATGGAAGTCCGATATTCACCAAGTTGGAATCGCTGTCTATATCCGCGATGCAGGTAGGGATACCCAAATGGATCTTCCACTGCAAAAATCTTCGTTTTCTTAGTTTAGATTGTGGATGTATAACGCGGAAGATTCCGGGCGATCTTTGCGAACTCGAGAATCTCACTGAGGTCAATCTTCATAATGTTTCGCCCGATGATCGGATTTTAAATCTTCTTACGAGAAAATTTTTTTTCAAGCTTGCAATTGACGGAAATCTTTGGAAGCGGACATATTAGTTCGTGTGCCAACTCAAACAAGCAAATAAACAGGGGTGTTGAAAAATTGGATTCGGGAACGCGTTCCGATAAATATAATCAAAATTTATGAAAATTTCACATCGCTCCTAACCTTTCACCATACCTGAATTTATATAAAATACATCTGATATGGAAGGGGCCTCTATTAAACTTGTCGTTGCAGGCGCCGCAGAAGTAGATGTAACCTCTACTTCTATCCGCGCAAACGACGCGACATCCACGTTCGAAAACGGCGTTCTCACGATCAACTCGGTCGGAAACGAGGCGGCGTATTACATGGGCCAGACCGTTGTGAACAATCGCGGAAGCTCGGTGGTGTGCTCCGGCTCCATCACGGTCGCTGTTTCCGGCCGAGACGTGACCGTTTCCGGTCCGTGCAAAAGAATCCGCCTCAACGGCCGAGACGTGCCGCTTTCGTCCGCAAATGACACACAGCCCGCGATTGCGCCACGACGAGTGGATTTTGCGATCCCCGATGGAACCGCGATTAATTCAATATCCGGGCAAGGGTCAAGCGCCGTTCGATTCAAAAGAGTCGCGTTTCCCAAAGATTCGTCAATGACCATGAAATTGAGCGGGCAGACCTCCGTGAATTTCGACGGCGCGTCGTTTGGCAACATGACCTGCGTCATGAGCGGACAGTCTTCCATGAAAAACGCCAAATCGGATAATGCAAATCTTATCCTTTCGGGCATGTCGAAGATATCCGCGCTTCACGTCCGCAAGAGCGCGACGGCGGTTGCCAGCGGGATGGCAACCATAAATGGAACCAGAGAAAACGATGCGGCGATTGTCAAAGAATCGTCTGGAATGGCAAGCATTAAATTTTCCATCTGTCCCGAGAAGCAATAAAGTTTTATTTTAATTATCAAGTATAATTTATGAAGTGGGGCTACGTAATTATTGTGCTTGTGGTGGTGCTTGCTGCGCTTGCATTTGCGGATGAAGAAAAAAAAGAATCAAACCAACCAGTTGAACCGTCTGGAGGCACCTTATTTTTTGTAGAGAATCGCCCATACTATGTTGATGGTTTGGAATTGCGACTGTCAGAGATCGAAGAACGAATCAAGAATATAGAAGATAAGCATCAAAACTATTTCCGCTTGCAAGAAATGCCGCGCCTCGGAAAACCGGTTATTACCTTATGTTCTAATGCGGTCAGCCAAGATGATCAATAAACTATATTTTATGTTTGAGCTCGAAATTTTTGCACGCGTCGACGACTTCCTTGCGCACGCTCGGCATGCACACCTCCAGCGCCGCCCGGTAGTCGTCCACGCCGATTTCCGGAACCTCCGCCGCCGCGTTCTGCAGAATCGCCCGCTCGACCGGCCGCAACGCCGCCTCGCGCGCAAGCCGCCGCAGGTCCGACCCCGAGTAGCCGTCCGTGCTGCGCGCCACCTCGGCCAGATCGTCTTCCGTCAGCGAGTTCTTGTTCTTGGCGGCGAACTGGCGTATGATCGCCAGCCTGTCGTCGTAGGTCGGCATGCCCACGTAGATGCGCTTCTCGAGCCGGCGCAGCACCGCGGGGTCGATGCGCTCGGGGTGGTTCGTGGCCATCACGACGAGCACGCGGTCGGTGCTCGACGTGAATACGCCGCTCATCTGCTGCAGTATCTCGCTCTTGACGCGCAGCGTGGCGTCGTGCGTCTCCGCTCCGCCCGCGGCCATGCACAGGTCGGCCTCGTCGATGAACAGCAGCGACGGCGCCTTCGCGCGCAGGTTCTCGAACAACGCGCGCACCGCCTTCTCGCTGTCGCCGTAGAAGCGCGACGAGATGTCCGCCGCGGTCACCGCCACGAACTCGACGCCCGACGTCGCCGCGCAGTTGCGCACTAGCTGGGTCTTGCCCGTGCCCGGTGGGCCGTAGAGCAGGATCGCGCGCCACGGCGTGCGCATGCCCGTGAACATGTGCGGATACTTCGCGGGCAGTAGGATCGCGAGGTCGAGCTGGCGCTTGGCATCCTCGTGCCCCACCACATGCTCGACTTCTATACAGCGGGCCTTGAGGCGCTTGATGCGGGCGGTGACGCGCTCCAGAAACACAGCGGCCTCGCCCCTCGCGTCCTGCTTGTTCTCGATGATCTGCAGCAGCTTGCACGCGATCTCCTGACTGATCTCCAGCGCGGCCGCGGGGTTGTCGGCCTCCTTGGCGGAGGCTGCCTTTGAGAGCTGCAGCAGCTGCTCAATTTTGCTCATTCTTGCACAGCTGGATGAACTTGTCTGCGATGCTCGTCGCCTTGAATCCGAACTCGGGCGTCTCAAATGTCTCCTTGTATTGCTGTCTCACAAAGTGGTCGGGCGTCTGCACTATGTAGACGCGGAACAAGTTTTCGGGGATCGCGCGGCGCTCGCGGATGCAGCGGTCGATCGCGGGCTCGAAGCCGGCCAAATCCTCGTCCGCGACGCCGAGGAAGTCGAGCACGGGGCGCGCGCCGGCCGGCTGGCAGAAGATGGTCGCGCCGACGCCGAGCGCCATCTGGTGCATCAGGCACTGCGTGTAGTAGCCGCGCTCGTATCTGCCGCAGTTGCAGTCGAGCGACTCGAACACGCAGCGCTGGCACGGGTGCTGCGGGCACAGCTCCGCCGGAATGTGCAGCTGCGTCAGGTCTTCGCGCACCGTCGGACACCCCGGCCCGCACGCGTGCGGAACGATGCGCGCGCACTGCTTGTTGGTGTGCGGGCACGTGACCAGCAGCTCCTCGCGTGGGAACTTGAACTCGAGGGCCGCGGCGATGCACGGCGCGCCGGTGTCGTTGTGGCAGTTGCAGATGACCGCCGCGCCGTCGGGCGAGTCGGACGCAAGCGGCATGCCCTCGATCAGCATGCTGGTGCACTCCAGAATGTGCACGTTGGAGGCCGGAAACGCGGCGCGCAGCCGCTGCTCGATGAAGTAGGTGACAAGCCGCTCGCCGATCTTGCCGCGGAACAGGTTCTGGTTGGTGATGCGCGGCACGTCGCCGCGTGGCACGAAGTCGCGTAGCACGGGGTGGCCGCCGCTGCGCACGAACTCGCGGTATTCCTGCACGAGCACGAAGCGACGCTTGCGGCCTTGCACCCACTGCTTGCGGAAATTGGACGCCGACGCGAACCGGCGCATCGCGAGCCACGCGTCCGTGCCCTGCTTCGGGTTGAGCGCAAACAGCCCACGCTCCTCGAAGTGCAGCAGAAATGTCATGCACGTGAACTGGCGGATGTCGTTCAGAATGGCGTAATCGGCGTTGTTTGGCGCGTCCGTCATTCGACAAATTTATATTTTATGATTTGCATTTCTTTGTTTTAATAACAGGGATCGAGCGACAATAAATTTATGAGAATAAAATATTTTATTTGCATAAGAGTAGTTAGTCAAAGACGACCAGTTTCGACGTGGCACAATCCACGTTATATGAAGAGTTTATCGGGCCAACCAACCACGGCTTGCGAGTATTACTCGTTTTATGTGTTTGTATCCGATTCTGAATCATCTGATTGCTCGCTGCCAGATGTGGACAGCATGTCGGGCGCGTTATTCTTCCACGCGTTAAAAGATTGAACTAGATTATAATAACCATTTTCTTTAAATTTAAATTTTTCACCCATATAATAAATGGTATATTTGCGCTTCTTATATATTATGCAATCTATCTTATGTATGTCGAGTCCCAAACCCGCATTAGTCAGGGCTAGAAGCAATGTGCTTTCTGCCCATTCGCGAGACATTGATTTTTGTGTAAAATTTTTATTTATAAACAGAGCCGTGAAAAGCTGGGAACGATATGAAATTTCCACAATTGCATTATAATTTATTGGGAACGCGTTCCCAATAATATTATGATCTGTAATTCAAATCCAGCACATTACTGAAATGAAATCAATTTACTGGGGCCTCGCTTTTCTTGTGTTCCTTTCAACCGCGCATTCTGCGGTATTCGATGTCTGTGATATGACGGAAGATGAGGTCAAAAATCACCCCGTTTGGCCATCCACTGTCATCCACTTTCCATTTAAATGGGACATGACGTGCGAAGAATTCGTTGGATTGGATGAGAGAATCCGCGCATCATCCACGCTATGTCCCTACCAAAAAATAGAGATGCGGACAAAGACCAAAGATGGCGCTGGATGGTGGAACGACGCTCGCTGGGACCACGTGCTTTCGAAGTGCCGCAAATTCATTTCGGCCGACGAAGAAAAGCAGACCAAGCGCATCCCAGATGTTCTTAACGTTTGCGACATGAAGCAAGAAGACGTCGAAAAAACAACCATCGGCCCGGGCACGATTATTCTGTTCGACAAAATTGAGCTTTCGTGTGGCGAAATTCGGCAAATGAAATTTCCAACGCGCCAGAACACCATGGTGTGCTACTACCACAAACCAGAGGAAGTCGGGCCGTTTTCCTCGGGCTGGGGACGCTGGTATGACCTGCGAGGAACCCTGATTTATTCCAAGTGCATGAGTCTCCAATAATAAAATCTCGATTCATATTTGGCCGGACGCATTCCCACGAGCCAAGAGGTTCCATTTAGACACATAATTTAACCAGAATAAACAATGTCGGCAGGGGACGTTCAGACCTTCATATTGGTTGGATGTATTTCATTTTTTCACGCAGGAATTTTCAATAAGCACCTAGTTCGTATGTCATCTTACTATCCGTTTCATCCCCATACGAAAACCGTGGTCGTTGTGTTCGGCACGCTGTTCTTACATATGCTTATTTTGCCATTCCTTGGTGTATTGAAGTTTTTTGAGGAAACCGCCACTATCATTATTCTTAGAGAAAGCGTAATGCTCATATCTGTATTTTTCCCACTTTTCCTCGGTCTTTTCAAACTTGTGCCCTCGGCGGATCCGTTTGGCTGCGCAGATTGCGATGCCATTGAAGAACGCAATCGAGGCCCGCTCAACGCGGCTCCGACCCTTTCTCCAAACGCAAACATCAAAATTATCGACAATCCGCTTCCTCCACACAAAGGCGACCTGACTTGCACCATGTGCTTCAGTGGCGACTCGGCGCCAGTCTCCGTGTTTAAATGTGGTCATTATGTGGCGTGTTCGGATTGTTTTCATCAGTTCATGGCATACGGACATAAAAGATGCACGCGGTGCTGCGCAGAACGAGTTTATTAATAAACATTTACATTAATTTTAAATCAATTTTATGGGGGGTATGAAGACAGTTCATCGCAAAAAGAACGTGCAATTTTTAGAAGGGAAGGACGTGCCTGAAATCGAGGAATCGCAACTCGCGATTCTTCCGCAGCCCAATCGGTGGCTTCTTGCGAAGATATTCGGCGTTTGTTCGGTGTTTCTTGTGACGTTTGTAATTTTGTTTGTGTGATTATTCATATCAACATTTTCGTGCAAATGACAATATAAATCCATAAGTTACATATTTTATTAAATTTACAAGCCCGAAACCACATTTAAACAAGTTTGAATGCAGGGGGTTCCGGATATTGTCGTCCGGATCGAGATTCAAGACAGACATATTCTGGATTGCAAACGAAATGGGAATCAATATACGGTATGCATGGACCCGGATTTTTTGGAGGATGGTTTTATCGCGCCGTTCTTCAAGCGCCTAGCCCGTTTTCATGCGAGATCCACCCGCAAGTATCCCCAAAAAGCAGACATTCAAATTCTTCATGAATCAAAAGAACGCCTAGATGTGTCCGAGAACGCACACGACATCCTATGTGCCGCCTGTCGTCTGGGCGTGAAGATTGGCACGGTGACGATTATGGGTGAGCACGAAGATGAAGTTCCCCTGCGGAATTTTCTTCTGAGTCTGCCACCAAATATAGAAGAAATTCAGATTGGAAAGCTCGACGCGACGCAGAATGACGTTCCATTGACTGTCTGGACGCACATGCCGTCCCTGAATGCGATCCGCGTGCTCGGTGCAAAGGGGCTGGAAACCGAGTTTTTGCGTCCGCCCCGCGTCCCGCCTTGCGCCAAACGCAGGCGCGATGACCTGTCGTGTCTCTTTCCCAAAAATCCGATCGACATTCGGAAGTCCACCGCCAACCAGATCGTGGTGTTGCCCGACGGTGAGGACGACGAGGATGCAGTGTCATTCAAAATTCCATCAGGCAACCAGTCCAACCTTGTAATTCGCGCCGTCCCATATAGCACGAATCCGCCGCTGCGCAAACGCGATTTAGTGCAGTGGCCAAACGATGAATTTCTTGTCGACTATCCCTATCAATCGATCTTCAAATGTGCGGTAGTCACAAAGAACGCAGTATTGCACTTTGGGGCGACGGAGAATACGGCTGCGTCTGTTATTACAGGAATGGAACTCCATGGACGAGTGGCGTTCGTAATGAATTAATATAAATATTTTATTTTATAATAAAAATTATTTGTCGTTCTCTATTTTTTCGATCGCGCATCCGCTATCACGCAGCAGCCAGTCGCCACTGGACTTTGCCAGCGACTTGCGCATGTAGTCCGCATGGAACTCCTTCACAAAGTCGTAGCTGACGCCGATCTCGCCGAGCCGCGAAATGAACTTGCTCCACACGACGGGCAAAATGCGGAGCAGCTCTCTCTCCGCCGCGTCCACGTCGATGTCTTGCATCGCCGGCATGTCGTGGATAATCTCCATCACGGTTTCCGGTGCGCCAAATTGGTCCCAGTCAACCACGCGCCACGCGATGCCGCGCGCCGTGATGCGGTCGCACAGCTTGCCGTACGACTTGCGCAGCGCGCGCATGTAGTCCAAGGGAATGCCCTTCTCGCACTCGCGACCGCGGATGTTCTGGATGCGGTGCATGCACGTTTCGACGGACGCGTCCATGTAGATGTATCCGCTTGGCAGGGGTATGCTCTGCATCACGTCGTCCATCAGCTGGTTGTACTCCGCAACCGCGTCGGCGGAGTAGTTACCGCACTGCTCGTTGGCGTCGACGAACACCCAGTCTCCCGGGAAGGCACGGTCGTTAAGGATGACGACGCTTTGCCCCTCGTGCAGCGCCTTGCGGATTTCGCGGAACGTGGCAAGCGTGATGCGCAGGCGCGCGTGCAGCACGAACAGCTGGAACGACACGGCATACTTGGCGGGGTTGGTGTAGAACAGCGGCAGCGGGATTAGCTCCTGCGACGCCGGCTCCTTGAACGAGATCACGTGCGGCTTCAGCCCGAGCATGTCTACGATCCACGACTTGCCGACGCCGATCAGACCGTCGACCGATATCCACCGAACCTCCGGCCGCCGGTATTCGCCCGCGACAAACGGACGCCAGCACTTGCGGCAGCAGGGATAGTAGCGCTCGCCAGCGCCGATTTCGCCCTCCGGGGCGCCAAGCTTGCGCCCGGAGAACGCTGCCGGGGCCTTGCAGATCGCGCAGATAGACTTGAGGTGCACATGGAACTCCGTGCCCGCGAGTAGCTCTGGGACGCCCAGGAACGGCATGCGGTTGAAGTCGCTCGAAAGGCACGTGTACACGACGACCTTGTTCTGCGCGGTCAGCGCGTCCACCAGCGCACGGCTCCCCGCAAAAAACTGCATCTCGTCGATCAGCACGGCGTCGTAGCCGGTGGCCTTCTTCAGAATCTCGTCGCATCCGGACACCACGAAGGCCTCGACGGAGATCAGGTCGTGCGTGGAGACGCGCGTCTCGTCGCCATCTCGTCGAATGTCGCCTGTCTTCTTGAACACGGCGACGCTCATGGTGCGCCGCAGCAAGTTGTAGATGCGCAGCAGCTCCGTTGTCTTCTGCGCAAACATCGGCCCGACAATCGCCATCGCACTGCCCTTCGGCGGTATATCGGTCATCCCTCTTGTTCTCCTCCTAAAAAACTAAATTACCACGCCCTTTTATTTTACGAGACACAAAATACACCTGGGAACGCATCGATTTCAGGCTCTTAAACCCCATAATAATTTTCGATTTCGAAGTTACATCAAATCAAGAATAACCACAGCTAGACCTTTCACAGGCTTCTGGAGCCGAGATAGAGTTTCAGACTAACCCCACTCAAAATGTA
>CAYWRU010000094.1:0-8749 GCA_964460795.1 uncultured bacterium | reverse complement strand
GAGGTAAAAGGAGCAACCGAATTCTGAGTTAATGTGAAATCTGCAGCAGGAGCAATATTCGTGATCACGGGACTTGTCAGCGTTTTATTCGTTAACGTGTCGGTCGTGGCACGTCCAACATAGGTATCCGTTCCTTGGAATGTCAGGGTTGTGGAATCCGTACCCGCTAGGGTCAGGGAATTACTCGCCGTGAGTGTCTTTCCGTCTGCAATCGTGAGTGTGGATCCAGTCGAAGGGGCAGTAATTGCTACTTTATTAATACTGGTTGCGCTTGCCACACCAAGACTCGGAGTGGTAAGTGAAGGACTCGTGGCAAATACTAACGCTCCTCCGGTTCCGGTTTCATCCGTCACAAGGGACTTAATCTCTGCTGAGGTATCAATCTCTGTCCCCAAAATAATATTCGCTCCGCCCCAAGCGGTCTCAACTTCACTCTCTGTATCCCATTCCGTGTCTTTGGTAACTGAAGAATCAAGCGTAATTAAATTAGACCCAAGATCAAAATCGGCAGCTGCGAAAGAATTAAATCTTAAATCTACTCCGCTCTTACTGTCGTAATTGGCAAGTCCACCGCCAAGGTTGGATGCGGTATTGGTTTCTCCGGAACTACTTGAGGTTGAAATATCCGCTAAGCCTGATCCATCTCCGTTATCGATTCTCCAGCGGTTGGTTCCTTCATCAAAGACAATCCGCGCATCGTCTGTGCCGCGTTCCAATTTAATCGCCGTGACATCCACATCATTCGCGGCCGTGGTGGAGAGTTCCATCAGCGTTACATTCGTCGCCGTATCAAGTGCCGTTCCGGCAAATTTCATCAAAGCCGTGTCGGTTGTAAAAACATCCGCAAGGGATCCCTCAATAAAATTCCCACTCGTGAGTGCAGTACCGGTCAGAGTTAAAATATCGCTCGTGGCATTCGTTGGATCAAAGGTGCCGCTCGTCAGCGTTTTATTCGTTAAGGTCTGAATGTCGCTCGTTCCAACCACCGTCCCGCTTGGCGCGGTCTTAGCAGCCCAGTTATCTAAATCTGCATCTGCGGGTTGATACACTCCCGCGTGATTATGAGTTGAAAGCGAAACTGCAGTTCCACCTTGCGTAATTGTGGTTGCGTTCAGCGCTCCGTTCACATCAAACTTATATCCTGGCGCTGTTGTTCCAATCCCGACATTCCCTGATCCATTAAAATAATTCGTCCCTGCAGCCGCTGTCTGAACAAGTCCGGTTAATGTTCCACTCGGAGATAATTTTCCGTTAAACGTTGTCCAATCCCCGCTTGCTAAAAATCCATTCTGTCCGCTCGTAGCGGCTTGAGCGTTTGCGTAATCAATTGAGATATTCCCGCTCGAGGCATTGAAATCATTGGCCGTGAAACTCGCCGCCCCTTTGGTCGATCCATCTGCAGCTGCATCCGCAATCGATAGCGTGCGGTTTGCGGATAAATCTCCGCCACCGGCTAAGGGTGCTGTCGTTGAAATCGTGCGGCTTGAGGTAATATCATCACTCGCATTCGTGTCCCATCCCGTGAAACTCGTGGTCCCGTTCAAATTAAAGGTTCCGTTTACATCCAGGGCATATCCAGGAGTCGTGGTGCCAATTCCCACATTTCCGGTCATCAATGGGCTGGCTAGGGTTTTATTTGCCAGGGTCTGTGATCCGTTCAACGTAGCAAAATCGTCATCCACAGTTGCTGCATTAATTTCTGAGGTACTGTCCCACTCTGTGTCTTTCGTGACCGTGGAATCAAGCGTGATTAAATTAGAGCCCAGATCAAAATCTGCGGCTGCAAAACTGTTAAACTGTAAATCCACCCCAACCTTTGTTGAATAATTCGCTAAGCCCCCGCCAAGGTTCGATGCCGTATTCGTCTCCCCTGATCCCGATCCCGTAGCAATATCCTCAAGCCCGGCTCCGGTTCCTTGATCCATCTGCCACTTATTTCCTACTTCGTCATAAACAAGGCGCGCATCGTTTGCCCCGCGTTCAATCTTCACAGCCGTAACATTCACATCATTGGCAGCTGTGGTAGATAATTCCATCAAAGTTACATTCGCTGCCGTATCCAGTGCGGTTCCTGTAAAATTCATCAGCGCTGTATCCGTGGACAACGAATCCGAAAGTGCCCCTTGGATCAAATTCCCGCTCGTGAGACTTGTCCCCGTAAGCGTCAAGATATCGGCGGTAGCATTGGTGGAAGCAAAAGTCGGCGAAGTTGAAAAGACAGCATTTCCGGTCCCTGTTTCATCTGAAAGCGTCCCGGCAAGCGAAGCAGAATCTGTCAGTGCCGGTTCATAATCCGTATTTGCCACCGCCGATGAAATAGTTGTCCCATTCGATTTCACAATTCCGTTAATTGCAGCCACCAGAGGATCTGATTCCGATATTGTTCCCGTAATGCTCCCGCTCACTTTTAAGTTCCCGATCACATCAAGAGCTGCCGTGGGCGCCGTCGACCCAATTCCTACATTGCCCGTAAAATAACTTGCTCCCGTATTTCCGCTTTGCACCAATCCTGTCAGAGTCCCATTGGAAGATAATTTTCCATTAAAAGTTGTCCAGTCCGCACTGGTCAAAAATCCCTTGGTGCTTCCGGAAGCCGCTTGAGCGTTCGTATAATCCAACGAGATGTTTCCACTCGCTGCATTAAAATCCGCAGCTGTGAAACTCGCTGCTCCCTTTGTCGCTCCATCCGCCCCTGCATCTGCTATCGATAAAGTTCGATTTGCCGAGAGATCTCCTCCGCCCGCTAACGGAGACGTTGTTGAAATCGTGCGGCTTGAGGTAATATCATCCGAGGCATTCGTATCCCAACCCGTAAAAGCTGCGCCGCTTACGGATCCGCTCACCGCTAAATTGACTAACGACGCTGTATCAGTTCCTGCGTTATAAGTAAACCCCGCATCTCCATTAAAAGCTCCGCCATCATTGAACTGAACCTGCGTGTCAGCGCCGCCAGGATTTCCGGCTCCGCCCCCAGCCGCCACGGCCCACGAAAGATTTCCATTTCCATCATTCTTTAAATAGGTATTGACTGCACCTTGTGCCGACGGCCACACATAAGCAATGCCCTTGATACTGATAATGTCGCCGGAGGCATTGACCTGAAAAAGATCTCCGGATCCGACCGTGAAAAGCGAAAGCGGCGAGGCATCCCCGATGCCGACCCGATCATTTGTGCCGTCCACCACCAGCAGATTATCATTGCCGGAACCCAAAAATTTCATGGTAACGCTATCCTTATCAGCATTCACGGTTATCGGGCCTGCAATATTATCCGCGTATAAATTTCTCCAGCTGAGACTTTCCGTTCCCAGATCATAGCTTGAATCCGCATCCGGCTTCACATCATTGGCCGCAATAAGTCCGGCATCAAAATAAGAAATTTCATCCGCTTCGATTTTTCCGGTGATATAGAGATCATCATTCGCGGTTGCGTGAGAATTTGTTCCTGCCTTATCACCGATTTGCGTATATCCTCCTTCGCCAGGAACCACTACGAGGTTTTCATTTTCTGCCGTCGTAATATCAACAGGGACATTATCAAATTCTAAAGTTCCAGAATGAACCCGCGGGGATAGGATGAGGAGACAAACCGCAATAAAAACAAAAAAAGCAGCGCTGTGAAATAAAAAAATTCGCGGATGGACGACCGAAAGACACGCCCGTCTATTTTTTTGGATTTCCATATTCAGAGTTATCTTGTCCTTTTGCATCCAGTTCTCTCCGGCCAATAGTTTTCCTTCGCGCATAATCCTATTGACCTCGTGAATTAGATTTCCATTCTCCACAGAGGATTTAAATGCTCTCTACACTCACCTGTATAAAAAATACCATGGATGCTCGCCTATTTATGAGAAAAGATCCATATGATCGCTTTTGCTTTATATTGTTATAAATATCGGCTTTTGTGGATAACTATTGAGAGTGCCTAGTACGAGCAGAGACGAAGCTAGCTTGGCGAGTGTATTGCTACCCCTTCCATAATAAGCATCTCAAGAAAGGGGTATTAAAGGGGGTCACCCTATGGCAGGAAAGCAAACAGAACGGTGTAAGGGGCTGTTTACCACTGGGACGGGGATTGCCCCTTGGCCTTACCCCATTTTTCATCTAATTCCCCTTCATAGTCGACCACAACCTTGGCTTTATCCTTGATATAAACCCACCCCCCATCACCGGGCAGTGGATCAGCGGCCATTAAGGTCTCAGTCGTATTATTCCCTTCTTTATCTGACATAAATTCCACAGGGATACTATCCAAATATGGTTTTTCAATTCCCAAATCGTTGTACATCGTCGTGGTTAAATCCTCAAGCGCCTCAGGATATTTTCCTTCCTTCGCCCTAAACATGCTGACGCGTGTCCGCAGGGAATTTAAGTTGGTCTTTGTGGATGTGATCCGCGCCTCAGAATCAAATCCCACAAAATTAGGAATGAGCGTGGCCGCTAAAATGGCAATGATGGAAACAACAATCAACAACTCCAATAATGTAAAACCTTTCAAATATTTCTTCGTCATATCATCTCCTTTTTGACTGAATTTGACGCTCATCCTGCAAGTCATTTACTGAAGTCAACGTCCAGCCCATGACTGATTGTGCCCATCTTATGATATCCATTAGAGCGCATAATCTGAAACCGTTGATCCATTATTTTTTGGAGCATAACAATCTCATCTTTCACAGCACCGCGCATGAGGCTGTCCGGGACCACTTTCTGTAAATTCATAAACAATGCGAGCGCCAAGAGCATAACCGTGATAGCGAAAAGCAGCCATTCCAAAAATGACATCCCATCATGATTAGATGGGATGATTAAATCACGCCTCATACCCTCGCACCCCGTTAAATATCTTCCGTTACTCTCAAGAGTTCAGAAACGGACGTAACCCCTTCAATTACTTTCTCGATGCCGGCTTCCCGGAGTGATTTCATTCCGTTACGAGTAGCTTCCTCCCAAATGGATAACGCCGAGGCCTTGCGCGTGATCAGCTCTTTGATTTTCTCATTCGGAGTAAGAATCTCATAAATGCCTGAGCGCCCAACATACCCCATGTTTTTGCAGCTAGGACACCCAACCTCTTTGGCAAAACTTCCCCCAAATGCTGGAAAAGGCTTTGTCGTCTTCACCCCCGTCTTCATTTCTCCGGTAAGAGACAACTGACTAAGCAGTTCAGGCGCAGGATTATAAGAAGACTTACAGTCCGGGCACAACGTCCGAACCAAGCGCTGGGCCAAAATACAGATGACGGATGAAGCAACGAGGAAAGGCTCAACCCCCATATCAATCAAACGCGTGAACCCTGAGGGCGCGTCATTGGTATGAATGGTTGAAAATACAAGGTGCCCTGTCAGCGCCGCATGAATCGCGATTTCTGCCGTTTCTTTATCGCGGATTTCACCGATCATAATAATGTCCGGATCTTGACGCAGAATAGAGCGCAGACCGTTTGCAAATGTCAAACCCGCCTTCACATTAATCTGAGATTGACGAACCTGCGCGAGCTCATACTCCACCGGATCTTCCAAGGTAATAATGTTTTTCTCCTGGGAATTAATTTCATTCAGAGCGGCATAAAGAGAAGTTGTTTTTCCGCTTCCCGTGGGACCGGCCACAAGCACCATGCCATAAGGGCGGTTGATTACTTTCTGGAATGTTTCAAGATTCGCCTTTGAGAATCCCAGATCCATCAAGCGGAGCAATTTCATGGATCGGTCCAAAATTCGAATCACAACATTTTCGCCGTACAAGGTAGGAAAAGTGGAAACGCGAAAATCCACATGGCGGCCTCGGATATCCATCTGCGCTCGTCCGTCTTGCGGCAGTCGCTTTTCGGCGATGTCCATGTCCGACATAATTTTAATTCGCGAAAGAACTGCCGCCTGATCCTCCGCTGATATCTCAAGAACGGTTTGGAGAATCCCATCCACCCGGTACCGGCAATTCATTTTGTTTTTTTCAGGTTCCAAGTGAATATCAGAGGCCCCCAAATCCACCGCGTTCCGAATGAGCTCCCCGACTTTTTCAACAATCGTCTCCATACTTGCCGCTTGGGCCAGTGAGGCAATCGCATCAGGGCCGCCCGGCTTGGAACGATAGTTTTCCGAAGGTCGTGAGGCAGCACCCGAAACAGGATTTGGATTTTGATAAGATGTTTTTGGGCTGGCCGGCGTCGCACGACCCGAGCCATAGCCTTTATCAACAGCCTGGCGAATGGCAGAAGGACAGGCAAAAACCGGTTTAATGCGCATACCCGATTTGGCCTGCAAAGCATCAACAGCTTGTACGTCCAAGGCATTCATCATGGCCACAGTCATCGTATTTGCAGTTGTGTAAAGCGGCACCAAAGAGTACTTAAGACAGAATTCCTTAGGAATTATTTCTATGACCTTGGGCTCAGGCGGCATCACGCCGACATCAATAAAAGCAAACCCTAACTGCTCGCTTAAAGACTTCGCAATCTGCTCTTCCGTACAAAAACCTCGAGACACCAGGATTTCACCAAAGAATTTTCCGGTCAGACGCTGAGCTCCCAAGGCAGTTTCCAGCTGCTCGGAATTAATGATCCCTTTATCGATTAATATTTGGCCGAGTTTCTGATGATCCATAATTCACTTTAGACTTAATAACAAATGTCAAAGATTCAAATTTCAAATAGCTTTAAAGCCTATTTTGTCATTTGGATTTTGAAATTTATCATTTTTATGTATTATCCTCGAAATACTTTGATTAAATTAAAGATCGGCAGTAAGACCGATAGCGCAATAAAGGCCACCATCAGTCCCATTCCTAAAAGCATAAAAGGCTCGAGCAAAGACGTCATGTTTTTAATAGCATGCTCAATCTCAGGATCATAAAAATTAGATATTTCTCCGAGCATCTCGTCTAATTTACCCGTCTTCTCTCCAATCGCAATCATCTGAACCACCATGGGTGAGAAAACTCCGCTGGAGCGAAAAGGATCCACAAGCGAGCTTCCCGCCGTGATAGCGTCCCGGATATTTCGAATGGTTCGACGAATCACCTCATTCGACACCACGCGCTCAACCACAACAAATCCCTGCAAAATAGGAACGCCGACCGACGTCAAAGTCGACAGAGAGCGGGCAAGGCGAGATATTTGTATTTTTGTATACAAAGCCCCCAAGACCGGAAACTTCATCAAAGCAAGATGATAACGATACCGTCCGTTTTCAGACGAAACATAGCGCTGGAAAAGCCAGGCGATTCCCGCCGATCCTGCAAGCACCAAAATCCAGAACTTTTTTACAAACCAGCTAATTCCAAGAACAATTTGCGTGGGAATCGGGAGCGCTGCGCCCGAGGATTTAAAAACCATAGCAAACTTGGGAATCACACTCACCATAATAAAATTAACCATGAGTAGCGCCAAAACCAGCAGCACAATCGGATAGGTTAAAGCCGCCCGAATTCGGGAGTGGATCTCCATTTCCTGAGTTGATAAAGTCGACAGACGGTCCAGGATTCGATCCAACACGCCTCCGGTCTCTCCCACTTGAACCATACAAACAAATAGTTCGGAAAAGATATTCGGGTAACGAGCCAGAGATGCGGAGAGGGATTCTCCATTTTGAACGCTATTACGAACGCTCTCGAGAACAACTTTAAATTTCTTATTCGTGCATTGATCCGTAATCGTCGTCAAGCTTGGGAGGAGCGGCATACCCGAACGAGTGAGCGTGGCCAGCTGACGCGTAAAGAGAATAATCTCTTGCTTGTCCAGTTTTTGAAAACGCTCAAACAATTCTCCCAGCCCGGCCAAAAAAGAATTCTGAGATTTGACTTCTAAGACGCTGTAGCCCATCCGATCCAAATGTTCCATGACACTGGCCTCGGATTCCAGATCAAGGACTCCCGTCATGGATTCTCCCTGCTTGGATAAGGCACGGTACTCAAATTTCACTTTTCCTCCGCGGGATTAGATTACTTCGGACCGAGATTAAATCCCGGATGCGCTCACACACGCACAGCTTCGAGATCATGATAGGCTTTTTTGGCGAGGGCAGAAAATTGACTCTGAGGGAAATTCGATGCACATGCCAAATAAGCCTTTTTGGCTTTCTTCGGATCTTTAAAGAAATCGCGGTAAAGATTTCCGGCACGGTACTGAGCTTCGGCTGCACGGACACTTTCCGGAAACTCGAGAGTGATTAACTCATAATGACTAAGCGCCTGGGTCTTACAATAGCCTTTGTCTTTGCGGCGGCTCTCGACTCCCCGCCCAAGATCCAAAGCCCTCGCTTTTTTAAATATTTCATTCACGATGGCCAGGCGGCCGGTTTCCTGAAGCATTAAATAATGATCATCCACATCCGTTTTCTTTTTGTACTTCATCTCTTCGCGTGAATAAAGTATTTTGGGCGTAATAAAAACCGCCAGTTCCTTTTGCGTTTTACTGCTGTTATCGCGGCTGAAGAGAAAACCCAGCAAGGGAATTTTCCCAATAATAGGAATGTGCTCCCTCGTCATGAGATCTTCCTGCTGAATCAAACCTCCAATAACCAGAGTTTCTCCTGCCTTAATACGAACCGTCGTGTCCGCTTCACGTGTCGCAATCTGAGGACCCGCAGCCGGCGTACCCAACAGCGATGAAACTTCAGGGTGAACGTAAAGCGTAATATATCCATCATCATTAATGAGAGCGCTTACCCGTAAAGTGGTTCCAATATCAACAAACTTTGTGGTTTCTGTCGATCCTGCAGTGGTCAGCGTTTTTTCGGTATACGGATAGCGC
>CAYWRU010000093.1:0-8975 GCA_964460795.1 uncultured bacterium | reverse complement strand
TAATTGCACTTTTTTCGCCCTCAGCGCCGAATATTTAAAAGCATCCGCAGATCATCTTCTAAAGGGGTCAAGTCTGACACGCGATGACGGGTAAAATACTGACGCAAAATCCACATAAAGGAAAGTCCTGCGACAGCCTGAAGAAATAAAATGACCAAGTTGTGCAGCCTGAGCAGAACCATCACGAAAGTGAATAGAATCAGCAGCAGCGTGGTAAGAAAACCGGAAGAAATCTCCTGCCAAATTACCGCCGTAATGAGTGACCATCGGATCCCTACAATTTTCCTCGCATAAGCATACAGCAAAAAACATCCCAGAAGCTTGCTGAGTTCCAGCACCCAAATGACACCTAAAGTCCCGCAGCCTCGCAACGCAAAGAATCCAACAATGAGCGCGAGAAATTCCGCAGACAAGAGGAGCGCTACAGTTCGGAAATGCCCCATGGCATAAAGCACGGTTTGCGGAGGACTTTGCAATGCCCTCAGAATGCCATAAATACACATTGCTTGGCAGAGCGGAACAGCAGGTGTCCACGCCTCGCCGGCCAGGAGCGGAATGAGGCGCGACGCCATGACACCGAGCAAAACATTAAAGGTAATGGCCGTAAATCCCACCCGCTGAAGATACTCCTGAAAAGTGCGCACCAGGCGTGCATGATTGGCCTCAAGCTGGGCTACGGCCGGGAAAATAACACGCGACGTATACTGAATTCCATAAGTCACCATAAAATTAGACCAATTAAAGGCCAGGTAAAAATATCCCAAATCCTTCAAGCCGGATTGACGGCCCATCCAAAAAAGCGCGGCGCGGGACAAAAGCAAATAAATCAAAGTAATGCACATTCCCCAAAGCGCCTTCCCCCAAATCACACTCAACACTTCCGGATGCCAAACCCAGCGGATCGGGTAAGGTTTGATCGCAAACAAAATGATAGAGCGAAAAAGATACCCGCCCATGGCAATGACAATCAGACTCCAATAACCCAAGCCTCCAAGCGCCATAAGAATGGCAAGCACTGAAGCCAGGCCCTGAGCCAATAGTTCTGGCCAGAAAAAGTGCTGGAACAAAACTCGCCGTTTGAGCAAAACCGCGGAACGAAATCCAATAAAGTTTCCAAGCACCGTCAGAGAAATAACGCGAAAGGTCCAGCTTAAGCTGGGTTTTCCAAGAAAACCAGCCAACTCATCCGCGCCCATCCAAAGGAGTGCCAGCGCAATCAAAGTCCATCCCATCCGAAGACTAAAACCTGTCGCTAAAACTTTTCTCAGTTTTTGCGTTCGAATTTGCGTCAAGGCATCTTCGATTCCTAAATCGGAAAAGATCATAGCGAAAATCAAATAGGATTCACAAAGGGCAAAAATCCCAAAGGCCTCGGAAGTCAGATGCCGATAGAGAAGCAAATAGACAAAGAAGATGAGGGTTCGTTTTAAAATCTGGACGCTGAAAATTGCCCCAATACTTTGGACTGTTTTTTCACGCAAGGAACGAATGCGCGACCGCGTTGATGAGGAATGGGAGTTGGCTTGGCTCATAGATTTATCTTGGAACTAGCTACGGCAAAAAGGCGTATTTTCTTCACCACCCGAGGGCTATGAAGAGTAGCTCTCAAGCGATGCCGGAGGCAGATAAACCCCTAGTCTTTTCCGGATCCAAAAGCCTTGGCCGGATTTTTTTTCCGCCCACGTTGTCATATGCTCGCTGTAAATAGCCACCTGGACATAACGCGGTGCTCCTTCTGAAAAAGGATTCGATTCAAAAAAAGACAAAACAGATGGAGACTGTTTCAAAATCCGGTCACAAAGCCGGAGAAGCCACGGATTATCCGAATATCGTCCCATGGCGGCAATCCAGAGCTGCCAATCGAGCCGGGGCTGGAAAGGCGCGACCCAGGTCAAAGGTTTTTGAGAAGCCACATCAGGCTTGAATTTAAGCGGGTATGGAAACCAGGTGATTCGATTATTCGATCCTTCGATGGATAGTGATAAACGCTCTCCGGGAACATTTGAAAATAAACTATAAAAATTAAACGACCGTATTGGTTTTAAAAAATCCCGGCCGGACTTCAATGCATCCGCAACCGCATTCCAACCCAAAGCCCTTGGAATCTGCTCCCCCGTCCCTATCAAAGCCAGGACTAAAACAGCAACCCTGATTCCTTTTGCCCATGTGAATTGAACCCCGCTTGGTTTGCTGATCGAAATCATCGATTGGATTTTTTTGAACACAAAACACTGGTCATCCAATACCAAAAGGCCGAGCAAAAGAACCAGGAGGTTTAAAAAGCCAAAACTTCCGGTCAGCATAATGAAACCCTGGTGCACGCACAGCATTCCGACTGCAAACATGCGGATGCGCCGCGGCCCGATGAGAAAAAAAACGAGCAATATTTCAAAGGATGGAACGAGCGCTGATGCCCCTTTTAGAATCCAGGAGGGTCCATTGACCAAAAGCCAGGCCGCCGGACTTGGAAGCGGCTGGGTTTCCAGATGATGACGAAGGGCGGAAAGGTTTTTCCAAGCAGGATCCTCCGTCCAGATTTTCATCATGCCGGAAAAATAAAAAATACGGAAGATAAGCCAGAGATAAAGCCTGCGAATCGTACTCGAAATCCGGATATCATTTTCAGCAAAGCCCGTCGGTTTAGGTGCCCAGGCGGAAAGAAATATGGCCAAAAAACCTGCTTCAAGAAGGAGCTGATCCCATTGAAAGGCAAGAAAATCGCTCGTGGCATTGGAAAAGGAAAGATACGCCAGCCAGCAAAATCCCATGGCCCAGACCTGGAAGAAACCCAGAAACGCAGCCAGTGACACCGCAGCCCCCAACACACAAACCGTCATTAAAAACCAATCTGCGGAGAGGATCCAGAATAAACTCGGAAGCTTCAAAAAAATGACCGCTCCTTGGGACTCCTTCAAAAAAGCAAAGTACTCTTTGACCGGTGAAATGCCCTGGGAGCCAATGAGACCCAGCAATTGAACGCTCAGGGATAAAAAAGCAATGGCATAAACAAGTGCCAGTCCGCGGACAAAAAGCCATGTTGAGATTTGGTAAGTGGACTGAATTGGCTGAGCGCCCCAAATCACGCCCCGGACTTTATGAAACCAAGGCCGGATAAAATTTAGAAAGCTTTGCAATGCCGCATCAATTTTAGGAGGCAATTTAAACTTAGAAAGATTCAGTATCATTAGACACGGCGTTTGAATTGTTTTTCAAGGTCCAGAAAAGTCCAATGGATAAAACTAGGACGTCCATGCGGACATCCAAAGGGATTTTTACACTGGAAAAGCAGAGCGATCAATTTTTCAATTTCCTGCGGACTCAGAGGATCATGCGCTTTGTAGGATTTTCGCTTACAGGAAATAAGCGCCGCAATATCCTCCTCCGCATTTTCAAGCGAGGTCCGAACCGTTCCTTCCAGTTTCTGCTCTAAAAATTGACGGATCAGAGCCACCGGATTTTGAGACCCCAAGAGGCTGGGAAGGGCGCGGATCACGAAATTATTTTTTCCAAAAGGCTCCAGGTCAAACCCCGTGCGGTTTAAAAAATCGAGCGAACTCGTTACCGCTTCAGCCTCACGAGCCGTCAATTCCAGGATCTCATCCATCAAAAGCCTTTGGCGAGAGGGTTTTTTGCTTTGAAATTGCGCAAGTAAAACCTCAAAATTAACCCGCTCATGTGCTGCATGCTGATCCACTAATAGAATTCCTCCCGCGGTCTCAGCTACTAAAAAGGTATGATGAATTTGTCCCAAGATTTTTGTGACCGGAGTTCCATCAGGCGTTGAAATTGCGGGCTGGAATTTTTGAAATTCTGGAGTCTCTGCCGTCAAGGGGCGTTCAAAAGAAGGCGCCGACTCAAAGCGGGGCTGTAAATGAGAAAAGGCCTCATAAGTGGATGACACTTCATGGAGCATATCCACAGTCCGCGAAGAACTACTTTCAATCCCGGCTGACATTGGCGCTAAATCGGAGCGCGACTCGAACGCTCGGGCCACGGCCTCCTGAAGGATGGACTTAATCTGTCGTTCCTGCGACATTTTAACTTCCTGCTTCGTGGGATGAACATTCACGTCTACTTCCGTGGGATTAATTTCAAGAAAAAGTACGGCCACGGGAAAGCGTCCCTGCATCAAACGCCCATGATATCCGGCTTGGAGCGCAAAGCTGAGCGCGGGGGTTTTTATCCACCGATGATTCACATAAAAAAGCTGGTTGCTTCGGTTCCCGCGCGAGGCCAGCGGTTTTCCGATCACACCCGATATCCGGATCTCTGATCCACTCGAATCAAGAGAAATCAGCTGCGCGGCTGTTTCAACCCCCCAAAGATCACGGACACGTTCCAAAAGGGACTGCCCAGCCGGAAGATTCCAAAGAATCTCCTCATCTTGCAAAAGGACAAAATGAACATCCAGCCGGGCCAGTGATAAATGAGTAAAGGTGTCACTAATTTGTCCTGACTCTGAGGATTCGGATTTCATAAATTTTCTACGCGCAGGAGTATTAAAGAAAAGATCTTTGACTTCCGCAGTCGTTCCCACCGCGCAGGCTGTAGGTTTAACGCTGACAACTTTTCCACCTTCGATAACAATTTCTGTACCCGAATCACGACTCGCCTGGCGCGAAGTCATCGTAATGCGGGAAACGGCGGCAATACTGGGAAGCGCCTCCCCTCGAAATCCGTAGGACTCAATGGATTCCAAATCCTCGTCTTTCGTAATCTTGCTTGTGGCGTGGCGGGCAAAGGCAAGCTCAAGGTCAGAAGCCTCCATACCAAACCCATCATCCGAAACACGAATCAGACTGCGTCCTCCATGTCGATAAGAGACCTCAATCTTCTTAGCGCCAGCATCCAGAGAATTTTCTACAAGCTCCTTCACAATCGATGCGGGGCGCTCAATGACTTCCCCGGCTGCAATTTTATTCGCAAGCTGTTCACTCAAGATGCGGATCTTAGCCACGGGAACGACCTTCCTGATCCAATTTCACCTTTAATTCAGCAAGCTTAGCTAATGCTTCAAGCGGCGTCATTTGATTGGTGTCTAAAAGCCGGATCTCCTGAATCACCGGATGATCTTCAGGTTTTTGAACAGGCGCTTGCTTTGTCACCATTTCAAAAAGCAGAGGTTGTTTGGGGTTAATTTTCTTCTTGGGGCTACTGGCTGAAGATTCTAGGATAGCCGTGGCTTGATCATTTTCACTTTCCAGGACTTGCAAAATCATTTGGGCACGCGTAAGAACCGCCTCCGGAATTCCGGCCAACTTTGCCACATGAATACCGTAACTGCGGTCGGATCCGCCGCGCACGACCTTTCGAAGAAAGGTAATCTCAGCGCCTGATTCACGCACTGTTATATGATAATTTTTAATCCGTTCAACGTGTTCCTCAAGCTGAGTCAGTTCATGATAATGCGTGGCAAATAAAGTTCGCGGCTTCATCTTTCCCTGGGTAAGAAATTCACAAATGGCCCAGGCAATACTGACTCCGTCAAACGTGGAAGTTCCCCGCCCCACTTCATCTAAAATAAGAAGGCTTCGGTCTGTGGCGGCCCGCAAGATATTGGCGGTCTCGAGCATTTCCACCATAAAAGTACTTTCACCCTTCGCAAGATCATCCGAAGCCCCAATCCGGGTAAAGATGCGGTCCACGATACCAATCTTCGCGCTTTTGGCAGGCACATAAGACCCGATCTGCGCAAGGAGCACTATCTGGGCTACTTGTCGGATGAAAGTGGATTTTCCAGCCATGTTTGGGCCGGTCAAGACAATCAGTTGATTCTGAAATCCATCCATGACGGTATCATTTTCCACAAACTGTCCGCTCGGAATCATAGACTCCACCACCGGATGGCGGCCGCCTCGGATATCCATCTCAAAACCATCGGTAATCTCCGGACAGATCCATCGTTTTTGAATGGCCACAAAAGCGAGCGAAAGCAGCGAGTCAAGTTCGCCGATTGCACGTGCAAGCGCCAGAAGGGGCACGAGATGCTTGAGAACATCCTCCCGAACCTGTAGAAATATCTGATATTCTAAGCTGCATATTTTTTCTTGAGCGCCTGAGATTTTTTCATCCCACTCCCTAAGCTCGGGCGTGAGAAAGCGTTCGGCATTGGCCAGCGTCTGCTTACGGATGTAATCGGAAGGAACAAGATGAAGGTTGGCTTTGCTAATATCAATCGTGTAGCCAAACACCTGAGAATATTTTACTTTAAGGGAGCGAATGCCGGTTCGTTCAATTTCTCGCCGCTCAAATCCGATCAACCACTCTTTTCCTTGCCGGGAAATTTGGCGAAGGTCATCCAGATCAGGACGATAGCCATCCCGGATGAGTCCCCCGTCGCGAAGCCCCAGCGGCGCCTCTTCGTGAATCGATTGTTCGATCAAGTTCTCCACTTCGGGAAAAGGATGAACCCGCGCCGCAACTTTTACGATCTCAGAGGATGATAACGATTTCAGCGTGTCACGGATCTCAGGAACGCGGCGCAAAAACATTTTGAGATTCACAAGATCCCGGGCATTTGCCACATTGCAGTTGAGCCGGCTCAAAGTCCGCTCCATATCACGCACACCTTTCAGAAGTCCCCGCAGCGCATAAAGAGATTCCCTCGAGCGTATCAGCTCCGTCACTCCAGCCTGCCGGTCAAAAATGGATTTTTGTTGAATGAGCGGCTGGGTCATCCATTGATGCAAAGTTCTCGCTCCCATGGAGGTCACAGTCTGATCCAAAACGCTGAGCAAAGTGACGCCGTATCGATCCCCGGAAAGATTTGAGACAAGCTCAAGACTTTTTTGCGCCTGGCGGTCCAGCATCATAAATTCCTGACTGTCGCGATATTTTGGATGCTGCAAATGATCAAGCGACTCATGAAGATGTTCACGAAGATAATAAAGAATGGCTCCGGCTGCGGCGACCGCAAGTGGTTTATCGGAGATCTCAAGCTGGCGCGCGGAAGATAACTTAAAAGCAGCAAGCAGGAGCGGCAGACCTTCCTTGGGATCAAAAATCCAGTTATCGTAAGAAGTGACACCGGCATTCAGACTGGACTTAATAAATTGCATCCAGCGCTCATCATCGGACATCATTTTAGGCAAAATAATTTCCCGTGGATCGAGCCGGGAAAGCTCATGGGGAAGTTTTTCGCGCGAGGACTCGCGGATAAAAAATTCCCCGGTCCCCAAATCCAGACACGCAAGCGCCGCGTCCTCCCCCTTCAAAGCCACCGCAACCATGTACTCCGCACGCGCACTTTTGGATTCATCCTCCAAATAAGTGGCCGGAGAAATAATGCGGATGATTTTACGCTCAACCAATCCCTTGGAAGCTTTAGGATCTCCAACCTGCTCACAAATCGCCACTTTAAGATTATGCTCGATCAAAGTTTTTACATAGCCCTGATAAGAATGGTAAGGAATTCCGCACATGGGAACACGGCCCGCTTCCCCGGCCTCGCGCCCTGTGAGTGTGATGTTCAAGATTTCCGAGGCGCGGAGCGCATCCTCAAAAAACATTTCATAGAAATCGCCGAGACGGTAAAAAAGCAGCGTGTCAGGATTCAGTGTTTTCTTAATAGAGCGGTACTGCTCCATCATAGGCGTGAGTTTGACTTCAGAATCAAGCGGAGAGACGGTCATGAACCCTTGCTGGCCTTTGTATCTTTAGAAGTTTTGGAAGGCGCTGCGGTTGATTCATTTTTTTGAGTTTTGGGAGCCTCGGACGGTTTGTCCTTTTTTGCCGACTCCTGATAGGACTTGGAACGGTAATCGGTCTGATAAAATCCGCTGCCTTTAAATAAAATGCCGGCCCCGGTTCCGATCAAACGCTCCACTTTTCCGCCGCATTTTGGACACTTTTTAAGCGGCGGGGCCTTCATTGAATGATGGGCCTCAAAAGCATGCGCGCATTTTTTGCAACGGTAATCGTACGTCGGCATAGTGTCCTCAAGATGGCGTGAAAGTCAGAGCGGTATTATAAGAGGCTTGATTCCTTCCAGCAAGCCCGGACCCAGTCATTTATTCTTTGGTTTAAGATTCGCCAGAAAGGTATCAAATTCAGGATCGCCGGCCAAGACCTTGAGGTCTGGATCCTTCCTTAAATGTGCATAGTCTCGATAACCCAGCATGACCGATTTTTTGAGTGTCTGGATGGCGCGCTTTTTTTGCCCGACGAGCGCATAACTGCAGGCTAAATTATAAAACACCACCGGATCACGGCGGCAAAGACGAGACAACCGCCGGTCAATCTCAAGACCTTCTTTGAACAATCCCTTACGAGTATAAGCATCCGCTAAAGGCATAAGCGCATCCACATAGTTAGGTCTCTCTTTAAGTATCCGTTCGTAGAATCGGATTTCAAAGTCAATGTTTTTTCGGTCCATCATTCCTCCGGCTGGATATTTTTATCGCTAGATCCTGAACCCAAAGCGAACTAATAAATTTCGCATCCACCTTCATCGGGTCTTTGATGTGAGAGATTTCCGATTCAAGCCAATTTAACGCCAGCGACCATAAAGGCGTCAGCTCTTCGGCGTGATCTAAAAATAGTTTTTGAATGAATTCGCCTTTAAGATAAGGGGACAGGCTACTTTTGTGTTCCCCCGCCCTAAAGTAGCCTGTCCCCTTAAATGCTTTGACAATAAAATCAGGGATTTCCTGCGGTTTGAGTGCGCGATAACTCAACTTTCCCGTCAGAGTCCAAAGCGCAAACATTTGCGTAATCACGCCAAAGAGTTCGCACTCTTCACGGTCCGTCGCCAGATCATAGAGATTAGGAACAAGCTTGTTCAGCCTCGTCATCACGATTTCCATCTGAGCAAGCGCACGATTGGCGCGATCGAGATCGTCGAGATGCATGAAATCCCGGTAAACGAACGGGTCCTGAGGTTTTACACCTGGGACATAGCATTCCGGCAGGGTACGGAGAAATCCGGCAAATAGGGCATCGTAAGGCTCGGATAGAAAACGCAATTAGGTATCGTG
>CAYWRU010000092.1:0-9038 GCA_964460795.1 uncultured bacterium | reverse complement strand
ACTTTCCGTACCCCCTCCATACATTTTGAGTGGGGTTGGTCTGAAACTCTAAATCTGCTCCAGAAGCCTGTTAGAGGTCTAGCTATGGTTATTCTTGATTTGACGTAACTTCGAAATCGAAATTTATTATGAGGTTTAAGAGCCTGAAATGAATATATTATTTTAGAAATCCTTTAATAAATCAATCATGAGAAGCGAAAAAAGCAGATGAAGGCAGGATGTGATCCCAGCAGATTCAAGAATGAGCGGTTCGTTGGGGAATCCAAAAAGAAGAGGGAGCGAGATAAGACATATGAATACGATAGTCGCTATAATTGCAAACGCAATCCCTCTTTGTGGACGAAGCAGGCTGCCTGTCAGATCATGGCGACTCCACCAAAAATCACTGACAAGAAAATACAGCAAGAAAATAGTTGAGTATGGAATAAGCAGATGGGCTTTACCACCGCCCCCCAAAAAGACGCATGAAATGGCGTATGATGCCGCCCATGAGACGCCGAATGCGAATTCGCGAATGTCAGACTTGGTGACCCCTCCGGATGACATTGATATTTTATTTACAAACGATATCCCATTCGTGCGGAGGGGGCAACATGTCCGGAATTCCAGCAAACGTATACAAGCGTCTTGGCTTCGTAGAACCCATGTCTGGGAACGCGTTCCCAACACAGAAAACCGCGGCCCAGCAAAACCCTCTGTTGGGAACGCCGCCCGTCCCGGCTCCTGATTTTTATCGCGTTCCCATCCCCGCTGCGGCCGCGAACAGTCCGCAAAATAAATAAAGACTCAGATTTTTTCAACTTACTACCCGGGGCGATGGCCGACGAACAGTGCGACTGGAGCGACCAGGAGGAGGAGTTCCAGACTATTGAAAAGGGACACGTCGACAGCGGGAAGGCGCCGCTGACAGCAAGCAAGGCCCCGCGCACTGCTGTGCCCATGCTCAGGCTCGAGACGGACAGCAAGCTTCCCGTGACGCTGAGCTGCGTGAACATGCACGCCGGCCACGAGTTCCTTGTGCCTTTCGACGGCGACCTGTTTCTGATCATTGACGCGCCGACGCAGCTCGACGGTGCACAGGACGGCTCCGATGTTTTCCACGCCATGCGCGCGGCGATGCGCGACAGTGGGCTCAAGATGAACGACCTGTGCGGATACGCGCTGGCGGGAAATAGCGTGGTGGCGTTCGTCGTGTACAACGGCAAGGTGCTCGTCCTGACGCCCGAGATCGAGCAGAAGGTCGTCGACAATTTCGGCGCGCACCTCGACGCCGGCTGGACCACAGTCTACCGCGCGAAAGAGCCGGCCACCGATGTCCTGCCGCTCTCGTTCTTCCTTGACGTCGGCGTGGTCAAGACGAAGGTCGGCGAGCGCACGAACATGTGCGTCGGCGGCAGCAACGTCCGGCCGGTCGTGTCGAGCACGCGGCTGACAGCGTTGCACCGCGCGGTGCTGCCGATCCCTTCGCGCGACGGGCGCATCGCGGAGCTGGTGTGCGAACCGATGCCAACCAACTACAAGATGCCCGTCACGACCGAGGGCGCGCGCATGTCCGCCAAGGGCGCCTTCCATATCATCAAGCACGCGCCGCACGTGTTTCCGGAGATCGCGCGAGCTTCGGAGGCCGTCAAGGTTGTGCACGCGTATGCGAAGGAAAAGGGCCTTGTGCTCAACGACCTGTGCGGCCTGGCGCTGTTTGTGCTGAACCCCAACGTGGCACCGACGACGTATGCCGACCGGACGGTGCACCGCTTCTTCGTGTTCAGGGACGCACCGGACGGCGCATTCGACCGGTTCACCGTCGTGCTCGGAACCGGGCAGATGGAGAACGACGGCGCGGGCGGCATCCTTGCGTCGAACGGCGCCGTGCCAGAATCCGACCAGCTTGCGGTCGACGCGCTGAAGCAGGAGCACCCGGACGTCGTTGCGCTGTGCGACGACCCGAACGTGCGCGCCGACCTGTCTGCGGTGCTGCTGTTCGGCACGGCCGACTTCTCCGCGTCCAACCTGTTTGTCGACGGCAAGCCGGTGGTGCCGCTCACGTCGTCGCTGCGGCTGCGCAACCTGTGCGGGCCCAAGCGCAAGCGCGCCGTGCCCGAGGGCGCGGCGGACGAGCACCACCCCGTGACAAAGCGCCCGCGCGCCGAGCCCGCCCCCGCCGCCAATTTGATCGGCGAGCGCGACCCGTTCGAGGACAGCGCGGTGCCGGAGGGCGTGCCCACGTGGTTCGCGGGCCTCAAGCCGGACGCGGGCGGCTGGGAAGCGCTGCAGGAAGTCGGCAAGCAGGTTCGCAAGAACACGGACAAGGAAAAGGCGGCTCTTGATTACAGCGACGCCACCAAGGTGCTGCTGGAGCACAATCGGGGCGCAACAAAAGAGGACACGGACTTCAACACGCGGCGGACGGCTGCGACGCTGGTCTTCATGCGCGCGATGGTTTCCGAGGAGGCTGCACGGGAAGGCGGCATCATCGATATCTGGCAGATTGCGAACAGTTTGGTGCAGAAGCACTTTCCGAAGTGGGCCGGGCTCGACCCGAAATGGACTCCGCCGGTCGAATTCAGGGATGGCGCGCTGTCCATGGTTTTGGACGCGGCCGCGGACGCGCAGCCCGGATATGCGAAGGCTGCGGCGAGCATCCTGCTTTCCGGCTTCGATTTTCAATAAATGAGCTAGTGCCACTAATAAAAATATGCATATAATCATTCGCTTGCTAACTACACGGACGCAGAGACGGCAGGAAATTTTTGTGAAAGTTGTCGGTTTTCGCTTGACAAAAATTCGAATCCGAAATGAAGTGGGCGTGTGTCTTCGTTTTGATTGCGGCAATCGCCGCATGCCGGCAGATGGCCATGCCGCCCGGCGAGCTGGAGCGGTTCGAGGTCGAGCGCCCCGCCGCCGACGGGTGCAACACGTGCACGCACGTCGTGAAGTGCTACGCCGAAAACCGGACGCGGTGTCTGCAGAGCGGCCCGGTCGCGTGCACGTCCATGCTGTGTGCGCGCCCTCCGCGCGAGGACGAGTATTTCGCATTCAATGAAGTCCGCAATTCAATTTATTTATTTCGGTTCACAGACGCGTAGTTTGCCACGGTCAGCATCAGCGCCATGATGATGTCGTCCTTCTTCTTGTTCTTCTTGCCGGTGAGCTGCAGCGTGAAGTGCTCCGACTCGTCCTTCTTGTAGTTGCGGTAGGCGTAGAAGAAGCGCATCTGGTCGACCAGCGTGCCGTGGAACACGCCGGCCGCCTGCTCGCCCGCGCGCCAGAAGTACATGTTCTCGGCGACGCTGATCTGCCGGTTTACAAACAGGCGCCGCAGGTGGCCGCAGTAGAGCATCTTGTTCTCCGCGGTCGTGATGTATTTCTGGCTGCCGCGGCCGTCGTGGAACGCCACGATGCGCGGGCCGAGCGCGGGCTGGTTGCTGAAGTACGAGATGATGTCCAGCCAGTAGTTGCCGTAGTTGCCCTCCGTCAGCAGATGGATGCGCGCGTCGGGCTCGCCGAACCGCGCGAGGCACGTCGTCAGCATCTCGCGGATGCGGTCATAAATCACGTTTCCGTGCGCGGTGGGGCTGTATGGAAACAGAACCGACCCGAGTATCTACAAAGAAGTTTGCGCAATTAGTTGCGGCACATACCCGCGAGCAAATCGGCGCCGTGTTCGACGCCATCCTAGCTGAATATAAGAGCGACCACGCCCTGGCGCGCTTCCACGCGTCGGTCGGCGCGGAAGAGATGTGGACGCGCGTGCTTGTGATCTGTCTGGCGTCAGGCCTGCGTGATGACCTGCCCGACATGCTGCGCGCGGCTGGATTTGGCGACGAGTGCGTTGCGTGCGCACAGAGCGATGAGCGCGACGAGGAGGTGTTCCTGTGGGCTGCCAACCTCGCGATGATGGAGCCGAATGGCCTGTCGTTCGAGAAGAACGTGCCGATTGCCCTGTCCTGCGTGTTTGCTAGCAATAAACTTACATGAATCATTCCCATTTCGAACGAGCACACCAGCGCGGAGAAGTCCGACGTCTTCGAACCCTGCGCGGGGTCGATCGACAGGAACAGTCGGCGCGTGCGCACGCCATGCGGCACAACGGTCTCGCGCGCGTTCGCAAAGTGGTCGATGCAGTCCTGGTCGAAAAACGGGTCGCCGCCGTCGATGGAGATCAGGCCGAACATCTCGAGCATCGCGGACTCGACGTCGCCGTCGATCATGTCGATCGTGTTCTCGTACTTGATCCAGAACGGCACGTCGCCCGCGCGGTGCTTGCACAGATACAGCGACTTGTCCTCGCGGCACTGGTCGCACACCGACTGCCACATCAGCGTGTTGTACGCTGGGCGGCCAAGCCGGTCGCGCTTCGCGATCATCATGCGCATCGTCGGGTTCGTGCGCGAGAGCGTCGAGATGTTCACGACCTGCGTGTCCTTGACGTTCAGCATCGGCTTGACGATCTCGTCCCACACGCCATCCTTCCAGTAGTCCACCTCGTCGCAGATGATGAGGTGCGCGCCAAGCCCACGAGCGGTCTACATAATAAGAATCGGGATTAGTCAAGGTTTGCGCATTGCGCGTACATACAAGTGGCACTTGCGCGGAACAAAGCGAAAATGCAAGACACGTTTATTATTTATGGGCCCGTAGCCTCGCGCGCGCGCGGTGCATGCGCATCTGGTGCAGCGCGGCGAGCGCGTGCGACAGCCCGCTTTCTACAAACACCGCCGCCGCGGTCGGGCGCGCCTCGTCTGCCACGCACCCCAAAAATTCGTCGCACAGCTCGCGCATCGCGCGGTCCGGGTTCTGCAGCAGCCGCAGCGCGGCGAGGTCGCCGAGCGTGTGCTCGGGGCCGTGTCTGCACATCGCCACGCGCGGCGCGCCCGCGACTTTGACAGCGATGCCCGTGCGGCGCAGTAGCTTCTCGCTTGGCGGGCGTGCGCCAAACACGATCGCGGCGTCCGGGTCGGTGCACGGGGCGGGATGCTCGACCTCGATGTCGGCGTCGGCGGGCACGTGCTTGGCGACGTAGGACAGCAGGTGCTTCTGCGCGGCGGCGCGGGCGTCGTCGGTCAGGCCAGGCATCGGCGCGTGCCCGCTTTTTGCGCCGGTCGCCTCCTCGACGATCTCCGCGAGGCGGTTCGACGCGTCGCCGAGCGCGTTGTGCGTCATGAGCGGCGACTTGTGCGCCTGCGCGACCGTCTGCAGTGCCGACGCGTAGCCGCCGATCGGCGTGCGCTGCGCCGGGTGGTCATCTAGCATGTATAGAAGGCGGGAAAGTGTCGACCCCCCTTGCGTCATTATAACCAAAATCTTATGAGCGGGGCCGACGAAAAAAAACGGCTCGAGCAACATGCGGAACAGCTGTTCGGCGCGCGCCCGTGCGGGATCGACTGCACAGGCCGCGGACTCGAGGTGCACTTCGACCTGGGGCAGACCCCGCGGCTCGACGGCTTCCCCGGCGCGGTGCTGTGCGAGGGCGAGGGGCCGGCCGGCGCCGACCTGATCCCGGTGCGCTGGAAGTACGTCCTCGTGCCGCACGGCGTGCTGCGCGACGCCGCACGTGGCTTCTCGTGGCCGCTGCTTGCGGGCTGGCTGCTGCTTGGACTGGCGTGCGCCGCGCAACTTGCGCGCGTTGTTTTGCATAATTATTAAATCCGACCAGCGGGGGCATGAATTTTTTGGGATTGAAGCGCGCACGCAGCGAGCCGGCCGCCGGCACGGCCAAGGAAAAGCCGAAGGGCGGGTTCCGGCCGCGCGACGGCATCGACGTGCCCAAGTGCATCCAGTTCGGGTCGAAGGACGTGCCGGCCGACGCGCTGGCCGAGGAGCAGGACCGCGCGCTCAATTACCTCCTGCGCGAGTTCTACCGCAACCTGCTCTCCGTCGACGACATCAAGCGCGTCGCGTTTCCGACCGCAAAATTCGTCGCAAAGACCGCCTCGCTGACGACAGTCGCCGTGCAAGTCTCGATCACAGCAGGCGCAGGCATCCCGCCCGCTGTGCTATGCGCCGGCGACGTGCCGAACATCGCGGGCGTGGGCGAGGTCCGGCTGATGGAGTTCAAACGCACTGGCGATTTCTACACCGCGCTGCT
This sequence comes from uncultured bacterium, assembly GCA_964460795.1. Taxonomy (GTDB): domain Bacteria; phylum Omnitrophota; class Omnitrophia; order Omnitrophales; family Aquincolibacteriaceae; genus CAZOOM01. The sequence goes on along the minus strand of CAYWRU010000092.1, from coordinate 2,953 downwards.
GCACATCAGTCTCGAAAAATAAACGCATTTCATTATGTTCAAGGGGTCGCTCAAGAAATGGCTCGAAGCGAATGGGCTCAAGGAAGACGTGCGCGCCATCGACACCGCCACTCTGAAGACCCGCGGCTTCCCCGCGGAGTTCGGCATGCTCCCCAGCCTCGAGGAGATTGTGTTCCGTGGCGAGACGGGCAACACACTTGCGACGCTCAAATCGGTGCCGCCTGGGCTGCGGAGCGTCGGGTTCATCCACTGCAAGATCACGGCGCTGCCGGAGGCCGTGTTTGCGCACGACGGCATCGAGATGCTTATGGTCGAGGGGTGCAAGGTGGAGAGGCTCCCCGCGCGAGTCGCCGCGCTGCCGAAGCTCCGCAGCGTAAGCCTATACCTGTGCGGCATGAAGCAGATTCCCCAACTACTTTTCGACAACCCCAACATTGTGCACGCCCAGTTCTCGGCCATGCCCATCACCGAGCTGCCAGACCGCTTCGACGCATGGACGAATCTCGTTTCGTTGCAGCTCCAGCAAAACAAGAACCTGCTTGCACTGCCGCGATCAGTGTGCAAACTTCCACATCTGGAGGAGTTGCTCATCCACGGATGTCCGCAGATTTCCCTTCCGGTCGAAATTGCCGAGTGCACGGGGCTGAAGCGTCTGCGGCTCATCGACATCAACCTCTATGCGGTGCCGCCGTTTGTCAGCAAGATGGAAGCGCTGCACGAGCTCGATCTGACGCGCAACCAGATCGAGGCGGTTGCAGGCGACATGGCGAACCTTGCTCAGCTGCATTCACTCAACCTCAGCCACAACCCGATCGAGAAGATCGAGGCGATCCCGCCGGTTGCGGCGCTCAACGTGCGGCGCACCAAGCTGCGGGATCTCGCGTTCTTGACGGAGCAGTCTGCGGCAAACCTGACCGTGCTTGACGTCTCGGAGACGCTGTTCTGTGACCTGACAAATCTGCGTTTTGCCACGCGCTTGCAGACGCTGGACATCAGCGAAATGAATCTGGAGTCGCTTCCTAACGCTATTATGTCTATGCCCAATCTTTCCGTGCTCTACGCGCTCGAAAACCGCATCCGCGACGTGCCGCTATTGGAGAGCGTGCAGAAGTTGCACCTGAACAACAACCCGATCGAGTCGATCGTGATGCCGCCCAACGTGGTGCTCCTGAACCTGGAGGCGGTCGTGCAGAAGGGCCGTGGCGGCGTCGAGAGCATCAAGGGGCTCAAAGCGAGCAACACGCTCGTATCGCTGAGTCTGGCCGGCAACCGCTTGCGCCACGTGCCTGCGTTCGTGGCGGACTGTCCCAATCTGCACAATCTGGTGCTCAAGAACAATTTGCTGCGGGAGATACCGATCGATCCGCGCCTGCGCCACCTAGAGCTTAGCGTGAACGAGCTTCGGGGCATCGACCCGGCGGTTATCAGCATGGCGGAGCTGGAGTATCTGGATGTGTCTGGCAACGCCAACATTTCCTGTGTGCCGGAGGGTGTCTGTGCGCTGCCGCGTCTCGAATTTCTCGCACTCTACGGCACGGGCGTCAAGGAGAAGCCCGCGGACTTTGGCGCGAATGGTCGGATGGTGGCAGTCGATTCGTATGGAAACTACACAACGCCAGAGGTTGCGGCGACGCCGTTTGCGCAGCTGGAGCCGTTCGCGGAGATCAGCAAAAAATAGACGATTTTGATTTTAATACAGATGTCGCATGCACCATAATGCGGATCGTGCACAATGTGCGCCCATTTTATAAGCTTTATAAATTTGCATTTCCATGGCGCGCGATAAATGTTCGCCGAGCCAAACAACAAGCCGCTCGACCGCTGGCGTTCGCTGCGCGACGGCAAGGTGCGCACGTTTCTCGACAGCGAGGCGGAGATACCACGGAACGCGCAGAGCTTTCGCATGAGCCTCGAGCCCGGGCCGAACTTCGACCCGCGCCCGGCGCTGATCATCCAGCGCCTCGACGACAGATTTGTGCCGGTCACTGGCGAGGACGACATGGGGGTTCCCCTGCTTGTATTCTTTGTGATTCGCGCGGGGTCGTTCATCAACAACGTATACGACAACACCGGGCACTCGTTGTGCACACAGCTTATCCGCGAGGACGAGTGGGAGAACGTAGAGAGATGGCCGCGTTTCCTAGGAAAGAATCACGGCTTCGCAGAATTTTCTGGCGGCCTGCTTGAACCCCCTGCGCCACAGCGGCCAGAGATGAATGCTCCCGTGCGGCGCGGCCCACAGTGGCCACCAGTGGGTGTTCCTGAGCGCCCGGGGGCGCAGTGGCAAGCAGCAGGCGCTCCTGCGCGCCAAGGGGGATTTCGCCAGCGACAACCAATTCTGAACATTTCGGCAAACGAAAAATTCCGTCTTTCAGAATTGCGCATCTCCACCCCACGTGGCAACGTGTTTGCGTCGCTTGTGTGCAATCTCTCGCTTTTGATATTCGTCCAGCCAACAAACGCCGGGAGAATTCTGGACGACCGCTCCGCCGTGCGCAACGACCCGCGGATGAAGCATATGTTCGAGAACACAACCGCAAAGGTGCACTTTCCTGTGATGTACGACCCAAGAGGAGCCATCATGAACAGCGCGGACGGATTCGGCCGCCATTCTGGAACCACATTGAATGTCGGCGACTCTTACACGTTCTCGAACTTGCTCATCGAACCCAGCGAGCCCTATCTTCCGCCCTACGATTACGTGGCATTCACCGAGGAGCCGAAGGAAACCACGTTCATCCAGAAGTACACCGAAGGAATCGAGGTTGCAGTAATGGTGCCCGAAAAATTGCTGAGAAAGGCCGAGTGGATGTATCCATCTAGCGATGGGCGCTACCTGTTCAAAATGAAGGGCCGTCCGTCCGAAATACAGATGCTGAACCTCGAGTTCACGGCGCTCGCGTCATCACTGATGCGAACCGGAGATTTTATGCGTGTTGGGCCGATTATCATT
>CAYWRU010000091.1:0-9104 GCA_964460795.1 uncultured bacterium | reverse complement strand
AGTGAGTGTATCGCCAAACCCAAATACACTCACTTTTAAAAAACACGAATTATTTGCAGAGATTTGTATATGGTGGTTTCCAAAATCAAATTTTAGTTTTGAAGTTTTTCCGATGCGTTCCCGCCCAAAAATAGATGGGAATGAAAATCAGCATAAAATAATTTGTGTTTTTTAAAAGTGAGTGTATTTGGGTTTGGCAATACACTCACTTTCCAAAAAAAAATTTTGGACTTTTTGGGGGTGGATTTCTGTAGATGACTTTCCGTACCCCCTCCATACATTTTGAGTGAGGTCGGTCTGAAACTCAGTTTGCTTATGAGACATCATATGAAAGACATCAAATTATATATTAAAAAATGAGAAAACGTAGTCGATGAGCGTGTTGTTGCCGGATTTGCGTTCGGCGAGTGAGCAGGAGTCGAGCAGAACGTATGGCCTGCCGCGGTAGTGGTGCGTTTCGCACTCGATGGCGGGGAAGTATGAAGTTACCACCTCGGTGTCTTCGCACTTGTGCGCGTCGCAGACGGATGAACGCACGGTCGAGGTGCACTTATAATGGCCGGAGGGCAGACGTTTGCAGACGATCGGTGCGGTCACGTTGAACGGGCCCGTTTGGAGCTTGCCTGGCGCAGAGGGGTCGGGCGAGAACGTGTGTCTGTCCGGATAGAAGCGCAGCTCGAGTATATCCTCCGGCACGGCCATCGGCCGCTGCGGCGCATCGAATGCGGTTTTGCCGCGCATTACGTCGAACACGGTGATTGCGATCGCGACGAGAAGCAAGACAAGCAAAATAAGCCACTCCCGGTTGTTCATTTTTATTTTTAATAGCAGCGGAGCAGAATGCGGAGTCTTGCGTTGGTTGGTTTTTTGGTTGGGGCAACCACGTCGATCAGGGCGGCATCGTAGTATGTTGCGTAAGGCTTGCCAGTTTTAGCTTTTGTTTTTTCGGACATCGCCATGTTCCCGGCGATCATCTTCTTTGTTGCCACATAGTGAATTTTGTTGGCCGTTTGATTATCTAACCATGCCATGTAGTAGTATATATCTTGCTTGGAATTGTATCCAAGTTCGACAAAATTCATGAATTTCACGGGCCTCCTGTCTTGGTTATAGAACACCATTTCTTGGTTTGTTTTTATGACGTTGTACCGTTCGTTGGGGTCCTTCTCATTATTTATGAATGATTTAAATAAGTCCGCGGCGGTTTTTCGAATTATCTCCGCTGTGATCCGTTCATACTTCACGAGGTATTCAGAATGGGCCTGTCCGTCGTATGCGTAATTTTCAACTTCCTCGACAATCCCGAAGCCCACCTTGGCGGCTATGATGTATCTTTTGTTGTTCGCCTCCACTGAAAAGTAGTGCAGCCCGGTGCTATCATCGGTTTGAAGATATATCCCGTCCGAAAATGGGCCAACCACGTGTTCGTGCTCGTCCATTCCGTATACCTCTGGATCAAAGGCGACCCTCCAGACGTAATTAAACTCTTCATTGAATCTCTGAAACACTGCCATCGCTTCCTGCACCTGCTCCTTGGTTGTCTTAGATTGCGCATGCCCGGCGTCTTTGATTTTCTCGCTTAGGGCGCTTTGGAGACTAACTTCCTTCTTGACCGGATCGGGTGCAGCAGCTTTTTGCGGCTTCTTTGCTGCGCTTGAAGACGACGCCGCGGCAGTGTCCTCTTCGACGTTTTCGTTCTTCACCGCAAAATCAAAAAGATCGTCGTCGTCGCTGTCGTCCATGTCTTCGTTTTGAAAATTTTTGAATTTCGACTTTAGCCCAGACTCTATTACAGACTTCACATCATCTTCAAGTTTTTTCGGATCGAAACTTGACGCTGACATGGAGGCGGGTTCCGTGGACTTCAATGATTTCTTTGAATTTATAAGCAACTCAACGAGCGAAAATTTCGGCGCGCTAGGTGGGTCTGTTTCAACCCCGGCCCCAGGGGGGCTAGGCGCATCATCTGTGGGCGGCGCGATGTATTCCGAAAGCGCGGCCCTTCCAACCTGACTTTCCATCAACGCACGGACGAGATTGGCATCGCAATCGAACTGCTGGCGAATCACCTGTCTGCCCGCAACCCAATCGAGCTGGGACCGCACCATGTGCGCAAGAAGCAAACGGTATTCATCCATTTGACCGCATCCCTCTTTTTTGAAATAAATGGTATTTTCTATTCATTGAACGGATACGGTTGCAGACCTTAGTAGGAGGATGGCCGCACGGGCTGCCGCGCGGGCTCGCTGCGCAGCGTCTCGTTGATGTCGGCGATCATGAATATGCACATGAAGATGTAGGCGGTTGCCTGGCTGAAGAACACGCCGGCGTCGGCGTCATCGCGCCGTTCGCGGAACATAACAAACGCGCACGCAATGATGACGACGGTTGTCAGTGCCCACATCGTCAGCAGCATGCGCTCGACGATGCCCGAGTATCGCCACAACGACACAAAGTCGGAAGCGCCAATCGCGTGCGCGTGGTCGCCGGGCGGGTGCAGAAGCACGAGCACGAAGACGACCAGCCCCGAGATCATTGGGCCGAAGAACAGGTCTTGGGCGTTTGGCGAGTAGAACAGAAACAGCACCACAAAGATGCCGAACGCGGCGCCGACCAAAAACGAGAGAACCTTCATTTATTGCCCCGTCAGAGGAAATCGTTGCGCGATGGGCTGCCGGCCGAATTGGCGTGCGGCGCGCGCTCGAGCGTTGTGCACAGCTTCAGGTATTCCTCCTCCTCCTCGCGATACATACACGGCACGGACGAGCTGACCGGGTAGTCGTTCAGCACTAGGTTCGGCGGCGCGGCTTCCTGCGTCGGCGACCTCGGCAGGCCCGCCTCGAGCGCGCGCTGGCGCGTCATGCACCGCCCGTGGCAGTCGACGATGTTCTGCATGCGGTCGAGCAGCGCGTATTTTGCGCGCTCGTCGGGCGCGTATGGGAGCTCGTTGCGGCACCGCACAAAGTCGTCCATGTTGTCGCGCATCACGTGATATAGGCCGATGTAGGACAGGATGGTTTCGTAGTCCACGTTGTCGCCGTAGCGCGTGCTCAGGGGGGGTTGATACAGCCCCAGCGCCTGCGTGAGCGTGGTCGTGAACACACGGTTCATTTGACCGCGTTTTGCGTGCGTGTTATGCCGCCGGCCTCCAAAATTTCGGCCTTCCACACCTCGTGATACTGCCACTCCTCGCGCGCACCGATGTCGCGCACGCGCTCCGCGGTGTCTTCGAGCACCGCCCTGACCGACGGGCGTAGCCGGCTGCGCTGCCGCGGCGCATACTCGACCAGCTTGTCGCAGACGCGCTTGGCGGGCACCTTGTATGAGCTCGCGATGAACCCGACGAAGCTGCACGTGAACAGCGAGATGTCGTACGTCTCGTCGTAACGCGACGGCCGCCGCTTCCGTGGCGCGGCGAGCAGCGGCTCGATAGCGACGCCGGATGCGTAGAGCGTCGCGTGCCCGAAGTCGCACGCCTTTGCCGTCAGCGTGCGCAGCGCGTCCTCGAGCGGACAGCCGTCGGGGTAGTCAACGAGCACGTTGTTGATCGTCAGGTCGCCGTGGCAGAAGTCGATGCCGGGCGACGGGCGCACGAAGCCGCCTATGAGCAGGAGCAGACGCACGTAGAGCACGGCCATGTGGTGCATGGCCGCGTTGAAGCTCGGCTTCGCGCGGAAGACCTCCTTCATGAGGTCGGTGACGCACATGCGCGAGCGCTCCATGACGATGAACGCAAAGTCCGCGGAGACGCCGTGCTCCATGACCATCGGCGCGAAGCGCGCGCACTCGATCTGCGCGTTGATCTCGTGCTGCGCCTGCTTGGCCGTCGTCTTGTCGCCGAGCGCGATGTATTTGCAGACCGCCGTCGCGCCGGGGTTGGTTTTGGAGCGGCATGGGTAGATTTTGCCGAACGTGCCGCCGTTGGTCGACGCGCACCCCATCACCGTCCAGTTCTTGAGCGCAGCCATCCAGTCGACCTTGAGCGCCTCCTTGCCCGGCGGCGTCCAGCGGCCGAACACGTCGTCGCACGGAACCTGGCCAACAAAAAGCATCCCCGGCAACAGGTTTTATTTTCGATACCAAAACCGGCCTGAACACGCGTGCGCGAAATAGATCGAGTAGACCGCGCCGCACACCCAGCAGAGGCGCTCGCTCGGCCCGCACGCGCGCGCCGCGGCAAGCTTCTCGGCCTCGCCGACGGTCTTGCGCGCGTGGCAGTTCGGGCACAGCGCGTGCAGGTTGTCGATGGCGTCGCTGCCGCCAAACGCGAGCGGCACTTGGTGGTCGACCTGCATGATCGCGGGGTCGAGCGGCTGCGCGCACACCTCGCACATGCCCCACTGCATCTCGAGCAGCGCGGCGCGCGTCTTGCGCGGAATCTTCTTTCTTGGCGGCACCCTCTAACCAATATACAGAAGCGGCGCTTTTGCCGCCGCGCGCGTCTCGGCCGGCCGGAACTTGGGCGACACGTCGTAGAACCTGCGCAGGATCGCCAGCAGCGCGTCGCCCGTCATCGCGCTCGGGTTGCAGCCCTCCAGAAGGCCGCCGGCCTGAAGGCACACGACGATGTACTGGGTGCAGAAGAAGTCCCGCCCGGTCGGCGCCGTCGGCAGGAAGAACGTCATGTGCAGTGGGTGGTTGTACGGCTTGTTTGCGTGCAGGTGCGCGCACTCCATGATCTGCACGGCCTGGTCGTACGTGATGCACAGCTCCCACGTCTCGACGTAGCTCTCGTTCGACAGCTCCTGCATCGCCATCTTTGTGCCGTTCTTCTCGGTGGCGGTGATGCAGACACGCGCCAGCGGCTTGTCGGGCGCGCGCTCGATCTTCGGGAACGCGCCGGCGGACAGCATCTCGCTCGGCAGCGAGATGACGACGTGCTGCAGCCGGATCGCGATTGCCTCGATCGCGGCCATGGCGGTCTTGATGTAGCCCGCGGTCGGGTACTCCTTCTGTTTGGTGCGCCAGTTGTCGAGGAAGGTGCCCTCATTGAACTCGGCGTTGCGCGCAAAGTGGAACTGCAAAGGAACAAGACTTGAATCGGACATTTATTAGTTTGCCAGCTGGTTCAAGAACGTGCTGGAATCAGAAACGCCCTTGAGGCGCGCAAACGCGATGCGGGCGCCGTTCGTCAGGTCTCTCTTGTTGATCTTGATCTTCTTGCGCTCGTCGCGGCACGAGATGGCTTCGTTGATGACGGACTGCATCACGCTGTTGGAGATCAGCTCCAGCGCGCGCTTTCCGGACAGGGACCACTTGAGGTTGCCCTGCTTGCGCGCGTGCGGCATGAGGCGCGCCAGCGGGATCGCGTGGTGCACGGTCTTCCTCTTCTTGGCGCGGACGCCCTTGGTCGCCGCCTCGTCCGCGGCCGCGTTCGTGTTCTTGGTAGTCTTGCCCCCCTTTGCCATTTTTGTAAAAAACTGATCGAACTTATTTATTTAAATAATCTTCGAGCCGCGTCGTCCCGCCGTCCGCGGACGGCGTTCCCAAGTTCGGGGGCTGGACGTGCCGCGCCTTGACGGTTTTTTTCTTCTCGCGCTCGCAGCGCGAAATTGCGTCGGCCAGCAGGTCACGCAGCATGCGCTCGCCGAGCGCTTCCACATGCCCATACACGTCCTCGCCGACATACTCGGCGCCGAGCCGGTGGCAAAGCCGCCGCGTCGACTCCTTCCGAAAAAGCTTGCGCCGCGAATAGATTGCGGAAACCTCGGTGCTGCCCATTGTTGCGTTGCGCTTCGTTTATTTTCTTTTTTCGATCAGTTTTTTACAGAAACAATTTAGGGGGATGTCGCAAGTGAACAAGACCGCGGGCCGATCGGCCACCAAGGGCCTCGCCACCAAGGGCAAGGCGAAGAAGACCAAGGACTACAGCTCCTTCCGGATGTATGTGCGCGGGATGCTGCTGAAGGAGCTGCAGTCGCGCGCCGACCCCCGCGTCCAGATGCAGGACGCCGTGTACGCCAACTTCAACAAGATCATCCGCAACCTCGTGCAAGACGTCGTGGCGAACGCGTATGACGTGGTGCGCCTGCAGAAGAAGAAGACCATCGACGGCCATGCCATGTGGTGCGCCTACAAGCGTCTGTTCCCGGACGCGGCGGCCAAGTCGCGCGACCAGTTCGACTCGCTGATCGTGCCGCAGCCGCGCAAGTCCAAGGCTGCCAAGGCTGCCAAGGCCGCGGAGCCCGTCGAGCAGGAGGCGCCCAAGGCGCCGAGGGCCAAGCGCGCGCGCAAGGAGCGGAAGGGGAAGGCCGCGCCCGTCGAGCCCGCCGCGCACAGCGACGAGGAGAACTCCGAGTAAATAAATGTTCATACATACATTAATATCCATGTGACCATCAGCGCCCACAGCGGCACCCAATACGCCGCGCCGCGCGCAAACTGCCACCAGCCGATCCGCTCCTCGGCGTGCAGCAGCACGTAGACCGCCGCGTCGTCAGCCGCGCACGACACGCCATCGCACATCTGCGCGCGCACCCGCATCCCGTCGTCGGGCGCGTGGCCGGGGTCGATGCCCTGCGCGCGCTGCACGTACTCCCAGCAAATCTTTGCCGTCGCGTCGGGCGCGCTGCACACAAACGTCTCGCCCGGAACGACGCGGCGCGCCACCGGCCCGGCCTCGGTCGCGACATACACGCTGCGCTGCAGCGGGCACCACAGCGCCGCATCCGGCGTGGCGGTCAGCACGACCGTGCCCGACTCGTCGACGCCGAGCAGCTCGAGCCCCGCGTCCACCTCGATCATGTGCGCCCGGCCGGTCGGCACCATGTCGCCCGCAAAGCGGATGCGGAACACGTCCTGCCCCGCCTTCAGCGCGACGCACGGGCAGTCGCTGGACGGGAACAGCGCAAACGAGTCGACGTCGGTGGGCACGTCCGCCACGCCGACGGCACGCTGGTTGTGGCGCAGCACCCAGAACTGCGTGCGCGTGCCGCTGGCGAAGTCGATCTTGGCGCACGCCACGCCGGGCAGGTCGGGGTGCACGCGGATGCCGGACACGCGGGCGCCGGGCGGAAGCGGCGCGCGGTGCCGCATTTTGCGCAGAAACCCATAGCGGTGTTCGCAAAGTTCTATCGACATATATTATGGAGGAGGGGGGGCTGACACTGTTCTCGCATTCAATTTTCTCGACGTGGATCGTCACGCTGTGGACGCTCGGAACAACCTACGTCATATGGCGCGTCGTGCTTGCGCTTTACGACCAGTGCGTCGAGTGCACACAGCAGGGGTTTTCGGCGCAATGGCCGCGCGTGGTGCGCCAGCTCTGCATGCAGACGGGCACGGAGGCGACGTTCGTTTCGATGATGCTCAAGATGTGGGGCGTGTTCATATTCTACGGGCCGCTCTATGTTGCAGTGATTGCGCTGTGGCCGGCCGTGTTTGCGCCGCTCATTCTGCTCGTGTATCTGCCCTACTTCGACGCGATCATCTATCTGATCAGCACCGCGTTTGCGCTCATATACACGCACAGGCAAGCCGAAAAGGCGCTAGGACGGAGCCCGTTCGCGGCACTGCCAGACGCCGCGCGCGAAGTGTGGTTCTACGCACGTCTCGTGTTCTACTACATGCTTGCCAAAATTACAAAAAGATTAAAATGGAAAAGGAGCTAAAATTCGATTCATGTATTTATTTAACTAATTCTTCGGACACTTGCGACGATGTGTTTACGGGAGGGATTGATGATAATCGATCTGCTATAATCTTATCAAGGAACTCGGAAATAAGCGGCGTTATAGGAATTTTGTTTAAATCATGGTTTGTGTCAACCCTCGAAATCGATGTCAATGACATGAAAATTGTATGGAGTTGACAGGAAAAACTTTTATTTTGCATGGAGAGTTTGTCAACCTTCAAACCCTGCCGTTAATCAGTTTCCTGCAGTTTGTCCTGCTCACACAACTCATCCGGTATGCTGATCTCATCCAGCTTGCGCTTCTTGCTTGGATTCTCTTCTTCCGGAAGCGGATAGGCCGCGTAGGTGAAGTCTCTCGAGGTCGTGTAATTTTTGTCCTCGACGCCAATCGCAGTGAACCCACGGGCCTCATACTTTGCCACGCGATCCTTCGTGCGCGCGTGCTCAGCGGCGCTCACACTGCATCCTTCTTCGTATGGAAGCAGGAAATGCTTTCCGACATGGAACTGCATATGCAACAGATCATAATGCGCCTCGCCCTCAAACAAGAAGAACGGAGCGGCGCCGGAGCGCGTGTAGACACGTGCCACGCGGCACACACTAATGTCGAACTGGCCAATCACCTCCAGCGGGTCGCGGAATATGATCTGGAACCGCATGGTGGGCGCGAAAATGTCAAGCGAGTCTTGCGTGCCGGTGTGCGTCTTCGCGTGCGGCCAGCCAATCTCCGCGCAAGCCTCCTCTAGAAACTTGATGCAGGCATCCTTGTCGCATGCGCCGGGAGACACAAGAATGTCAATGTCGTTCGGCTTCCAGCTTGTCTTGCCATCCATAAACATGTAGATCGCGGCAGAACCGACAACAGAAAACACCTTGACGCCGGCCTCGAACAGCGCATCGCGAACCTTGTCAAAACAGAACCCTCTCAATTCATCTTCCATTTTCCAATTGAATAAAATCAGGGATATTCAAAAGGTGGATCGGTATGAAATTTTCACAACTTTTCCTTTTGTTTACATGGGAACGCATTCCCAACTTCAAAAAGTTCATATAAATGCTCGATTTCAGGCTCTTAAACACCATAATAACTTTCGATTTCGAAGTTACACCAAATCAAGAATAACCACATCTAGACCCTTCACAGGCTTCTGGAGCCGAGATAGAGTTTCAGACTAACCCCACTCAAAATGTATGGAGGGGGTACGGAAAGTCATCTACAGAAATCCACCCCCAAAAAGTCCAAAATTTTTTTTTGGAAAGTGAGTGTATTGCCAAACCCAAATACACTCACTTTTAAAAAACACGAATTATTTTAGATCGATTTGGGCGTTCCCATCTATATTTAGGTTGGGAACGGATCGGAAAAACTTCAAAACTAAAATTTGATTTTTGAAAACACTATTTACAGTTCTCTGCAAAATAATTCGTGTTTTTTAAAAGTGAGTGTATTTGGGTTTGTCGATACACTCAC
>CAYWRU010000090.1:0-9484 GCA_964460795.1 uncultured bacterium | reverse complement strand
TGAGTCAGGTTATGGAGATGAGTGGATTCGGTCCGGCTGCCAAGGAGGCAGCCAGACCCTTTTCTGAAGAATCGGGAAGCCATGGTGTCAATGGACGGGCTTGCGAGGCGCTACCGGGTTCTTCCGAGCGACTTGTTGAAGCTCGGACTTGACGAGTTGTCCTTCAACTATCGTGTGGCCACAGCTGGCGCGAAGGCTGAGGAATTAGAGTTTCGCAAGCGTGAAGCGAAGATGAAACAACGGCGATGATATGAACCAGGTCCTTGCGAAAATCATTAGGCATTTGCTCACGGCTATCGGTGGCGCTGCGATGGCCACGGACAGTAACGTCCAGGAGGCGGCTGGCGCTGTGAGCTTCATTATCGGAATCGCTTGGAGTGTGTGGGAGGCGAAGCGCACCAAACATACTGTAATCACTCCGATTCCCCCTGTTCCACCGGCTAACTGATTATGGGAAATACGGTTCAAATCATCATTAGGGCGCTCGATGCCACCAAGGGCGGAATCGGCTCCGCACTGAAGGGTGTCGGTGGAATGTCAAACGCAATCAGCGCGATGAGCAAGGCATCGCTTGCGCTCGGCGCCGTGTTCGCTGGATCCATTGCGGCCATCACCAAACACTCGATCGACGCAGCCGACGAGCTGAACGACCTCTCGAAGAAGACAGGAATCTCGGTTGAGAACCTGGACCGCCTCCAGTTCGCAGCTTCCCAGTCCGGTGTCTCGATGGAGTCGCTTACGATCGCGGCACGCAGCCTGAACAAGCAGATTGCTGAGGCCGCATCTGGTGCGTCTGGAGATGCGGCAAACGCCTTCGCAGCAATGGGGCTTTCGGTGCGGGATGCATCCGGAGCGATCAAGTCCGCGGATCAGGTCATGCTAGAAATGGCGGACCGATTTGAGAGCTACGCCGACGGCGCGAACAAGGTGGCGATCGCGCAGAAGCTTCTTGGAAAGTCTGGGGCGGACATGATCCCGCTTTTGAACGAGGGTGGAAGGTCCATCCAGGCGATGGGGGATTCCATCCACCCGGTCACCACCGAGGCTGCTCGGATGTCGGATGAGTTCAACGACACAATCGGGAGGATTCAAAGGCTGTTCACTGATCTTGGGAATGATATCGCGCAGGCGGTCCTGCCGGACTTGAACTTGATGGCAAAGTGGTTTGAGGAGTTCATCTCTAAGTCTTATGACAAGTCCGTCAATCTAGTTGCGTCATCGGTTCGGAATCTAACCGAAGCCATGGGGGCAGCGAACGCTGAGCTTGGCGACGCCGAAGATCAGTTTGGGAAAGCGCTCGCCGAGTCATTTAAAAAGAACATCGGCGATGGGCTTGTGAGCGCGATGAAGGCTGCGGACCTTCCGCCTCTACCAACGAAGCAAGACGCCCCTCCCGTCGTCAACATCAAGGACGCGGAGAAGCTAAAGCGGATGACAGATGAACTGTTCATCTCACAGCTCCATGGGTCAGCAAAGGTGATGGCTGAATTCAAGTCAGCGCACGATAAGAGGATGGAGCAAGTTCTCGAAATGCAGGTCACACTCGAAGAGGGAGCGGCATTCGAGCAGAAATCACTCGCTGAGGTTGAGGCTCGAAAGCGGGATCTTTACGCCGAAGGAATCGCACAGCGAATGGATTTAGAGCGAGCTTTCGAGGTTGGGAGAATGGACCAACTAGACATATTTCTCAAAAGCGAATCTGCCACGCAATTGGCAAGCCTAGAGAACAACCGGGCAATGATGGACATTAGGCTTGAGCAATGGCGTGCTGCCACCGAGTCAGTCTCGCTCATGTGGGCTCGAGTTGGTGTCTCCATCCAGCAAGGCGCGTTCAAGGGAGTCTCGTCGAGCGTCGAGGGATTGATCAAGGGGACCATGAGCGCAGCCGAGGCAATGAAGAATCTCGGAAAGACGATCCTGGATTCGGTGGTGTCGGCATTCTCGGAGATGATTGCAAAGCTTCTCATCATGAAAAGCCTCGGGTTCATCTTTGGAGGCGGTGGATTCCTCGGGAAGATTTTCGGCTTCGAGAAAGGTGGGTTCACTGGGTTCGCTTCTGGTGGCTTCACCGGATTCGGTGGTGCCTCCAGCGTTGCTGGCGTGGTCCACAAGGGTGAGTATGTTCTGCCCGCCCGAACGACCGCAGCGCTTGGGATTGAGGCTCTCGACAACCTCCGAGCCTACGGAGAGAGTGGAAGGCTTTCTGGGTTCGACTATCAGGACTCACCACAGCCGATGAGTGTGGTTTTTAATCTCGACGGCCAGGTGCTTGCCCGCGCCTTGGGTGTCATGTCACGTAATGGACAATTAGAAATCTCAGCAGGGGCAATCGTATGAACTTCAACCAACCTCAAAGCATGGGTGAAAAGGCGTCAAAGTGGATGGACATGATCTATAAGCTCGCGGTGGTAGGTGGTAGCTGCGCCATGGTATGGGCGCACGCCACGTTTGCGAGCAAACAAGACATCGGGCGCGTCTCCGAGTCGATCCACCAGATCGAGATTCAGTTGGCAAAGATCGAGTCCGCATTGCTCACGCAGACCATTGAGCGAACCCACCTTTCCGAAGAGGTCAAATCGCTCCGTGAGTACCAGAAGGAGATGGACGGGAGGCTTCGAACGATGGAACGGAAATGATCGTCACCTACAACAATTTCGCGACGCCTGGAAACGTAACAGTTGCCACCACATCGACTGCGGCTGGATCCACTGCGAACAATCTGATTCACCCGCAGCGCGGGAGGGTCTGGCTCAACAGTGGTGTGGGTGACGAGGACATTACTTTCTCGTTCTCGTCCCCGGTTGCGCTCACTCACTACTCGCTAGTTGATTCGAATGGGCAATCGACGAATTTCAACATCCGTCTTTATGGCAATACGTCCGATTCGTGGGGGTCCCCAGCCTACAGCGATGTTGAAAGCGACGTCGGTCCCGGGAATTCGTTCTATCAACTGAACGTTCCGAACAGCACCTACCAGTTCTGGCGAATCAAGTTCATCCGGCAGGTCGGAACGCCACAGTTGCAAATCGGTTGCATCATGCTTGGGCAGTATCTCACGTTGCCGACCCCGAGCTACAGTGGATACCAAGACGCGATCGTGGATTCATCCAGGCACGTCAAGTCCGCTGGCGGGCAGACTTACTCTGAGATTCTTCCGGCATACAAAACTTTCCGTGTGGATTGGCAGTTCTTGACGACGACGCAGAAAAACACGTTCCAAACGTTCGTTAACAATGTCGGAACATCCAGGCCGTTTCTCTGTCAGGTCATGCCATCCACCGAGCTTAACGAGTGGATTTACGTCAGGCTTACCAAGCCTCCACAGTTCGAGGCGGTAGGGTTTGACTCGTCGATCAGATGGAACACGAGCCTGGAGTTTGAGGAAATGCTGTGACATTCGCGGACGCAATCAAGCAACCTCTTTGCAAGCCGGTTTTCTTGGTCACAATCCAGGCCGGAGTGTGGCTTCGTGCGTGGGTGCAAGACTCTGGTATCCGCTACAAGGTTCCAATGGTAGACAAGCCGGCTTCAGTGATGTGGAACAACACGACCGCGCTAAGCGTGCAGACCAGCACGGCGGCGGTAGCGTCTGGCGCTGGGCGGTGGTATCACGACGGGACTTACCTTTACGTCAGCACTCCTGGAGGCGCGGACATCTGGGCCGGGACGGTTCAGGCTCTTGTGAATTTCAACTTCGGGAACCATCCGAAATATCTAAACTCCACCGACTGGGATCCGCGAATCAAAAGCGTCCCGAACATTTCCCAGCGCATCGAAGCGCAGTTTGGCGGACTCGGGCAGATCGGTGGTGGATCCATGGCGCTGATCAACAGCGACGGATTTTTCGACACCCGGAAGGATTACCAGTGGAACGCTCGGCAAGCCACGATGTGGGTGGGTATCGACCTGCCGAACGCAACCGCAGCCTGGTCTGATTATCAGCAAATGGCGGCTTGGAGCATTGACGAATGGACGACCACAAACGACACGTTCACGCTCAGGCTCAAGGAGCCAAAAGCTCGCGTAAAAGCGCAGGTGCCGGTCAACGCGTTCGAGCGTGCGGACTACCCGAACATCGAGCAGTCCGAGATCGGAAAAGCGATCCCGATTGCCTACGGCAAGTTGGCCGGAATCAAGCCAATCCTGATCGACCCGGGAGCCAGGCGCTACAAGGTCGCTGATCACGCGATCAAATCTTTCGACGGCCTCTCACAGAAACTCACCAGCGAGCGCACGCTGACGGAGACCGTAACCGACTGGCAACCCTACGAAGGAAACACGCGGCGGATCTACTACCCGAGCAAGGCCCCAAAGAAGTTGACCAACAACGGATCCTCGCTCACCGAGAAATCAGACAAAGATGACGTGCTGGCGGCTTCTGGATCGTTTGGCTATGACGACGGATGGCTTTACATCAACGTCTCCACACTCGGCACGACGGTCGTCACCTACTCGATCAACGTCATCAGCTGGCAGCCAATCGCATTTGACACGCGCTACCTTTCTGATGGCGAGTTCACAGTTCCTAATTACGTCACGTCATCGGCTGAACTCTCGGTTGATTTCACCGGGAAAACCGAAGCTCTATTCAATGATTTGATCGTGTCAGCTCCTGACGTGGTGGCAGATCTGCTCTCGCTGGTGGATGAGACCAATACCAGCGGCACGGCGTTCAACAACGCGAACGACGCGCTTGCGATCGGCTTTGGAAACTCAGGGGAAACGCTCTACAGTCGGAAGCTGGCGCTTTACGTGAGCGAGAAAACCACGGTCTCGGACCTCATCTCTCGCATCAACGCGGCGTGCGGCACGTTCGTGTTCTCCGACTCGCTTGGCCGGTATCACATGGGAGTTTTCGAGCCGAGCCAGCGGGCTCCCGTGTTCGACCTGGATCAGTCGGATCTGATGGCGGAATGGAGTGAGATCAGCGGAACCGATAAGCTGTGGACAGGCGTGCGAGCGAAATACGCAACCAACCAGAGCCGGGAGGAGTCGCAGCTAGTCACACACACAATCGAGAGCGCTCGCTTAGTGAACAACCAGCCGGAGCCTGTGGAGCGCGAGGACGACTTGCCTTTCTCTGACGAATCAGACGCGATCGAATACTCACAGCGGATGGCGCTCATGCAGTCCGTCCCGTTGAAGCGGTTCACGGTCGAGATGAAGTGGCGCGGGTTCGAGTTCACTCTCGGGAATCAGATCACGATCAAGCACACGGCACGCGGGATCTTCGGAAAGTTCGAAGTCCTTGAACGCAACATCGACTTTTCCGGCATGCGCGTGCGCCTAGTGCTGGGTGACCTCCGAGGGCTCAAGGACACTCCTGGCTTTTGGGTTGGCGATTCCGAAGCTTTGCCGGTCGAGTTCGCGAACCTCACAGGCTACGGCTCCGGCAGCGTTACCTGGAATGAATCCTGGGACCCGACAATCAAACAGTGGGCGCGAAACAACATCGGATATTGGACCGATGACAACGGGTTCTCTGATACAACCGACCACTCTTCACACTTAGCATCTACCTGGACTTGATATGCCTCCTTCTGCATTACCCACCATCGCCATCGGAGACCCGACGAAAAAAAGCCACTACGACGCGATTTCAGCGTGGATCACCTACCTAAACAGCCAGCTCGGCATCGTGAACAGTGCTGGGTCTATCCTCACCAACGGATCATTTGAGACTGACTCTGATAGTAATGGAGTGCCTGACGGCTGGACGAAAACTACTCAGACAGGTGGTAGCGGTGCGCTTACTGGCCACGGACTAGCAGACACGGTTTGTAACTCCGGAAATCGAGCGTGGAAATGCACAAGTCCGGGCGGTGGCTCCAATGGCGGATGCGAGATGCAGTCCGGGTTCTTCGAAGTCTCGCCACTTCGCCCACTGGCAATCTCCTGGATGTGGTATTCAACTGCGGCAACCACTGCGAACAAGGTCGAGATCGATTACTACGACGCGAGTCAGACGTTTGTGTCTCCAACGATCACGGTTTTCAGTCAGAGCGCTTCTAATCCTTCCGCTTGGGCTCCTGGATTCGGATTAACAACACCACCTGCAACAGCTCGCTTCGCCAAAATCACGATCATAGGTTGCGACTCTTCCAGCTCAACTGCTGGCTCAACATATTGGGATGGTATCGTCGTGACTCCTATTGACTTCAAGCGAAGGATTGAGTTTCACGGGATCAGCACATCTGCACGAGCATGGACGTGGAAGGCCCCTGCAACCGGAGTCTATCGCATCACATGCGTTGGCGGCGGTGGAGCTGGGGCCGGTGCCACATCATCGACACGTCAGCCTGGCGGCGGCAGCGGACAGCTCGCAAGGTCGGTGGTCACTCTCACAGCCGGAACTGGATATGCAATATCAGTTGGAGGCGGCGGCGCAGGCGTGAGCGGTGGAAGCGGATCCGCTGGCGGTGATTCAACATTCGCTTCAACTGTCATCATAGGCAAAGGCGGATCCGGTGGAGCAATCGGTGGTTCAGCAGGCGCGGGAGGCACTGGTGGGACTGGTGTAATCCTCATTGATGGATGCCCTGGAGACGCTCCGGATGTTGGATCCAAAAACGGGAACGGTGGGGATTCTGTATTCGGAAAAGCTGGAGGCATTGGCTCCGCGTCAGGCGCCGGAGGTTCACCGGATTCAGCTTCGGCTGGCGCAGGCGGATCAGGATCTAGTTCGGTCGGAGTGAATATCGCAGGTGCAGATGGTGGGGCCGGACTGGTAATCATCGAATGGTAAGGAAAAACCTTACTCTAACTAATCATTCCCCCTAGTTTTCCTAAGCGAAAAAATCTGAATCGGAGCGCGATTATATGCGCGAGCTGATGAGAGCGAGGAGGGCTAGGGGGTGACACTGCGCATTGCAGAAAAAAGCAAAAAGATGTTGACGGCTTCTGAACCTGTGATAATCTCTCCCACGTGAAGATTGAAACTAAGAATGTGGCGGTCCCGATCGAAGCTCAGAAACGATTAGCCGCTTATTGTCGCAAGGTTGGAATCAAAATCTATCACGCGGCCCAGAGCGCAATTATTGAGTGGCTTGAGCGAGTAGACCAACCTAACCGCAAGCAGAAATGAAACCTCGCCGTCAAATCCCCTACGCTGAGAACCCGCACCGTCCGATTAGCAAGGCTGAGATGCGGAACATCCGAACGGCTTTCAACAAGTTCAACGCGAGACACGGAGAACCAACGGCGAGGCAGTTTTTCAAGGCAACGGTGATAACTAAAGAAACATGAACCCCCACCTACTCAAATCCGGCGACCTAGTCTCGATCCCCATCAACGGGGTCGAAGAGGAAATGTCCTTCCACGCCATCCGCCCGTCGCTGCTCTCGGGCTGCGAGATGGTCCACATGTTCAACCGCAGCGGACACTCAGTGCTGCTGCCAGTCTCCCGCGTCGCCCGCGAGGGGCGCAAGATCGAGGAGGCGGCATGAGCAAACTGGTTTTTCACTGAACCAAACAAAAAACCAGACATGAACATTCAAGAAGCATTCAAAACAGTTTCGTTTCAAATCGTCGGCATCAGGCCAATCCTGATGCACAACGGAATCCTTGCGGATCCATCATCCAAGCCAGCCAAGGAACTCCAGGTCGAACTCAAGAAGAAACCTAAGGACTACGAGAAGATCGCAGACCTGGAGTGGGAAGGCTCGCTCTATTGGTCCAAGGACCTTGGTTATTACATGCCGTCCGACAACATCGAGGCGGCTATGATCAAGAGCGCAAGTCGGATGAAGAAGAAGGCTTTGTTCGCTGCCGGTCTTCTGGTGAACGCTGAGGTTGGAGTCCCGATTGAAAGCGATCTTCCAAAGGACAAGGCGAAAGCGATGTCTGATCCTCGCTTTCGGCTTACCAAGGGCGTCGTTGTTCAGCGCAACCGAGTAATGCGCACACGTCCACTCATCCCCACTGGCTGGAAAATGGAAATCACTTTCCAATACGACAAGAGCGCGAACCTGTCAGAGGACTTGGTGCGGGAGTGCCTGGAGGGTGCTGGACTTTACATCGGGCTAGGCGACTGGCGTCCGAAGTTTGGGAGGTTTTATGTTGAGTAAATTTATGGTGGTGTATGCCACGGTAGTGCCCTGTGCGGCGATGCCTGGCGAGGTGTGGCTAAAACACCCAGCAGGTGCTGGGAAGCTTTCGGTGGGCCATGGTAGTCCAGGCCTTTGTGCGGCGCTGCAAGACAGTGATTGGCGCGGCTCGGCAACACCACTCCAGGAAACTGGAGAAGATTTGGTCAGGCAATGCTTGGCTAGGTTGGGAATGGTAGTGCTTGGAAGCGTGCGGTATGCCTTTACCACCCGCAGAAATGCGGGAAGATTTTACGGCAATGCAAGGCGCCGCTCGGCGATGCTTGGCATGGCCTGGCGACGCTACCCTCAATCACTCCGGGAGTCCGGAGCAGCTTTTAGGTTATGAGTGAACCAAGAAAACTCCCCCTCTGGAAGAATGCAGCCGAGCTGCTTCTTGCGTCCGAATGGTTCACATATGATGCGTGGATCGAAAAGGCTTGGCTGGAGGAGCAACTCGGAGAGCCATACGACTCCAATAAGTTCAAGTTCGCGATGATCGAGCTTCGAGACTTCCTGAAGGAGCTAGGTTACTTCCTGACTGAGGATTGCAGCCGTGGGTTTAGAGTCATGACTCCAGTTGAGGTTCCGGACTACGTGCGGGCTGCTGAGTTCCGTAAGGCAAACAATTCCATGAAGCATGGGTTTGCGCTTTCGAAAGTTGATTTCTCAAACACCACAGACGAGATCAAGAAGGCGGCGGAATCGCTGTCTAGCAAGTGCCTTCTGATTGGTTCCGTTTCAAAGACCATACTTCGCAGGCGGAAAGCCATCGACTCTTCCGCATCAACCCAAAAGTCACTCAACCAGATTCTAGGATTGTCATGACCACGACCAAGAAACATCCCAGTTACCACCAGCAGAGCGGAATTGCCGAGAAGGCTGAACGCATGATGCAGAACGGCTGGAGCGACGCGAAGATTGCCAGCTCGCTTAGCATTTCAAGCGACTACGTCAAACGCATCCGCGAGGCGATGGGGAGGCGGAAATGAAGATCGGATTCATCCCCACCATGCCGGTCGTGTGCTCATACTGTCACACCCTGACGGGATGGGTAGCGACCACCAGAGACCGAGCGCACTGGCAGAGCCACGGTTGCTGTAAGGCGTGTGCGCGAAAGCAGATATCCCAAATCAAAAAACCATGAAAATTACCAACCGCTACACCGGATCAGTGCTATTCGAAGCAGAGGCGGAATCTCTACCACTACTCCTAAGGCTGGCCATCAAGGCTAACGCGAACCTCAGCGGCGCGAACCTCAGAGGCGCGGACCTCAGAGGCGCGGACCTCAGAGGCGCGGACCTCATCGACGCGAACCTCAGCGGCGCGGACCTCATCGACGCGAACCTCATCGACGCGAACCTCAGCGGCGCGGACCTCAGAGGCGCGGACCTCATCGA
>CAYWRU010000089.1:0-9824 GCA_964460795.1 uncultured bacterium | reverse complement strand
GGGGAGTTGTTTTTGTGCGAGCCAGCGCATGAGCTTACCGCTGCCTTGTTCGCGTAGGGCGTCGTCAACAATCTTCTTCATCTCGTCGAGCGTACAGTCTGGTCCGATGAGTGCGCCATTTTCGTAGCATAGTGAGCACCACTTCTCACTTTTTGATCCATCTTTTTCGGTGCCACGACAGTCCCCAGCCTTCTTAGTATGGAGCGGCATCCCGCAACTCTGACATTGCTTTGTCATATCTGCCTCCTCGTATACTTCTATTATATGCTGATCGGCAAGCCTACTGAGCGCGGGAACGTTTCGCGAGAATTCCTTTGACTGAAGGGCTGATTTCTTTGTCGGTGCGGTGTATGCAGCCTATCCAACAACACGGTCGGCGCTTGCCTTCTTGCAGTTCAGTGACAGTCCGTTCGATGTGGCTCTTGCGTGTTGCATCTTGTTTAACAGATGTATTCCAGCAAATCCACTCATTACGTGCAAGGGGTGTGAGGCTCTCCCACTTTGATATTGCGGCTGGAGCAGAGAGCAGGGCTTTCTTTAGGTCGGACGGCATCTTGTGCACGGTTCCGCCTGATATTGTCGCTGAAGTCATAAGATCAATATATCTCCTATATTGATCTCAAGCAATTATTTTTTTGTAAAAAGGATAAAGGGGCTGTGAGAAAAACGTTACGACATGCGTCGAGTGGTTTTGCTCACAACCCCTAGGACCGAGACATTTATGTCGCACGCAGCTCGGCGAAGCGCTCTGTATGCTGGGCTTATGTTCTCCATATTTCTTTGATCGGTTTCATTCTGACGGCTACATCAAAGAAGGTGCACGTTCTTGGGGTGCTTTGGAGATTTTACCAGTCACATTGTGTTCATGTGTGACACGGAGCCACGGTGTGCCGTCAGATGATGATGTTGTCCATCGCAGGGAAGTATAGTAAATAGGTTGATCTGCGTCAAATATATATAATGATATACATGACTCGAAAGTTAATTGTAGCGGTTGATATTGACGATGTGCTGGTTCCGCATTTCGGAGAATTGGCAAGATTTGCGAGCGAATCATTCGGTATTCATCTCACGGCAGACGAAATGTTTTATGCAGGTACGGTGAACGCAATTATGCGGCGAACCGGACTGAGCAAGGAAGAGATAATGAGCAGGATCGATGCGTACTTAGTATCGGATGAGTTTTATATTGATCCATTACCTGGAGCAGTAGAGGTACTTATAAAGCTTTCGAAGAAGTATGATCTGGTGATCATTACCGCGCGTCCCCAGCCCATGAAGGATCTTACGATTGCTTGGCTTGAGAAGCACTTCCCGGAGCTCTTCTCTCAAGTTCGGGTAGTTGGTCATGAACGATGGGGCTTGGGTGCTGCCCCAAAGGGTCATATTTTTCGGGAGCTTGGTGTTTCTATATTGATAGATGATCACCCCACCCATTGTCGTGCCGCGCATGAACAAGGTATACGTGCATTGCGATTTGGAGAATATCCCTGGTCCGATAGTGAGGATCTGCCGGATAATGTAGAGGTGGTGAAAAATTGGGAAGAAGTTGCTGCGAAGTTGCTGTAGTAGTGCTACTTATAAAAACCCCTTCCTGAGAAGGGGTGTGGTGTATAGGATACTGATTCGCGAGCGGCCATCATTCCACTAGATTGGCTTGCGCTCTAGTACTGGCAGACGGAAGTTGCCGACGAGTCTCAGCACACGAAGTGCATGCAGGAAGTACAGACCCGGATCATGATCACCTTTGAACCGCCGCATGGTTGGGCTTCGAGGTGCGAAGTGATGGTTGTAGTGCAGGCCTTCGCCCATCGTAATCCAGGCTAACCATTGAAAGTTCAGTGAATTGCCGACTTGGCGGGCCTTGGCGGTCGAGGGGTCGTAACCCGGACGCTCGCCCGAACTGATACAAATGCGTCGGAGGATTCGTTCGAGACGAGTATTGGGCCCCATCGAATCAGCGCCGTGGCCGATCGAATTGATGGCGCCGTTCAGAATGATGTACGCGTAGATGTGTACTACATAGGCAATGATGCCGGGAACGACCCCAAAGATCACCACGCAGCTCATGATGCCAAGCATCCGACCAAGTCCTTCACGGTCGAAGAGACGGCGATCCCACTTGTCGGGACGAAATTGGCGCTCGGTAGCAGCGATAACAGTCGGATCATGCGCAGAACCTTGATACAGTCCAGGGTTGTGTAGAATCACTCCGCTCAACCCTCCTTTGTACATCGGGCTGTGCCCGTCGAGGTTGGTCTCGGTGTGTTGGTGGTGGTAGGCATGCACGCGGCACCACTCCCACCACTTGATGCCGACCGAGAGCCAGAGCACAAGGCGAAAGAGCCAGTTCAGTAGCGGGTGGAGTGTGAACGCATGATGAGTCATGCTGCGGTGCAGCCCAAGCGTGGTCGCTAGGTTGCTTACCTGAGTGAAGATGAGCCCAGATGCAATTCCACCGAGAATACTCCAGGTGATGCCAGGTAAGCTCCAGTCCTGGGAAAAGATGTGATGTAAGATCCACATAACAGGATATCCTCTCAAGAAAAGGTACGTGGCCGTAATTGTTACACAATTTACTTGATTTGTCATGAGGGGATGAGCTTCATTGCACATCATAAAAGCTATTGGCGTGGTACAATACCAGAAATTATATGACCCATGTGGAGGCGTGCATGTCATTAGAGCTATTAGGAAGTGATACTGAACGGTCCGACTATGAAGAAGATAATCAAGTAAATGATGAGCTGCGAGCGATTAGAGACGCAACTAATGGCCAGATCGAAGGTAGTAGCGCTCCAGATCGTGTGCCACTTCCAATTGAATGGGATGAAGCAAAGAGTCGGCGAGAATTCTCGACCACATATTTTAAAGCCGTCACAGACGCTATTCCCAGGCTGTACGATGAGGATTTTGAATACCCATCAGTTCATCTGAATGATTCGACTCGTCAGATGCTACAGTCACTGGGCTTACAAGAATCAGAGATAGCAGATTTCGAGCAGAATTGGTGTGACTTTGATGCGTTCAATGCGCACGTGTACACAATAGATAGCAAGGGCCAAGCATTAGATTTTCCTATAGATGTCGTTGATAAGATTGTAGATCGACAAACAGACGTTATTTTTTCTCAACTCAAGAGCCTTGTCATATATATAGAAAGATTCGGCGTAGAAGAGATGCGGTACATCGCCGAGGTATTTGGCATATATAATTTTATTCGTTACGATCCCGAAAAACTTCATCAGCAATGGCTGGATTGGAATTCTGGAGAGAAGCCAGTCGAGAATATTGTTATCTCTGCTCAACATGATTGGAACGGTGCTTTTCTCAATCACTTTCAGAGCAATATCGAAGAAGGGCTACAGGACTCACCGTATTACTTCGAGGCTTCTTCACAGGCAGAACTCGGTCGAATCGCCGTTGCTCTTGGGGATAGAGAGAGACGGCATCATCGTGACCCTGAATCTGGAAATTTTGTTGAGCATATAGTGGTAGCTGGTCATGCAACACCCGATATAATCGTGCTTGGAAATGAGGAAGGGGATACGCTGACCGTAGATCATCATGTTCAAGCTGCACGAGGACGAGAGCAACTGAGGGGCAGCCGCAATAATGATTATCGGCGTCATCTAGGAAGTAACTACGATGTGATTCTAATTGGTTGTTCGGCAGGGGGATCACCAAAGCATGAGCATAATATTGCTACAGCCCTAAGCGATGAACATGATACTTTGGTTCATGCTTCTCCATTCCCTGTAACGTCATCATTTACTATTTCGCGCGAGGGGACAGTTGAATTTGGCGGTAGCAGCCTTTTTGGGTTAGCGCCAGCCGAGGCCTCTCGTTTTGATGGCACCAAAGGAGAGGGTGTCAAAAAGAGCGTTCCTCTTAGATCTCGACTACGTCAGGCAAAGGCACTTACGAAGAATCTATTATTCAGAAGATAACCATTTTGATGAGCACTATACACGGCAATTTTTTGCAGAGTTAAAAAAACCAAGATGCCTTTTATGTAGCCTGTAATTGAATTGCTGTACCGGGTAGTATATCCTTAGCATAAGAACAACGCTCCATAAAGCATGAGAAAACAAACATATATATTGTGTATTATCTTTGGTATTAGCCTGACGCTTGCGGGATTAGCGAGTGTGCGACTGCATATTGCCACGCCACGATATCAAGACGCACACCGGCCTTCGAGAGGAGTGGCGGAGTCTCCGCATGAGTTAAGTGACCCGCCCGAGATTGCGGCCGACGATAAACAACCACTTGAAGGCCGATCATTAGCCGATTCGAGTCATGAAGATAGAGTCGATGACAGCCAAGCGCTACTTCGCTTTGAATCTCCCGAAGCTAAGCTGCGGTACATCGAGCAGAATGGCAAGCGGGCCGAGGAGTTGAGCTACATCCAGGCGCTCGATGTATATATTGCTCCAGCGGGTACGGTTTTGACGAGTGGCGTCACTCCGTATAGTTCTCAGCGTTACTATGCACTACTAACGCCTAATGATACGTTTTATAGCTCACAGTGGCATTTACCGAAAGTGCAAGCGCCTGCAGCCTGGGATAATACGATGGGCGATAGCGAGGTGACGGTGGCGGTCATCGATACGGGCTTCGCGCTTACTCATCAGGACTTAGATAGTAAGTGGGCGGTAAATGATGGGGAAGCTGGATCTACAGTCGAGGAAGGAGCGGCGCCAAACTGTACTAGTCGAGGGCTACCACTCGATAAATCATGTAATAACATTGATGATGATAATGATGAGTACATAGACAATAGGATTGGCTGGGATTTTGTAAGTAACGATAATAGTGTGCAGGCTGGCGAAGTTGACTCTACGTCAAGCGCAGCAGCTCACGGTACGCTCGTGTCGGGACTAGTGGCTGCTGAGTCGAGTAACGCACAGGGCATCTCGGGCGTTGCATGGGGTACTAAGCTTCTGCCGTTGCAGGCGCTTGGTGATAATGGCGAAGGCGACACTGTGTCAGTGGCACTCGCAATACGTTATGCCGTGACACATGGAGCAAAAGTGATAAATCTCAGCCTTGGGTCGACGGGGAGTGATCCGTTAGTGGCAGAACAGGTCGATTATGCTCATTCGCAAGGAGTCGTGGTGGTCGCTGCAGCTGGCAACGAGAATACGGGCAGTCTCTCATACCCAGCGAACTATTCGACAGTGATTGCGGTCGGGGCGAGCGATAGTAATGATGTGCGTGCTAGCTTCTCAAATTATGGCCCAAACCTCGCATTGCTCGCGCCCGGTACATCGATCTGTTCGACGAGCTGGTCGAGCGCAAATCAAACCAGTCGATATACTTGCGGTAGCGCTGGTACATCATTTTCATCGCCAATTGTGGCTGGATCGGTAGCGCTGCTTTTGTCACAAAACTCATCTCTCACCCCTGCTCAAGTGCGGTCAGCCCTGACAAGCACCGCCACAAAAGTAGCTGGTATGAGTGGTCAGAGCTTCACAACTCTATACGGGTATGGACGTCTCAATACGTATGATGCTCTCAAGGCAGTGTCATTAGATAAGCCGCTTGGATTGCCGCTTAACACAAGACAGGTAAGTCTTGCGGCAGCCGGGTATCTTCGACCCGAAATGAACGCGACGTGTGTGAGCTATGTTGCCGATGCGATCTGTCGCGTCCGAGCTATCCGTACAGCTGATAATCTCGTAGTGTGGCCAGATGGTGGTATTGGCATATCTGCAGATGCCAATCTTTATTGGAGCGCCTCGACGATTGGTTTAACGAGTGGGACTTGGCTTATCCAGACATATATTGAGGCGGGTGGTAAACGCAGTTTGGTTAATCAGGAAGCGTTGTTCGTTAGCCCCTAATGGAGTTGCGGATAGGGGTATAATAGAAGTATGACGAAATCGAAGACCACAGAAGAATTCAAAGTGAATGGCGAAGAACTCCTAAAGAAAGTTAAGGAGCTTATTGCTGAAGGCAATATTCGTAAAATTACGATCCGCAACAAAGAGGGCAAGAGCATTATTGAATTACCACTTACGATAGGCGTAGTTGGTGCTGTACTGGCCCCACCACTCGCTGCGGTAGGCGCTATCGCAGCTCTCGTGACCGAATGTACGATCGTTGTCGAGCGCGAAGAAAAGAAGTAACTACACTTCTAAATTAAAATATGAGACGCCAATGGTTGTGTCTCATATTTTAATTTAACAAGGCTATTGAGGAGTTCCGTAGAAGGCCCCGTCACTACCAGTACTCAGATATACCTTGCCAAATACTTGCTTGTCGCCATCGATCGAAAACACTTGCGAGAGATTACCGTTTGGATAATCGCCGATCTTTACCCAAGTAACATTACCCGTAGCTGGGTCAAAGTTCTCGCCGCGCCACAGACCATATTCTTCAGTTCCTCCGGTCGGCTGAACATATCCTGCAGTGAAGATTGTCGGGTATCCGCCACTTGTCTTTGGTGCGCCGAACCCAAAGCCGTAGATTTGATTTGCACCGTTTACTCGTGCCCAGGTAGTGCCGCTGTCTTTCGTGAACATAAACTTGGAACCAAACGTGTCTTTGTTACCGATCAGCTTATCACTTCCAGATGGACCACCGGTGATAAATACATTACCAGCCTTACCGGGCGCTGCCTTCATAGTTGGATTGAAGAAACCATCTGCACCGGCTAGAGTTTTGTCGCGATTGTCGTATGCCGTCGGACTTAATACCTCGTATGCCTTAGTCCAGTTGCGCCCGTAGTTCGTCGACTTGTATACGCGCTCGGTATATTGATCGTTGTAGTACAGGTAGGCGACACCAGCTGTAACTCGATCAAAGGCAACGTTCTTCTTCTTGGTATAGTAGGCGAAGTGAAGTCCTTGGGTGTTCGTGACGTCAGAAGGAGTAACGTCGATCCAGCTACTTCCAGCATTCTCTGTATAGAAAACTCGTGCGAGTGTACTGCCACGGCTGGTTGTTTGCCACAGGAAGTGAGTTGCGTCACCTGCCGCAATAGTACCGAAGCCTCCAGGAATTGCTTGCGGCATGGAGCCGAAGCGCTGGAATGTCATGCCTCCATCGGTAGAGTAGCCGGCTTCAGTCTGCGAGCCGAGGATATCTGTGGTGTTATGAACGATGACATTTGGCGCCTGGCTAGCCCAGTCCATTGACCAAGATCCTGTGAAGCGCTGAACCGGCCAGCGAGTTGCGTTGAAGAGATCTATGTCATTGATGCGGAAGTTTCCGAAGTCCGATACGGCAAGATTCAATCGGGCTTGGCCAGTTGCGGTATAGGGAGGGGAGATCACGTCGTTTTGAACGAGCTGCTCCATACCTTTTGACTTGTGAGTCCATGTGACGGTTCCTGGTGCTGACATGTTGAGATCGGTATAAACAATACCCGTACCTATTGCCAGCCATAGTCGATTTGCAACTTGCTTGTCGAACGCCATTTGTGACACGACAAGGTATTGTTCAGATGCTATCCAGGGCATGTCAGGTGCCACCATCTTGTGGCTAGTTTCGTTAACCCAGCTTGCCCCGCTATTTGTACTGAGATAAAGCTCACCGCCGTGGTCGGCGAGCGCTACGTTTGTTGGGTTATTGTAGTCAACGATAATAGAAGAGACTTCGGTGCCCGAGACAACCCCAGCCCATCCAGAGGGGGTTATAGTTGCCCATGTGCTGCCATCGAATCTTTGTACGGATGTAAGTGCGCCTTGGCCATTGAACGCTATAGCATAGTACTTACCGCCTGCAGCTACACCGTGTACAGCGGAGGTTGGACCACCAGCTGTACGTGCGAATGATGCCCCAGCATTTGCGCTTCTATATACACCGTTTTTATGGCTTGAGGCATAGATAACGTTTGTACGCCCACCAGTTGCACCAGAAGCCTTATCAAATGCGATACCTGTTATTCCTGCACTATTGATTCCAGCTATTCCACAGTAGTTTTCTGTTTGTGAAACTGGCACACTTGTGACTTTTGCAAAGTTAGTTCCATCAGTAGTAGCATAAAGGCCACGAGTCATTGAGCCAAAGTAGACAACATTTTCGTTTATTGGATCAATCGCAAGTCTACCGCCCCAGGCTCTACACTCGGCATTTGGGTCCATCTCGGTGCCTTCAATATTGAGCTTAGTCCAGTTACGCCCCTTGTTAGTTGATTTAAGAACATATCCCTTCCAAGCCATATATATCACGTTCGGATTAGACTGCGCGATTGCAACCGCATGAACACCACCACCACTTTTGGGTGTATCGAGGCCTGTACCCGTTAAAGCGTCTTTTGTTATTACAGGTCGCCATTCTCCACCATTGAGACCGTCGTCCCATACGTATGCTCCGGCTGAGTCGGTGCGTACAAATCGAGTGCCGTCACTACCTGTATCGATGCCAGTAGCAAAGCCACCTGCGCCAAGCCGAATTGGCTTCCAGCAATAACCATTAGTGACTTGCCCTGTACATCCTGTAGAACCGCCTAAGCTAATCTCTCCACCACCAAAGCTGAATTTAATGCTTTTACGATTTGCTGCTGAAGCGAAAAATACAAGAGAGGCAATGATAAGCGCGAAGACGATAACGGCCGCAACAGTTTGATTACGATTCAGTCTGAAGCTTTTAAGTGAATCCATATTCAAGAATCTAGGCTTTGATCCCTGCGGTTCATTTGATGGTGTGTGCGCCACGGCTCGCACTTTCTTACTCGTCTTACTCTTTACGCTGCTGGGCATATAATAGGTCTCCACTAACTTTCAATTAGTCTTCATTCATAACTCTAATGTATATACGGCCTCGTGACTAGCGCTTTTTCTATAGTGCTAGTGTTTATATAGATAGTTTGCTATATTGACCACAGGTATATGCTTGCATGAGTCAAAAACGCACATCCTTTAGCTGGTCGATACTTGCTATCTATCTCGTCTCGATAATTGGGCTAATTGTATTAGCGCTAAGCTTTGCTAAGCCCGTGCAGGCAGCTTGCTCAGCAACCGGCGTAACTGGCTCTACTTCTACAACAATTACAGTACCGGCTGATTTTGTTGGTAATTACAAGGTATGGCTTGAGTTTCGAGGCTCGGCCACAGCAAGCGTAGCGATTGAAGTGGATGGGGGAGGCTGCGTCACACAGTCATTGACAGGCATATCTTCAAGTACACATGGTTGGTACGGGATCGGGGCTGCGCAGTCCTTTTCTGCGGGCACCCATACATTAAAGATTATTTCATACACACCAGGCATGTATGCGCGTAATGGCATGCTTATAAGTGACTCTTGTGTGCCTACCGGGGATGGTAGTAATTGCAATACGGTAGTTGCTAGTCCGACGATCTCAATCACATCGACACCGACCACTGCCCCAACTACGCTGCCCACCCAAGCCCCTACGACGATCCCTCCATCGCCCACGTCCACTCCAACTCCAACACCGACCTCTACACCGACCGTTACCCCCACCCCTACATTAACGGCGTTGCCGGCAGGCACGTATAATGACAATGATTCGCGAATCAAATATTCATCGGGTTGGCTTGTGGATGCAACCGATCACTTCACGACGACCCCTGGACTGACTGCTACATATAAATTCACTGGGACTCAAACCAAAATTCTATCTACTCGAGTTAGTGATGGCGGCGTGTTATATGTCAGCGTGAATGGTGGTTCTGAAAAAATGGCGGATCTGCGTGGTACATTCCTGTCGAATTATGCTGCCTTCATCTCTGGTATACTGCCATACGGTACGTACACCGTCTCGATCCGTACCGCAAAACATCCTACCGCCGGTACAAGCAATGTAAATATCGATGTCATAGAAGTGAGCGGACAGGCTCCGCCGCCAACAG
>CAYWRU010000088.1:0-9945 GCA_964460795.1 uncultured bacterium | reverse complement strand
CCTCTAACTCCAGCATAGCCTCACGGTACTTGGTTTTCATTCGCTGCATTTCGGCTTTTAGAAAAACGAAACACGGCGTTGCCTCTCCCTCGGTGGGTTGACACCGGGAGAGAGGCAGATCTTCCTTATCCGTTGGGCCTTCCAGGCGTCCGCCGTAACTATTGGCTTTTAACCCATAATACTTGAACGGAAAGTTAGCGGCTATTCCGCCGCATGCCGTGAAAGCTAAACCGCCTAGAAGAAAAAACAAAAAGTGTTTTAGTCCCATTTTGGCCGTCCTCCTTTGTCGATACCGTCGAATTCTTTCCCCACGTCTTTCTCATTCTCCTCCTTTTTTTGTTGCAAGGATTTACCCAAAAGACGCTGGATTTTGTCGATAGCATCGGCAATTTTAGTCGGCGCGGAAAGAAGCGTCGTCAAAAAAGAAATTATCGCGGTGATAATTCCCACTTTAACTACTTTCCTTGTTCGGAGGAGGCGGGACTGCGGTCGGCGTTGCATACGGCACCTTTGAAGTCAAAGGCCCAGATGCTACCGGCTACCGTGAGTAGAACACCCAAAATTGCGGCAATAAGTTTCTTTTTGTCCATGGGACCCTCCGGGAATGAAGTAACTAACCATTATTTACTAATTGTAGCGCGGTATACCACTTTTTCCAATAGTCCCCAGTATAATCTTTCCCTTTTTGGGTGTTACCTGGTCCCTGGTTATAAGAGATAATCGCCTTGCGCAAGTCCCCCGGAAAGAGACGAATGAGTTTTGAAATATACTTCGCGGCTAGCTCTATGGACACGTCCGGGTTGTTTAAATCATCCGTTGTAATAGAGGCATAGACTCTCCCA
Organism: uncultured bacterium; assembly: GCA_964460795.1. Lineage (GTDB taxonomy): Bacteria > Omnitrophota > Omnitrophia > Omnitrophales > Aquincolibacteriaceae > CAZOOM01. The sequence goes on along the minus strand of CAYWRU010000088.1, from coordinate 9,103 downwards.
TTCACTTGAATAGGACACATATCGTTAGCCGCGGGAAGAGTGAATTGCATGAGTCCCCAGGATTTACCGTCCGTAGACGTGGCACCGGCCAGGACCCTAGCGTTTTGCCCTAAGGTACTCTCCACAATCGCGGACGCTTTTAAATAGTGCCAGTCAATCCCGTAGCGGCTAGCGGCGGCCTTAAAAGCTGCATCGTATTTTGACCAAAAGAGGTATGCTTTCCCACCCTCTAAGGCAGCGCCGCCAGCCATGGCAGTTCCCCCAAGTAGAGCTATTCCACCCAAGACTAGAACTAGGTAAATCATTCTCATTTAGCCTTTCGGTAAAGGATGTAAAGAGAAATAAGACCAAAGCCCACAAGATAAAGAGTGTAACCTCCAAGGGCAACTTTGGCGGCCGTGGCAATGTTTTCCGCGCCTTTTACGGCGATATCTTTCCCCACGGCAGCATATACGCCGATATCCCAGGAGAGGGACCGGTCTACCAAGGCTTGGTAGAAATTTGTCGTTTTGGGAAAGCCTAAAGGCACCGAGGGGGAAGCAAGGTAGCTTTCCACGGTTCCCTGTTGACGGCGAGCGAGTGACCGCATTGCATCCAAGACTTTCGGCATGCCAACGCCCGAGAGGTTAGCCGTTCCCGAAACGCTCTTTCCAAAGTCGAGGAGAAAGCTGGGCGTGGCCGTTGCCATCCAGGCAATGAATTCGTCCCGCGAGAGACGCATGTTAGCCGGGTATTCACTGGAAGCAGTAGAGTGAAACGCGGAAAGCGCCTCTCTAGCTAACTGTTCATACCCGGCCTTAGTGGTGATCCCGGTCACTTAAAATTACTCCTCATAACCGTAGGCGATGGCCATGATGCGGGCCGTTCCGGCCGAGTCACGGCACGAGAGATACTTTCCGGCCGCCACGGTGAAGTTAACGGCTACTTCGAAAGTTGCACCGATCGTGGCGGGAGGATTGATAAACATGGTAGCGGCACCACCTAAATAAACTGGGTTTGTAAAGGCGGTCCCGGAGTCAATCCCCACATCGTTATCCGTTTGGCAGAAATAAATATCACCCGTTGCGGCCGAGCGGGGAAGGATCTTTAAAGCCCGAATGCGAAGGGTTTTCAGCGCGGTTACGGCATACCCAGAGGTTCCGTTTCCACTTCGAAAGGTTCCCCCGCTACCGCCAGTTGTGAAAGCGGCGTGGAGAACTTTTAGATTCGCCACGTCCGCAAAAAGATGGTTGGCAACGGTTAGGTTAGCTATCGGAAAGGGAGTCGTTTGCATAAATATCTCCTATTTATCTAAAGTCGTTGCCGTATACGTTAACGGTTCCGGCCACAGGGTAAAGATACATCACGCTGGTAGCAGGGACACTGGTAATCCCAGGCATAACAAGTACGCCGCGCGAGTTAGGTGCAACAGATGCGTCCCCTAACCACGCTTGACCGTCGATATAAAGGTCAATGCGCTTTCTATCAGCGTCGGCGTCGAGGATCTTGGTAGCCGATCCCGCCGGACACGCAATAGTCGCCACACCGCCAGAGAGTTTATTACTCGCCAGTGCCGATCCATCCGAAACGGAAAACCCGCCGGAGATTTGGGAAAGCTGGGAACCAGTTTGCATCCGTCCCAAGGTCGAGACGTATAGCTCCATGGTTTTTCCGCTTTGGGCGTCCCACCAAAAATAACCCCCGCTAATCATAAACCCAAAGTCAAAGGAGTCGTTTTTGTAAAGAGGTAATGCCTCTGCCACGTTCCCGATGGAGTTTTCGTTAGGGGAGAAATAGACGATGGCCGTCGCGTCCGTTGCCGATCGCACAAAGATAGAGCGGAAAGGCACGGTCACGCGGTAGAGACGGTTAGAGGGTTGCGCGGTAGCAAGGTCACAATAAATTTTTTGGAAGATGTTACGGCGACCCGTATTCATCTCCAAAATTTGAGACTCCCGTTCTCCCGCGCGAATGTTTTGGTCTAAGTCCATTACCATTGTCTACCTCCGCTTAAGGATGAGAAAGAGTGCCACGGCAGCGATACCGCCCACTAGAAGTAATTGCCCGCGCGTGAGTCCAGAAACAGGACTCATCTCGTTTAGCATCTCTAGGCTATAGGGCGTGGGTTGAACCACAGGAGGAGTCTGTTTCGTTTCATTCACGCGGTCAACGGCACGGGTGAGTTCATTTCCAGCTTTTGTGGCGATTAAGTCCTGGATACTTCCAAAACCTTTATTACTCGCTACGGTGGTTGAAACTTGATCCAATAATTTTCCAAAATCAAACGCCATTTGTTTATCTCCTCTTGGCTAATACTATCACTAAAACTAAAACTGCGCTGCCGATTGCGATATACGGCAGCATGTTAACCGGGGCCGGTGACTCTTGAATTTTATAAACCCCACCGCCGCCCGTTGGGGCCGGTGCTCCCTCTAGAGAAAGAGGCGCGCCAGGATCGGGGAGTAATTTGCCAAACGCTCCAAGGTCCATACCCAAACCCCCGGCCAGCGGGCCGCCAGCGGCGGTGGAAAGTAGAGAAAGACCGGGTTTAGCTTGGTTAAGAACTTCAGAAAAACTAGTTCCTTTTTGGAGTAGTTCAAAGGGTGCCGCCGCCAGAGAGGAGAGAGACGAAACAGGTCCGCCTATTCCCGTATTGTCGGCAATGTTACTCGCCACCTTCAAAGGGACGGTCACGGGCGCGGAAATTACTTGAACAACTTTTTTGAGTAAGCCCATAGATTCCCTCTAAATAAAACTTGAGGGTAGAGACTGAATCGGGAAATCAGGAGTAAACCCGGTCCAATTCTCTACCCTCAACTAAGACTATTTAGATGCGCTTAACGGGCTCGCAGAGTTCGTCGATCATGAGCGACACTTCTACCGGGTTGGTATAGGTAGCGCCGTCGATACCGGAACTAGCGGCCGTGGTGATAGCGAGCTGCACCAGGTCTACGCCAGCGGCGATAGACACGTCCAGGGCAGATCGAACGTCACCGTCACGCACCAGGTGCATATACGCATAGCCTTGCAGGTTATGCGTCACGCCTTGAGCAGCGGAACCTTTCGGGGAACGGAGATTCCAGCGGGAACGCATGGCCTGTTGCAAGGTCAAGAACGTGGTGCGCTGGATAATCCGTTGGCCGTTGATAAGAAGTTGCAGGTCGGTCACGGCGATATCCGAGAGACGCTTGTTAGTGTCTCCGTTTCTCACCATAATGTGGATACCGGCAATTTTGTTACCACGGGGCAAGTCAACCAGGTACTCGCGGCTTTCAGCGGTGAAAGCAACGCGGCGAACCGTTTGCTTATACAGCATGAAGTCTTGCGAGCGCGGGATGGAAGGAGCCGACACCAGTTCCACGTCGATCGTGAAAGCGATATCGTCCGCATAGGTCACCGAAGCGCCAACGCCGTCTTCCTGAAGGTTCGTCACCGCGTTGAACGCGAAACGCATCTCGGCAGAAGAGAGACCCTTGGTATTCCAGAGGGACACGTTTTTACCAACTTCATAGGCATAGGGGTATTCGAAGAAAATCGTGAGACTTTCGTTGAACAGCATATAGCCAGTGGTGGCTTGGTAGGCCGTGCCGCCGTATTCCATTTCGGTTTGAGCGAGTTTTGTCGCCGAGAAAGCACCGGCTTGTTTCGTCACGGCACGTTCCGGGAGTTCCCCGTTCACGCAGAAATTTTGGAAACGAAGCATCTGGAGATCAAGAGACTTAATAGTGTCTTGACCGTTTTGAACCACGTCGATACGGGAACAGAGACGGGGTAAAACACCCAAACCGCCAATGGTGGGGGAACCAGAGCCGTAGGTCACGGACTGGGAACCAACCAAACGAAGGTTAGCGCGTTTGAAAACGTCGTCGCGAGGGATGTCCAGGGTAACCACGGAGTTAGCCCGGAACGCCACTTGCTGAAGGCGACGGTTAAATTGAGAGGTAATTACACCCTGCACGTCGATTGCAGGCGCGTTAGCATTATCACTAGGCATAGTGGTTACGTCCTTTCAGTAATTAAAAATTGTTTAGGCTGCTTTGCCGGTCAGTTTCGCCACGGCGGGAACTTTATTGGCGATATAGATAGCGGCCAGGGCAACCACGAGCATAGGCAGGTATTTCTTAACTTTGTCCATTGAAAGACTCCTTCGGATTAAAAAGTGTTGACGTTTCTTGATATTTAGCCTGAGGCGATAAATCCCATCCGTCAATATTTTTTTGTTGGAGTAATTTTATCAAGTAATAGTATAAATAGAAAAACTTTATTGGTTTCTAACTATTTGGAAGGGAATACCTTGTCCCTGGTAATGGACGAATTCATAGGGTTTAAGTTTAGAAACTGCCTCGGCCGCGTCCTCTCCGATTGTCTGGTAGAGGTATTCAATATCTCGTTTTTCGAATAACTGACCCACAAAAACGTGGTTAGCCTGAGAGACTAGCCCCTTATGGACCGATGCCGGGCGCTGAGAACTAGCAATGATTGCCATGTTGGAATGACGCCCTGTCATCACGGATTCAAAAAGCCACTTGTCAATCGACGTGGGAGCAGCGAAGTGGTGAACCTCCTCCACTGATAAACAAAGATTGTTTTCAGTGAGTCTCCCCCACTTATACGCTAGGCGGATAGCGTTAGAAAAAACTATCGCTTGTTCCTGGGTTTTTTGTTCCACGTCGAAGTGTAAAACGAGTTTAAAGTTTCCCCCATGTTCCGATTGCCGAAGTAAATAATTAGCATAGTCCTGGAAACGCGAAGTGACCAAGTCCCCATCGTGGTGCTCCATTAGCCGGTCGATAACAATCTGCCGAGGGTAGCAGGAAGAAATACGCCGTTGCAACGTACTCTTTCCGCACCCTCGTTTTCCAAAAATAACTGTTACGTCCGTTGGTCCGAACACCTTAGACCTTCATTACTGGAAACTCGGCCGAGTTATCGTATTCCTGTTTTACTTCTGGTTTCTTTATTTCTGGGATACGGGTTTCCCCCTGGTTTAGAGTTTTTCCTGCTTTCCACTCTAAATAACCCATGTATTTAATCGCGGTAATTGTGGTGATACTGAATAAACATCCCACAAGCGCCGCACCTTTTTCGGATAGCTGCGGGAGATACGCTTTTAGAACCATATCCACCTGGGGAGCTAGTTCCTGGGCGTATTCGTCCTCTAGTTTCCACCCATCCCATCCGGTTTTTAGCGCCGCCGCCGTGTACGGCATTTGAATTACCGGGGCGAGTATTCCCACCGGGATAACCGGAGTATTTACCGGCATCGCGCCCACGGGCGGGGGAGTTCCGGGGGTAGAACCGTCTTTAGGTTTATTTTTACTCCCTTTGGGACGTCCCCCTTTATTTTTAGGGGCGTCCGCCTCTGCAATAGCCGCCGTGCTTTCCTGAATTACCTTGGAAAAATCCGCTGCGGTAGAAGGATTAAAAAACTCATCCGGTGAGGGTGACTCCTGTTTCAATGCCTCTACTTCGGAGTTTTTCGGCAATTCGTCCGATACATTTTTCAACCTCTGCGACGGTCTCAATTTCGCTGTCGATTTTTTCTTCGTGCTCATCTAAGATCCCCGAGAATTCTGTCAATTGTGTTTGCAGGTTTTTTATCTCCGTCGCTTGGGCTTCCACCGTCGCTTGGAGACTGGTTACTAACGAGTTTAAGGTTTCCAGGCCCACGTTTCTTCCCTTTCAGTAATATAACTACCGCACCGAATAGAAATAACCCGACGATAATAGGCATTAGGTTTTCCCCTTCCGCCCCACCGTCAATTATTTTTAGTTTTGACACCTATTCCTCCTTAGAAAACGGAATTAAGAACCCTCGGACCCGGAACGAGTTAGAACCAGGGAAACTCCGTTCGGTATGATAAACACCCCCGCCGTCCCGTTCAACACGTCCTCCCTTGACGCCAGATTCGGTATTCCCCTCAAACGCTGTAAACTCATCCGAGTTAAACTCTTCCAAAACTCCCGTGTGACCCAGGCCAGAGGGTTTAATCCAAACAACGATAGCATATTGGGCGGGGTATTTTTTAACATGAAACTCCTTAGGGGTATTTCGGAAAACATAGTCGCAGCTTTCCGAAACAGGAATAGGGGATTTTTTGCCGGTTACCGTTTCGGCATACGCCAGGCACGTTTGGACAAAACTCATACACCATGCTTCTTTCGAGTGACCGCCCACAGTTTCCTGGATTAATTCAACCAAGGGGCCGGAATTGTTTCCGCCCACTTCCCGGACGCCCACAAGACAAGCGGCGGCTAGTCCAAAAACTTTCCTGGCGTCTTTTTTCGCCACGGCATCCTGGTAGAGTCCGTTGGTAGCTAGTTTCTCATGGATATAAGAAAACATTTTAGGTTCCAAAATACGACGAACGGTGGCCATAGATACTCCTTTTTATTTTTGTATAAAGACGCCAGGGGAGTTTTCTCTCCCCTGGCAAAACACTAGCTTAGGTTTTTTGGTGAGTAAATAGAATTTACCAAGGTATTTCGTCCTTAGTCCAGGAGTTTTCTAGTCGTCCTCCTGTTCCTCGTTTCCTTCGTCCTCTTCGTTAATAAACAGCATCATATGGTCAGTGAGAGGTAGCGCGTTAAGCTGGATAGAAATACCTCTTTTGGCCTCCCACGCAGAACCGATAGTAGTCCAGAAAGGTTTATCCTGACCTTCCACTTCTTTCGCCACGGCAACGCGGTAATCGGGTTGCTTTCCCTTAGAGGAGGTTTTTTTGTTATTGCCGTTCGTTTGTTTTTTACTCTTCATCTGACTTTCCTATTTCTATAGGCCGAGAGTCCCAGTGCTCCCTCCCTGATTTTTCGGTCTTAAACAAAACTCGTTTGTCATACTGGGACCGAATCTGCTTTCCAGTTCTTTCTTCCATGGTGAGAAACTTTCCCATGCGGGAACTTGTTTTAAATTTTGCGAACCGTTTTTCGCCCGTAACTTTTAGTAACCCCATTTCGCCGTTAAGCGTTGCATGGAAGTCCTCGAAGGTAAAGTGTTTCGTTTTTTTCGAGTCGAAACCTTTCATCACAATTTTTCTTTCGTCCCCTTCCGTCAAATACGTTTTGGGGAGGAGAAAGCAGGCGCGATTAACGGAATATTCTTCTTTAAGCTGGCCTAACCCACTTCCACTCTCTAGTTTTTCCGTCGTGAATAGCGAGTCCGTATCCGTATAGAACAGTTTTTTCTGAATCGGTAGCATTAGCCGGTGCATATGCACCCGTCCCGCTGCCGTCACCCACGCGCCCATGGCGACGTTTGAGAACGTGTCCAGTTCCACCTTTCTCTTTACTAAATGAATGTTGTTTTTCCCGCATTTTATCTCGCGCCACGGTTCACCCTCGTAAAAATCGTCCAGTGACTCAACCGAAACAATGTTTTCTTTGTCCTTTCGGATTGCCAACTTCCCATAACTGGAATTAAGAATGAGTTTCGCAACGTAATTATGGACGCTATCCTTAGCCGTTTCCTGCCTAATTTTATAAATAGCTCCAACGAAGTCGCGGAATACTCTCCCCCCGTTTTTAAATTCAGCTCCTTGATGGATCTTTTCAATGCGAGCGCCCTGCGTCTCCGCGTACCGTAACTCCAGACTTGACCAGACGCCTCTGAATTTACCGACGGGAAAGAGTAGTTTTTTCGTCCGAGGGTGTACACCCGGCAAAATCGGGAGGTATGTATCCACCGGCACGGTGACGGTGGCGTCATAGTAACCGAGGGAACTATCTCCCATTCTTTGTGTCCATTTTTTAAAAGCATTGGGAAACTCCTGTTCATACATCATTGTGGGATAGAGTGAATTCACATCGTAACAATAAAGTTTATTTGGTCCTAAGAATAATGGCCTAAAGATTTCCGTTCGTCCGCCGTAATACCCGTTGCGCACAAAAGCGTCTACTTCATCTGATAAAGAGTATAGTGGTGAGTCAAGGTAACCCCGCACCACGCGCATAGCTTGACTGGCGATAGTGACCGCTGGACCAACTTCACTAATGAAGGAAGTTCCGTAGAATCTATTGAGCACCTGCCACAGGCCGACACAATCAGATCGAAGGTATTCGAGTAATTCAGGTGTGATTTTTTTGATTGATTCATAATCTATCTCTCCTTTTTTCGTCTCAACTTGAAACGCATCGGTTAGCCGCTTAAGTGAAAAAGATAGGAGAGCAGAACTATCGTAAAAAGTAAAAGTGCGATGCCCAATGCGAATATCAACAGAGAGTATTCCACTACCTCGCGGAATGATCGTGCCGACCTTATACCCCTTAGTAAAAGCGTGCCGAAGTAGAAACAAAAAATCATACTGGCCACCGTAATGGGAAAAAATTCTAGTAGGTCCATAGAGATCCTTCTCTAAAAATTTGAAAAACAAATCTAGTTTACCGAAGTGCCGGAAGGTTTCCCCATCGTAGTAGCCACCGACAACAAATTTTGTCCAGTTACTTGCCTCTATATCGAATACGGCGAATTGCATTTTTGGTCTGTTTTTTCTTTCGAGGGGCGTGAGTGAGCCTCTCCAAAATGACTTTTTTAATTTTCCCAATTTTATAACCAACTCTAGCATAGCCTCTTAAGTCTCGCAAGACTTTTTCCATGGCGTATTCAATGCGATTGTCTACCTGGGAGTCAGGTTCGCTCCTCATGGTACTGGTTCGCATCGTAAATTTTTTTCGTTTTCCCCTGATTGACCGTGACGCTTCAAATTCTACAATCACCCGTGTCTTTCTGGCTTTTACACGTTTACGAAAATTCTTAGCGCGGTTTAAAAGCCTTTCCTTCGTCTCCGGCGTCCTCCACTCGGAAAACTTGATTTCTGTTCGTAACTCATCCGCGTCGTAGAGGAACTGCCCCTTTGATCCGACACGTTTACGGGTAATTGTTTTTCCAATTCGGCCCAAAAGAGGGAGCCTTGACGGTTGTCGCGTCTTTTTTCGAGATAGTGCCTTTGCCGGGCGCTTAGTTTTTTTCTTGGCCGATCGTCCATAGCGTTTCCCCATCCATCACTTCCAGTTCAATTGTGTATAGAAAAATTGTCAACCCCCGGGGCGCTTTTGTCAATAAACTAGCGTTGTTTAACGAAACGGAATGGTCGGGTATTTGGGCTATAGTACGGCAATTGTTTACGCC
>CAYWRU010000087.1:0-9978 GCA_964460795.1 uncultured bacterium | reverse complement strand
CCTTCTTGACGTAGGACCTCTGCAGCATCTTCGGCAGCGGGGGGAGCTCGACGGCCACGACCGGTTCGGCGGCCGCCGGCTCCTCGGGGGGCGTCGCCGGCGGGGGATCTTCGACCGCCACGGGCGTCTCGACGGAGCCCTCTCGGGCGGGGTTCCTCTTCGTCTTCACGACTTCTTCCCTCCTTTGCTGAACTGGTCTGCCTCCGAACAGGTTACGAAGTGGTTGACCCCGGCCGGCGCGGCGACGCGGTGCGCGAGCACGCGGTCGCCGTCTTCGCTCAGGGTGTAGACGGGTGCGGCGGTGTCGATCGGGATCCGCTGGCCGTTGAGGCCCTCGGCCCAGACGATGGGGCGGTTGCAGCCCCGGCAGCGGGCGGTGTTCATTCCGGCCTCGGCAGCAGCGCCGGCATCTTGCCGGTGGCGTAGACCTCCTCGACCTGGGGCAGCATGAAGTTGCCGACCGTGCGGCCATCCGGGAGCACGATGTGCGCCAGGAATTCCTCGTCGAACGTCGTGATCCCGGTGGCCACCGCTTCCAGCTTTGCCTTCAGGACGAGGAGCAGGCAGCGCCAGCGGCGGCGCATCTCCTGCTGCCAGGCATTCTCGATCTGCCGGGGCGTCCTCGGCCGCTTGTATCCACGGACCAGGTGAACCCGGAACTCCTCACGCTTCGGGAGCGGCAGCATGAACTTCAGGTGGCGCCCCTTCGCGCGGAACTGGATCAGCGCCATGTCCGCGTCCCATCCCGAGATGAACTGGTCGGCGCCGTACCGCACGAGGACTTGCTCGATCTCGGCGCGGCTCCGTTCGACGGGCACGCTGGTGTCGCTGGCGTAGCCGGCGGCCATCTCAGCCTCGCGTCTCATTCAGGAACGCCAGGCACTCCGCCTTGGCGGCCTCGCCGGCCGCGTCCACGTCGGCCTGCGCCAGCGCCCGCATGCGGGCGTCGATCAGCGGCCAGGCTTCGGCGACGGCGGCAAGGAAATGGCCGCGCGTCCTGTCGCCGATGTTGCTTCCTGCCGTATCGCGGCCGTCCACCCAGTACATCGGCCTGCCCGCCGTGTGCGCCGAACTGGTCACGGGCTTCGAGTTCAGCCACGCCACGAGCGCGTCCCACTGCTCGATGGCCTTCTTGTGTTCGTCCAGCTTGCTCATCGTGTCCTTTCGGGAAGATCCAGCCTGCCGCGGCGTGCCCCGACTTGCCCCGCGCGGGGACGCTTTCGCGTGTACTCCGGGGTTGTTCGTCCCCGTTTCTGGTCAGCCCGTGGTCAACCACGTCGCCGCTGCAGACTGAAGAAGTAGTGGGGGCGGGCTCGACGGGAGGCCCGCGCCGTCGAGCGCTTTGCCGGGCCGCTCACGCCCCCCGAAGAATCCCCACCCCGCCGTCCGACCCGTTCGTCCACGCACTCAACCCGTTGAAGCGCTTCCGACGGAACGGCGAGGTGGGGGAAGAGGACCGCCGCCCCGGCGGACATGGCGTTTCACGTGGCGCCATAACTGCAGGGTGCCGGGGCAGCGGTTGAACATTCGAACGACCGGGCGGGTGCGAAAGGTGTGACCCCGTCGCTGACTCCCGCCAAGGATTCCCCGCCCGGTAAATCAGCCGATCGCTTCCTCGGCCGGCTGCCCGGCCTCCGCGGACTGTTCGCGATCGCGGTCCTTGTAGATGTCGATAAGGATCGACGCCTGGCGCGCGGTGAGCCGCGAGATGCGGATCGGGTCGGAGTCGGACGGGAGCGCCAGCTCGGCCGCGATCGTGAAATCGTTCGCCAGCACGACGCGCTTCTGGCCGTCGATCTCGGCCGTGAGCTTCGCCCCCAGCTTCGCGGCCAGCGCCATCAGCATCTTCTGCTGGGCCGTGGTCATCTTCTCGCCGGGCTCGTACAGGTCGGGGGCAGGCTCCCCACCGGCGACCTCGGCAGGCGCGGCCGCGGGCGCGACCTGCGCCGGGCGCGACACCGGAGCGGCCTTGGCCGGGGCGGCAGCGGAAGGAGGCGATGCCCCACGCTGCGCCCCGGCCTCAGCCTGACGACCCGTCGGCGCCGCCGTCACCGGCTCCGACGGCGGGTCGTCAACCACCTGGACCTCGCCGCTCGCGGCGACGCTGACCAGAGCACCCAGCTCCTCGGGAGCGTAGATCCCGGCCAGCCGATCCGGAGCGGCCTGCCGCGCCGCCGCGGCCCGGGCCCGGGCGGCCAGCATCGCGGCGGGGTAACGCCGCCAGTTGTCCTTGCTCAGGAGCCCGGCCGCCTTCGCCTCCTCGATCGTGAACGACACGCGCCCCGACGAGCTGCCGCGGGTCCACGCGATCACGCACGCCTGGGCGTCGTTCTGCTCGTACTGGAACGCGACGCCCACCTGCATGGCCAGGCCGGCCATGAGGTCGGCCGACAGGGACGCTTTGCCTTCGATCACCTGGATCGTCCGCATGGCGCTGGCGGGCGCGAGCCCGAGCTCCATGCCGGTGGTGAGGATGGTGAACGCCACGGCGTTCGGGTTCGGCGACTTGAGCACGGCCGCGGGCACCAGCCCGCCGCGCACGTACATCTCGGCCAGCGACGCGAGAGGCCGCGCCTGCTCGGTGATGTAGCGGGCCAGGGCGAACCCGCCCTGGGGGATGTCGGACAGCACTGCGACTTCGTTTGACACCTTCGCCTCCTTCTTGCACCCTCGCGGCGTTCCGTACCTTCGGATCGCCTCCTTCGGTGCGGGACAGGGGCTCCGCCGTTCACGCGGCGGAGCCCTACCTGTTTCAGCCGGCCGACGCGGCCACCTGGATGTCGCGGTAGAACTCGACCCCCGGGATGTCGCTCGGCCCCTTCGTCGCCTTGGCGATCGCGTGCAGCACGCTCATCTGCGCCGAGCTCACCGTCCGCGTGATGTACTTATCCGGGACGAGCGCCACGTCGATCACACGCGCCTTCCAGACTTCCTTCGTCACGACGCCGGACACCTTCTCGTGCGTCACGATCGGCGCCACGGGCTGCGCGAGCACCTCGACCAGGTCCTGGTGGGTCTGCATCAGCTCGGGGTCGTTGTGGATGATCGCGGCCTCCCGCGTCTTCTCGGCCTCCAGCACCTGCTGACGGCGCTTCTCCTCGGCCTCCCGCTCGAGCTTCGCCTTGCGCTCGCGCTCGGCGATGTCGAAGGCTCCAATCGCGCGCTTCAGCGTGGCCTCGGCGTTCGCCAGGCAGGTGAGCGGGGTCTCGAACCGCGCGACCTCGTTGTCGTAGTCGATCTTGGCCGCCTGCAGCGTGGCCTTGTACGGCGCCGCCGACTGCGTCTGTGTTTCCTTCACGGTCCTCTGGGCCGCCTTCACCTGCTTGAGCGTGATGGCGGCCATCTCGTAGTCCTCGACGGCTTCGATCTTCAGGACCGCGGTGCCGCGGAACAGCGAGAGCAGCAGCGGGTCCGTCGGGGTGGTGGCCACGAGCGCGAGCGGCTTCTCTGTCAGCGCGTCGAGATCGGGCAGGGTCAGGGTGGTGGACATCTTCGCCTCCTTCGGTTCAGTGGGGTGGATCAGTTCCAGCCCGCCGCGCGGCGGGTTGCCTTCATGCCTTCGCGCTTTATCAGGCACGCGATCGACGTGACCGTGGCTTCGCGCTCTGACAGCGTGACGTCGTCGCACGCCGGCATGAGCCGGGTTACCTGCCGCGCGGCGATCAGCTCGCGGTCGGTGAAGCCGAACCAGCTGGTGACCTGCGGCGAGCCGGCCAGGGTCGTCAGGCGCTTCCCGTCGGGCGTCCAGTAGCCGCGCAGGTAGCGCTGGTGGCGCGGCGGCGGCTCGGCGCACAGGCACATGGGGTGCGGCCTCGGGTCCAGCTGCGGCAGCCACCGGGGCGCCGCGGCGCGGGCCGCCGGCGTCGCCCGGCGGGAGAGACCGGCGCCGATCGCCACCAGCACCCAGCACACCCCGAGCCCGATCGAGACCGCGGCCCAGAGGGCGACGAGCTTCAGGGCCTCCAGGAGCACGGCGCCCGCGGTCATCGGCCACGCTCCCGGTCGTAGCGGGTGTCGAAGATCAGGGGCCGCTGGCTGCCCGGCTTCACCCGGGGCCCGCGGACCTGCGCGTGACCACCGGCCAGGGGCGCCTCGAACCGCGCCGTGGCGAGCGCGGCCGCGGTGTTGTCGCGGGGGAGCATCTTCACGAGATCGCCGCGCTCGCTGAAGACGTCCACCAGGTACGGGGCCGGGTCCGTGTCGCCGCCGGCGCGCGGCAGCTCCGCGTAGCGCTCGGCCTGGTCGGCCTCCCGCTCCCGGTCGGCCGCGTCCGCCTCGGCCTCCTGCCATTCCATCTCGGTCTGAGGGTCCTTCACCTTCGCCTCCTTCGTGGTCTCGCGCTCACCGCCCCCGGGGTTGCCCTTGCCCGGCCTTCTAGCCGTGGCGTGGTCGTGGCCGGCGGGGGAGTCGGCTGTTGTTCATCTGCTCAATTGAACAACACGCACAGAGTATCGGAGGGTTGCACGAAAAATCAACTTAATTTTTCATCTGGACAGATGAACACGAAGCCGGTAGGGTGCTCCTGATCCCGCGAGTGCGGGGGTGAGGAGGGTCCATGCGGAAGGCAACGAAGGCGGCCGGGCGCAGCCCGTTCGCTGAAATGGCGAAGCGGCAGGGTTACACCCTGAAGGAGACGGCGGCCGGCGCCGGGGTCGATTTCTGGCGCGTCAGCGCCCACTCCGCGGGCTACCTGGCCCTGTCGGAGGAAGCCCTCGGGCGGATCGCCCGGTTCTGGGGGGTCAAAAAGTCGGTCATCCCGGTCCCGCTGGGCTGGAAAACGGGCGAAGCGGTGGCCGTATGACCGTGCAGTGTTTCAACTTTCCAATTGAACAAATGACCGGCCGCGGCGTACGATCGCGGGCAGGGGACCAGTTCAGGGAGTCGGCGGGGGCGGCCGTCGCACCGATGGAGGGCCGCAACCATGAGCGACGACCGGAGGATTTTGCCCATGCCCGTACCCACGAAGAAGAAACTGCCGGCCGGGAAGGAGGCGCCCGACCGGCGTGTGGTTCGAGTCTCCGACAAGAACTGGCGACTGCTGGGCGCCGTCTCGTCTCTGGAAAACAAGGACGTGACGACCATACTGGACGAGCTGATAGAGAAATCCGATCTGCGGGAGCGGCTGAAGAAGGCCAGCGGGTAGACCGCTCCACGCCCAAGAGCAAGGCCCCGGGCCGCTCCCTGACGGCGCCGGGGCCTTTTGCTGCCTGCCGAGCCCTACCGCCCTGCGTGCGCCGCCTTGATCTGGCTCCAGGTCTGAGGCTGGACGGCGGTCGGGGGGCCGCTGAAGACGTTGCCGATGAGCCGCGGCGCGCCGGCGTCCGTGTCGTAGACGTCGCCGTTCTCGAGGATCAGGCCGAAACCCATCTCGGGGTAGCCCGTGAGGACGACCGGGCGGGCGACGATCGGCGCGAAGCTGAAGACCGGGGTCCAGGTCGTGAAGGCTCCGCCGGTTCCGCCCCGCGCGTAGACGACACCATCTCCCGAGACGATGTACTGGCCGCCGCCGGCCGTGATCGTCTGACTGCCCGTTGCCCGGGCAGTCCCGGCCAACTCATGCCCGGCCACGGCCAGCGCCGCCACAATCACGCTGGCGTAGGCCAGCTCCCGCAGAGAAATGCGCACGGTGCCCCCCTTGTTCATCGGTTCGTAGACACCCCCGAGCGGACACTCGGGGCCGCCCCCAGTCTACACCGGCAGGGCGGGGGGGCACCGGCGCGCGCTTTCAGGGGGGCCGCCTGATGGCGAACGTAGACCGCCCCAGCTACTGCGACTGGGAGACCTCGTGGTGGTGGACCTCCAGCGTCCGCTACAGCCTGCCGAAGGCGCTCCAGATGACCTACGTGGAGCTGTGCTGGAAGATCCACGACGACGGCGGCGCGACGAAGAAGGACCTCGCGTTCCTCGCTCGTTTTCTGATGGACACCGAAGATAACGTACGCACCATCCTTGAGTTACCGCACTTCTACACCAACGAAAACGGCACCCTGGGGCACCGCTCCGTGGATGTGAAGCTCGGAGAGCAGAAGGAGCGGCGCAACGCCGGCAAGCGCGCCATCGAGGCCCGGTGGAACAAGGAGAACGAGAAGAAGAATACGGCCCGTAATACGGCCCGTAATACGGGTGGTACTACGTCCCGTAATACGGGGCCTAATAGATATGAGGGAGGGCTTGAGGGTGTGCCCGAAAGACCTCCTGCGTCGGTGGGGACGCCGAGCCCCGGTGGTCGGGGGTGCTCGGCGCCCGCTCCCTCCGGTCGCGGCGCCGGCGCCGCCGGGGTGGTCAAACCCGTCGTCCCGGGGGCGCGGGTGCCGACGGTCTGGCTGGAGGACGACCCGGAGAGTTTCTACGCGCTCTCGGAGGACGGCCGGGAGTGGATCGCCACCGAGAAACCGAGCATCGGGGAGCGGATTGCTGTCACACAGCAGCACATCGACCGGACCCCGACCCTTCGGAACGGGGGCCGCCGATGAGCACGGCCCCGAAGATCCTCCCGTTCCCGGAAGAGGCGGCCGCCCGGGCGGATCACTCCGAACTCGCCGCCCTCGGAGGGGCGCTCTGGTCCCTGGCCGGTCTCGATACTGTCTTCGAGATCCTCACCCCGGAGGATTTCTACGACGGCCGAAACCGGATCGTGGCGCGCGCGCTGCTGGAGCTGCGGGAGGCGGGTCGGTGGACCCCTGACGTTTCCGGGCTCCACGACCACCTCACCGCGACCGGGCAGATGCCGGCCGTCACGGCCACCCACATCGGCACCATCATCGATCACGCCACCACCGACGAGCCGGAGGTTCTCCGCACCCGCGCCTTCGCCGTCGCGGAAGCCAGCGCCCGCCGGCAGCTCGCGCGCCTCGCCCGCGATGCCTACGAGGGGAGCGGCGGCCGGGAGGCGGAGGCCACGATCGGGCTCATCCAGGAACGGTTGGAGCGCATCCAGAACCGCGTGACCGGCGACGGGGCGATCGGCGGCCGCGACCTGCTGGATCTCGTGGTCGGGGACATCGAGGCCCGCTGCCGTGGAGACGTTCGGGCCGCCGGGGTCCCTACCGGGTTCGTGCAACTCGACGAACTGACCGGCGGGCTCCACCCCGGAGACCTGGTGATCCTCGCCGCCCGGCCGTCGGTGGGGAAGACGGCCTTTGCCCTGAACGTGATGCTCGGGGCGTTTCGCTCCGGCGCGCGCGCAATGATGTTCTCGATGGAGATGGGCCGGAAGCAGATCATGGAGCGCCTGCTGGCCAACGTGGCCGATATCCGGCTCCAGCGGATTCGGCGCGAGCCCCTGTTCGACCACGACCTCGGCAAGCTGGCGCGCGCCACGGCCGAACTGCGCACACTCGACCTTGAGGTTGACGACCGCTCCACCCTCAGCGTCGCGGAGATGCGCGCCGCCGCGCGCCGTGCGCACGCGAAGGCGCCGCTCGGGCTCATCATCGTGGACTACCTCCAGTACGCGAAGGGGACCACGGATGAGAACCGCACGCAGGAGGTGGCGAGTATCTCCCGGGGGCTCAAGGCGCTCGCCCGGGACCTCGCCGTGCCGGTGCTGGCGCTCTCGCAGTTGAACCGCGAGTCGGAGAAGAACGACGGCGCCCGGCCGAAGCTGTCGAACCTCCGGGACTCCGGCGCCATCGAGCAGGACGCCGACCTGGTGCTGTTCCTGCACCGGAAGGACATCAAGAACTACACCGACCGCACCGCGGAGCTGATCGTGGCGAAGCACCGGAACGGGGAGTGCGGGACGATCGAACTGGATTTCTACGGGAGCCGGCAGCGGTTCACGGAACTCGCGGGCCCGCAGCCCGGACTGCCGCCGCAGGAGGAGCCGATATGAAGCCGAAGGCTTCCCCCGAGCCGCGCCGCCCCTCCGAGACCATCCTCGGGAGGCTCTACCTGCCACAGTCGGCGGGAGACCCCGCGGCCAGCCTGTTCACCGGCGAGCCGATCGGCCGACGCGATTACAGCCCCTCAGAGGCCGCCAATCCGCCGCGCGACTCCAGCGTCGGACGAGGGGTCGCGGGCTCAATGGGGGCCACGGCCTGCAGCGTGGAGGGGATTCCTATCGGAACCACTGACGCCGAATCTGGCGAAGAGGAGATCTGGGCGTGAGCGACACCACCGCATCCGAGACCATCGAGCGCCCCGCGCGTCCCGCGCGCGCGCCGCTGCCGCCGGGACAGCTCTACCTCACCGCGGCCGATATCGGCACGCTGGTCGGCGTCCACCGGAAGACCGTGAAATCGTGGAGCGACACGGGAAAACACGGCTTCCCGAAGCCGTGCCGCTACCTCGGCGACGTGGCATACTGGCGCCGCTCGGACATCGTCGCCTGGATGGAGCCTGCGGAGTAACCCCATGGCCCGTCTCAAGGCGAACCTCCGGCGGCGAAAGGCGAGCGGGATCTACTACTTCCGCGCGCGCATCGACGGCCGGGATGTCTGGAAGTCGCTCAAGACCCGAGACCACGGCATGGCGCTCACGCGCTTCGACCGTGAGAAAGGACGGAGGAATGCGGCGCAACACGACCTGACGCGCACCGTGCCACGTGAAACCACCGTGGCGAAGTTCGCCGAGGCCTGGCTCGCCGAGTACGTGAAGCAGCGGCGGACGCCCGGCGGCGCCGCGCTCGCCGGCCAGCGGATGCGCGACCACGTGGCGCCGGTGATCGGGAAGCTGTACCTCCCCGAGGTGACGCTGCCGGTGATCCGCCGCCTCCGCGCTGAACTGGACACCCGGCTGGCTCCTCAGTCGGTCCGGCACGTCCTGGCCGACCTGCGGTGTCTCCTGCGGTATGCGGCGGAATGCGGCGTGATCGACACCGTTCCCGCCGTGTCCCGCGCGTTCCCGGTGATCCCGGAGCGGATCCGCCGGCTGTCGGATGAGCAGGTTGGAAGGATTCTGGAAGCGGCGGGCCCGGCTCACCGCGCCATCATCCGGTTCCTGCTGCTCACCGGCCTGCGCTGGTCGGAGTTCACCGGGCTCACCTGGTCTCAGGTGCGGGATCTCCCGGTTCCGCACCTCGAGCTCGACCTCACGAAGACCGGCCGCGTCCGCCGGGTCCCGCTCTGGCCGGAGGCCCGGGCGGTGCTCGAGGAGCTGCGGAAGGTGCGGGTGGGGAACCGGGCCGGGAAGAAGGGGGCCCGGTCGCTGATGGTGTCGCCGATCCGCTCGAAGAACGCCGGCCACATGGCGGCGCTCATCGGGGCGCGCGTCGGGTTCCGGTGGGGGGTTCACCAGCTGCGCCACACGTTCGCGGCGCGCTACCTGGAGCACGGCGGGTCGATCGCGGCGCTGCAGGAGATCCTCGGCCACCGGAGCCCGGTCACGACCCAGCGGTACAGTTCGGGCCGCGAGACCCTGATCTTCATGGAGGCCGCTGTCCTGAAATTGACCAGCGGATTCTCTTCGAACGTCGTAGCTGAAGCCGTAGCAGTTGCAGGAAGCGGCGCCGATCCGCTAGACTCTAGCGCTCGTTGATTCAACGAGTTCGGCGCCATACCCAAGTGGCTAAGGGGACGGTCTGCAAAGCACCTCCCCGCGGTCACGGGACCCTCAGACGAGGCGCCTACAGGTGACAGGATTCCGAGCAGATGCGGGCTCAACCCGCTGCGCCCTCGCCGTTTCGACGGCGGGGGCTTTCTCGTTTCTGGTGGAAAACGCGGCAGAACGCGGCGGGCGCGCGGGGGTAATTCCGGGGCCCGGTCGTAGCAGGGGTCGTAGCAGCGGCGGGGTGGCCTGATGGGCGCCGTCTCCCGCGCCGCGAAGCGCCGCAAGACCCAGCAGGAGCGCGACCGCTACCACGAGCTGATCGAGATGGGTGTCTGCCCCCACTGCGCGCAGGCGCCGCTCCATCGAGGCCGTCTTCGACGAGGCCGGGCCCGCGGCCGCCTTCACCGCGGCCGCGGAGTGGCTCGCCCTCGCCGGCGCCCGCCTCGTCGCGCAGCGCCGCCAGCTCGCCGCGCTCCGGCGGGTCCGCCT
>CAYWRU010000086.1:0-10310 GCA_964460795.1 uncultured bacterium | reverse complement strand
GCAAACTGAAGTTCTTCCTCATGTGACTTCTGAAAACTGTACACCTTTTCTTTCGGGTAATAATTGAACATATTTAAAATCCTCCTTTTGAATTTGAGATTTATTTAAATGCCTCGAAGCAACAACACCTGAACCGGAGTGCGACTTTCCACGGTCACGGAAGTTTCAACCTTCATGCTCTTGAGATCCCGGCCCGCTTGATTGCCCATATTCTCTGCAAAGTTCATGGCCATCTGATCCTGCAGAGAAAATGGATCCGCCTGCCGAGCTCCCATGAAAAGACCGATTCCGGATAATGCCGTTTCACCAATGACCTTAAAGATTTTCCTGTCTTGATGCTTTCTGACTTTGCCCCGAAGTCCGGCTGAGCCATCATCGGATAATGCAATCGCCTGTACTTTGATGACTCGCCCATCCGGAAGGACCATCTGATCGAAATTTACATTCACCCGGTCAACGCTCTTTAGCAAACCTGCCTGACCAAGCATCTTGGTTCCTTTCGGAACCACCACGGCCCCTGAAAGGTTTTGAACATCCTTGGTCACCTCCACGCTTACCGGAGCCACCACATTGAATGAAAAGAGAGAACCAGAAAGGCTTGCAGGAATTTTGGTTCCGGGCGGAAGCCCAAAAGTTTCCTTTTCTTTTCTTCCCGATGATTTTCTGGATGGCTCGGGTTGCTCTTTTTTCTCATATGAAAAGACCTGCATCATGGATGCGAAGATCTTGGCCTTTCTCTTCTCCCGGACCGGCTTTGTGGAAACCTGTTTCTTTTCATTTTCCTGAATCATTTGATCAATCACACGTTTCAGGTCTTCTTCCTTATAAACCTCGTGCTGAATCTCCGTTTGAGTCTTGCCATGATTTCTCTTCGAAGGACCTCGGAGCGCAGAAGATAGAATCATGAAGAGGAAAATCACAAAGAGCGCAGCTCCAAGCTGCCAGGATCTGTTTTCCCGAAGATTCTTTAGAAAGCGGCCTTTTAAATGCTCTGTGCCGGTAAAATCCTCTTGTACGGACTCTGGACGAGTGACCTTTGAGGTTTTCAGGATATCCATTTGAACCCCCGGATCTTGAAGTTCTGGTCACCGTCCTCCTCAAATAATCGAAACACCGGCGTTTCCTTTTTATCTTTCGTCTGATGCTCAAACATCAAAACACCGTAAATTGTTTCACCCGGACCGACCGGACTTTTGATATCGAGATCCGAACTGATCTCCCGAAAACCTGCAGGTACTTTTCTAAGCCCGAACCAAACCTTCTGAGTGCGTTCAAATCCCAGCACCGCATAGGAAGTCTTGTAGCTGTGCTTTGAGTGATTTTCGATTTTGAAACTCAGATAATCTTTCTCACCCACCTTGGATAGCGTGAGAAGTTCCAGTTTCACATCCCCTCGGCTATCAGATTTTGAGAGATGAATTACCTGCGCTCCCTGCGAGATCTCAGCACGCATTTTCTGAAGAGCCATTGATTTCACGGACTCATCCATTTTCCGGGTCTTTTCAACAAACTCATTTTCAAGTTCTCCGTATTTCTGATTGAGCGCCTTCTTAAATGCGTTATCCACAATCGCTTCTTCCACCGGAAGTCTAAAATCGAGCACATAATCGGCCGTTGCAGGAGGTCCTACGGTTACATTAAAACTAAGCCGGCCGGAATCCGTAAAAATGGTGAGATTGGTCTGGGCATCTTCAAGATCCGTAAGTGGTTTGATCAGCACTTCTTTTTCATACACCTCGACCTTGAAGAGATCCGCATCACCAATAAATACTTTGAGCGCTTCTTCCGGAAGATCGATTAATGAAATATTTCCAATCGCCGTCTGCAGTTTGTAGACAATATTTGAACGCATCGTTACCTTGTAGATTTGAGGTGCGCTCTTTGAGAGTTTATTAAACCGCTGTCTTTCCTCGATCGGACTTACTTTTTGCTGCGATACGTCTTGCGAGTCGCCAAGAATCGTGGGCGTTACGGCCGGATCTGGAATCACCGGCGCCGGCTCACCGGCACGGACCTGCCCAATCGTCCAGATAAGAAGCAGAAATGGTGTAATAGCAAAAATCAGTTTTTTCATTGGGTTATTTCCTTTCTGTGATGTCATTTAATAGAATTTCCTGATACTTCTCGACAAGCACTCCTTCCGGAGTCCCGCTTGAGCGCGGCACTTTCTTCAGGATGAGATCTGCCCGAAAAAGTGTTTCCTGCACCGCTGACTGAATGTCGTATTTTCGAATCTGTCTCACACCGACAAGAGAAATGCCGGCATATTCATCCGTCTCGCGCTCGATCTTGGCCTCCTTGAAAGTAATCGATGTATCAATACCCGCCTCTTTCACCTTGGATAAAAGCCCGGTATCAATCATCCGTTTCGTGGATTCCTTCTGAAACGCGCGAGTCATCTGATTAAGCGCCTCGGTAAAATCACGGGATACGGTAAATGAGTTGTAACCCGTGTACCGGAGCGTAAAACGTTTCGCGAACCCGATCATTTCAAACTCAGTCACTGCATTATTCGAGCGGAGATCCGTTAGGGTCTCGGCACCTTTTACCTCACTGACCCGGATTACCACCGGTGGCTTCTTGGCAACTGCAACAAGGAAACATAGAAGCATCATGACAGTACCAATGAGAGCGAGAGTGAGTTTCCTAAGATGCAGAAGCTCCATCTCAAGATCCCCAAATACTTCTACATACTTGCGTTTCATCTTGGTTAGTGCGGGTTCATTCATAGTCATTTATAGGAAGCTCCCCCTCCTCCTGATTTTGGTGTCGCCGAAGTGACTCGTGAAATCTGGCCCGAGACCGCACGCGCGCCGCTTGTCATTTGCTTTAGTGCAAGTGCACCTCCAAGCCCAAGGACAGCCCCTCCTGCACCCGAAATGCTTCCTGCTCCGCGGATCATCATGGATGAAAATAGCGGGACAAAGAAAACGATGATGAAAATCAAAATGAGATTCATGGCAAAGAGGTCAAGACTCGGAGTACTTGCTTTTGTGTAGAGCTCAAAGAAATTCATCTCAACAAGAATTCGCACAAAAAGAGCGAGCACCAGTTTCCAGCTTGAGATTTCAAAGATCCACCGGATCCAACCCGCCGCCATTTGCGGTAAGGAAATACCCACACCCAGCATGATGGGTCCGATCAAATAAAGGGCCGAGAGCAGGATAAGCCGGATCCAAGTAAAAGCCCGGATGATCGCATAGGCCAGGTTGTAGGTTCCCTGGATCATCCATTCAATAAAGGTCATTCGCATGAGGGCAATCATCCCAAGATCTTTCCCCTGGCGAAATGCGGTAAAGACCTGTTCCATCGAACGCTTAAAATCCTCATCGGGCATAAAAAAATTCGAAAATAGATCCATACCGTGAGTCACTTGACTAAAAAACGGTGTGTAGATGGACAAACAGCCCGCAATCAAAATTCCGCGAATAAAAAGACCTGAATAATTTGATTTCCCGCTCAAACTGAGTAAAAACTCCTGAATCAGCGCAATCGTAAGAAAGACAAATAGAACCCAGAATGCGACTTGCCGAACATCTTCAAAAAAAGGTCCAAAGACGAGGATGATGTCATCCACACTTTTAAAGGACGTGTTCATGCCCCCACCTCCCACATCGAATCAAGAGCCCGGCTAAAATCATTCATGTACTGGAGACGTTCCCGTTCATAGCGTTTCTCTTCCCGGGATACCTGTTCCACTTTGGTCGCTTCAAGCTCAATAATTTTTGCAAGAGCCTCGTGGTTTTGCTGCTGAAGCAGCATCATTTTGGTAGACGCCTCAACCCCTAAACGCGCGGCACCCTTCGGACTTGCTACTCTGGCCTGAGCTGACAGCGCATCCGCTGCTTCCCGCGTCTCGGTTCCAGCCTGTCGGATGGCTTGCGCGGTTTGATAACCATCAACTACCTGCATTTCCTCAAATGGAATATAGGGACGCATTTCCGAGTCCGGAATTTCACCCGTAATTCGTTCAAGTGCGTTCCTGATATTTCCTGGGTCCGGATTGCTGCTTACAATTTCAATCTGCGGAGTAATAAATCCAAAATCTGTAAAAGCCCCACTCGCACTGCTCCTGCCTAAATTGAATAAACTCTTCACCGGATCTCCGATGAATGACTGAAAATAATCATCCAGCCCCTCATGAAACCTGAGCACCTCGTGATAAGTGTCTTTCAGCTGATCAAAGGTCTGGATCGCAATCGTAATTTCCTTGGCCCATTCAGTTTTCATAATGGCATTTCTGACTTCACTCAACGCCGCATTCACCGCATCAAAAGTCGGCATCGTTGCATAGGACCGTCCCGCCGCCGAAGAGCACAAAAGCAGCGCAAATAGAATCACTTTCATTTTTTGTTTCATGGTTCACCTCAAATAGGAAATTAGAAATATAAGAAGCCCTTCAAGAATAAAAACCATACACACCCAGAAAAGAACATGTTCAGGTCCCTTATCCACGATTCCCCTCGTTATCCATAGAAGAGCGCTTCACGCCGCAGGGATGCCTCAAAGCCAGTTTTTCAAGAATCTCCGCGGAACTTAGATTTGGAAATTCAGAAACAATCTCCTGCTCGGCCAGAAAATCATCCGGATCTGTCGTCGCAATCCAGTAATCCACGGGCGATGGCTCGATTTTGGCAATCACACTCTTTTCAAAAAACCGAATGAAAACCTCCGAGTACTTGCCCGGAATCATCTCAAGCTCACGGCAAGCAGCCGTTTCATTCTCATTCAGATCAAAATGCCGGAGCTTGTCGTGCCCTTTTTGAAGTTTCAGGACATACTTCACGTAGGAATTGGCAAGAATCGCCGTTGAGGCCTTGGACGAGAGAAAATCTTCCGGACTTTGGGAGATAGAAAGAATGAGCGCATTATTTTTTCTTGCCGTCCTGTAAAGCTCCTCGACCAAACGGGAGCCCACCTCGTCATTAAAAAATCTCCAGCCCTCATCGATCACAAACATCTTCCGAAGGGATAGATCCCGGATTTTCCGGCTGAGCGCCGAATGGATGACAAAAAAGAGAATGGACTGGAGTTCGGGATAAACGGACAGACGCGCAAGATCAAAGACAATAAGCCGGTCACTAAAGCGCATTTTCCCGGGCCGGTTTAAGATTTTCCCAAAGCGCCCCTCGGTCCAGACCCCAAGCTGTTTAGAAAATTGATACGCCCGCTTTTTGTCTTCTTCATCCCCAAGCGGATAGTTTTTCAGCACCTCTCTTACATCTTGAAGAAGCGGAGCCTCACCCTCATGACGAGTTCGGTATGTTTCGATCACCGCCGATTCAAGAATCCGCTGATCCGAGCTTGTCAGCTTTTCGTGTTCTGTGACCATTTTTTCAAGCAAAGTTGCAAGAAAACTCAGCTGATCCGGGTCATAGTCCTGATTTTTTGAAAAGATTTTTTCTTTCTCAGGGAATGGATTCATGGCGAACTCTTCAGAACACTGCACTTCAAAGTAACTTCCCTGAAAAATCCGGGCAAGTTTCCGGTAGCTTCCGCCCACATCAATGACAATCACATGATTCCTGTCCCCTGCGCTCATGAAGTGACTCAAGAGATAGTTCGTGGTGAAAGATTTTCCGGAGCCTGTACTCCCGATCATGATTGCGTGTTTGGCTGGAAGCGAGGGGTCAAAAAGATCAAGTGCGAGCCCCTCATCCTGATAGGTTTTTAGTAAGAGCTCCGGATGAGCGCACCCTTTCCATTCATCGCCGAGAGGAATCAACGCAGCTAGGGCCCGGGAGAGAACAGGAAAACGGAGCAGATTATCATCTCCCTGAATCGGAAGATGAGAGATAAATAGCCGGTCATGCTCAAAGTGATCCGATACTCCCATGGCTCCGCCAAGCTTCGGGAAATTCTTAAGAACGGCATCTTTCTTTCCCTCAAGCTCCTTAAGCGAGCGCGCCTTTACAAGCACAGAAAGAGAGATCTCAAAAACCTCCCCGCCGTTTTCAGCCATATCTTTTAGGAAACTCTCATGCTGACGCGAGCGTTCACTTGCAAAATGATCTTCAGAGAGCCGAAAGATCATTCCCGCTTTCGACATGTTCGCTTTAACACGCATTTTTTGAGAAGCGAGAGTCTTCTCTTTCTTCCTCGCCGTAAGCACCCACTCGGAATCTTCGGGAAGATTTTTTTCAAACCTTTTCACCATTCCAACGCCGGCTTCTTCAGGAAGAGTGCGCAAATTGCAGACCGAGTGATAGTAGCCATCGAGATAAAAGGCCTCGTCCGTGATCTTGGGCGGATGGAGAAGCAGCCGGGATCGAAGAGTCTCAAACCGGGGATGGCTGATGGGATCCTCCGGGAAGGCCCAGTCGTGAGGAACAAGCTCTGAAAGCAGAGGGTTTAACCTCGTGTAGTACTCCGAAAGTACTTCATTTTTTGAAAGCCGGTTTATTTTGACTCCGAGCGCCTGAAACCCGGTAAGTAGCAGCGATTCAGTTTCACGGAGCGTTTTCCGTGAGCTCTCATAAGAGAACGCTGCCGAAGAGGACTTAGTTAAAAAGTTGGGAGCAGAATTTATTGGAAGAAAACTGATAAACAAAAAAAGCTCTTTTTTAAGGAGGCGTTGGGTTCTTAGGGCCTTCACTTTCGCTTCGAGGATCCTTCGGCTGACCGGATCATCCTTGCTGACGAGGGCGGAATACTTCCTGATCAGTTCCGGATCTCCCGACCGGGAGCGCTTATGAAAACTTAAAACAATCCCATCCGGAATTTGTTTGAGGATCTTCTCCGTATCATGTAGAAAACTATTGATACCCTGTGAATCCCGGAGCTGGTAGTCCACCCCTAAAAGACGGTACCCGTATCCAGCGCGGCCTGATACTCCGATCACAAGTCCGTCTTCCTCAACCGTCAAAAGATCAACGCTCGAGAAAAATGGGATTCTTTTCTGATTCTCCCGTAACTTCTTAATGGAAAGCAGCGTATTCATTTTTGATCCTCTCGGGTAACTGAATATTGACCTGGCAGCGCAAGAAATCGAATCAGTGACTGCGTGTAACGGGGCGGCTTTTTTCTTTTATAAATCACAAGGCCAATATAAGCCGCGCTCACAAGAGCGAGATTCAGAAATAAATTTTTGAGAAATAAGAAAACAACCAGATAAACAAGGGTTAGAATTAAAAAATCAGCAAGCTCAAGACCAAGGATCTTGTTTTCATCTGCCAGTCTTGGATACATGGGGATCTTTTCCATTTAGAAGTGGGTCACATTCTGGATGAGATCAAGCACAGCTCTTGAGAGCATGATGAGCGCTCCACCGCCGGCCGCTATCGCACCCTGTCTCATTCCCTGTTCATTCCCAAGCGCCATGGAAACCCCTGAGATCGCAATACCAATCACTAGAATTCCAGGACCCACGGCTGTAATAAGAAAATCCCCAAGCTGCTCAAGGAACGACTCGATATCACCCATAGATGTTGCTTCAGCAAACGCGGGATGCGTTTTTAGAAGCAGGATGAAAAACAAAAAAAATAATTTTTTATTGCGATCAGTCATAGCGCCGTTCCTTTCATTCAGAAGTGAGAGACGGGAGAGGCCTTTAAGGGGACACTCTCCCTCTTTCAGATTCTTGATCTGAATATGTCCCTCACTCTTAATAGGGGGGAAAACCCGGGTTTGGATAACAGAAACCAAACACTTTTTGCTTCGCAGCTCAAATCACATAATTCCTGCGAACAAATTTGATCAGTTTCTTTCGTGCCCGGATCAGTGTCATTTTGATCACTCCCCGGCCCCGGTGAAGCCGGTTTGTAATCTCGTGGGGTTCATATCCCTCGAGGTTGAGCCCGATACACTGACGCTCAAGAGCTGAAAGCCCCGCCTCCTGAATGGCCCGGTGAAGCATCGCCCGGTCCTCATCCTCAATCAGTTTCCTCTGTCCTTCCGGTTCCACGGTAATTTTCGCGAGCACTTCCCGTTCAAACCTCGAATTCGGAGCATCTTCAATTTTCCGGAAATCCGCTCCGTACCTCGGTAATCCCTTGTGGTCCTTGATTCTGCCTCGAAGTTTTTCGTAGTCTCCTTTCTCACAGCTTTTTACTTTGATGATCTTGATCTCTTGATTTGTCATGGTGCACCTCCACAAGGTGCACAAACTGGGTATCAAAAATGGGGCTATGGACTGGGGATAACGATCTTCTATAACTTGCGGCCAATCAATGGATTACAAAAATGATAGTGGGGTGATGAATCAGGAGAAAAAAGGGCGGCTATCCAATAAAAAAATGTGCTAAGCGAATTTCCGCTATTTTTTTTGGAAAGCGCAGTAAACGAACTTTTGGATGGTGTTAAACGGAGTTCGATGCTCTTCGGAAAAACTTTTAAGGAGACAGAAATCCGATCCGATTTCTGCCGCTAACGTTATTTCATTATACCGGACGATATTAAGTCCGCTGCATTTCTCGGGGCCACCCAATGAAAAAGTCGAAATAATAAGGTAGCCTTTTGGAGCTATGGACCTTTTAAGAAGTTCGACATATTTTACTCGATCCGTAGCTTCGGTCAGAAAATGGAATACAGCCCTATCATGCCAAAGAAGATAATGTTGTTTGGCTAAAGAAGCCTGCATAATATCCCCTTCGATCCAATGGAGTTTAGATGCTCGATCTCCCAACTTTTTTTGGGATTCTTTGAGTGCCTGTCTTGAAATGTCCAAGACGGTGATGTCCTCAAAACCTTCTGACAATAAGTCACCGGGCAACGTTGAGGCGCCTCCTCCCACATCGATAATCGGAGCGTATTTAGGCAAAGGGAAATCTCTCATTAATAAAAGGGATGAACTCAAATGTGGCTTAAACCAGCTCACCTGGTCAACCGCCTTGGTCTGATATATTTTTTCCCAGTGGTCTTTCCGGCTCGTGAGAGAGATGATCTGCTTCATGGAGTCTTCAACGATTCACTATCTACCATTTTGATGCTCAGTTCTCGCGGCTTGGTAGACTTCTTTGGCGGCGCCCGCATTCATAAGGGCGATGCTCAGGCCAACGATTAAATCTGGCCAAGCAGAGCGGGTATAAGCTGTAACGAATCCTGCTACGACAATGGCGACATTCGCCAAAACGTCGTTACGCGCAGAAAGAAACGCGGCTTTTGCCAAGCTTCCGTGCTGATGCCGGTATCGTACCAGCATGAATGCGCAAGAAAAGTTAATAATAAAAGCCCCCATACCAGTCAAGGTTAATGGGACTGGAGCGGGTGGCATGAGCGCTGAAAATTTCAGCCACACAGACCAAAGTGTAGCCATTCCAGGCACTAATAGGATTGCGGCGAGCAACATCCCAACTCTGGCACGTTGCGCTAGACTCCATCCTAACGCAACCAATATCAAAAAATTAACTGACGCATCTTCTAGAAAATCAATGCTGTCGGCAAATAATGAAACGGAGCCAATACGAGCAGCTACGGCAAATTCAATCCCGAAATAGATAAGATTCAAAATAGCAACGAGCCGAACCACTTGCCGCAGTCCACATGATTGATCTGTCATATACGCCCGCTGATTTTCAGAACCTCTTTTGGCTGGAACTTGGAGACTTCAATTCTGACATGATGCAACCCTAAATTCCAAATTCGTTTCTTTTACTCTTCCGATTCAGACGGATTGTGACCAACAATAGCGATAATGACGCCATATCCTGTAAAGGAACTGTTTTTTATCGCGGCCCGTATGCGCCACATTCCTTCTTTTTATATACTGGGTATAGTATATGCAACGAGTGATAATTCTAAAATATAAAATACCGCGCAGCTATTCAAAGCAAAAGACTGTTGTGAGGGGCCCTCCGCGCTGATTCAAAAAGATTATTTAAAATTCCTTTGAATTAGCACAGAGGACCATTTAAAAATTTCAACACCCTATAACTTGATATCTCCGTTCGATTCCAGATAAGCTACTTTCTCCATTTTTCAAACTCCCGCTTCCAGAACCGAACGTCATAACTCAGATTCCGAAAACTTTCGGGAATCGCTTGGGTAGCCGGTGAACTCATGTCGATTTGATCTGGAAACTGTGTCGCGGTCTGGATTTTATCCCTCACCCTATTTGTTATCAGTTGAAACCCGGGGAGAAGAAACATAAGCACCGGCAGACAAAAGAGAACAGCCCAGAGTATCCCTCGCAGGATGCAAAGCGTCGTCCACTTCACCGAGTAAATGACCGCGTATTTAAGAGCTCTGAGCGGTTTTTTGATTTCTTCCTTAAGAAGCGTGGGAATATCCACGGAAGTTCTCCTTTCTCAGTTGCCTGACTCGTTCCAAGAATAATTTTCTAAGCGTGCTCAGTGAATGATTTGACCAGTACC
>CAYWRU010000085.1:0-11286 GCA_964460795.1 uncultured bacterium | reverse complement strand
GTACCGAGCTCCCTGTGGATATCATCGACCGATCGTTTTCCTCGAATCCCCAGCATTCTCTTTTGCATTTCAAAAGCAGCTGAAGAGGATTTCGCAAACTCCGGATGATCTTTGGAGGTTGATCCGGGTTTCTGTCGCGCAAGATAATCTCCGATGGTGTAAGGAAGAATAAAATATCCATCCGCCAGCCCCTGCATGAGAGCGCTCGCTCCAAGTCGATTCGCTCCATGATCCGAAAAATTTGCTTCTCCAACAACGAAAAGCCCCGGAATAGTGCTCATGAGGTGATAATCCACCCAAAGTCCGCCCATGGTGTAATGCACTGCGGGATAAATTCGCATCGGGACCTTATAAGGGTCTTCTCCTGTGATGCGTTCATACATCTCAAATAAATTGTTGTAACGTTCCTTAATGACCGGCTCACCCAATCGCTTGATGCTGTCTGCAAAATCAAGATAAACACCTTGGCCTTGAGGCCCCACACCGCGTCCGGCATCGCAAACCTCTTTAGCGCTTCGAGAGGAAATATCGCGGGGGGCTAAGTTCCCGTAACTTGGATACTTGCGCTCCAAATAATAATCACGTTCAGATTCTGGAATTTGCTCAGGCGATCGCTGATCTTTTTGTTTTGTCGGAACCCAAATGCGCCCGTCATTTCTGAGCGATTCGGACATCAGGGTCAGCTTGGACTGGTAATCTCCTGAAACAGGAATGCAGGTCGGATGAATTTGTGTATAGCAGGGATTGGCAAAGTACGCGCCTTTTTTGTGCGCCCGCCAAATGGCGGTCACATTGCAGTTCTTGGCATTGGTGGAAAGGTAAAAAACATTGCTGTATCCCCCCGTGGCAAGCACCACGGCATCCCCCGCATAAGATCTGATTTCCCCGCTGACCAAATCACGGATAATAATGCCACGCGCCGCACCGTCAATCACGACAAGGTCCAGCATTTCCGTACGTGCATGCATCTTAATTTTTTTGGCATGGATTTGGCGCGCAAGAGCCTGATAAGCACCGAGCAGCAATTGCTGTCCTGTTTGTCCACGTGC
The DNA here is from genome assembly GCA_964460795.1 of uncultured bacterium. Classification (GTDB taxonomy): domain Bacteria; phylum Omnitrophota; class Omnitrophia; order Omnitrophales; family Aquincolibacteriaceae; genus CAZOOM01. Next base: position 10,237 of record CAYWRU010000085.1, on the reverse strand, counting down.
ATAAAAAGTTCGGGAGACAAGGGCGCCGCCAAAAGAACGATTGGACAGGTGCCCGTCATACTCACGGGCAAAAGGAATTCCCTGTGCCACACATTGATCAATAATGGAATTACTGACCTGGGCTAAACGATAGACGTTCGCCTCGCGGGCGCGGAAGTCTCCGCCCTTGACCGTATCATAAAAAAGACGCCAGACACTATCGCCGTCATTGAGATAATTTTTAGCCGCATTAATTCCGCCCTGGGCTGCAATACTGTGCGCACGACGAGGACTGTCCTGAAAGCAAAACACATCGACTTCGTAGCCCATTTCAGCCATGGAGGCTGCTGCCGACGCTCCGGCAAGCCCCGTTCCAACCACCAGCACTTTATATTTTCGCTTATTCGCAGGATTGACCAGCTTCATTTCGAATTTCTTTTTATCCCACTTATCTTGGATGGGACCGGAGGGAATTCGTGAATCTAATTTTGTCATACAATCCTCACCCATCCAAACCAGCACGCAATAGGAATGGAAACATAGCCCAGGAAGAGCAATCCGGCAAAAGAACTCCCTAGGAATTTGACGAGCGGTCTTTTTTGATCATCACTAAATCCAAGCGTCTGAAACACGCTTGAAATGGCATGACTTAGATGAAGACAAAGAACACTTAACGCAATCAAGTAGCCAACCACAAGCCGCGGCTCACGAAAACTTTTCACGACCATCGTGTAGACATCTTTTCGTCCAAGTGAATCATGCAGCAAGGCAAACTCCGGATGAGTTTTTTTGAAGGTAAAGTGAAGCAGGTGATAAATAACATAGACCAAGATAAGGATACCGGAAAACATCATGGATTTGGCGGCTAAAGTTGTTTCTTTGGCGGCGGATTTTTTATACGGCTTCGGTCGCGCCTTACGATTATCAATCGAGAGCGAAATGGCACTCCCAATATGAATTACAAAGGCGCTCAAAAGTCCGAGGCGGATCATCCAAAGCAAAGGCCCTAACGACTGCAGATGCTCGGCATACGAATTAATTGCATTGGGCCCCCAATAAAGCAGCAAATTACCCGCCAGATGCCCACATAAAAACCCGACGACAACCAGTCCCGTGACGGCCATGATCAGTTTTTTTCCAATGGATGTGGATAAGTAAAAAAGTGGACTCATGGTTTATCCTTCATCGCACTTTGCCAGAGCACACGGCCTACAAAAAAAGGCCCAAGCGATTGGATATAGCGGGCTGTTTGCTCGGTCTTTCGCATGTCCTGCACAATGCGGGATAGCGGATAAAGCTCAGGCCCCATAAGGCCAATAATAAATTCATTATCATTTTTATCGAGTCCAAAAGTGTTTAAGCGAATATCAAAAGCATGTCCGCCTTCGGCAAACTGATAACCAATCGCGGCATGTTCGGCCATCAGTTTTCCCTGCTCTTCCCGGGATAATTTTGCAAATTCGGGTTTGCGGCGCAGCGGATACCAGACTGCCCAGGGCAAAGCCGTATTAAGAGCATTTCGGCGTGGTTTACGAAGCATCCAATCCTCAAGATCTTTTTCTCGGCCTGTAGAATAAGTGCGGCCAATCATGGTCCAATCCGGAAGAAAGGTTAAGGATTTGAATGCAGAATGACATTTTAACTGCCCGGCAGCATTCATAATATGGGAAGGGTCTTCTGCCATCAGAAGAATGCCAAGCCCAGTGGGATCTTGGAAGCTTTGATAGAGAACCGCCTCGATGGGAAGAGATTGAAGCGCTTTTTGAACCAGACCTGAATCCTGGCATCCGCTATAAACCAATAGCTGGAAATAAAACCGGCGGTTCATAACTTGCGGCACACCTTCCCGGGCCGCTCCGTGTTCATTCAAATCAAGATCAGGACGAACCGGAAGTCCTACCGGATGCGCTGTCGGATGATCACTCATGAATTTAAAACCTGTATTTCATTCTGGATTAATTCAGCCCACATCTTCGCAAACTCGGGATGATCGCCTACGGTTTTTGCCCGCTCCAGGCGAAGATTCATTTTTTCTGCAAAGCGTTTGGCTTCGATATCGAGATCGTAAAGAACTTCCGCATTATCACAAAGAAAGCTGATGGGGACAAGCAAAACTGATGAGACGCCCTGCCCTTTTTGATATTTCAAAACCGTAAGAATATCGGGCTCAAGCCAAGGATCCTGAGGCGCGCCGCTCCGGGATTGATAGGCAAAGAGCCAACGATTTGCTTTTAGTGCACACGCCACCTGGCGAGAGGCTTCCATAAATTCACTTTCATAGTGCGATGAGCGAGCGGCTGAAACGGGGATCGAATGATTCGTGAATATCAAAAGCGGCTCCGCCTTATTAAAATCAGTCCCTATTTCTCGAACTCGATTACTTTGGGCTTCAATAAATAAGGGATGATTAAACCAAGGAGGCAGATTCTTATATTCGAGCTTGATGCCCTTTTCTTGCTGAATCACTGCCAGCTGCTCAAGATAACGGCCATCACTTGCGCTGGATCGATACGGTGCCAAAACAATTAACAAACCCTTTTGATGCCCATCGCTTTCTATCTTTTTCAAGGTATCGGAAAGAAAGGGATTCGAGTGCCGCATCCCGTAATATATGGGAAGCTTGATCCCGAGACTTTTAAGCGAGGTCTGAATGGCATGACCTAAACGAAAGGTGTATTCATTATAAGGAGAGCGCCCCCCAATCAATTCATAGTGATGGGCGACCTCGTTAATTCTCTCTGGTGGAATCCGGCGTCCTTTGGTAACGTTTTCTAAAAACGGAAGAATGTCTTGCGGTTTTTCAGGTCCGCCAAAGCCCAAGATAAGGACGTGATCAAACGGCTTCATGCTTGGATCGTGAACTTATTTCATGAACCATTTCGATAAGCGCAATCGCATGATCCACGGGCGTTTGAGGCAGAATGCCGTGTCCGAGATTAAAAATATGTCCCGGCCTTCCTCCGACTTGCCGGAGAATTGTTTCCACCTGTTTTCGAATGACCGGAAGGGGCTCTAAAAGGATTTTTGAATCCAGATTTCCCTGCACTGCGCACTCATACCCTACCGTTTTCCAAGCCTCATGAAGGGCAATATCTGCATCAATGCCAATCACACGACTCCCCGCTTTTTTGAATAGGGAAAGTAATTTCGAGGTCCCTAGTCCAAAATGAATCATCGGAATATCGGCAGGAATGGATGCAATGATTTGTGTGGAATAGGGCAAAACAAATTTTTCATACTCTTCGGGCGATAAATAACCGGCCCAGGTATCAAATAACTGGAGCGCATCTGCTCCGGCATCGATTTGCTTTTTTAAATACGGAATCAGAGTCTGCGTGAGCTTAGTCATTAAGGATTTCCAAAGATGGGGCTCCGCATTCATCAGGCCCCGGGTCTTCTCAAAAGTCCGGGACGATCCCCCCTCAATGGCATAGGCAGCCAGCGTAAAAGGCGCACCCGCAAAGCCAATAAGCGGCAATTCGTTTCGCAGCGTGTTTCGCGTCAATCGAATAGCGCCGTAGACATAAGAGAGCCTTTCTTCAACGGCATTAGGTGCAGGTTTCATAATCCATGATCGCAAATCCTCTTGGAGCTTCAGAACCGGTCCGCCTGCGCCGGGATAATCAAGTGCAATACCCAGAGCTTCGAGGACGATCAAGATATCGGAAAAGATAATGGCGGCATCGGCTTTAATTTTTTCAACGGCCTCCACCGTAACTTGGCAGGCCAGTTCAGGAGTTTTGCAGAGTTCAAGGAAAGAAACTTTACTACGAATGTCGTTATATTCTTTCATGTAGCGTCCCGCTTGGCGCATGAGCCAAACCGGCGTGTGGCTGACGGGCTCGCAAAAACACGCTCGCATAAAGAGACTGTTGCGGCGGCTCTCCCGTGAATTCACAGAATTCTGGCAAATAGGCATTATCGAAGTCTCCAGCCATTTTTGATGAGCCAGGCTCGAGCCGATTCTTTCTGATCTCCCTGCAGTTCAATTTTTCCGTCCCGAATCGTACCGCCGGATCCGCAAGCCTGCTTTAAATCTTTCGCGAGTTGCTCGCGATTTGAAGTGGAAAGCTGTAGGCCTCCCAGGATTGTGACCATTTTCCCGCCCGCGCGCCGCTCGATTTGGAAATAGATCGATTGTTTCTCAGGGCTCAAGGAACCCGTGGGAGTTTTTGGAGATTTTAGCTGAGAAGATTCCAGTGACCAGCCCGCACCTTCTTGGATCCGCGTTTTCATGGTGATTAATCCAGTTCATTAATCGAGATGAAACGGTCAAACAAACTTCCCAAATAGGAGCGTCCATTTAAGTTCATATCGGAAACCACAACTTGATTAATCCGGTTCTTGGTGTCATCTTTTTTAGAAATCCGCTCAGCCCAAGTGGAGTGAATGATATAAAATTGATCATTCTCAAAACCGATGTAAAGCATCATGTGATGATGCATAGCAATGAGCGTAATGCCTGGCCGAGCCTCGTGCAGTGCGGCAATTTTATTGTCTACATCGCTGAACGGTTTAAATGCCCCAAGCTTCGTCCCTACAAAAGCCTGATCTTGTGAATTTCTCGGCAAGTCCAATCCAAGACTTAGAAACACATCGTGCGTAAAGCCTGAACAGTCGCGGCCCTCATAGGTTCCTCCCCAGCCATATCGCGCACCCAGCAACTTGAAGGCCTGGCGGATCGCATTCGCCTGAGAATAAACCGGGAATCCGATATGGACATCGGATTGCGGTGAAATCCAGCCTTCTTGGACACTCACCTGTCCTGAGGACTTTCGAATTGGCAAAAGAATTCTGTATCCAGCCGCCGAGCTGGTTCTAAGAGGAATTCGCGTTCCCATGCTCACACGCTGTAGAAGTTTTGTGTGATCGTCTGCGGCATAGATCGGAATCCGATCTCCCGTGATCATTAAAAATGAATCGGAGGCTGCACGATCTTTCATCGCTGCCAAGCTCGGGAATAGCGCGAGATCTTTGGCAAGCACCCATCCGCGCGCATAAGGCGCTTGAACAAAAAACCACAAGCCGTCTTTAGAGGTGTGATAAATTCCGACCGGCGTCCACAATTTGATGCGTGTAAACTGAAGCTGATCAAATTCCGGGTCATTGGGTTTTTCAAGCATCACAAAATCCGAGGGAAGAGCACGCAGCGAAGTCGATTTAGTGGCAACAGCCCACTGGGTCGATACACGACTCGGTATACCGTCAAGATCAAGATTTGGCAGAATTTTCTCCGCAAAAAATGACTTCGGTATATCCCGATTCTGGAGATCATAGAGAGGACGGGATTTTAGGGCTAGATAAGTTTTATTTAAACTTTCCTTCACCGTACTACCTGAGCGGATTTTATCTAAACGATAAACATCAAACCGCTCGGGAATAAGGCGGCGGATATAAATATTAAATTCATTCAGCTCGTTTTTTGTCATGATCGGTTTTTCCGCCCCCGGAATTTTCTGAATCCAATATTCCGGATCAAACATCGGAGGTTTGACGCTGGTTAAAAGCAACGGCCCAGGAGGGAGTGGCGGAAGATTCTTCGCATCTTCAGCAAAGACCGGACAACTTGCGCACAAGACCAGACAAAGCAAAAAGCTCGATAATTTTTTCATGAATTCCTTAAAAATAGAGCCGCAACAAGTATGAAAATCGGCAGCAATGTGGGAAGCGAATATTTAAAAATATAGCCCATAAACGAGGGTAATTTTACTTTGGACTGTTCAGCGATTGACTTAACCAGAAAGTTCGGCCCATTGCCAATATAGGTCATCGCTCCAAAAAATACGGCTCCCGCACTGATGGCAAGAATATGGACCGGATGATAGTCCAATAAATAAGCTACTTCAGAAACGCCGGGATGCGCAGCGGCTGACCCTAAGCCAGGCACGAAAAGCCCAATGGCCGCGCTTAAAAAAGCCAAGTAAGTCGGTGCGTTATCAAGAAACGAGGATAAGCCTCCTGTGACAAAATAAAAATGCATCGGTGAGTTTAAATGAAGATGAGAGGCATATTTCTCAAGCCATTCCAGCGTGGGGATCATGGTGAGAAAAATCCCCGCAAATAACACGGCAACTTCCTGAATGGGTTTAAGAGAAAATTCATTTGCCTCATGAATGGGCTTTGGCGTTTTCTTTAAAGAAATCAACGCGCAAATAATCATAATGGATTCGCGGAGATAGTGAGGGTTTTCAATAAACACCGCACTAATCACCACCAGCAGAAGAAATACATTCAGTCCCCCGGAAAACTTCCAAGTTTCTTGGCGGCTCGTTTCCTTTTGCCTAATGTCTCGCGGCGCCTTTTTAAAGTTATCTAGATCTATGACATAAAAAATACCAAGAATGGTGCCCATGGCAACCATCCAAAGAGGCCAGACATGTTGAAGAATCCAGAAAAATGGGACTCCCTGAAGATATCCCAGAAAAAGCGGCGGATCTCCGATAGGAGTCAGCGCTCCCCCGACATTACTAACGATAAAAATGAAGAAAATAATATGGTGCGTGGTAATCCGGTATTTATTCATGCGAATCCAGGGACGAATCAAGACCATGGATGCCCCGGTTGTTCCAAGTAAATTGGCAACAACGCCGCCAATGCATAAAAAGACCACATTCACAAAAGGGGTCGCCTCTCCTTTCACATCAATGTGGATCCCACCGGAAATCACGAAAAGAGAGCCGATAAGCGCAATAAAACTAACATATTCCTCAGCTGATTTGAGGAGTGCATCTGGGCGTTTTAAAAAAAGAAAATAAAGTCCCACGATTAACGCACCTAAACCAAAGGAGACTTTTCCGAAATGCTTCTCCCACCAATGCGGATTTAGAAGCGGAAACATGGCGATGCATCCCAACAACACAGCAAAAGGCAAGGAACCCAAAAGCTCAAGATACATATTCATTGTAAAATCCGTTTATCATGAGATGTTTAAGATCGGTTACTTGAATACGGGGTAAGAAAATTCTATCAGAAACCGGCTAGGATTTCTTCCATTTAATCGAGCATCCCATGGAGGGATACTGAATCTTGAGGGAATCCGAGTGGGTCAAAATGAGCTGAATCGCCATTTTAAGGTCTTCGTGCTTAACCTTATGGGGGTCTCTCCAGTTATCATCTAGACGACCGTGGTAAGTAAGCTTTCGTTGTGAATCAAAAACAAACATGTCCGGGGTACAGACCGCGCCATAATCTCGTGCCACTTGCTGAGATGAATCAATTAGATACGGAAATCCATAAGATTTTTCTTTCCAGCGCTTTAAAAGATTTTCGAGAGAATCATCCGGATAATCGGTGGGATCATTAGAGCAAATTCCAACAAATTGGACATTCTGGTTTTCAAACGAGCGATGAAGAAGCAAAAAACGCTCTTCAATTGCCTGAACATACGGACAATGGTTGCAAATAAAGAGAATGACCAAGACCTTTGATTTTGCAAAATCGCTGAGCATATAGCGCTTTTGATCTACAGACATCAAATCAAAAGGCCTTGCGAGCGCCCCAAGTGGAATTGTCTGGGAATAAGTCAGGGCCATAAAAAATCAGGATGGAAAAACTCGGTCTAAGATAAGCGTTTTTACGTCGCTTAAACTAATAGGCTTTGTCACATAATCATAGGCGCCGGATTGTATCGCTTCCTTTGCGTCTTTTTCATCCAAACTGCCCGTCAACATTACAACAATGGTCGAAGGAGAAATTTCACGAGCCTTTTTTAGAATTTCAAGTCCCGACATCGTCAAAAGTTTAAGATCGAGGAGCATTAAATTAGGACGATGCGCTTCGACGATTTCTATCGCTTTTGGGCCATCTTCAGCCTCGTAGACAAGATACCCTTCCTCGGAAAGATATTCCATCAAAATATCACGAACCGAGCCTTCATCATCAACGATAAGAATAGATCTTGCAGAACTCATCATGATTTAGCGGACTCGTCTAAATCCGTACCGCCCCTTAATATAGGTTTCAAAAAATTGACCGTGGGACGGGGCATCTAAAAAGGCTTTATAGATAGATTCCGGGACTTCATCATACTGGTAAATCTTTCCCTCGATAAATTCCACCTGAAGCATGCTACGTTTGTAATCGTATCCGATCCATTCAATCTCTGTCGACACTACCATTTGATTGATCATGACAACCTCTCTTTCAGAGAGATTTATCGGATGAATTACGCAAAACTATAGGGGTGTGGATAAAATATTAACGACCAAGGAGCCAACGAACGAGAGAAACGCCAAATTGCAGATAATAACTCCCCACTTGAACTTCGCCAAAATCTGGGCTTTTAATTTTAACGATGGCTCCCCAATCCAAAAAGCCGGCGGCCCAATGGGGAGCAAAATCTGTGAGAAAGGCTGCGCGTCGATTTTGGGGATCTCCATCCACGACAAGCAAAGGATGTGGAACGGAAATGGACGCTAACGATGCTGACTTCCGCACAAGCTCATCTGCTGAAAGAATAGTGCGCGAGGTTTTGCGAACCTTGACTTTATTGAGGCCGCAAATAACCGGAGGCTGATTCCAAGACAGTCCTTTTAAAAGTTTATGTTCGGCCGCGGGTTGGATCCAAAAGCCACTAGGAAAGTGATATCGATCATCCCCTGCCAAGCATTTTACAGGGAGCAGGGTTTCGATTGCAGAGCCTCGCCATCCTCCAAAGGGACCAGAAAAGGACCCCCATCCTCCCACCATTAAAAGTCCTGCGCCGTTTTTGATGTGCTGAGCGATCAACTTCTCGCACTCGGAAGGCAATTTGCAATAGGAATAATCACTAAAGATATAGGCATCAAAAGACCGGCGAAGGTCTGTCTTTTTTATAGCTTGCCCGGGAGGAACATGAAACGCTTTTACACCCGCAGATTTTAGTATAGCCAGCAAATAACGAGCGGGACCAAAAGCGGATCCATCTCCCGCATAAAATATTTCTCGAGCGCGTGTCATTGAACCCAATCCTTGCAAGGGGGCTCCGAGGGAAATTTTTGTTGAGAATCGTGACATAAATTGCAACGGCAAAGCGATCTTAATTGCTGATCACTGAAAATACCCGTTCCGTGTCCATCGGAAAATTGAAATTGGACCGCATAACGGCCCACTTTATTTGCGCTTTGAATTTTTAAGTTGGGTTGTATCTGAGATTCGGAAATTTTAATTTCCCGGGTCCATTCATCAACGCATGCCGCACAAGGACATGCAAGGCGCAGCTCTTTGGCGGAGAAAAGGCTTCGGTGATGATCGCTCCAAAAAAACAAACACTCTCCGGAAGGAAGAAGCTGAAAATCTTGCAGATTCATCAGATTAGTTTTTAGGTTCACTTGCAGTACTGCTCATGGAACAAGTCGATGGATCGCAACCTCGAGCCGCTTGTTCCCAACCACACTCGGTGACGGCAACACTTTTTCCCGAATCTCCGGGAATCCAAAAAGTTAATAAATCCCAACTTCCTAGAATCAAGTATTTTCCTGTCGCGATTACCCCACTTCCCAGACCGTAAATTAAATCAGGCTTCTCGCATTGAATCGTATGGCGTGGTTCTGTAAATAGCTGAACCGGACTTGAAACAACGTTGAGAATTCCATGAACCAACCGGGCCGGAGCACGCTCCGCATAAGAATCGCTCTGAACCAGTGTTTGATGCGAACACTGCGCCCAGGTAAGCTCAACACCGCCAAAACCAAGCAACAGAAATGCTATAGTGAATGCGACATAAAAAGTTTTCATCGATAACCCCTTGCTTTCTTAGTCCGATATTTATCCTCGTGGAATTCTTCTCGGGTCTTCCAAGAGACTTTCCACATCTGAATCACGAGCTCCGAACTCATACGCAATCTGAATAAACAGAGGGCAATCCTCAAAAGCCTCGCTCAGCAAGGCTTCTTTTAAATATAGGAGCGCCGTCAGTTTAACCGGGTGACGAATCACTTTTTCAAATTGTATTCGAGCTAACGTTGTATTTTTCATGGTAGTTCCCAAAAAAAAAGCCCACGGTTTCCCGTGGGCTTTGTAATTTTTAGTAAGAAACGGTTACAAAACCCACCTTTCCTTCGTCTGAAGGCATCGGCCATAGACGGGAAAATCCTTAATGCAAAGAGAGGCATGGCTCTCTTTACCGCGCCACATAGCCATTTTGGAATAGATGTGAGTTTGTTTCATAGTGAATCTCTGTTGCAAGTGTACTCAAGTTTTTAGTTTTGTCAACTCATCCTCCCCATGGGTCGCGTATCATAAATTGTGTAATTTGATGAAATAAAAAGGGTGTATCCTT
>CAYWRU010000084.1:0-11363 GCA_964460795.1 uncultured bacterium | reverse complement strand
ACGTATGCCCCGCCCCGCTCGAGGAAGGAGGGAGGATCTCTTGATACTGGACCTGGAAATTAAGAACCGCCTGATTGCCCGCAGGATCGCTCTCCGTAATCACTAACGTATTCGCTCCAGGAACCAGCGTGACAGCCCTTGTCTTCTCAGCCCCTCCATCGACCCTCCACTTTAAAATATAATCCGCGGTACTGGCGCTATTCATAGAGCTCACCGCAATCACCGGAGCCATGGTATCCAGCGTAATTGAAAAAGTTCTTTGGGTCACATTTCCCGCTAAATCGCTTTCCAACACACTCAAATTGTTCATGCCTTCACTAAGCACTTTACTGACCGTCTTCAAGACCCCGTCAACGGTATACGTCAAAGAATAATTGGCAGATCGTGTCAATCCTGGAGACGTAAGCACCACCACCGGAGCAAGCGTATCTAAAGATGTAGACACCGTCACCGGACTACTGGAATTCCCAAGTGCATTCTTCGCAACAATCGAAAGTGTTTGCAGCCCTTCCTGATTCGCCAAGCGATATGAAGTACTCCAAGTAGTTTGGGCGCTAGCAGGGATCACCTCCACTCCATTCACCCATATCGAGGTGTTCGCAGCTTTGGTTCCCTGAATCGTTACTTGCGTTTGGTTGGTCCAGGTCGGAATGCTATAGACGATGGGTGCTGCAACAACAGGTGCAGGAGCTGGTACAATCACCTGCAACTCCTCATTTGTCATATGGAGAAGGAGTTTGGTGTTTGAATCCGTCGCGTATTCCGATCCTTGCGGAGTAAAATTACTTGTCCATCTCGCAGTCTTTGAAATCCTCACTTCATCCATCCATCCTTTCAGCGCATGCGTCGTCCCGGTCCCTGCAGCTCCCAGCATCATCGGAGTCTTCGCATCAAAGATCGCTCCGGGTTCGATCTTCATCGTCCCCCCCAGCTGTTTCCCGTCCAAGAATAATTTTAAATCACTCCCGCTTTTTACCGCTGCAATGTGATGCCACGTATTTAATAGCGGTACGGTGACTTCAAACCGGGATCCCGTGGCAATGTCCCCGTCTTTCGAATAGAAAAATCCAAGCTTCGTCACCCCCCCGTCATTGTTCGCGAAAATCATGAAACTTTTCTCGCCAGGGACCCACTGTGACACAAATGCTTGATACTTCCCTGCCGCAGGGAGCGCTTCCAGCCTTGCCTGAAAATCAATCGTGAAATCTCCCTCCCCCATCGCCCACGCCGGATCATTCGCAAAACTTAAATATGAATTCGATCCCGAGAAATATCCGCTCGTCCCACCAAAGACTGAGATCGATCCATCAATTGCTGCTGAGGCATTCAGCAGAGTTGCATTCTCGGCATCCCCGGTCGATTGGGAAAGCGGTGAAGACGACAGAAAATCGACGTAGGAATTATTTGAAGTCGTCCCTGCACTTGGAGTTGAAGGCGTTACCGTATTAGGATCCACCACGGGCGTCAATGGATTCAAATCATTTTGAGTCGGGGTTGCACTCCAACCGCTTGGTGAAATCTGAAAAATAATCAGGAAGACCGATAAGAAAATAGAAACTATTTTCTTCCATATCCGATCCAATATATTTTCTCCCCGATGAGCGTCAAAATCCTTCCTCGTCATGTCTCAGTTTTTACTCCTTTTTTCATGAATGACTACAAAATGCCATATTTCATCTCCCTATTAACCCTATTTAATGAATACATGTACTTCGGCGCCTTTACAATGCGGTGATCGTAGAAAGTTTATTTTGATCTCTAAAGTTAGTCCTGCCCCATCCAAATAATTGCTGCACGCAAATTTTGTGGTTTTTGATAGTTATGTGCCTGCGAGCATAAAATGATGGATTGGAAAGTTAGTCTGCGATGCTTGGAGATTTGGTAAGACCAAAAGCTGCTGGAAAGGATGAGTCAATCGTTCTAAAAATTATCTTTCATTACCCTTTTTTGGGCATATCACTTAAGGAGTGAACTGAGAAATCTTATCCTTGATACAAAATACAAAATCAAAATCCTCTACGCCGCGAAAGTTGACAAGCGAACAGCCACGACATTTAGATACAACATGAAAATGCCGGATAGAATGGTTGCCATCGCTACCACATCTCGCATTGCATCGAGGTCAATGATTTCGTGTTTGAAGAATGCTTTTTTCATGGTGTTTTTCATTTTGCTCACCTCAATTTAAATGTAGCTTATGTTAGTTTTATTATCAATGTCATTTATATAGCAAAAAAAAACATATCGAAGGTTGTTTTGCCCGCCAAGGGCAAAACATCAAACAAGAAGATGTGCTTCAGAGATCTTTTTCTAAGAGGGCTTTTTTAGGGGAGAAATTCAGATGTATTTTTTAACAATCTCTACCAAATCTTCTTCGGTAAAGGGTTTGACCAGATAATCTGTGGCCCTCAATTGCTGGGCATGAAGAATATGCTGTGTATTACTCATTGCGGTCAGCATAATAATAGGAACGCCATTTAGCGTGGGGTGGCGGCGTAGATATTCAAGCAGGACAAAACCATTTTTCAAGGGCATCAAGATATCGAGAAGTACAAGGTCGGGGTGCAAACCCTCTTCGAGAATTTTTTCGGCTTGATCCACCGACGAAGCCGGAATAATCCGATATCCATGATCTCGAAGGTGATAGCCCACCACCGTCAAAATGTCCGGCTCATCATCCACTGCTAAAATGAATTTAGCCAACAGACACCGTTAGACTTTCCATCAAAGCTAAGCTCCTTCGGCTTGCGGAAATACTCGTCCGCTAAAATGCATTCGCATGGCCATCAACCGGCCAACCACCGACGCAGCGATGCGCTGAAGGATTTCATAGCCCATATTCCGATCTTTATCGCATTGCTCCCGGAGCCATTTACCATCCAACCGAAGCACTTTGGTTTTTTCAACGGCAATCACATCAAAACACCATCGATACGGAGGGACAATCCACGACCACCCCAGCAAGTCATTCTTGCCCAACGTTTGTACAATCACTTGCTCCGTTGATTGAGAAAATAGCGGATCTTGCCGGCTGGTCAACAAATGAACCTGTCCCTCTAAAAGGATATAAAAGAAATTGGAAGGAGCCCCTTCCTCAAAAATAATTTCGCCAGGTTTATAGGAGATTCTCTTAGCTTTTTGGAGGAGTTTTTTAAGGGGAACGGCTTTAATACCTTTAAAGAGAGGGTGCTGAGAAAGTAGCTTCAATTCTTTAGGAATCGCCATAGGTTGTAGACCTCCTTGCCTGAGTCGGTATTTTAGACCGAGTCAGGATTTTTTGCATTCTTTTTCATTCAAAGAGAAGAGAACCCCCGGCTCAGATCACCCATGACTCCAGCCAAGAGAACTGCGGCAAGGCTCGAACCCCCTGGAACAGCCTCTGAACAAAAACCGTCTGCAAGGAAAACTTTGTTTCCTGATGTGGATTTTCCATTGCAACGCCCAGGCGCGGCCGCAAAATTGCCTTTCGTGATTTAACGAACCTCCCCTTTGCGGGAGAGACAGACGGGTCATACCAGGAAAAATCAGACAAAAAATTCACGTCTTCATGATTCACGAATTGCTGCTTATTTTCCGAGGCGCGAGGTACAAAAACAGGAAAGACTCCATGCGGTCTGGCATTTAAAAGATTCTGCGAAGAAAGCGTTTCAACTTGAGAAGACAGCGCAGTGCTTGGCAAAGAATTTTCGCTCTCCAAATTCGTAAATGATAATGAAGAAATCGCTGAAAAGGATCCTCCGATCAAATAACCGCTCGCATCAAAATTAAGACGCCGCCAACCGTTTTCATCGGGCGTTTCAAGCCACTGAGTTTTAATTGTTCCATCATCATAATAGTCATAAGACAAGGCCTTAAAAGCATCGATACGGCCATAACCAAAGTAAGGATCCCATCCCGCAGCGCCAAGATCTTTGGAGGAAAACTTCAGCCGTCGCATCACATCAGAATCCGTGATGGACGGATCCTGAGAAATCATCAAGGCCGCAAGTCCTGCCACAAAAGGCGAAGCCATGGAGGTACCTGTACCTTCAGCATAGAGAGATCCAAAATCATAATACGTAGACAAAATACGTTCGCCGGGGGCAGCAACATCCACCTGGGTACCGTAATTTGAAAAATAATTACCCTGATCATCACAACAGGCTTTTTGATCTAGCGCATTGGTCGCTGAAACCGTAATGACTCCCCCTAAAGCTGCCGGAGAATAAAGGCCCACATCGGTATTATTATTCCCCGCAGCCACGACCACCACCGCTCCAGCCTGACGTGCAGCATTGATCGCATTTTGTAAAGCCGTAGTAATCGAAGCATTGATTTCTGAAATCAGCCAGTCCAAAGAGATATTGATGACCCGGACGCCAAGATGAACTGCATAATTTATGGCATTCACAATATTTTGGAAAACTCGATTAATATCCGAGCTGTCAAGGTCCACCACTTTAAGCGGCATCAACTTCACGCTCGGGGCGATTCCCGTCCCTCCGATCCCATTTTGACTTTCCGCCCCAACAATGCCAGCCACGTGAGTTCCATGATCCGCATTATCGGTTGTCGTATTCACTCCATGCTCAAAATCCCAGCCATGAACATCATTCACATATCCGTTTCCATCATTATCAATCGAATCGCCGGCTATTTCTCCGGGATTGGTATAGATATTATCGTTGAGATCTGCATGAACCGTATTAATGCCCGTATCGATAATAGCTACGGTCACGCCCGCTCCTTTTGAGAGATTCCAAGCCCGCACCGCATTGGTGAGGCCGAGTCCATATTGACTGCTGAGAAGAGGATCATTGGGCGGATTGATTTGAGGCGCCGTCACCTGAAGATTCAAAACTATTTGACCCGCAGCTCCCGCATCCACCGCAATCGTGCCGGAGCCCACAAAACTACTATTGGGCAGATAGGTCAATTGATTCCTATTAAGAAAAAACTGTCCATTGAGAGCAAGATTAGAGGAAGGCGTAAAAGCATATGTGAGAGGATTCCCTGAAACATCCGTCTCCGGCCCCAAGACAATAACCTTTCGTACGCCCTGTTTGGTTGCAAAAGATACGAGGGTATTCATGATGATTGAAGATGAAAAGTCTCCGACATTTCCGGCCTGATCTTTAATTTGAGCACGCACTTCCTTATTGCCGTTTCCAAGAGGTAAGGTCAAATTTTTTGAAACCGCATAAGCCTCCCAATTGCTCCACGTCAGTCCGCCGTCCGTAGAAAATCGCATTTGAGAAAGTCCGGAAATCGAATCCTGCAAAGTCAAGGACAGCGCCACAAAATAAGAAGTCGTGGAAGCATTTCCTCCATTAATCAAAAATTGTCCTGTGGGGGCTGCGGTATCCACGGTGATCGATGCATTCACCGCGTTGCTGGAAAAGTTATAAGTATTTTTTGCCACAATCGATAAAGAGTGCGCACCCGCTCCTGAAAGAGGATAAGAAAAAGACCAGGTTGTTTGAGCATCGGAAGCCACTGCTTGAACGCCATTGATCCAAATCGAGGTGTTGGCCGGTTTATCTCCAGAAAGCAGAATTTGATTTTGATTGGTATAAGCCGGAATGGTCTGAAGGGTCGGGGCCGCTACAGCCCTTGGATCAGGTGGTAACAGCATTTCAGACTGATTTTGAAATTCTTCCTGCGTAAAATGTAATAAAAGTCTCGTGTCGTCATCGCGGGCATATTCTTGCGCAGGTAAAATGAAATTTGATCCCGTCCACCGCGCCCCCTGGGAAACCCGAACCTCATCCAGGTTTCCCGTAAATGGATGAGTGGCCCCAAGATTGGCGGCTCCAATCATGAGAGGAGATGAGGCATTAAAAAAAGCATCCGTTCCGACGTTAAAAACCCCTAACTGAGTTCCATCAAAATTAATTTTAAGATCGGTTCCGCTTCGGACCGCAGCCACATGATGCCATGTTTGAAGCAAAGGCGCGGGCACCTCAAATTTGGGCCCCATAGCAATATTTCCGTCCTTGGAATAAAAAAATCCAAGCGTATAAACGCCCCCATCATTATTGAGAAACATCATGAAACTTTTCTGTCCGGTGACCCACTGGGAGACAAGGGCCTGGTATTTTCCTGCAGCCGGCAGCGCATCGGAACGGACCCGCAAATCAATGGTAAAATCTCCCGCGCCAAGGGCCCAATCCGTGTTCGGCGCCAAACTAAGATAAGAGTTTGTGCCGCTGAAATAGCCGCTCGTTCCTCCAAAAACAGATTTCGTTGAATCGATGACAACCCCTGTATTCGTAAAAGAATGTCCCTGGACAGGGCCTAGAAAAAAGATATGGAAAACAACAGTTTTTTCATTTCCCGCAAGATCAAAAGCCTGAACACTCAAAGCATTATCGCCTGATTGCAGAGCAACAGTTCTCGTCTGTTCAGATCCTCCATCGACTTTCCATGCAAGGATGTAGTTGCTTTGGCTCACGACGATTTCAGAGGTAAGCGTAACAGCCGGCGGAACCGTATCGAGTGTGACCTCTAAAATCTTGGTGGTTTTATTTCCAAAAATGTCTTCCGCCTCGGCCTTTAAAATATTGCTTCCCTCCGCCAAGGTCCGATTCTCGGATTTCTCCACCCCCTCCACGCTGTAGCGGAGTAGATAATTCGACTGATTTGTCAAAGTTAATGAGGACAAAATCGTGACCGCAGGGCCCGTGGTATCCAGCGCCTGAGTCCCATCCAAATAAAACGCCTCGCTCGATCCTTCGTTATACAAAATCCTCCAGCCCGTAAGCACTCCGCTGGAAGAAATTTTTTCGATAGAATAAACCGCATTGGAACGCCGATGAATGGAAGCCGCTCGAAGAAGCGCGACCTTCAAAGATTCGGGAAGCAGCGCACCCGCGCCATAGGCTGGGGAAATCGGGAGGACTGAATAATCATTATTGGCAGGATTTTGAAACTGAGGATTCGCCAGAATATTTCCGCCCGTCCAATGCTCACCTGTTTTAGGTGAAATTGCTGCGGGAAGATGTCCGGTACCTGCCCCGGATTCTTGATTATTAAACACGACATTATTTCTGATCTGGGCTGCCAATGAAGAAGAATCCATCTCCCAAATCGACTGAATCTGCTGATGGGTAATAATATTATTTTGAATAATCGGCGCCTGCGCCGCAGCCACGTTGATTCCAATTCCCGCCGAAGATGTTTCTGCCGCTTTCACGCGATAAAACCGCATGGGTATCGTCAACGGCGAAACTTCTGTTGCCGAACCGTCATCAAGCCACATCGTCACCGCACCGGCACTTGCCGGAATTTTGAGATCAGTCCAAACACCTCCCACTTGGACCTGAGCCCGCCTCCAAGATCCGCCCAAGGAATCCGTATATTCAATATAATAGGAATAAACTCCCGGTACATTTTGAATATCCAGCCGCACCCCCTGAGCTGCGAGATAATTTAATTTTGCGTCCTTGACTACCGGCACGGTTTCGGGTCCAGTGATCGTATTAAACTGGATTTGATTTCCTGTCTGCGCATTTTGAATAGCCGTTTGATTGCGCAAAAAAAGATTCTGCTCGATCCGAACATCTGAAAGACCCGCAGAAATATCAATCCCCACGCTCAAATTGTCCTGGATGCGATTCTGCAGGACTTCAACATGATCTCCCTGAATTTGGATCGCACTTGCCGATCCCTTGGCCCCGGTAAGGGTCAATCCTTCGATCACATTATTTCCGAGCGCGCGTATCAGACTCTCGCCCGTTCCAAAATCTCCATTCAAAATCGTGGTCGCAGCATTTTCTCCCTGAAGATGCACCCCTTGTTTGAGCAAAATCCGTTCGTGATAAGTTCCAGAGTGAACCAATACCGTATCGCCGGCCTGAGCACTATTAATTGCCGATTGAATTGATCCGCCTTCATAAACATTCACAACAAGATCCTGCGTAAGCTCATCGATTAGCAAACGATTTGATTCCGACAAAGGACTATCTATCGAAAAAACAGAGCCCGAGGGAAGTTCGCTGGTATCGGCAGTGGATGGAGCCAAAACGCTTTCCGCAGGTATTTCAGGCACCGTAGAAAGATTCGTGAAGGCGTCACGCGTCTCTGTGCTTGAAAAAACAGGCGGCACAGGAAAAAGCAGCTGAGAAATAAAAAAGGTCATGGCCGCTAGGGTCGCTGTGATTTTCTGGAAGGATTTTCTCATAATAGGTTTCTTAACGGTAAGAACCGCTAAAAACTTAGTGAGAGGATAGCTCAGGGGAGCAGAATATTCAAACAATCAAAAATATAATGTATGAGATTTCATTCCCTGACCTCTATTGATAAAAATTGCTATAACGATAACTGAAAAAAGAGATCAGGACAGGGTTGATTTCTATCGTTTATTGTCTCGAAGGAGCTGCGTGTAGGTTCTGTCTTCGATATGAGAGTCCGGAAGCTCCAGGTCGCAGGCTGCTTTTTGAATGGCCTCATGGCTCCCTTCGATTTCGACAAACCAACCCAAGCCTTTGAGATGATCCAACATCACGTGGGTCTTTTTATATTCATAAATCTCCCGGGTCTTGGAATATTGGAAAATCATCTTTAAGCCCAATGATTTTAAAATATTTTTGATAATTCCATAAGGCACCGGGGTTTCAAGCTCAATCCGTTTCTTGACTTTCCCTTTCTCCCTCGGACCTTTAAAAGTCAAAATTCCTTTTTTATTGTACCGGCGAAGACGCAGGACACATCCCT
This sequence comes from uncultured bacterium, assembly GCA_964460795.1. GTDB lineage: Bacteria > Omnitrophota > Omnitrophia > Omnitrophales > Aquincolibacteriaceae > CAZOOM01. Next base: position 2,669 of record CAYWRU010000084.1, on the reverse strand, counting down.
TGGATCTTAAAAGCCCTTCCAGATCATAAAGTTCATTGGTCTCAAAACCTGATGCAATTTTCCGGGCTTTTAGCACTTTTAATTTTCGAAGCACGGGCTGAGGTGCCCAAATCCTATATTTCTGCTCAATTTCAAAATGATGTTTCTTCATCATGATTTTTCAGCCTGTTCAGCGACTCGGTTTGAAAGTTTCAAAAAATAATCTGCAGCTTTTTTGAATTTTGGCTTTTTCGCAATGTTCATGACCGCAAAATAAGACCGAGTTCTGCGGACTGTTTTAGCCATTTTTTTTGTGTCCCCACAATCACAGGAGTCCAAAAGATTATCCGTCATATCCGCCAGCTTGACCCACTTCACGGGTTCAGGCGCTTTGGCAAGCTGCTTTTGATACCGAAGTTCGCGCGGCTCACCTTTTAGCTTGTGATCTTTGGAAAGAATCCGAACCCACGTTGCAACTTTGCTTCCAAATCTCTTGGCAAGATCTTGAAAACCATAAGGAGTATCCTCGATAACATCATGAAGCATGGCCGCGGCCAGAGTTTCTTCATCCGAGATTCCATAAAATTGACGGAGGATCAAGGACACACGATAAGGATGGCTGATGTAGGGGGTTTGTTTGTCCCGGCGATACTGACCTTCATGAGCCCGCGCAGCAAACGCCACGGCCTCAAGAAGCAATTCTTCACTAACCCGCATTTTTCATCACTCCCTATAGAAATGCGCTCGAAGAGCTGTGGTGCCCAAGGGTTTTATCATGGGTACCACGAGCACTCGCCTTCTATTTAAGCCGAGTGCCGCACTTCTGAAGCGTGAAGCTTCAGTAAGTGCAGGGGTTGCCTTTTGCGCGCTGTAAAAACAGCGGCGCAAAACTTTGGCCGCAAACTAAAGCGGCCAAAGTGGTTTTCTCATCGATTAACCAAAGCGATGAGAAAACCAGGCTAAGATGTTTTTTGGGCATGAGATAAACCTCGGGTTGGATTATAAGAGGGTTAGGAAGATTTGCCACGAAAAAAAACCGGAGAGGGACTGTCCCCATGCGGGGACAGTCCCTTTTTATCATTGAACGGGTTGGCCTTGATATTCACCGGTCAAGGTCTCAAGGAATTTTGCTACTTTATCTGCGTCCTTATCGGAGATTCCATCTTCGGTCTGGGCCCGGGCCATGATCTTCACCGCTTCCTTAAGATCTGAAGTCGATCCATCATGAAAATATGGAGCGGTCTTGGCAATGTTGCGCAGCATGGGAACCTTGAACTTATAAAGATCTTTCGGATCTTTGGTCACATTGAAACGGCCTTTGTCCGCATCGGTAATCGGAGTTCCGCGGTCCTTGAAATAATCGTGCTCTGCTCCCATAGTTTCAAAGGACTGTCCGCCCATGGCTTTTCCTACGTGGCAGGTGTAGCAGCCTTTATCCATAAATATCCCAAATCCATCACGCTCCTCACTACTGAGTGCACTCGAATCCCCTTTCAAATATTTATCAAACCGCGAATTCGGAGTGAGCAAAGTTTTCTCAAACTCGGCAATGGCATTTTGAATATTTTGCCCTGTAAAACCCTCCGGATACACCGCCTGGAATTCGGCGGCAAACGCAGGATCTTGATTTAATCTGGGAATCACCTCTTCCCAGGAAGTCCCCATTTCCAGTGGATTATGAACCGGCCCTTTTGCCTGCTCCTCAAGATCTTTGGCACGACCGTCCCAGAACTGGATGAACTGCAGGCCTGAATTATAAACCGTGGGCGCATTAATCGGCCCCTGCTGTTCATTGATGCCAGTCGAAACTTTTTTCCGGTCGGTCCCTCCTTTGGAAAGATCATGACAGCTTGCGCAGGAGAGCGAATTGTCTTTGGAAAGACGGACATCATGATAAAGTTTGCGGCCAAGCTCCACCTTTTTCATATCCACGGGGACAGATTCTGGAATCGGCTGAATCGCATGGAACTCAAACTCCCGCGCCGTACCTGCCACTGCATAATGTTTGGCCCGAGTTTCATAGATCCATCCCAAAATTGCAGCCTTCGAAGCCCGGTCCATGAAACTCCGCAGATGCATGAGGAGATACTGAAGCGGCGGCATGTTGCCCTTAACGGTTACATATTCCAATTCTGCCAAATCCACTTCCGAAACCGGCTGATCTCCGCTCAGATTAAAGGCCTCCGCCATATCAAAATGCTTCAACCCTTTTTGGATATCAAATTGAATCAACTGCTTGGCCACAGGCCAGGATGCATAATAAGGAAGCCGCACGCCTTCGACATGACAATGAACACATTTGCGCTCTAAAACATCCCGCGCTGCAATAAAACGCGGAGTGTCGAGATCCGGCGCAGGAAATCGCATGGGAGGCTTCTGATCCAAAAAGAAATTAACCATGGGAAGACTTGCTCCAAAAAGAACTCCTAGAAAGAGCAAAAAATATATTTTTTTCATGTTTCACCTGTCTTGTTCAAGGAACTCTGATTGGAACCAGAATTTTGGATCATGCAATCATGAAGCAAAACTCTATGGGATGCCGTGATCCTGGTCACAATTTTAGATATTATACTCAAGACCCCGGAAGCAGGAATGAACTATTTAAGATCAAAACCTTGGAGGGCAGCGTCTTTAAACTTGCGGTGAATCAAGTCGCGAACCTGGCGAAATTCCCGGATGACTTCTTCTGT
>CAYWRU010000083.1:3560-11865 GCA_964460795.1 uncultured bacterium | reverse complement strand
GAGTCCGGCATGACAATCCATACAATGACTTACGAATACTTATGAAACCAGTTCTCAGTACCCAGTACTCGATACTCGTCCAAAGGACGCAGGTTGAATTTCGCGGGAAGGGCGGGTATTATGTGCCTTTCCAAGAGAGCCCTTGTTTTAAAATCCGAAGCACGAATATCGAAATCCGAAACAAGCACAAAATTTAAAATTCGAATTTTTAAAACGCATTGTTTAAATGTTTAAATTTCGGGATTCGGATTTCGAATTTATAGGATACGCCGTCAATGACTATTAAGACTAAAGTAATTCGCCAGCCCAAACTGAATTTTTGGGAGCGGACTTATCTGACGGAAATTATCCGCGGCATTATGATCACGGGCGGACATTTCTGGCGGAATATGTTCTTCCATGTCATGCACCGGCTCGGTCTTTTTAAAGCCATTCGCGCTGCGGTGACGATTATGTATCCGGAAGAAAAACGCGATCTCGCGGTCCGGCTCAGGACCCGGCATCGGCTCACCAAGCGTACGGACGGCTCGCCGCGCTGCGTGGCTTGCATGATGTGCGAAACGGTTTGTCCGGCCAAATGTATTTCCATTGTAGCCGAGGAACATCCGGATCCGAATATTGAAAAGCGGCCCGCGTCGTTTAATATCGATCTTGGGAAATGCGTTTACTGCGGATTTTGCGTCGAGGCGTGTCCGGAAGATGCCATTCGGATGGATACAAAAATTTTGGACATTGCTGCTTATTCGCGCGAGGCCATGAAGCTCGATATGAAAGAACTGCTGAATCCGAATCCTAATTACGCACGAGTGCTTAATTCAAAACAATAATAGTCGCGGGTTGTGGGTAGTGAGTCTTGGGTAGCTCACGACCCACGACTCACAACTCATCACTAAATCTTTATGAAACTCTTCTCTTGGAACGTCAACGGCATCCGCTCCGTGCTCACGAAAGGGGCGCTCACGAATTTTATCCAAAAAGAAAAGCCGGACATTCTGTGTCTTCAGGAGACCAAGGCAACTCCGGATCAAGTCCAGATGGATTTCGGCAGCTTTACTCCCTTTTGGAACTCAGCTGAGAAAAAAGGGTATTCCGGCACCGCGGTTTTTACCAAAATAAAGCCCAAGAATGTTACTTACGGGCTCGGGCTTTCTCATCATGATAAGGAAGGCCGCATTGTCACGGCTGAATTCCCCGATTATTTTCTCGTCAACGTTTATACGCCGAATTCCAAACGCGAGCTGGAGCGTCTGGCCTATCGCACAAAGGAATGGGATGTGGATTTTTTAAAGTATGTGAAGCGGCTGGAAAAATCCAAGCCCGTGATTTTTTGCGGGGATCTGAATGTGGCGCACAAGGAAATTGATCTGGCGAATCCTTCGACCAATCGCCGCAATGCGGGGTTCACCGATGAAGAACGCGCGAGTTTTGATGCGATCGTGAAGGCGGGATTTTTGGATACGTTCCGCGAATTTTCAAAAGAAAGCGGCCGCTACACCTGGTGGAGCAATTTTGCGAACTCCCGGGCCAGGAATATAGGATGGAGAATCGATTATTTTTGTATGTCGCCCAAGCTGCGTCCCGTGCTTAAAAAGGCCTTGATCCATGAAGAGTATATGGGCTCGGACCACTGCCCTGTCTCCGTCGAGATCAAATAAATCAACGGCAGTCACTCAAAGGAACGGGTATGAAGTATATCCTTGGCGCTAGTCTGGTCCTCCTGGTGTTATTCTCCACACCCTGTCCCTGCAGCGCTTACGGTGATCCTCCCAGCGTGACGCGTTTTCAGGATCCGGACGGAACTTTCTTTCAACTCGAACTCATTCCCGTGGAATATATACCTTCGCCGGAGCTGGTGAGTGCGGCGCAAAACGGCATTGCTTTTTTGTATCGATTCCTGAAACACGAACTGGGCGCGCAGTTTCCTCAGGAACTTACTTTTAAGATCCGGATGTTTGCGGATCCTAATCAGCATGGCGAGTATTTGCGGACTCAAGGAGCCCCGATTCTTTTTCCCGGTGTTTATTTTCCGCATCTCAATGAAATTGCGATGGCTGTCCAGGCAGATGATAAGGAAACGCGCGAACTTCTTTTTCACGAAACCGTGCACGCCTTTATGCGCCAGGCGCTTCCTTCGATTCCGCGCTGGATGAATGAAGGCTTGGCGCAGTATTTTTCCACTCTTGAACCAACTCCGGAGGGCCTGAGAGTCTCGCCGCTTTTGGGCTACGATTATTATGTGAAGCAGCTTTTGGCTTCGGGGGAACTGACGGACCTTCGAGCGTATCTGGAGGTAGGAGGAGAGTGGGAGGAATATAACGAAGCCTCGCTGAGTCCTCAATACGGAGCCGCGTGGTCGGTCATTTATTTTTTAATGGGATCTCCGGAAGGACAAACCGTGATTCGGAATTTAATCGCACACTGCAAAAATGCTTCGATAGGTCAGATTCCTTCTACGACCGAAACCATCAATCTCTACTACCCGGGCGGCATTGAAGCGCTTGATGCGGCTTGGCGTGCCGACATTCCACAAGTCCATTCTTCGCATATCTACGCCTCTATTTAGAAAAACCATTCGCTCGGCAGCGATCATCCCTCCAGCTAAGGATGAAATCCGATCGGCGGTTTTGATTTGACCGACGGAGGCTCTAGTAATTCTTTAATGGCTTTGAAGACTATCTGAAACTGATGATCGTATTTCTTTTCCATTTCCTCGATTTTCCGCTTTAATTCCTTGTTGCCTGTCAACATTTCTCTGAGTTGAGTAAAGGTTCGCATAATCTGGATATTGACCTGGACAGCTCGCTTGCTGTTAAGAACACTGGAGAGCATAAGGATACCGTGTTCGGTAAATGCGTGAGATGGTTTACGCTTGCCTCCCCAACTTGAAGTCACAAAATGTGACTTCAAGTTTGCAGCCTCTTGCGGTGTAAGGAGAAACATAAAGTCTTCCGGAAATCGGTCAATGTTTCGTTTTACAGCTTGGTTCAAGACTTTAGTTTCAACGCCGTAAAGCGCAGCCAGGTCTTTGTCGAACATGACTTTCTTCCCACGGAGCAGGAATATCTTGTTTTGAATCACTTCTTGAGGAATGAGTTTTATGGCCATAGTTGCTCCGTTTACGTTCTCCACTGCCTGTCTAGGCTTCGATATTGAATTGCCTCTGCAATGTGAGAGGCTTCGATCATTTCGCACTCTGCTAAATCACTAATCGTTCTAGCGATTTTAAGGATTTTGAAATAGGCGCGGCCGGACAGGTGAAGTTCTTTCATGGCTTGTTCGAGCAATTTTTGTCCTGAAGAATCCGGAAGCGCAAATTTTTTGATCTCGCGAGGACGCATTTCATGATTGAGCGTGTAGTCCAAACCGCGAAAGCGTATACGCTGAATTTCCCGGCATATTTGAATTCGCTCACGGATCACTCGAGAGGATTCTTCGCTCGCGGTTTCGACGAGTGAAGCATATGGAAGCGACGGCACTTCCACATGCAGGTCAATTCGGTCCAGAATGGGGCCTGAAATTTTTGCGCGGTATCGAAGAATTTGCGCGAGGGTGCAGCGGCACGAACGGCGCACATCATTTAAATGTCCGCACGGACAGGGATTCATGGAGACAACCAAGAGAAATCGACAGGGATACGTGACGTGATGTTGGATGCGTGAAACCGTGACCACACCGTCTTCAATCGGGCTTCGCAAAGATTCCAAAGCGTCCCGACGAAATTCCGGGAATTCATCCAGAAAAAGTACGCCGCCGTGAGACAAAGAGACTTCGCCGGGTTTGGCCCAGGTTCCCCCTCCGACTAAGGCGACTGCAGAAGCTGTGTGATGCGGAGAGCGAAAAGGCGGCTCATGGATTTTTAGAATATTAGAATTAGATAGTCCGCTGCTGCTATGAATCTTGGTAAGTTCCAAAGCCTCGGCATCACTTAAGCCGGGAAAAATCGTCGGGATGCGTTTTGCGAGCATGGTCTTGCCAGATCCCGGAGGTCCGATGAAGGCGAGATTGTGTCCTCCGGCCACGGCCACTTCTACGGCACGCTTGGCAAAATGTTGACCGCGGACCTCTGAAAAATCCAGCGGATGATGGAATTCTCTTGTAGGCGTGGTTTCCTTTTGATCCTCTGATTTCCAAAACTCAGCCGGCCGAAGGCCTTGGAGAATTTCCAGCACATCCCTTAAGTGAGACACAGGAATAATTTTTGCATCCGGAATGAGCGCTGCTTCCCTGGCATTTTCGCGCGGCAAGACCAGGATTTTAGATTTTGAAAACTCCGAAGCCATAATTACGGCGCCCCGAATCGGCCGCACACTGCCGTCCAGCGCCAATTCTCCAAGAAAAAGATAGGGCGCCAAGGCCTCTTCAGAAATCAGTTCTGAGGCGGCTAAGATTCCAACGGCCATGGGAAGATCAAAGGAGGGGCCTTCTTTTTTAATATCCGCGGGCGCTAAATTCACGGTGATTTTTTGAGAAGGGAAGTCATAATCAGAGTTTTTAATCGCGGACTTTATCCGCTCGCGAGACTCCTTAATGCTGGTGTCCGGCAGTCCAACTACGACAAACTGCGGAAGTCCGTCTGCAATATCAATCTCAATATGGACCGGATAGGCCTGGATTCCTAAATAGGAAGCGCTTTCTATCCGGGCAATCATGGAAAACATCCTTGCATTCTGGGTCTCCTAGACTTTATAATTAGTTAAGAATGATATATATAAATAATTCATACATATTATGATTTTAGATCATATAATTCGCATCGTCAAGAGTTCTCTTTCCCAGCCTATTTCCCATTGAGGGATCCAAAATCTAATGAATGATCTACTAGTAGGTGAGGCGCCGTTTTCTGCGGCGCGTGCATTTACCGCTGTGTTTGCCACCTGGTTTATCTCTCAATTTATAAAATACTTGAGGGCCTACCTGAAGAAACAGCAGCATGTCCTAAGCTATCGCTGGATTTTTGATACGGGCGGTATGCCCAGCTCTCACTCGGCCACGGTTTCTTGCTTGGCCACGGTGGTGGGCCTCTATTACGGATTCAATTCTGTGATCTTTCTCATGACTCTCATTTTTTCACTTATTACCATGTTTGATGCGGCCGGAGTACGTCGCAACGTCGGTCGTCAAGCCCGGGTTTTAAATCAGATTCTTGACGAACTCTCCAAAGGAGGAGCCGTTCAAGAAGCTAAACTCAAAGAACTTCTTGGCCATACTCCGGTGGAAGTTTTTGCAGGAGCATTTTTAGGCGTGATCCTGGCCTACATTTTCTGCGGCCTATGAGCAAAGCTACCTCTTTATTCAAGAGGACCTTCTTCGCAGGATGCGCGATCGCAATAATGGCCAGTCCGGCAGTTCAGGCCGCGGATAGAGAACCGCCGGGAAGTGTCGGAAATTATGTAAGGCAGGCTCAGGATTTTTTACGTGAAGGACGTTTTTTGGACGCGCAAAAAGAATACTCCAGAGCAGTGGCAGAGCTGGATTGGTTCAGTCTGCACGGCGGGAAAATCCGTAAAGCGTCCGAGGATTTGAATATCAAAATCCTTTTTTCCAAGGCCGCTATGCCGGGCGCTAAGTTTCATAAGGTTGAGGAAGGCGAAGCGCTCTTCGATATTGCGAAGAAATATGGAACTACCGTGGAGCTGCTCCGCCGCAGCAATGGTTTGCAAGGCGATAAGATTTTATCAGGCTCCAAGATCCGAGTGATAGAGAGTAAGTTTTCGGTTTTAATTGATAAGTCGCGAAATGAACTTGTTCTTCAAAAAGATGGAAAGCCTTTTAAGCATTACCGCGTGGCGACAGGAAAGCATAACAAAACACCGGTGGGCCGGTTTAAGATTATCACGCGAATTTCAGATCCGATTTGGTACAAGAAAGTTGATCTCGTGATTCCGGCGGGCGTTCCGGAAAATCATCTGGGAACCCGATGGCTTGGTTTTGATAAGCCCGGCTACGGAATTCACGGCACGGTAGAGCCCGAATCTATTGGACGCCAGGCGTCCTCGGGATGCATCCGGATGTTGAATCAGGATGTGGAAGAACTTTACGACATTTTGCCTTTGGGAACCCAGGTAAACATTCAAGACTAGAAAGGCTACGGACTACTTTATGGCAACTCATCATGCGACAAAACCCGCTCGGTCTCAGTCGAGCAATTTGATCGATGCCTGCCTTCCGTTTGAACGATCTATTTTGGAGCTTGAGCGGAAAATCAATGAACTGCGCGCCTCGGATAACGGCATTGACCTTAAAGGCGAAATCAAAAGCGTAGAAAAGAAATTTGAAAAAGCGCTCAAAGATATTTATGACAACTTGACCCCGTGGCAGCGTGTTCAAGTAGCCCGCCATCCGCTTCGTCCCTACACTCTGGATTATGTCCGCCTTCTCACCAAAGATTTTACCGAGCTTCACGGCGATCGCCGCTTCAGTGATGACCGCGCAATGGTCACGGGATTTGCCAAATGGCGCGGAGAAACTCCGGTGTGTATTATTGGGCATCAAAAAGGACGAGACACGAAAGAGAACTTAATGCGCAGTTTTGGATGCGCACATCCGGAAGGATATCGTAAGGCGCTTCGTATTATGCGTTTGGCTGAAAAGTGCAAATGCCCCATTTTATGCTTCATCGATACGCCCGGTGCTTATCCGGGGATTGGAGCTGAAGAGCGCGGACAGGCTGAGGCCATTGCTTTTAATTTACGGGAGATGGCAGATATTGCAGTTCCTATTATTGTTGTTGTGATTGGCGAAGGGGGAAGCGGGGGTGCGCTTGGGATTGGAGTAGGGGACAAGATACTTATTCTTGAGAACGCTTATTACTCTGTTATTTCACCCGAAGGATGCGCTGCGATTCTTTGGAAGGATCCAGCCAAGGCTCCGGATGCGGCCAAGTCCCTTAAAATGACGGCGCAGGATTTAATAGAGCTTGGTATTGTCGATGAAATTATTCCTGAGCCTTTGGGCGGCGCACATCGTGATATGGAAAAAACTGCGGAGAATTTAGGCGCGGCCATTGATGCATCACTTCGCGAACTTGAAGCCATCCCTTATCAGGAGCTTCCTGACAGACGCTACAAACAATTCCGCAAAATGGGAATCTACTCAAATCCCTAAAAATATTTGAAAGCGACTGTCCACAATTTTAAAAAGGGGAGCCGCTGCTGGGCTTCAATCGTCGCAATATCCTCTGTTCAAACTCCAAAGCTTCATGCATTCTCCGCGCATCTGCTCTGCTGAGACACCTACTTTTTAAGATTTTCGCCACTTAGTTTTATCAAAAAGGCCTCCAAGCCTCAAAAAATCTTCAGCCTTTCACCACAATATCTAGTGCTCCCTACAGTCAAAGCATACATTTGATAGTGATTGCTAAAAATAGTTAAAAAAAGCGCTTGACCAAGCAATGTTGAGTTTATACATTATGCTTTACATATTGTAAATTACATAGCATAAATGAATAAACATTTAACACTTCTAATCGGGATGGCGCTGATGACCACAACGCTTTTTGCAGCTCCGGCGACTCAGGACAATCTCGGGCTTGAAGTGATTGAGGCCCGAGTTGCTCTTTTGGCTGGAGAAGTGGCCAAGGCTAGAGAAATGACTGAGCAGCTCATGGCCAAATATCCGAAAAATGCTGAACTTCATGAACTCATGAGTCAGATCATTGATCGTGAAATTGCCGGTGATAAAGAACCCAAAACCAAAAAAGCGCCGGAAGAATTTCCCAAAGGTGAGGCCAGGATTGAAATGGAGCGCTGGATGGAACGCGCCAAAACCTTGGCCAGTTATCATCAATATGACCAAGCCATCTTAGCGGCTGAAAAAGTTTTTCAATTTGATCCGCAGAATGTTCCCGCCTCCCGCTTCATTGATGAAATTCAAGCCAAGGCCCTGAAAGAAGGGGAAAAGGATCTTAAAACCCTTGCCAACTCCTCGAAGCTGGAAGGGCAAGATCGCGTTACTCGGTATTTATCTCAAGCGCGGGAATGGATGCGAACCGGACGTATCGGCGCGGCGCGTCTGGCTTGCGACAAGATTTTAATTCTCAACCCAACCCAGGAAGAGGCTCTGGCCTTGAAGGCTCAGATCCGAAAGCGGCTCGAGAATGAAACGGGAAAAACTTTTTAAGATTGGAGAGGTGATGGAGTACTCAGGGCTTTCACGCCAAACCATTCACAATTATACGCTGGCCGGCCTGATTCACGAAGCCCGCCGTACCATCTCGGGGCATCGTTTGTACGATGAAAAGGTCTTTGACCGTCTCGAGCAGATCAAGGTCCTGGACGGCAAGTTCAGCTTCGAGACCGTCATCTCC
>CAYWRU010000083.1:0-3550 GCA_964460795.1 uncultured bacterium | reverse complement strand
GCAAGAATTACACGCTTTATCAAATCAAAAAAATTCTCGAACAAGAAAAAACCGATTCGTCTGCTTCATAACATTCCAAAAAAACCGAAAGGAGCTGTTTTATGCACGAGAGCGAAGTGAAAATGTGGAAGAAGTTTAAACGCACCAAGAGCCCTCAACTTCGTGAAGAGATCGTAAAAAAGTATCTTTATCTCGTGAAGTATGTAGCCGGACGTGTGGCCATTGGACTTCCGCCGAACGTGGAGTTTAATGATCTTGTCAGCTACGGAATTCTCGGGCTTTTTGATGCCATCACGAAGTATGATGTTTCGCAGGGCAACAAGTTTGAAACGTATGCAGTCTCTCGTATCCGCGGCTCCATCATGGACGAGCTTCGTAAACTGGACTGGGCTCCTCGCCTTCTCCGTAAGCGCGCCCGTGAAATCGATAAAAAATTGAAAGAACTCGAAGAAAAAAATGGAAGAATGGCCACGGATTCGGAACTTGCCAAGGCGCTCAACATGACGACCGATGAGCTCAACGGCATTTACAGTGATCTGAATTCCACGACCTTTCTTTCGCTCGATGAAGTTTGGCAAAATGATGATGGCAATAAACCTATCTCACGGCTCCAGACCATCGAGGATTCACTCGTCACCAATCAGTTTAGTTATGTTCATCAAAATGAAATCAAAGACATTATGGCCAGCGCGCTGGAAGAACTTCCGGAAAAAGAAAAGCTGGTCGTGGTTCTTTATTACTATGAAAATCTGACCTTGCGCGAGATCGGCGAGATTCTGGATGTTTCTGAGTCTCGGGTTTGCCAGATACACACCAAGGTGATTACGCGGCTCCGGTCACACCTGATGAAGAGAAGTGGAGAGTTGACGCTGGAAGTTTGATGAAAATCGCGGTTCAGTGGGGTCTTGGGTTCAAGTTTTGGGCTTTTGCAGCCGATAGTTTACTAGCAGCGAAAGCACCACCGCATTCATTGTTCTTGAGCCTATAAAGCCATACAACCGCGCTGCTAAGGGAGTTGTCATGGGGTTGCACGACCACTTGGCAGGTACTAAAAATTTAAAGATTCGCATCGAAACACCTCGTATTCAAAACACGACTGACGAGACTCTTTGGAAAGAAGTTCAACGCTTTGCGCGCATGGTTCCATCCGAGCCCGAACCCAATTTGGGCCGCGTTCAGGAAATCAAAGAAGAAATCCGCAAAGGAAAATACATCACCTCTGAAAAACTCGAAGAAACTGCGGCTAGGCTCGCCACTCGTTTTTTGCGCCGAGAGTAACCCCGTGCACGGGGCGTTGATTTTTCTTGCCTCTTCCTTCCTTAATCATAGGCATCAATTGAAAACCCCATGGCAAAAGTTTGGGGACTCGTTATAATGCCCTCCAATCATTAGGGAGAGACTAAAATGTGCGGGATTGTTGGTTATGTGGGATATCGCTCCGCGGTTCCGATTCTGTTAAAGGGTTTGGAGCATCTGGAATATCGCGGCTATGACTCGGCGGGCATTGCCTATTTGGAATCTCATGGTTCGCTCCATGTGGTTCGAGAAAAAGGCAAAGTTGCTCAGCTGAAAGCGGAATTCAATCACGGATTCCCTGAATCCAAAATCGGGATTGGCCACACGCGCTGGGCCACGCACGGCGAACCTTCTACACGAAATGCGCATCCTCACCGCGATTTTGATCAGCAAATTGCGCTCGTTCATAACGGCATCATTGAGAACTTTTTTGAGATCAAAGAAGAGCTTCAGGCAAATAAGATTGGATTTTTCTCCGACACAGATACAGAAGTGGCTGCGAATTTAATCGGATACCATTATCGCCAGCATGATCTTTTAAAGGCGCTCCAAGCCTCGGTTCGCCGCATGCAGGGATGTTTCTCTTTTGTTATCTTATCTAAAAAAGAACCGCAGAAATTGATTGGATTCAAACGCTCAAATCCTCTCGTGGTCGGACTTGGAAACGGCGAAAACTTTTTGGCGAGCGATGTTCCCGCCTTTCTTCCTTATACTCAGCGCGTTTTATATCTCGAAGATGATGAGTATGTTGTAGTGACTCCTGAGAAAGTGGAGATTTTTGATCTGGCAACTGGACGGCAGGTCAAGCGCAAACCCGAGATGATTGAATGGAGTATGGTAGAGGCAAAAAAAGGCGGCTATCCGCACTTCATGCTCAAGGAAATTCATGAGCAGCCAGCCATCTTAAAGGGGCTTCATTCGACGATGACGGATAAGGCGGGAAACGTACGCATTGAGAACATGACTTCCAAAGTGATGCGCCGTTTGAAAGATGTCAAAAAAATATTCTTAGTTAGCTGCGGCACGGCGTATCACGCTTCCTTAATCGGGGCTTATATGCTGGAAGAATATTCGCGCATTCCTTGTGCGGCTCAAGTGGCCAGTGAGTTTCGTTACCGAGATCCGGTGATCACTCCTCAGGATTTGGTGGTTTTGATTACTCAGTCCGGCGAAACCGCGGATACTCTCGCAGCGCTTCGTGAAGCAAAGTCGAAGGGCGCGTTCACGGTTGCGATTGTGAATGTGGTGGGCAGTACGATTTCACGTGAAGCTGATTTTGTGATTTATACGCATGCGGGGCCTGAAATCGGTGTCGCATCGACCAAGGCCTACATTGCCCAGCTGATGACGCTCCTTTATTTCTCACTTTATATGGGAACCTTGCACCGCAAACTTTTGCCCAAGCTTAAGAAACAAATCTTATCAGAATCCAAACGACTCGGTGATTATGCGGCGCGTGTTCTCACATTGGATAAAAAAATTGATTCTTGCGCGCGAAAATATCGAAACATCAAAAACTTTCTTTATTTGGGGCGATCCGTCAACTTCCCTAATGCGCTTGAAGGAGCTCTGAAGCTTAAAGAAATTTCTTATGCCCATGCCCATGGTTATGCGGCCGGAGAAATGAAACATGGGCCGATTGCCCTCATTGATTCTAATCAGCCCGTGATTTGCATTGCGCCTGAATCCAAGACTATTGAAAAAATGATGTCGAATATTGAGGAGATCCGGGCTCGAGAGGGAATCGTTATTTCGATTGGAACGGCCGGGAACCGTCATTTGGAGCGTTTTTCGGATTATTTCTTCCCTATTCCTAGAACATTGGAGATTTTGTCACCTATTTTAGCGGCCATTCCGCTGCAAATTTTTGCCTATAAGATTGCGGTGATGAATGGGCGGGATGTGGATAAACCCCGCAATCTGGCAAAATCCGTAACTGTAGAGTAAATTTGGGCCCTAACCTGGCCAAAAGGAAGATGTTTGGAAATATTTTTAAAGCAATGCTTGACAGGGCGAGAGGCGTCACTATAATACGCCCACTTAGTTCTTAAGATCCTTCAAGTTTTACCGATGTCTTAAGTCTACAAATTCTGAAATTTTTCAAATGAGGTAAACCTGCTAGGGCAGGCTTTTCTCATTTTTGCTCTTTCTCATGGATGGATAAAGGAACGCCAAGTTTTGTGTGGATCAACCTATTTCTATGGAGAGTTTGATCCTGGCTCAGAACGAACGCTGGCGGCGTGGATTAGGCATG
>CAYWRU010000082.1:0-12656 GCA_964460795.1 uncultured bacterium | reverse complement strand
GTGGATATTTTAGCGGGACGAATTCGTATCTAAGTTTTGAGGATGACGCAGATTGGGCGATAGGGAATGGAAATTTCACGATTGATTTTCAGGCAAGGCTGGAAGCGCTTCCTGCAGCTGGGAGATATGAGGCCTTTGTGTCGCAGTGGGTACCTGGGCAGAAGAGTTTCATGGTATTTGCGAATAATGACTTTGCGAATAATGACAGTGGGGTGATGAAGCTTGGATTTTTCTATTCGAAGGATGGGGATATTGCGAGTGGATCACGATTTGAAGTGACGCTTCCATTATTAAATACGTGGCATCACATTGCGGTGACAAAGAGTGGGACGGATCTGAGGATGTTTTTAGACGGGAAGTTGTTGGGGCAGATGAAGCTAGAGACGGGGATGATGTTGGATGCCGCAACACCGCTCATGGTTGGGGCGGCTGGGACCGGGACGACGCATGCGCTGAAAGGATGGATGGATGAAGTGAGGATCTCAAGCGGAGCTCGGTGGACTTCGGATTTCACGATCCCGAACAGTGAATACACTCGGGATGCGAATACGAAACTGCTGCTTCATATGAATTCCAGTGAATTCACCCAGCGAGCAGAAGTGATTCCCCAAGCGCCGACGGATACCGCAGCCCCTACGATATCCTCGCTTGCATCCAGCAGTGTCAGTGCTGGGGGAGCCACGATTAGTTGGACGACAAATGAAGCGAGTAATACCCAAGTGGAGTATCGCGTTCAAGGGACCACGGCCTGGACTCAGAGTGCACTGAATGCCTCGATGTTAACTGCCCATTCGGTTGCATTAAGCGGATTGACGGGAAGTCAAACATATGAGTACCGCGCATTGTCCCGAGATGCGGCTGGAAATCTGCAGACCTCCGCGGCCTTAACCTTTAATACTCCGGCAGCTCCGGATACCACATCGCCAAGTGTACCCGTGAATCCTGCAGCCAGTGCGATTTCTCAAACTCAGGTGAATCTGAGCTGGTCGGCTGCCACGGATAATGTAGGAGTCACAGGCTATCGGATATTTAGAAATGGAAGCGTGACTGCGCTCGCGACCGTGACTGGGACAGCTTATTCAGATATGACCGTGTTGGCGGGTACCACTTATACGTATCAAGTGAGAGCTGTCGATCAAGCCGGTAATCTTTCTACGCTTAGCACGGTCGCTTCGGTGACAACACCCTCAGTACCCACGGCTCAGGCGCCGATGATCTCCGCTGTATCCAATGCCAATCCTACTATTAATGAAGACGGAAATACCGGAGCCCTTACCTTTACGATTTCAGACGCGGATACAGCTCTAGGATCTCTAGGAGTGAGTGCGGGAGTGCTTTCCTCGAGCAATCCGAACTTACTGCCGAATGGAAGCATTGTCTTAGGAGGATCCGGAGCCAATCGCACGCTTACGATTACTCCGGCTGCGAATCAGAGCGGGACGGCAGTGGTAAGAGTCACAGTCACGGATGGAGCCCTCACCCGGACCCAGGATTTTAATTTGACCGTGAATGCGGTGAATGATGTGCCCACAACAACTTTTAATTCACTGACTGGCGTGAGTGAAGATACGGCCAGGACATTTACGCTGACGGGAACAGATGCGGACGGGAATTCATTAACCTATTCGATTGTAACTCAACCAACGCACGGTGCATTGAACTGCACGGCAGCGAATTGTACTTATACCTCTACCTCCAATTACAATGGAACGGACTCCTTTATTTATAGAATCTTTGACGGTACTGCTTATTCCGCCAATCAGATCGTAAACTTTTCGATTGCAGCCGTTAATGATGTGCCGGTATTGAATGCGGTGAGTAATCAAACAGGAACTGTGGAATCGCCTCTGAGTTTTAATTTATCGGGAACCGATGTGGAGGCCGGGGCATTAACGTATCAAGCATCGGGACTTCCCGCGGGGCTGACATTGAACGCGGCTACGGGAGTCATTTCGGGAACGCCCACGACTGCCGGCACTTTTTCGGTTGGATTTTCTGTGCGCGATACGGGATTAGATGGAATTGCCAACAATGCGGACGACGGAATCTCAGCCGTACAGACTCGAACCATCACCGTTAATTCGGTACTTCAGGCATCAGGCCGGACCCTCATGGTTGATAAAAATGATTCAAACGCCTATCAAACCATTCAGGCCTGTGCGACGGCCGCCCGTGCTGGGGACACTTGTTTGATAAGTTCAGGCACCTATGATGAACGTGTCAGTTTGAATAATAAATCTGGTACCTCTGACCAGCCTATTATTTTCAAAGCGTCCGGAGATGTTACAGTACGCGGTTTTCAATTGACTGATTCTGATTACATTACAATTCAGGGATTTCAAATTACACATGTGAATAATGCTTACTCCATCGGAATTGACGTGATGGGATCTGATCATGTTCAGATTTTGGATAATGTCATTCATCACACCATGGGATTGGCGATTCGTATGGGGAGTCCCGGAAGCGGAGGCGACCCACTTGCCGTTCCGCCCCGAACTGGTAATCCCGCGACGCTATCAAATTATGGGGTGATTAAAGACAATACCATTTCCTACACCGGAGTTGTTTTGAGCGGGTGCCCGAATCTACCGAACGGAATTTGTAATGGCATGGGGGATGGAGCCATTGTTGCCTCCGGGGATCATAATTTTATTGAAGGTAATGATATTTCTCATGTGGGAGATTTCACCAATGTGTTTGGTGAATACAATGTGATTCGAAATAACTATTTCCACGATGTTTATGATACCGATTTCCCCACGCACGCGGGCGGTTCACTGGGGCATCATGTGGATGGACTGCAATATTTTAGCAGTTACCGCGCTTCAGATAGTCAGGGGACCGGAATCGGGCTCACCATTAATGGTCCAGCAACTGTAAATACTAATATTACCATTACCTTAGATGGGTGGACAACATCGGTTGCAGTTTTACAAAATGACACGGCCATTCAAATTGCGGACAAGATCCGGATGGCGGCCTTCCAGGGAGGATGGTCGGCGGTTGGGATTTTTGGAGTGAACACCGTCATCTTTCAAAAGGCAAATGCAGATGATAATGCAACAGCCAGTTTTAATGGAGGTTCTTCCGGAGTTACAGGAGCCCTCAGTCAGCCGCTTAAAATGCTGCTGACGCTGCCTCGGCCTTCTCTTTATACCCTCTACGAAGGAAATCTTATGGAACGAGTGGGGCTTTATCATGCTCATGCCATGATTCTTCGGGATGTTGCCGGTCATGGAAGCCGGGAATTTTTGATGCGAAATAATCTTTTTATCGGTATTGGAGGGGATGGAGGTTCGGCCAGTCCCTATGATGCCGTACGAATTGTCAATAATACGTATGTCAATGTAGCTCCGGAGTCTTGGAATGTTATTTATTACGGTAATTCACAGCCAGCTCCGTATCCTCTAAGCGGAGAATCAACAGATGGGAAGGTATTTAATAATATTTTTTATAATTCCGGCCGGGTGGGCGGCGGGACCTACAGCGTGGATCAATATGGAGACTCCGGATTTCAAGGCAATTACAACCTTGCTTACCGGGATGGATATTCGGGAAGTTGGAGGGCTCCCACATCGGTCTCCTACGGTTCCAGTGATCTTTTCAATATCGACCCCCTCTTTGTTGACGGAAATTTTTCCGACGGGGCTTATGATTTTTCTCTGAGAGCCAATGCTCAAGATGCCAGCCGTGATGCTATTGATGCCGGCGGATTTTTGACCCAGACAGCTGCAGCCGGAAGCGGTACAGTACTTCGTGTGAATGATGCCGGATTTTTCTTTGATGGGTTTGGAATTGGCGGGCTTTTAGGAGATGAAATCCAGCTTGATGGGCAAACGGTAACGGCTCGTATCGTTTCCATTAATTATGTAACTAATACATTAACTTTAGACCGTTCCCTGACTTGGAACGCGGGTCAGGGTGTTTCTTATAAGTATAACGGCAGCCGTCCCGATATCGGCGCTTTTGAATCCACGGCAATTTCGCAAGCACCTCTGGTTAATGCTCCTCCGACGGTGCAAAATGTGGCGGATCAAACTCCGGTGAACGAAGATTCGTCCATGACCGTGAATTTTACCGTGGGAGATGCCGAGAATTTAGCCGCGCTTGTCGTGACAGCTTCCTCAAGTAATCAAAGTCTCGTCGCGAATAACGGGCTTGTGATTTCAGGAACCGGAACAAATCGGACTCTAACGATCGCTCCGGTGGCGAATGCATCCGGAACTTCTACCATCACGCTCGATGTTTTTGACGGGACCACCCATGTGACGGATACCTTTTTGGTGACGCTTAATGCCGTTAATGATGTGCCGACCCTGGGAGTGATTTCAAATCCTACGGCAGTGAGTGAAGATGCGGGGGTGCAGACAATAAATTTGAGCGGAATTGGTACAGGAGCCACGAACGAGACTCAGACCTTGACGGTGAGCGCGATATCAAGCAACCCCTCCCTGATTTCGAATCCGACGGTGACTTATACAAGTCCGAATGGGACGGCAGTCTTGAGTTACACGCCTGTGGCGAATGCAAGCGGAAGTGCGACGATCACCGTGACTGTTAATGACGGACAAAGCCAGAATAATACAGTGTCCCGTACTTTTACCGTCACTGTCAACTCAGTGAATGATGTGCCGGTATTAAACGCTGTCGCCAATCAGACGGGAACGGTAGGAACCGCTCTTAGTTTTAATCTTTTGGCAACGGATGCAGAGACCGGAGCCTTGATCTATCAAGCTACGGGACTTCCCGCCGGTCTGACATTGAACGCAGCCACAGGAGTTATTTCGGGGACGCCGACAACAGCGGGCACTTTCTCTGTTGGATTTTCGGTGCGGGATACAGGTTTGGATGGAATTGCCAACAATGCGGATGACGGAATCTCAGCTGTCCAGACTCGAACCCTTACTATTAATAATGCAGTCATTGATCCATCTGCTCCTACGGCTCAGGCCCAGACCGTGGCGGTGACTGAGGATGCTGTTCAAGCCATTGTGCTTGGCGGTCAAAATGGAAGTAACTATAGTTTGGTGGATTCAAATAATATCCCCCTGACTTTTTTAAACGGCGCCTATGTGACTGCCCATGGGACTCTAAGACGGGATACCGTAAACTATCCTAATGATGCTTCGCGATATCTTTACACACCCGCAGCGAATTACGCAGGCGGGGATGAATTTTATTTTCGCGTAAGTAGCGGTACCGCAGTTTCATCCGCAGCCAAAGTGACTCTGACTGTGAACGCGGTCAATGATGCGCCGTCGATCACAAGTATTGCCGATCAATTTATTGCGGCTGGAGCGAACACCGGAGCTTTAAGTTTTACACTTGCGGATTTAGAAACGCCGGTTCATCGGCTCACACTGAGCGGAAGTTCATCGAATACGGCACTCATTCCGAATGCTAATATTGTATTTTCAGGTACGGAGGGAGTCCGGGGTGTGACCGTGACCCCTGCAGCAAATCAAACAGGGACATCGACTATCACGGTAACAGCCACGGATGAAAGCGGCAGATCTTTTTCAGAATCATTTCAAGTGACGGTAACTGCGTTGGCTTCGGGCATAGTTCCGAGTATGACAGCCATTGCCGATCAAACGATCGCTGAAGACAGCAATACGGCGGCCTTGGGCTTTATGATTACGGATTCGGATACGGCCCAAACGGCACTTCAAATTACAGCCACGTCGAACAATCAAATCCTTGTGCCGGATGCACGAATCTCCCTGCGGACAAGCGGATCCAACCGTTGGATTACTGTGACTCCTGCAGCGAATCAATCGGGGACAGCGACGATTACTGTTAATGTTTCGGATGGGGTCAATACAACGGCCAAGACTTTTATTCTGACCGTTTCCCCAGTCAATGATGCGCCGGCTGCGAATGGAACAGTGCATTACGATATTCCGGCCGGAACTTCTCGCGTCATTAATCTTCAATCGACAGATGCAGAAAATAGTACTTTGACTTATGTCATTGTTTCAGGCCCTCGCAATGGGACTTTGAGCGGTACAGGAACGAGCAGGACTTATGTGCCTAACGCAAATTTTGCAGGGTGGGATTCTTTTACCTATGAAATTTCAGATGGAAACGGCGGTGTGACCACCCAGACGATATCCATGGCTGTTAATCCTGTCTTTACCCGGCAAACGGGCCAGACGGTGCTGACGGTCAAATCAGACGGAACCGGAAATTTCTCATCAATTTCGGCTTGTGTGGCAGCGGCCCAAGCCGGAGATACATGTCTTGTTTCGTCGGGAAATTATTCTCAAAGGGTGGTGGTTTCGGGCGCGGCCAAGAGCGGCATCAAACTGCAGGCGTCTGGAAAAGTTGTGGTGCAGGGGTTTGATGTGACGAATGCCTCCAATGTCACCATTGAAGGGTTTGAGATTACGGCCCTTCCGCTCAATCAAAATGGAATTTATTTAAATAATGCTCTTAACGCGCAGATTGTCGGCAATTATATCCACGACATTGTCGGGACTTCGACTGTGTTGGGGGCAGGGATCAATATGACTTTATCCCATGGTACACAGATCATCAATAACCAGATCCATCGGACCTCGGCAGCTGGCATCCGCATGAATGGAAATGACGGGTTTACCTCGAATAACATAACGATCCGGGACAATACGATTTCTTATAGCGGCTACGGAGTCGGAGGGACTTCCGGGATTGCCAGCAACGGGGACAATATTTTGATCGATCATAATGATATTTCCCATGTCGGGGATTTCGTTAATTATGGAAAGGGAAACTATTTTGTCATGAGAAATAATACACTTCACGATGTGCCGGCTTCGGATTGGACCACGATCCCTCATATTGATGGAATCCAGGGTTATGGGAGCTACATGTTGATTGAAAATAACACCATGTATAACGTCTCGGAGGCCAAGGGGAATGTTCACTTCATGCTGTTTGGAGATGATCCGGGACGCGGCGCTTCCAATGCTACGGTTCGTTACAACACGATTAACGGTATTGACAGTGCATTTGGGGGGCCGCAGTACGGGTTTGATAATCTTCGGGTTTATAATAACACCGTGGTTAAGACTCTCCAGTGGGACACGGGGACAGGTAATGCTCCCATAGGTTTCAGCCAGGCTTCTACGGGGGGAGTTTTGCTCAACAATATTTTTTATGATGCGGTAGGCGGCGGTACAAATCTTTATTCTTTTTCCACAGATTCTTTGCCGGGTGCGCGGGTCGATTACAATCTTGCTTATAAGACCACTTGTACGACCACTTGTGATGAGCGAAGCGAATGGAACCGCGGGTATCCAGTTCCCAGCGGAACCGATGTCAATGGTCTAATCACCAATCCTCTTTTTCAAAGTTACACTTCAGACGGGAATGCTTTAAATGACAATCTTTCGCTGCAAAATACTTCACCGGCAATCAATGCCGGAGGATCTCTGACCACAGTTGTTTCCTATAACAGCGCCACTCGTAGTTTGGTGGTTAATGACGCCGGATTTTTTCAGGCTGGCTGGGCCGGTGTGAATGCAGATTGGATTGCCATTGGAGATACCCAAAACGTGGCGCAAATTGTTTCGATCACCGGGAATACGATTGTTTTAGACCGGGACATCAGTGTTTCCTCAGGCAATGTCTATCTTTTCAAAGATTCCTCGGGCCGACAGGTCTTTTATGGCAGCCGTCCCGATATCGGCGCTTTTGAATCCACGGCAATTTCGCAAGCACCTCTGGTTAATGCTCCTCCGACGGTGCAAAATGTGGCGGATCAAACTCCGGTGAACGAAGATTCGTCCATGACCGTGAATTTTACCGTGGGAGATGCCGAGAATTTAGCCGCGCTTGTCGTGACAGCTTCCTCAAGTAATCAAAGTCTCGTCGCGAATAACGGGCTTGTGATTTCAGGAACCGGAACAAATCGGACTCTAACGATCGCTCCGGTGGCGAATGCATCCGGAACTTCTACAATCACGCTCGATGTTTTTGACGGGACCACTCATGTGACGGATACCTTTTTGGTGACTTTCAATGCCGTCAATCCTGCAGTTGTCCTGTCAGATCCATTGAAGGTTGGTTTGGCGGGCGCTTGGGCCTTTGATGCAAATCCGGGAAGTGGGACTACCACTTCTCCCACATGGACCAGCGATGGGCGTATGGGAGGAGCGCTGCAATTTGACGGAGTGAACGATAGTTTTAATACAGGCCTGAAGATCAATAGTTTAAGCAGTTTTTCCATCTCGCTTTGGGCTTACGCGGACCAACCTGGTTTCAATCAAACGCTGTTCTCTGCAGATAACTCAGGTGCGGATAAATTATATGTGAGCATCAGTGATAGTTCCGCTTCCCAGATTGCTGTGGGCATGTCGGATTGGAGTCAATCCATTAATTATGGGTATAACGGAGGGACATGGGTCCATTATGTTTTGGTTTTGGATGGAACAACCGGATATCTTTATAAAAATGGTCCTGGTCCAGGTACAAGTACGCCTTTGGGGACTCGCAGTAATATTACCGTCACACTTCCGACGGGGGATTTATTTTTAGGGTGCAATAATCAATACAGCACCTGTGCTCAAGGATCTTATTTTAAAGGAAAGCTGGATGATCTTCGCGTTTATAACCGTGCCCTTTCCAAAGAAGAAATTGCCCAGCTCTATCTTGAAGGGGCGGGAGATCTTGAGCCTCCTACAGCTCCTGTCATTCAGTCGGCTCAACCCATTTCAAATTCTCGTATTGACTTGAACTGGAGTGCAGGGACGGATAATGTCGCGGTCGTGGGATACAAAATTTATCGTGACAGCGGAAGCGGGTTTGTTGAAATTGCGGATGTGCCGGAGCGTTCTTATTCGGATACGGGACTCACGGCTTATACGATTTATAAGTATCAGATCAAAGCCTATGATGGAAATGGTAATTTCTCCGTAGTCTCTCCCACAGTTTCAGCTTTTCCTGCCGATGCTCCGGTCCGAAATGGAAATATCGTGAGTGCAAAGAGCGGGGAGCAAATGGATGTGCAAAATGCCGTCAACTTTGCTCAGGATGGAGATATTGTTATGGTGCCCGAAGGCACATGGTCTTGGGCCTCAACCGTGGTGATTGATAAAGCCATTATTTTGCAGGGTGCGGGAGCCGGAAAAACAGTCCTCTTAGATAATATCCCCAATCCTCCTTATAACGTGATTCGCTGGAATACTCAGGCTGAGAAAAGTTACCGCATGACCGGAATTGAAATTGCAAAAGGCACGGTCTCGCGAGTTTTCCATGGTGCGGAAGAATCCGCAGTCCAAATCAATGGTACTTCCACAGCCGTTCGAATTGATCATTGCAAATTCACATTGCTTACGACCGAAGGCATCGTTGTGAATGGAGGTTATGGAGTGATCGACCAAAATGAATTCTATCTCACGACTTCAGGCCGAGCTGTTATTTTCTTTAATGGAAATATGGAAGGGGGTTCTTTTGGAGATAGTTCTTGGGAGCATGATGCCGATTGGGGAGGGTTAGATGCTATTTATGTTGAGCACAATATTATGAGAAGGGAACCTGTTAGCGATTCATTGGGTGTAGTTGATGGTTGGAATGGGGGACGCATTGTGTTTCGGTATAACGATGTGACAAATGGCAGCGTTGGAAATCACGGGACGGAATCCAGCCAGCGTTACCGGAGCGGCCGCTCGATGGAAATCTATGGAAACACCTTTACCAATGCTATTTCTCGAGACACCTTTGTGGATGTCCGCGGAGGCGGGGCCATTATTTTCGATAATGTGTTTAATGGCACTGCCAATACGGCCATCAAATTGAATTCCTACCGTGCCTTTGGTGAATTTGCACCCTGGGGTTCTGTGGATGGAACGAAGCTGTGGGACGGAGCCGATCTCACAGACGGCCCTGGAACTCCGGGGGGAGCCGGGGATGGAGTTTTTGAGTTAGGCATTTCGACATCGGGAGGATCAAAATTTCTTACGGATACGAGTAAAAATTGGACAGTGAATCAATGGAATGATTACATTTTAAGAGAGATTGCCGATTTTACTGCAACCTCAGGAGGCCTAAGGTCGGTTGTCGTTTCAGGGGCGGGATGGACTGCCAATCAGTGGGTTGGCTATGAATTTACGAAGATCGGAACCAATGAAAAATCTTATGTGATTTCGAATACGGCAGATACTTTGACTCTTTCCACATCGTACGAAGACATTACCATGGCTGGAGGCGGAGCATTTCAGTTAAGCAGGGGCCGGGAAATTGTCTCGAATACCGCAACAACACTTACCGTGACTAATAATACCGATCTGGAAAGATCTCGTCCTTTGGTGTATGGGGTCAACGTGCGCTATGAAATTCGCAAGGCAACTTTTGCGCTCGATCAGCCGGGCCGGGGGACCACCACTTCGGTGATCGGTTCACCCGCAGGGAATCAGGATCTTCATCAAGCTTTGGATCCGATTTATCAGTGGAATAATACCGCGCCGAAAGTGACTTCCATGATTGGAACGGCGGGTTATGGCACTCTTATCGCCGGACGTGATTTTTATAGCAATATTCCAAAGCCGGGTTACATGCCCTTAGGAATTCATCCGCTGACAATCGATTCATTCTGGAGCAAGCCTACTTCTTCAAACATGATCAGTCAGGCTCCTTTGGCGAGTTCATTGACTCTGTATGGAATTACCGGAAAACCCCTTTCAGGTAAGGTGTTTGGATATGATGTAAATTTAGACTCACTTAGTTATCAATTGGTTCAAAACGTGGATGCGTCTGCGGGGAGTTTGATTTTTAATTCAGATGGGACTTTCTTATTCACACCCAATTCAGGAGTCAAAGGGACTTTTACATTTACGTACAAGGCCCAAGACGGGGCAGCGATGTCTAACACGGCTACCCTCACGCTTGTGATTTTATGATGCTCCCAATGAGCTGGCTTCCTTGTGGAAGATTTCAATTTTGCGATGGCAGAATTTGCAGGTGACTTGAGGAGCTGAGAAGCTGGGCGAGAGCTGAACCATTTTTCCGCACGAACAAAAAAAAGATTCCCATCCGGATTGTTTTCGCTGGTAACTGAAGGGGACAGTCCCCCTGGGGACAGGCTTGTTGAAAGGTTGGTTAAGCCTGTCCCCTTGTTCTGCATCTGCGGGAGCTGATTCCGCCACTTTTCCTATCGGTCCTGCAAACGGCAAATCGCTTTTTAGTCCGCAGCGGGGGCACCAAATCTTTTTATCCTGAAACCCCGGCGGAATTTTAAAACGTAAACCGCAAGGACACTTAAAAAAAGCATAGCCATTCACGGCAGCGCAAAGATCTCCAAAGTCTCGAGCCACTTCCTTGGGAACCTCACCTTTTGGAAGCGAATCTGACGAGGGGGCGCGCAATCCAACGGCTGATTTTTGATCCAAGGCAGAGGCAGGAAGTAGACCGGCACTGGATTTTTTGATGGAGGCATAGGACTTAGCATAATCTTCAAGCGAAGCGCCGTTCATCATGCCGCGAAGAATTCGGATACGTTCAGCCACCGGCGGATGAGTGCTGGCGAGATCTGCGAAGAATCCTTCTTCCTTGGCATCCAGAGGATTCAAAATAAACGAAGCCGAGGTAAAAGGATTTGCATCTTCAATCCGAAGTTTTGAACCTGAGATTTTTTCCAAAGCAGAGGCAAGTCCTTCAGGATAGCGTGAAAGCCGTGCTCCACAGGCATCGGCCAGATATTCCCGGCGCCGGGAAATCGCAAAATAGAAAATCCGGGCTAGAATCACACACAAAAGGGAAATAATAGCAGCAGCGGCCATCACAAGAATGGCTGAGCTTCCGCCTCCGCGCGAATTTCGGTAACGGCTTCCTGAAGAGGATCCGCTGTAACGGAAGCTCCGCATAAAAAAATCAGAAATCATCTGAATGCTGCCCATCATGGATGCAGCCAAGGTCATAAAAAGCACATCTCGGTTCATGATGTGCGACATTTCGTGGGCGATCACGCCTTGAAGTTCATCCCGATTGAGTTCCGTCAAAAGTCCTACAGTGACTGCCACAGCACTTTTTTCTTTTCGGATGCCGGTTGCAAAAGCATTCGGAGCTTTCTCATCTATAATATAGATCTTCGGTGGCTTCGGAAGACCGGCTGCAATCCGCATTTCATCGACAACATTAAAGAGGACGGGATGCATTTCATGTGTGATCTCCCGCGCAAAGGCAGAATCAAGCAGCAGCGATTCACCGCAAAAATAAGCAATGAGAAAAAGACATAGCGCTGTGGCAAGGCCTCCCACCGCACCGCTCATCATGCCGCGCTGCATTCCATAATCAGGAGGATAACCTTGGACAGGAAGAACTTCCGGCGGATTGGGGTTGGTAAAATCCAGGGATGCATTCAGGCGATCCGCGAATATTTTTCCTGATTGTGTGCTGGATTCGCCAGCTCCCCAAAAAGCCCCGAGTGTGGCGCCAAGTAAAGCGAGGACGAGGCTCATACCGATCACAAGGAGGATCGAGCGCCTTTTATTGGACTGTATCAGCTCCCAGAACATAAAGTTCCTTTAAATATAAATTCGAAATCCTAAGCACGAAATCCGAAACAAATCCAAAATTATAAATTCTAATGTTTAAAACATTTGAATTTAGATATTTGATATTGTTTCGAATTTCGGATTTAGAATTTCGTGCTTATGCCCCCTATTTCCTATAGG
>CAYWRU010000081.1:0-13088 GCA_964460795.1 uncultured bacterium | reverse complement strand
TACCCCCTCCATACATTTTGAGTGGGGTTAGTCTGAAACTCTAAATCGGCTCCAGCCGTCTGTTAAGGTTCTAGCTGTGGTTATTCGCAATTTGGTGTAACTTCGAAATCGAAATTTATTATGGTGTTTAAGAGCCTGAAATCGAGATTTTTTTTATTTTTGTGGGCGAGTGTTCAAAGATTGATTTTAGAGATGGGGAGGCAGATTAAGCAGATTTACATCCGGTATTCGCGGTATTTTCCAGGTTACGAGATTGACGATGTGACGCTGCATATTGAGTTTCAAGAAGGTGGCGATGCCAGCCATGACGCTCAGGTGCTCAACGACGTGCCATGGTGCAGCCTTGTGTTCGAGGACAACTTTGAGGTGCAGGCGGAGACGTCCGAGATGACGCAGGACGCCACTGCGCGGTTCGACGCCGCATTTGATTATATTTGCGGGCAAACTGTGGGATTAAATAAACGAAAACTGTGATTATTTATTCGATTTGGATGTCCACGTCCGGGTGGCTCTTCGCGAATGTCTGGATGCACAGATCAAAATCAAACCACTGCAGGGCGTTCCCGCCACAGCCCTCGCCGCGCTTTATGCGGAAGGACGCCCCGCGCGGACGCCTTGCATACATGTCGTCGAGCGCGGCCTGGAAGTAGCCGAGCAGCGCCGGATAGTGCGTTGGCTGGTCTTTGTGGTAGACCCCGAGCAAAACGACGTCCTTGCCGAACGTCACTGTGCCGGGCACGTCTGTGTCGGCAATGCGTATCCTGATCGAACTTCCGCCTCCCCGCGCGCCTAGATTCATTCCCGAGTTTGGCCAAACCGGCGCAGGTTGAAGACCAGCGCGACCATGCAACACCGTCCGCCGGCGTATACGACTATCAGGTTCCGCCTGAAGCTCGGGAACCGCGCGATGACAGCCTCTGCGTCCTCTTTCGACAAGACCTCAAACTCCTCGTATATGGGACGCAGGGGGCTGTCATCCGCCATGATCTGGTCGATGCGACGGGCAATCTGCCCGGCAACTGAGTCGGCCGTGCGCATCTCCGGCATCAAGTCGAACTGCAGCAGCCGGCAGTTTAGTGTGTTTTGCACGAATTCTGACTCGTTTGGCCCCTCCTCCATTGGTTTTAAGTATTTATAGTCAACGCATAACTTATGTTTGTTCATAAAATAATATGTGAAATCATATTATTACACAATATTCAACTAGCGTTAACATTTTATTTCTTGATAAACTCCAGCAGCAGAGCTGCAAATTTTTCAGCCCGTTCTTCCGCATCCTTGTCCATCACAATTTGGCCGGCTGCATTCACAACATACCTTAGCGACTTCATGTCCAATGTTCCTTCAGGAATGTCTACAATCCCCGTTTGGTTCAAATACAAATATTCTAACTTTCCCAGCAACCCGAGATCATGCGGCAATTCCTTAAAATTGCGACAGTGGCTAATGTCGAGGAAAGTGAGATTTTCAAGGTTGCTGATTCCAAAGAAGAGACACTCCAGCCCACAATTAATAAACTTAATCACCTTGAGATGTTTCAGTTTGTAAAGATCGGGTTCGACGTAGGTAATCGCAGGCGCATCACGCAAATGAATCTCTTCAAGATATTCGCACTCGAACACAAATGGAGGAAACTGCACGGCGTTGTAATCATATATGTGGAGCACCCTTAATTTTGGCAACAAGCATGGGGTTCTAACTCGTTGGTTCCAAAATGAAATCCGGAGGTCCTCGATCTTGGAGAAGTTGCACACATCTTCGAGCAGAACGTTCACATGTGTTCCAAGCAGATTCAATTTTTTGAGATTTTCAAACATCCCAATCGAACGACATTTCTCGGAGCCACTCAAATTCAGTATCTCCAAATTCGGGATGCTCGTCAAGCTGTCAAAACTTCCATCCTGAAGCGAAAGGTTCCGAAGGCCTTTCATGGTCGCAATCGCCTCATCGACGTGAAACAGCGAAGAACAATTGTCCATAATCAGATTTTCTACCGACGGATTCGACAAGACACCGCTTGGAATGAAACTGATCGCAGTTGAAGACAAATCCACGTGTTTAAGGTTTTGGAGGTTCATCAACTCGGGCGCAATCTCGGAGAGCTTTCTGCATCCACTAAAATTGATTTTCTCCAAACCGTGCAATTGTCGTATAGATGGCCCGACTTTCCGAAGGGCGCGCCAAGATGGAAGGTTCAGCTCGCGCAAAGAACGCATTTCGAAGATGGTGTTTGGTATTTCGGCGTCGTTGCCAGATTCGATCGTCAGACACTCCAGATTCGAAAAAAGGTGGAAGAACGGAGGGATTTCGTCCTTTGTCCCCATGCAAATCTTCAGTGTTCGCACTTGCCTGAGCTTTTCAACGAAAAAAGGCATCAAATTCATTCGTTCGAATGTCTCCATGTGGGGTATTTTACTCTTCAATTCGCGTCGAATCTTTTTTGACGGTTTGACCACTGCCTCGTTATGCGACGAGTATATTTTGGGCTCAGACGGGTCTTCCTTGTTCAGCCCGGAGCCCTCCATTGTCATCTCATGGATGATGGTTTGAACAAACATCAACCGCCCTTTCTGGTTAGCATTGAGCGGAGTAGAGCGATAGTCCATTTGCACGAGAGGCCGCACAACTTCCTCGGTTCTTGCATCGGCACCAAACTGAATCCAGTTCTCAAACAGGAAAAGAATCTTTGCCTCCGGGTCGTTTCCAAGTTCTTCTTGATTCATTTTTTAAAAAACTGATACAAAATATGAAAATTTATCAGGGATGATGAAAAGTTGGGAACGATATGAAATTTTCACAACATTTCCTTATATTTTGTATGGGAACGCGTTCCCAATTCCAAATTTCTCAATATGCCTGAAATAATCCACTTCCTTGCATTTTATATCAGTATTGCAATTTCTGCAAGACAAGAATTAAATATTTCCATACGTTTATTCACTTCGGTCATTCTAGTTTGTTTCAGTCAGATTCATTAAAACAGCCACAAATTTTTTGGCGCGCTCTTCCGCTTCTACATCCAACACATATTCGCCGTCCCGATTTATAACAAGCCGCAGCGACCTCATGTTCAATACGGAAGCAGGAACCTCCGCGATTGCCGTGCACGTCAAAATTAATTTTTCCAGTGATTTCAGTGCGCACAGATCAGGAGGTAGCGCAACAAAATTACGGCAATTGATGACCGTAAGAAATTTAAGAGTTTGAAGCGCGCTGATTCCAACATCAAGGTGTCTAAGCGCACATCCAATTAATTCCAGACGGTCGAGCCGCTTCAGATTGTAAATTTTGGCGTTGATGGTGGCAAACCCATAACAATTACTCAGGAAAATATTCTCAAGATTCCCGCAGTTGTATATGAATGAGGGCAGATCTGGGCCGCAATAATTCTCTAAATGAAACACCCTCAGCTTTGGCATCGAGAAGGCGGCCGGAAATTGCTGTTTCGGGTTTGAAATTGCAAGATACTCGATGTCTGGAAAGGGCCATGGATTATCGGACGAAATAACGACATTTGTTTCGCGCAGGTCCAGCTTTCTCAGGGCCATGCGATTGCAGATGCAAACGATGTTTTTGGAGCCATACAAATCCAATTCCTGCAAATTCTGGATGAACGGCATGGCCCGAAACTTCCCACCTCGCAGCGACAGAACCCGAAGGTTTGGCATTCTCGCAATATATGGGTCGATTGAACGCAGATGAAAGCAGTAGTTCATAACAAGATTTTCAATCGAACGATTCCACAAGACGCCGTTTGGGATGCATTCGAACGCCGTTGATGACAAATCCACGTGCTTTAGACTTTCAAAGTTCCTCAGCACGGGTGAAATACGCCAAAGGTTGTTGCACCTGCTAAAGCTGATCCTTTCCAGCGAACACAGGCTTCTTATTGAATGCCCGACTTCCAGAAGGCCCTTCCAAGATATAAGGCTCAGCTTGCGCAAAGAGCCCATCTGCAGAATGGTGTCCGGAATTTCGCCACCTTCGTAGTCCTCGATCGTCAAGCACTCCAGATGCGAAAATAGATGCATGAACGGGGGTAGCTGGTCGCCGCCATTCATCCGGATTTTCAAACGTCGCACCTGCTTGAGATTTTCAACACAGAACGGCATTAAATTCATGCGTTGGAAATCCGCCAGATGCGGAAAATCGTCTTTCATCACGCTCCGAATTTTTTCTGCGGGCTTGTTAATCGCCTGCTCGTGCGACGCCAAGATCGCCGGCGCGGAGGGGTCTCTCTTGTTAAGGCCGGCGCCTTCCATTGTCATTTCATGAATAATGTATTGGAGCATCTTCAGCCGTATTTTTATCTCCGACTTGGAATCAAGGAGATCGTATTGGATTGGCTGGAGCGGTTTAGCATCTTTTTCTTCTCGGGCGTCGATTCCAAACTGAACCCAGTATTCAAAAAGAAAAAGAAGGAATCCTTCCGGGTCGTTTTCGTGCCCTATTTGGTTCATTTCTAAAAATTGATATAAAATAAAATTTTTTGGATAAGGATCTTCAAAAATTGGGAACAATATGAAATTTTCATAACTTTTCCTTATATTTTGTATGGGAACGCGTTCCCAACTCCAAATTTTTCATCATCCTTTTAAAATTGCCTATTCTATTTGAATTTAGAATGAAGGGGGATGTTGATATTCGAGGCATTGATAAAATGCTACTTTTTCAGAGGTTATGGGAGAACGCCGTTCCGGGAAGAAACAACCCCAATTTTGACCCCGTTGTTCGTGTTGTGCACAAATCTCTGCTGTATAGCGAGCCTTTGTTCCGCCCGATCCTACCTTCTTGAAATACCATATTGACTACTACGAAGGCCGGCCAATCAAGTGCGACATCTCTGGTGACAAGGCGCGCCCGTGCAGTTACGACGCAGACTACGGATCGGGCGCTTTTCAAAGGATCGTCAACGAAATCCGCGCACAGCAGAACAAATCCGAAAATGCTTGATGGGGGGTGGAGCGGATTCCCCGAGATATTTCTATGGCACATGCAGATGGTCGTGCTGTGCGTATTCTTCAACCAGCGCGCCAATCTTGACGGCGCCAAGCTGCTGCTGCTCAAGCTGTGCTTCGTGCTGAACGCGGTCATCATTATCAAGCTGCACTGCGCAGAAATGGCCTACCCAGCGGTCGCGCTGCCGGCCATGTTCGTGCTGTTCAAGTTCCTCGAGTGGGCGCGCGCCTACGTCGACCAGCCGCCCGCTTCCAAGAAAGAAGACGCGGTGTCCACGTATTCTCTGTGCGTGGACGAGACGCAGCCCGCCGCGGCGTCTGGCGCGCAGAATCCGCAAAATGATGCACATGAATAAATTTATTAAGAACGTGTTAGCACCCCGCCGATGAAGAACCAGGTCAGGAACATCTTGCTGCTGAGACTGAGCGCGGCGTATGCAATCATCCACACATACGGCATGCGCTTGGCCCACTTGGCGCCGTTCGTCTCGGCGATGCGCTGCGCGAAAAATACAAAGCCGAACGAGTTGAACTGGAAGAACGTTCCGATGAACGAGAACCACAGCCACAGCGGCACCCCCACGTCCGACACCACCACGCTTGCCCAGAAGTACGCGAGGATCGTCGCCCACGGCATCAGACTCATCAGCCCACAGATCACGAACGGCAGCCACGTCGTCTGGAACGTGGGCCTGCGCTGCGGCGTGCAGTACTGCACATACTCGGGCACCAGCCCGCCGAGCAGGTTGGTGAAGCCGAGGAACGACGCAAGCGGCAGCGCCGAGCTCAGCTCGGTCACGCCCGTCAGCAGCAGCAGCACGAGCGTCATCAGCGTCGACGTGAGCGAGTATTCGACCCACACGAACGCGTTGAAGCCCGCCTCGCCGAGCGCGTAGTACGTGTCGAAGACGCCGGGCAGGATCGAGATGCCGTGGCTGATCGCCGTCAGCGTGCACATCGCAAACAGCAGCCACGCGACGGGCAGGTCCGCGATGTCGGCCGTGTCTTTTGTGGTGTTCATGTCCTCGTCAAAAATGATGTAGCGCTGGTCGAGCGGGATGCGCAGCGACAGCCTGCCGACCCCTATGAGCACGACGAGGGCGGCCACTGTCAGCAGCTGCGCAAGCATCGCAAACGCGTTCACCGCGCGCACGAGCGGCTTGCCGACAACCTCCGGCTTGTTGCGATTCATTTACCATCCGTGCACTCCGCGGAAGTTGCGCGCTCTATCAATTCAGATGAACGGGGCGCAGTCGCTTGCCGACTTTTGGACGCAGAAAACCAGGCAAACCGCAATCGCGCACACGTTCGACACGCAGATCGAGCTCAGCTTCTTCCGGTGCATCAAGCGC
Organism: uncultured bacterium; assembly: GCA_964460795.1. Classification (GTDB taxonomy): domain Bacteria; phylum Omnitrophota; class Omnitrophia; order Omnitrophales; family Aquincolibacteriaceae; genus CAZOOM01. Next base: position 6,778 of record CAYWRU010000081.1, on the reverse strand, counting down.
CTCCAGATCCGCCGCAATCTCCCCCTCGAGAAGGTGTATGCGGGTCTTCTCGGCGCGGGGTTCGCTACCACCGACGAGCTGCACGTGGTCGACGCGGGCGAGCACAGGGCCGGCGCGCGCGAGTATCTGGTTGTGAACGCGTGGAAAGGCGCGGATTGCTGCGACCCGCGCACGACAATAATAGACGACTAATCTTTATTTTGAACCGGATTTCGCGAGAGCGTCCCGCACAGGTGGATGCACGCCACGGAGTCGCGCACAAGCTGCATCGTCGTCTCCAGCCCCGCGTACGTGCCGTGCGGCGCGAGATACTGGATGCGCACACCGAGCGGCACGTCGTATGTCGGCGGCTCCGCGAGCACGCCGTGCTTCACGTAGTCGTCGAGCAGCCAGTCGCCGACGGGGCGCACCGCGTGCCGCTCGCCCGTCTCCGCCAGCACGATCGGGTCGCACAGCAGCCGGCCCGACGTGAACACAGCATAGCGGTCGATGCCGAGGTGCTGCGCGCACACGCACCCCGAGTTGTCGCGCTCGACCGTCCGGCGCATCCAGCTCTCGAGCATCTGCACGGAAACGTTGAACGCGCGACCGCGGCTCCAGCTCTGCTCGAAAAAGCCATCGCGCAGCTCGTGCGGCGCAAACTGCTTGGCGGGCTGCGTCTGGTGCATCAGCCATCGGTAGTGGTTTGTGTAGCTTGGCTTGACGGGCTTCTGACGCAGGTTCAACACGATGCGGCCGTTGATCCTGTCCTCAATCGCGCGCTCGTCCGAGTCGATATACGCGCGCACAGCCTCGTTGGTCCACGCGAGATACCCCACAAGCACGAAGGTCACCACAAAAAAAGCAAGCGCTGACCACAGAAGCGCGCGCCGGAATGCTTCCAGGTCGGAAATAGCGCGCCACACGGCAATATAGTAAAGCAGAAGCGTGCGCTGCAGCGGTGTGCTGCCTTCTATCTTCTGCTCGAGGCTCTGAATATATTTATTGCACTTGCGCCGCCACGCGCCGCTCTGTGCTGCCTTCTCGTGCATCCGGAATTCCTCTTTTCGCGATATCCGGATCTCGCCAAGCCGGCGGTCGTACATCTCGCGCACCCTCCTTGCGCGCGCCGTCACCTGCGCCGTCTGCTCCGCGGCGAACTTGTCGTACGTGCGCAGCGCTTCGTCGATCTTCTCACTCAGAAACTGCTCCATGCGCTCCTTGATGACGGCCTCGCCGTTGCCTGTTCCGGCCGGCTCGTGCTTTGGCTGCGCGGCCCTGCTCGTTTCCAGCCCCGGAAGACACGGCCCGCTGGAGGTGACCGAGCGGTGGAGCGTGTCGAGCCGGCGCGCCCAGATGGCGTCCCTGTGCGCGTTCACGACCATCGTCAGTCGCGTGCGAAACGAACTGCGCGCGTCGTCGACCCTTGTCTTCATGTTGGGCAGGTTGACGTAGCGCTGCACCTGCGCACAGACATCCTCGAAGTCGCCGAACGAGATGTCGTCGGTGACCGTTCCGACCCGCGACTCGAGCCCCGCCGTGTCTCCGTATTCGGAAAAAATGAGAGCCAGCTGATCGATCGCGTCGATGTGTATCTGCTCGATGTCCGACGCAAGCGCGTCCTCCGGCAGCATGTGCGTTTTTTCCACACCCCCACTAAACATTATCAAAATGATTTATTGCGCTGGGTCAGCAGCAGGACATTCAGCCGCGGCACGCCAGGCGCAAGCGTCTCCTCGAATAGCGTGAAGCGGTCGAACTCGCGCGCCGTGCCGAGCGTGTCCGCGCGCATTTTCGTCTCGCTCGTCGCGAAGCAATGCGCGACACTCCATGCGTCCATGCTCTGCAGATACTTTTCGAACTGGAGGAAGCGCGGGCTAGCGGTCAGTTTGCCCGTCGCGAAGAATGGAAGGTCTCTGCCCTCGCCGACGCCGATCGCAGTCGGCAGGTGGCACTCCGCGCGCTCCAGCAGGTGTAGCACCTCGGCGCTAGGCGCGGGCGGAATCGCGATCCGCACGGACGGCGCCATCGCGCACTCGTCCTCAAGAGAGACGCCATATGCGTTGCCGGTGCACAGCAATCCCTGCTCGCGCCCGGCCGGCGCATCCGGCACAAACGCCATCCCGGCGTACAGCATGAACTTGCGCGGGTCAGTCGTGCCGCTGATCGGCGCCTGCGTACGCAGTATGCGCTGCTGCAGCCCCGCCCGCGGCGCCGCCGCGCTTAGCGTGCCGCCGTCCCTCGGCGTGAGCGTGTGCGGCATCGCCCACATCGACCCCGTTCCCTCAAGAATCAGCACGGGCAGCGCATCGTCGGACGGGCCGTCGAGTGCGAGGCCGGAGGCCGCGTTGAACCAGCGGCGCGGATACAGCGCGACGTTCATGTGCGCGCCGACCTCCTCCTCGACGGCGTGCACGCTCGCCGCGTTGACGAGCCGCATCGTCGCTGCTGCCACGTAGCACCGCAGCAGGTCGCGAATCTCGCGCTGGAGGTCGGTGCTCGGTCGCCAGGCCCGCTGCGCGTAGAGCACGACAAGCATGATCAGGAAGGAGAGGTCGTCGCAGTCGCCGCGCAGCGTCTGCATCGGGTCGGTGTAGCTGTCCACGAGCTGCAGCCGGTGGTCGGGCGTCGGCGCCACGTCTGTCTGGTACGGGATAGAGTAGGCCACGGCGCACAGCGCGTCCGCAACGATGTCGAGCGCCACCACGTCGCGCTGGCGCAACCCGCGCTGCATCCGCTCGTCCGTCCACCCGCGGCAGCGCATTCCGCTCGTGAAGTACTGCGCAACGCGCGCGTCAAAATTGCGGCCGTCGGGCTTGGCCATCCGGAAATACATGTAGACGGGCAGCGGCAGGCGCGTCTGCGTCTCGAGAACGTCCATGAACAGCTGGCGCATGTCGGGCACAAGTGGTGGCAGTTCCTCGCGCTGGCGCTTCAGGCGCATGCACTCGTCGCGCAGCATCCGCACCGCATACGACGAATTGAGGAAGAGCGACGGCGGCGCGGGCTCGCTGGACGCGCGCTGGAACGTGACGACGCCATAGCGGTCGTTGCCCCCAAGCTCGGAGTATGGGTTGTGCACGTGGTAGACGTGCTTCTGGCCGTCGGACAGCGCTGCGAGCCAGATGCACGCGGTGCCGAACATGTAGCTGCTGCCGTCCGACGAGTCCGCGTAGAAGTCGATGTAGAGCGACGAGTCGGGCTCGGTCTCCTCGTCGGGCACGGTGATCGCCCACTCGTACGGACGGGTGGACTCGCCGACGCAGACGCGCCGCAACGGGTTCCTATGCGAGCGCCACACGTAGACGTGACTCAGCTGCTCCTCGTCCGCGAGCGCGAGTTCGGCGGCGATCAGAACCTTCATTTGTTGCCGCAGAGCGCAACGAATCTGCCGCGCAAAATCAAATTGATCTATGTTGACGGGCATCTTCGACGAGGCGATCGTGCATCCGTGCGGGCGCGAGCTTCACTGCGATCTGCTCGCGCGGCGCAACTGGATGGCACTGCGGGCCCGCTTCCCGGAAGAGTTCTGGGACGAGCGGCTGGGGTCGCTTGTGCGCAGCAGCGACGCATGCAAGACCGTCGTGCAACTACTGACTGATCTGTATTCAGAGCACTACAAAAGCGAGGATGAGCCGCACGCGTGGGTGTCGGTGGAGCGCGTCGACCGCCCGCTGCGCGCGCTTCTGGGCGACAACGCGCGTCTCGCGCCCGCCGCGCGCTTCTACACGACCGGTGACCCCGCGGTGCCGATGGTCATGCTTCCGTACATATTCCACTCGAATATGACCTGCGTGGTGCTGCTGATCACTCGGTGTCAGGACGCGGTGCCGGACATGAACCCGTTTGTGGTGAACCCCGCGGCGTGGCGCATCTCCAGCTGCGTCGTGCCCGTGTTCCTGCCGTGCCAATGTTTTGAAAAAAAGTTATGAAGTCTTTTTTGCTTTTGGGTCGCGCCCCAGCGGCCTCGACAGCGCCCACAGCAGACACGCGTATCCCGCTTCAACGCCCGACTCGACAGGCGTGTGCCGCTCCTCGATGCGGGTGATCCACGCGTCCACCGCGTTCGTCACATACGCGGCGGCCGCGGCAAGCGACTCAATGAGTCCGCGCGCCCCCAGCATCTCCATGAGGTGTTGCATCCTTCGGAAAGTGCAGAAGTTCCAAGTCGTCGCGGGAGAATGTTAGCGCGCCCCCGTTCTGCGAAATGCTCCAGCCCAACTGACACAGATGCGGGTAGTATATGCCCATCCGCTTCAAGTCCTCCGCGGACAGCCCGTGCAGCTGCTCGACGTCGATGTCGCCGCCGACGAGCCGGAACACCAGGCTGAACGGGCTCGGTCCGCGCCGATCGCGCGCCGTGTAGTCCTTCAGCGCCAGCCGCCACACAACCGGGTCGAACGTGTGCCCCGCGGGGTCGATCTCCTCCAGCGCGGCGTAGAACAGGTCGACGGCCTCGGAGGGGTGCACGCACGCGCGCAGCATGTCGTCGAGGTGGCGGGCGTCGAGTAGCGTCTGGCATATGCGCGCGGCGTGCTGCGTCAGCCAGCCCGAGAACGCTTCGGCATTTGTGTAGTCAATGCTCGGCGCGGCGTGGAGGAACTCTGGCGGCGCGAGGCGCGCAAACACGTGGTAGTAGTTGCGTTCGCGGAAGAAGCGATGCACGCTGTGCAGGAACGCCACCGACGGCGCGAAGACAAACTCGGCTTTTGTGCGCCGGTTGTGCATGGTCAGCCAGCAGACCGGGCACTTGTTTGCCGCGCTGAGCCGCGTGGTGGCGCATGCAAGGTGCGCTGCGCTGACGCAGCATGCAAGGTATGCAACCGCGCGGTCCTGCGCAAACGGCTTGCAGCACAGGTGGCACGCGACGGGGTGCGAGTCGTACCATTTCTCTCCGAGCTTGAACCCAACGCGGGTGTCCCCCCTCCACATTTTTTAACACTTGGCGCGTACGTAGACGCGGCCGTGGTGCAGAATTCGGTAGATTTCGACCCGCATCGCGGGGTGCGAGATGCAGCCCGCCACGCACAGGTTGAACGGGAAGCCCATCTCGTCCCAGCCGCGCACGCTGTTGTCGCGCGCCCACGCCGCAAGATTCTCGGCGGAGCCCCGCGCAGTGTCCGTGCAGCCAATGTGCTCGCCGGGCGAGGCAAGCGTGCCCTCCAAAATAACGAACCCCATGATAGAAAATAGATTTTATTTATCAAAGTATGCGCGATCAATATCAGTCTGACCTTCCGTGTAAAACAAGATGCACGTGTGCAATCTATTTTTACAACGCAACAGCAATTCCATACATTTTCAGCAACACGATCCTTGATTATCATCATATTGACCCTTCAACTTGGCGAATCTGATTATAATCTATCCAATTTGGTGGTTCTTTCCCATAAATCTTGATGTATTGAACCCTAAGATTATGAAACATATGTAGCATTCCCGAAGTTTGTGTGCCGTAATACTTTTCTTGACAATCCCCGAACTGCTGTCTGAAGTATTTGTCCCAGATAAATGGACACATATGTACCTGCACCATATAAAATATCCCTTTAACATATTGCAGGACATAACTTGTTAAACATATTCTACCTCCGCTTGCGACATCCGAATGAAATATTTATTATAAACAGGGACGGTGAAAAGTTGGGAACGGTGCAAAAATTTCACAACTTTTGCTTATATTTTTATGGGATGTTAATTTTGGGTTGGGAACGCGTTCCCATACAAAATACATGGAAAGGTTATGAAATTTTCAATAATCCTAGAGTTTACAGGAAAGCGTCCAAAATCCAAAATTCATCATCCCTGTTTATTATAGAACAGAGTTTGCTCTACACATTGGGCACGGTCCTTTTGACGGAAATATAATTTCAAATGCACACCTACGACATACATTGGTGTGACAACACTCCCAGAAGCAGTAATCCTCCCTTTCCATTGATTCGAAGCACACGCAACAGTCGTTGCGCTCTTCGCGCTCATCATGGGCAGTTTTCCGAAAAACGCCAGACTTAGCAACGATGGACAAGACCATACATGTTTCATTAATATTATCTAAAAGAAGCGATTTCAAAGAGCAATCGGTCATTGCTAAAACTTTACAACAGAACGCGCCGTCTAGCAAGAATGGGCATTCTTTACACTCGACCTTTAAATTTGGAAAACACAGAAGACTATCAGGAAGAGACTGGATTGACGACCACGATAAATTTATCTTCTCGAGCGACATCAATCCTGCCAACGTATCCGGAATGCTAGTCAAATTCCTGCATCCACACAATTTCAACTTCTTCAGTGACGAGAGTTGTCCGATCGATGGAGGAAATGTTTCGATTGACGACCACGATAAATCCATCTTCTCCAGTGACTTCAGTCCTGCCAACGTATCCGGAATGCCGGTTAAAATCCTGCATCCATCCAATTTCAATTTCTTCAGCGACGAGAGATGTCCGATCGATGGAGGGAGCGATGCGATCGACGAATCCGATAAATTCATCTTCTCCAGCGACTTCAATCCTGCCAGCGTGTCCGGAACGCTCTTCAAATTCTTGCACCAACTCAATGACAACACCTTCAGCGACGAGATGTGTCCGATCGATGGAGGGAGCGATGCGATCGACGAATAGGATAAATACATCTCCTCCAGCGACATCAGCCCTGCCAACGTATCCGGAATGCTCGTCAGATCATTGCATCCAATCAATAACAACACCTTCAGCGACGAGAGATGTCCGATGGATGGAGGGAGCGATGCAATCAGCGATGACGATAAACGCATCTTCTCCAGCGACGTCAATCC
>CAYWRU010000080.1:0-13234 GCA_964460795.1 uncultured bacterium | reverse complement strand
GTCTTTCTTTCGTATCTCGACCCATTCGATCGAGTTGTGTTGATCGTCTAAAAGCTCATCCGCCAAGTCCTCACTAACCTCGATTGGGTAGCCTCGGACATACGTGATCCGCTTCCGTGTCGCGCGGTCGAACACCGCGCCGCCGCTGTGCTGCCCGATGTATTTCACTCTGACTAAACGAGCGGGTTCCATAGGGGTGTCCGGAACGTGATCTGAAACGTCAGCCTCAGGCTTCCAAGGATTCTCTCCTGATGGTCAATCTTGATTTCGCTTGAAAGCTCCGAAGTAACCGTTCGCCCTTGAAGTGAAGCAACGTCCCACCTCGAATTAACACCGATTGCTTTGATGATGTCGGCTTCAGCGTAAACGAGTTGCTGTGCAGTTGTTGGCCCCTCTGCAACGGTAAGCACTTCAACTCTTATAACCCAGTCGTGATGAGCGCTCACCTCGCCTTTGACAGTGCAAGACACGTCATTGATCGAGACGCCCGGCGTCTGGTTCCGATCCCACGGGTTCGCCTTCCACCTGTAGCAATGCCGCCCGATGTCCGTTAGGTAGTCGTTCGATTTTCGGATGTCCGAGAACCGATCGAACACGGCTTGCATAATCAACTCACGCGCTGGCGAACTCATTTTGTTGCAGGCTCAGGTAAATATCCGTTTCGCCGTTCTCGTTCTTGTCCACTCGGATGACGTAGTAACGGACTGCATCGATAAGAATCTCGTCGCTCTGTCTTGCTCGCAGGACACTGTTGGTAGCGCACCTAAACACTAGTTCGGCGGCTTCCTGCTCACCTGTGATTGACGGCCTCCGCTCCATCACGCCGTTGATGTAGTAAGCGACGGAGCCTTCCGGGTAGTAAGCTGCGGTCGTCGCAAAGTCTCGCGTGTTGAAAAACGCTGCATTGTCGCGGGCCATCACATCCTTAAGGGTGATAGCCCTGGGGATCGGATCGACCTGGCTTTCTCCAAACGGTAATTCCCCAAGTGTCTCGCTCATGGTTCCACCTGCCAGACAGACCTTACGGAGGCCTCGGTTGATCCGGAACAGAAGAGCGTCAGAAACGCCTCCTTTCCGGATGGGATTGTGATGGTCGCACCAGAGTAATTCTTCCAGGAGCCACTCAGCGTGACAACGCGCTGGGCTCCTGAGGCCAACATGAACACTGTAACCGCTCGCCCCTTCGACGCCGATCGGTTTGCGGTCGTCAGTGTGGTGTCACCGGTAAGCGTTAACGTCTGGTATTGGGATGCGTTCAGGTCGACCGCTATGGATGACGCATACGTAACAGCGTCCAGGTTGTAGTCCGCTGCAGACATCGTCGTTGTCCCGGTGAGCGTCGGGCTTGCAACCGTGGGAGAGGTTCCGAATATCAGAGCGCCAGATCCACTCTCATCTGACACAACGCCAGCCAGAGCCGAGCTGGTGGTTGAGGCATGAACAGCCAGCGTGTCCGTGGTAACAACTAGAGTCTTCGATGATGGAATCGTGGTTCCGTTTACCGAGGTTGCTGTTGCGGTCCCGATGTTAGGTGAACCTGAAAGCGAGATAGTCACATCTCCAGAGAGAGCACCTCCACCGCTTAAGCTGCTCCCGGCGATGACCTGCCGAGTGGGGCCAACCTTCGCGTTGAATGTTGAGAAGTCAACCGAGGAAAGCTTTCCAGATGTAAGCGCTGATGCGAATGGAAGGTTGAACGTGTGAGAAGATCCACTGCTAACGATGTCAAAATCTGTCCCGCTGTCGTCAACTTCAAAAGTCTGCGTCGATCCAGTCAAACCGTTTAGACTTCCAACCTTGCTGTTGAACGTCGTCCAGTTTGCGCTTGAAAGCGCACCTCGAGCTGATCCTGATGCGGTCGGCAAATTGAATGTATGAGTTCCTCCTCCAGATGAGACAGCAAAGTCAGATCCAGATGTTCCTACCTCGAAATCCTGAGTGTTGCTAGTCTCTCCGTTGAGGTTCAGCAGCCCGCTTCCAGTGCCTGAAAAGTAGCTAGCGATTGCCGCGACAATCAGGTTCGTGTTGGCTGAAAAGAAGTTCGTTGGGTTCAGCAGCGCCCCGTTGTTACTAACGGATAGGGACTGAACGGAAGTGGTTGGAAGCTCTGCGCCGTAGCCTGATAGGCATAGCGCAAACGCACACACCAGAATCCAAGCGTTGACTGTGTTTCGAAAGCTCATCAGTTGAAAATGCGTGGATGCGCCCCGACTGGGACAGAGCCTGTAATCGTTCCGACCTTACGATTGATCAACTCAACCTCCGGAGACGCCTGGCCGTTGAGTGGCCAGTAACAGACGAGTCCTTGCGGCCGGATGGATGCCGGGCTTGTCCCGTCTCCAAGCGACCGCATGTCGGCAGCCGTGAGTTCAACCGTCCAAAGCGCAAGCTCAGCAATCAGACCGTCGAACATGCGGGCAGTCCCCTGGCTCGGGCCGCTCGTGCCGAGCGATGCGCCGATTCCATCATGTCCGGTTCCGGTGGTGTGGGTGAATGTTCCGGATGTGGCCAACGTTCGCCCGGTTCCGTTGTTCAACGCCCCGTCTTTATAGCAGTCCGGGTATCCTCCATCGAACCTCATGACGCCACCGAAGTGCTGCCATACGCCGGTTGTGAATGCCGCTGACCCATCCCGTGAAGCCCGGCTGTCCAGGTTCACGCGCCTCCCACCGAACTGTCCCTGACCTTGGGATGAAGCCGTGCTGCTACTGAGGCTCGGGAAAAACGCCACGACGTTGTTGTGCTGGATCGCAATCACATCGTCACCGAGCGTGAGCGCAGCTTCAAGCGTGTCCGGCTTCACCCAAGCGCTAAACGAAACCACACTAGCCCCAGCGAGCAGCGGGCCAATCGATGCCGCTCCAAGGCTCATGTAGTTACTGAGATTCTTTGAGAAATCCCTACTCACGCCAACCTCACTTCCAGGTGTAGAAGCTCTGCGTCACCCGCTGCGTTATCGTTTGCCACGTCTCGCCGTATCCGGATTCGGCACAGATCCCCCGCCGCGAGCGACGTGGGAAGCTGGGCCTGCGAAAAGCTAACACTCGTCGTTGACGGCGTGCCGGAGGTTCCGCTGACTGTTGCCGCGGTGATCGTCCGCGCGGTTCCCCAGCTGTCGGAGTCGATATCAATCCCAGTCACACGCTCGAATGAGATATCCCACCCGACCGTCCCGGATGTAGCTTCCGCAGTCCAAGTGGCATATACGTTCACTCCAGATGTCAGGACCGATCCCTCGGGGACCGAGAAAGTGAATACGGCAGCCTCCTGCGTCGTGTCGTTGAACGCGAGAACCGGGTGACTGTTCCGATATTTCCGAACGGCGTAGTTCGACGCGGGAGGCTCATTGAGAAGTGGAAGCAAGCGGGCGATTGATTTCGTGCCGTTGCTGATTCCGTCGTGAAGTGAAATGAGCTTCGAGCTTGAGCCTACGATCGCGAAAGTCGGACTAGTGGAAAGTGTGGTTCGGTTGTCGATCCAGTCATTCAGATCGCATCCAGTTGTCTCGCCTCCAGCTGCTGCCCCAGCCCCAGAAACGATAATCCGATTGTTTTTGACGTTGTAGTTTGTGGCCCCGCCAAGCTGGATTCCAATCGCAGAAGCCAGCGTTGAGTTGATAACGTTGCCATCAATAACCCCGTTGCTGATTGTTCCTGCGGCAGTGGTCTCTGCCATCACAACGTTGTTCAGGCACTCCCGGAACATGTTCGTGCGAATGAATGTACGACCGATCGACGATGCTGCATTAGTCGTGTCGCCGTGGATGCCGTAGACAAGATTCTTGAAGGTGTTGCCGGTGACCTCTAGATCAAGAATGTTCGATCCGGCTCCGTTAGCGTAGACGCCTTTTTGACCCGAGCCTGACGTTCCAACGATCCGATTGCCGGTGATCGAGCAACCGTCGATATCGAACGACATGCACCACAGGTAGACTCCAACTTCGTTTGTGCCACCTGATGCGAACTGAATCGTGTTGTTTGCTATCGTGACATTCGTCAGAGCTGCCGTGTCGCTTGAAACCACCGCAATCCCATAAGCGACCGGAGCGTAAATCCTGTTACCGACCACCGAACACCCATCCGAATCACCGATCACCACAACGCCGTCGCCGCAGTTTTTGATTCGGTTTCCATGGATCAAAGTCCCGCGCCCACCGTGGCAAGCGATGCCACCTTGCTGCTGGGTGTTCACGGCTCTATCGCCCTCGACGTAATTACCGATGAATGCGTTGTCTGATGCATCTGTTCCAGCCGTCCCGAAAATCAGCCCAGACCCAGAGCAAACCTGACCAAGCGAATGGCCGTATCTGCTGAAAGCAAAATGATTCCCGATGATGGTATTGTTTTTGGACGAGCGGCGAATGCTTAGGTTGTCGTTGCCGCTGTAGCGGATTCGACATCCAGTCATCACTCCGTTGCTGGTCTCTGACAGCATTGCTCCGTACTGCCGAACGTCGGAAATCTCGGCCGCCGTCCCCGATGGAGTGTAGAGGAAGTTGTCGGCGTCGATCTTATCGATGTGCCAACGGTCGACCTTGTGGAGGAGGATCCCGACGAATGAATCCTGGCCGGACGTGTTGGCTGGCAGTCCGGTAACTGACTCAGCGGAAATCCTCCCGGGACCATAGAGACCAACATCCGAATTTCCGGACGTGGTGTCCGCATTGCGCACGATGCACCGGATTGTGATTGTCCCGATGACAGGCTTATTTGTTGGGGCGAAACTGTTAACCGGCTTGATCACCGCCCCCTCTTGAAGCTGGATGATGACCTTGCTGTAGAGAAGCACGCTGTCTGCGACGGTGTAGTTGCCGGGGCGCACCACAACTGTTCCGCCTCCGGCTGTGTTGAGCGCGGAAGCTGCGGCATTGATCTGCACCTCGTCGGCGGTTCCATCCGTAACACCGTCGTAAAGACCAGACTCAGAGTCTGCCGCGGGACCGACAATGAGCTGCCGCTTTCCAACCTTAACGCCCAAGATGATCTTTTGGGCGAGAGCGGTTGAGGCGACCAGCAGCGCACGGCCGGCAGCTGTTGACCCTGCGGCCTTCCCAAGCTTTCCGGTTGTGTTTGAGAACGCAACCAGGTCGTCAGTGGTCGATGATCCAGGCCCAAAAAAATCACCCTTCGCGCTTAAATCCGAAGCGAGCGCGTACTGAGTATGCGGGTTCCCGGCTGCGACGTGCGCTGACATCGATGCCGAGTCCAGAGCGGAAGCCTCGGCGGATGTGGTGTATGTCGGATGCGGATCTGAAAGCGCAGCGTGCGCGGCGATGGCAGCCGATAGTTCCGCGTCTGTAGCGTAGGAAGGATGAGGGTCTGAAGCTGCCTCGTGAGCGGCGATGGCAGCCGATAGTTCCGCGGCTGTGGTGTAGTTAGGATGGGGATCTGAAAGCGCAGCGTGCGCGGAGATGGCAGCGGATAGCTCCGCGTCTGTAGCGTAGGACGGGTGAGGGTCCGAAGCCGCCTCATGAGCTGCTACCGCGTCATCCGCAGCGCCAGCCGTTTCCTTTCCGGCGATGGATGAAATAAGAGCCGAAAGGCTCTGCCCGCTGTCCTGGATGGCTTTGCCTGTATTCGACGAGAACGTGGCGATGTTTCCGGATGCTGAAGAGCCTGGACCGATAACGTCACCATCTCCACCACCAGATCCAAACGTCCCTCGCTGAGTCCAGGCCGAAACGCCTGTTTTTTCAAAGTAGTCGTTGGATGTGGAGTTGATGTAGAAATCACCAACATCCGCACCGCTGACACTCTCGTCCGGGTCACCCTCCCCAGTAAACCATTTGGTTCCGGTAAAGACTCCGGTTCCGGCAGCGCCCCCAACATCAAAGTCAGAAGTGTCCAGCGGGCCGATCGTCAGAACTGGTGGATTTCCACTAAACCAAACCGTGTGAAATCCGTTTGTGTCCGGGTTCCACAGCTGGAGATTATTCCCCTTGATTCGCCAAGCGCTCCCATCCGTCGCCATGTCCTGCTTGCCGTGCAAGACGGCTACGGTCACGGTCTGAGCTAAGGCGTAGGTTTTATATTCGAGGTTCTTAGGCGTCGCATCCGTGGTCTCGGCACCGCGCGACACCGTCAAAAAGTCCCCGCTGATCTCCGTAACTGTGACGATCTCAACGAACGGATCGTCTGATGCGAATGAGTAGTCCGTGGTATTCCAGACGGTAGCCGAGAACGGGACAGTAGGGAGCCTGTCACCGCCCCCGGCTACCACACGAAACAGAGTATCGTCAGCACCATAGGTGCCTTCTAGATACGTCTTCGCGAAGTTGCGGAGGTTGGCCATTCTTTAGAACAGCAGCTGGAAGGTCGCGGTGATGCTGGATGCGTCACCGGTGGACGCACCAAGGGTGACCTTGCCGCGGATGTACTGAGCGCAGTTGCTCGGCAGTCGAACCAGTTTGTTCTTGGCTCCGACGCCTGCGCCGCTCGCGCCCGTGAACGTCTCGTCATAGAGCGTCTGGTCGATCGCGGCGAAGTTCGACGTGGTCGAAGTCTCGATAATGTAGCGAGCGGTCCGAGTGTCAGGAACCATGGTGGAGTTGAGCGCGGGAATTGACAAATTAGCCTCGATGCACTCCGGCTTGTAGGCGTCAGCCTTCAGGTCGATGCCGGTTGCCTGAGTGCTGCCAGCCCCGTTGTTCAGTGCGAACGTCTTGACGAGCGTCGCGTCTTTCATGTTTCTGCCCATAATATTTCCTTTCGATTGGAGATTGTTTTCTTCGACCGTTTATTAGGCCTCGGTTTGCGGCAGCGAATCGGTGAGCACGATCGGAATCCCATTGGACTCGGTCGGCTGTGGAGCGAACTGAAGCGGGAGCGCGTCAGTCTTGCTGCCGACGGTGGTGCTTCGGCTCTTCTGGAGCGTCAACACTGCCGTGGTGTTCGCGAACAACTTCAGGCCGGGACTGCGTCGCATGAAGATGGGCATTTTCGAGAGTGCCTCAGCAACGCGAGCGTCGGTGAGGTAGTTATTCGAACTATCCTTAATCGCCTTGATTCGAACCACCGATCGGGAGTGGCCAAATGCCAAGCCCACATATCCGCTAAGGTTGTTGACCCATGCGGTGAAGGATTTGCTGTTGCTGTCCTTGACCTGTTGGGTGCGCCATTCGCCAAGCTCCAAGCCGGCGTTGTTTCCCCAAATCCAGTGAACACCTTTGAGGTCGTTCCACACCAGATACGCGCTGCAAGTGTTGGTTGACCCGCTTGCGGTCACCTCGCAGTTAGTGGTGTCATACAGTCCCTGTAGGCCAACGAACCCCTTCGCGTCAGCAGTCGGAACGCCGCTTGTGGTGCCGGTGTAGAACTGGGCACCAAGAGCGATCATCTTTTGCTGAACGATGCCGGATGCCTCATCCATCAGGATCGAAGCAGCGCTGTTTCCCTCGCCCTTTCCTGCGCGAAGGATCGCCTCGTCGATCTGGAGCTGAGCGTCGAGGAAGAAGCACTGATTGATGAACTGCTCATACAAGCTCGAGGAGATGTCTACGCCCTCGTTGGCGTTCCTGAACACGGGAGTCGCCGGGAAGCTCTTGCGCTTCTTCCCGAGATAGCTAATCCCATTGATCGGGCGACCTGTAATCGCCTCGACCTCGGGCGCCACCGTGTTGGTTTCCTCGATCAGTCCGACTGCTTCGTCGGTTCCGTTGCGCTTGCTGATCTCAAGCAGGGTCAAAAGTCTGTCAGCCATAATTGTGTTTCAGTTGAAAATTGTTGGTTGTGGTTGCGTTACGCGTACTGGGGGAACTTCTTGGCGAAGGCTGCGGTTGCCCGAGCGACGCCTTTCAGGTTGGAAGGCTCACCGTCATCCTTCGGGGACTTGCCCTCGATCGGTGCCGGATGCCCGGAGTTAGCCACGATCTCCAGCGCCTTTCGGCTGGCGGATTCCTTGGCCGCACTCAGGTCCGCGGTGAGCTTCTCGACTTGGCCCTTAAGTTCCTTGTTTTCAGCCTCCAGCTTGGTGGCGGATTCGTTCGCTGCGGTTTTACCGGCGTCGCTGTCAGCGCTGGCCTTTTTCAGGGTCTCAACCTCAGCCTTGAGAGCGGAGATTTCGGAATCCTTGGCCGTCAGTTTTTCGACGCTCGCCTTATCCTGTGCCTGGAGCCGAGAGATCTCGGCTTCCATTTCCTTCAGGTTCATACGTGTCTTCGGGATCCGTCACTTGGCAAGCGCGATGGCGTCCGCAATCGACCCGACCACACGGTCAATCAATCCTTCTGCCTCTGCTCCATCGGCGGTGAAAACCCGCCCGTCCATTCCGGTCCCTCTATCAATGCGACGGTGCTGGGAAACCCAGTTCTTGAAACGGTTCGCCCCCTCGTCGACAAGCTCTTGGAGGTAGACCCGCTGCTGATCGGAAAGCGATGTCCCGGTCGCGCCTACAGCCTTCAGCTCGTCGCTCCGGAATGTCTCCACCTTGTAGCCATACATTTCCCATGCCTTGGAATCATCGAGCAGCTGGAGAATGCACCCAATCGAACCGACAACCGCGGATGGCGTCGCCACAATCGCCTTGCACGGTGCGGCGATGTAGTAGGCCGCGGAACACATCATTCCGTCGGTGAACGCCACAGTCGGCTTATCGGCCGCCAGCTTGGAGATTGCCTCGGCTGTCTCGTAGCACCCGGTAACGGTTCCCCCCGGGCTGTCGATATTGAGCACGACTGTCTTGATTCTGAAATCGTTCGAGGCCTCCTCAATGTCCGCCTGGATGTCTCGGTAATCGCAGACCCCGCATGACTTTTCGATGAGGCCGATCTTGTTTGCCAGAACGCCGCAGACAGGAATGACGGCCACACCATCATCCACCGACATCGACTCGATCTGCTCCCCGAAGATGTCCTTGCCGCGGTCGGCCATCGCCGGCGCTTTTCCGTCGATCACCGGCGCCAGGCTCTCCCCAAGCTTTGACCTAACCAAACCGCACAAAGTGGCGTGCATCTCTGGCGTGATCATCCATCGCTTCGCAACGAGGGTTTCGATGATTCGTGCGTATCTCATTTTGCACCCCCGCTTTCCTTCTTGGCTGTCTGCTGCTGGCTGTTTGCTGGAGCACTCCCGGAGTTCCCGCGCTTCTCGATGAGCTGGATTGCCATCTCAAGCGTGAGGCCCTGATCTTTGTAGCGGTTGAACAGTTCGCTCGCTCGCTTCAGGAGGTCCTCCGCTGCGTCTTGCAGCTGCTGCCTCGCCTCGTAGAAATCAACCCCGCGTTCACCGTAGTCCTCCTGGGCGGTGCGAAGTCCAGCGATGAAATCCTCCCGGTTGGCGTCTGCCTCTCGGCCTACGTCTACCGTGATCCGGCTTGGGAATTGGAACCGCACCTTCCACCAGTCCGGCACGTAGGGCAGGTCCCCGCGGTTGATGCCCTTCGCGATGACATAGTTTCGGATCCTTCGCTTGACCCGAGTCAGGGTCATTTGCCGCTCGAAGAACTTCTTTTCGGCCTTCTTGAGGATAAACCGATTCCCAGCACCACCTAGGCTCGACGGGTCCCAGATGAATTCGATCGGGACCCCCAGGCCGACAGCAACATCCCTGTCGATGTAGGACAGGAACGTCGGAACGTTTGGCGACGGGCGGTCGCTCATGATCGTCTTCACGTCCGCGCCGTTCGGGAGGTTGAAGATTGCCCCAGCCCGAATGTCATCAATTGTTGGCTGGGCTGGCGCCGTGTCCGTCGCTGCGGTCGCCTGCTTCTGAGGAAGGAAGGGGGATTTGTTTGATCCGGATCCGATGATGGCAACACCCATTGCGGCATCCAGCTTGATCCCCATCTTGATAAGCGAGAGCGTGTCCCGCTTGTCTCGGATATGGTTGATCCCGTGAGTGAACGCGCTTAGTCCGCGCACCGAGTCGAACCGCGAAGGGTCGAAAACGTGGATGAAGTCACGGGCGGAAACTACCTCGAAAACGTCCTCCTCCTCGATCTGCCGGCGAATCTTGTAAGCCACCGGGCGGCCTACCGTGTTCAGCTTCACTCCGTCGTAGAACCCATCTTCACCACTGAAGAGTCGCCTATCTCCGATGCAGTGGGACTCAATCACCTGCATCTGCGGATACTTGGTTGGCGTCTCCGTGAGCACGATCCCAAAATCCCCATCAACGTCCATGGCCTCACTCATGAGGCCGTCGAGCGTCCGCATGTCGTGACGCTGCGTCACCTCTCCGATCTGTGACCAGGTATCGAAATACTCGTCATACGCCACCCGGACGGACGTGTCCGCGCACGAAGAAATCGCCTTAATCCCCTCTCCGATGGAGAACCGGCGCACATCACCTACGGCGCCCTTGGCGAACCCGACGTTTTCCTTGATCGATCGGGCGATACCCAGAACTGTCAGCCGGTCCCACGGGCGGAACGTGTCTTTGCTGTCCCGCGAGATTGGCGTGATCGGAGAGCGATTTCCGGATGAAACGTCTGTGGCGTCGAGGTATTGGCCGCCGCCGACCATTGTCGAATAGGCCTGGATTCCAGCCTCAACGACGCGGGAGGCAAAGCTGAACGCTCGCTTGATCAATGGGTGATTCCTCCGAAGCCTGCGAAAGTAACGATTCCGTTGGTGTCAGCGCCACCAAGGAGGATGGATTCCTGCCTGTCGATCTCAGCCTGAACCGCGGCCAGCAAGGCAAGCGTCTCGGGACTGCCGGCGCGGCGCAGGTTCTTGTCCCCAATCCCGTATTCGACCGAAGTCGTGTTCGCCTCCAGGTTCCGCCACAAGCTTTCCTTGTAAGCCTTCAGCCGCTCAAGCGGTTGGCCATAGAACGAGCTTTGCGAGATTGGAGTTTCTGCCATCTACCAAATGGGGCCGTGCTGGGAAACTCACGCGCTCGGACGCTTCGGACGCCTTTTGGCAAGTCGGATTAGGGGGACAAAGTTCGGCGGAAATGTCCACCAAGTCAGCTGCTGAAGCCTACCCATCCTTTGAATCCTCCGGAACAGGGTCTCCGAAAGGGTTAATAATCAAGCCCATCTGAAACGCCGTAACCGTCTGCATGTTCTCGCAATCCCATAGGTGGTTGGGTCGCCTCCCGATCCGCTCCCACTTCACCACCGTCTTGCCCGCCTTGGTTCTCAGTCGGCGCTTGGACTCCGAGCACATCTGGTTTCGGTATTCGATCGAAACATTTGAGTAGACCTCCCACTTAGCCCCCTTCCCGGTCTTCAGCCGGAACGTCACGTCTTTGATGGTGGGGTTACTCCAGTAGAAAAGCCGGACCTGGATGAGCCCTTGAGATGATCGGCCCATGCCAGGGTCCCAACTCATCTCAGGGGAGTATGGGCGAAGGACAACCGTCCCGTCATCCAGGCGATGCCGGAAGCTCTTGCGGTCATCCCCGCGGTAGGCTGTCCATCCGTGGTCGGCGCACATCTGGAAAACGAAGTTGGCGTCATCGTCATAGCCGGCGTCCACGATCACGTTGGAATGGACTATCTCCCATTTCCTTTGAAGGTCCTCCAGGTCCTCCTTCATCCGAACCATGCCTTCATCCAGCAACCGGCTTTCCCCATCCAGCGACCAGGATCGAACCACAAACCAGAAGTGATCGCGCTGAACGTCCACCGTCATGAACCGGAAGTGCTCTTTCTCCCAAGGCTCTTTCGGGTCGTAGTTGGTGGGCTCGCTGAAATCGTCAGCCGCCGTCTCCTGCTCCTCCCACGAAAGCCCTAGCGTCTCCGTGATGAACGTCTTGAGCGGCTCAACGACGCCCATGTCGAGAGCCTTCTTCGCTGCAAGGAATTCCTCGACGATGCTGGAGAAACTGATCCACGGAACTATGAGAGCGGTCCAGGTCCCGGACCACGTATTCGAGGCCGCATTCGGATTGTTGTGCTTCCACTCCCCATCGAGGCAAGCCTTCCTGCGGTCCGGGTATAGGTCCCGCATGTGTGCCTTGCAGTTCGGGCACTCGTAGCGGATGGTCTTTGCCACTGCGTCCATCTTCCATTCGCCGTCAGGCCGGGTAGTGTCGTTGTCATCCCACTTCAAGTTTTTGAAGTCCATCGGGTCGAGCGCCCCGCAACACGGCATCCGAACACAAAACTGGCTCTGCGTCCCCTTCTGCCATTCGAGGTCGAACGGATCCCCAACGCTGTCCCCGGTGGAGATGATCAACGCGCACCCATTCCACCAAGACCGGATGCGTTTAAGCGCCATCGACAGCGCACCTGGCGGGTAGTTGCGAACCTCATCGAGAATCAGCCTCCTGATCGGTTTCGATTGGAGTTTGCTCGGAGAGTTAGCCCCGTTGATGACGAGTGGGCTCTGAGGAAAGTTGATCTCGCAAACCATCTTGTCGGACCTGCCGCGCGGCATCTGACTCGCAATTGAGTCAACCGATTCCAGCGTTGGGGTGAGTCGTTGCTTTGAGAAAGTCTTAGCCTCATCCGCAGCCGCCATCACCCACATCAGCGGGCCTGGGTCTTCGTCGATCGCATAGCACACACACACGATCGCGAGTTGGGTCTTCCCGGTTTGGGCCGGGCACCGGATGATGATGTAACGGATCTCCGGGTCCGCCCATTTCTCCATCGGCAGCTTCGTCCATGGTGCCGTGTCTGCCTTGTACCTGCCCGGGAAAGGGCTGGTCTTGTCGAGCGTCAGCTTCTCCTCAGCCCATTGCCATGGGTGGCGTTTTGGGCGAGGTTTCAGCGCCCACGAAAAAAACTCACCTATTAGGTTTCTCATCCCAAGGGTGAGTGTGGATCGCTTGGAGCGCCTCGTTGATTGCCTCATCGATCGCCGCCTTGGCTGCTGGTGGTGTCATCCCCGGAACCCGGGCGGCGAGCTTCCCGGAGATTGCCATGAGTTCCACCCGCACAACCTGCGCGGCCTTCAGGAACCACTCCCGCACCTTCTCAACCTCCACCAGGAGCTTGCGGCTCGCCGCATTGTCCATGTCCATCCGCTCGATCTGCTTAGCCAGCTTCTGACATTCCAGGTCGTATTTGCTGAGGGCTGCTCCTGGTGGTTGTGCCTGGGCTTTGGCTCGGTTCTTCTCCTGCCACTCCCGCCATTCGCTCACGCGAAACCGCCCCGCGGCATCAGCGACCGGCGAACCCTCAATGCGCTTCCATGCCTTCAGTGTGGATTCAGCAATGCCCAGCGCTTTCGCCAGCGCTTTGGAGTTCGGGATAAGGTCCGGAGGTGGGCGACTTGGTTCCGGCTTCGCCATAGCCTCCTGGCGCTTAACGGTGGGGTTTTTGGGTTTGAAGGCCATACCTAGAG
>CAYWRU010000079.1:0-13382 GCA_964460795.1 uncultured bacterium | reverse complement strand
TTTGATGTAACTTCGAAATCGAAATTTATTATGAGGTTTAAGAGCCTGAAATCGAGCATTTTATATTTACGATAAATAATATTTGATGGGGTATTTAGATATTGTGGGTGCGCCGGATGCTGAGCTGAACCGCCGGTTTTTGAGCTCGCATCCAGACCATTGGCTTGCCTTAACTTACAGGACTGTGCATGGATGCAACCGCGCGTTTACAGACACTTCATGTGCGGTTACGGCGCATGCAATTATGTGGAAGATCGGTGTGCCGGTGGAGGAATGTGTGTTTCATGAACTGGCATCTTTGCGCGAAGCGGTTAAAAACGAGAAACTTGTTGTTGTCGAGGTGGATGAGGGCGAACATTGGTTTTTGATAGTAGAGGGCTACATCATCGAGTCGTGGTATGGGAAGTATGGCCCTCGCGTGTTTGAGTGCAACGACGCGTTTGTGCGCGAATACGAAAACAACGAACTTGCGTATTATATTCCAAATAAACATTTATTTTGATTACAAGCAAACCTCGACCGGCCCTTCTATCAGCGACGCCATCTCGGCCCTGAACGCCTTGACACGCGCCTTGCGAACGTCCTTCGAGATTTTCCCTTTCTTGTAGAGCCCCTTTGTTTTCTTGACCTGCCTTTTGAGCGACATGTACCGCCGGAACGGCCAGCGGGTGTCCGGGTGTTTTGCGCGAAAGCGCGCGTTGAACCGGATGACCTTCTGTCCAAGCAGGGCCGCCACCTCGGACTGCGGCCTCGCCAGCATGTTGCCGTGCACAGGATGGTTCGCCAGATCGATCATCACAGGCTGCTTTCCGGCTTCTTCGGCCGCGGGCACGTCCGCCGGCTCGGTGCTCTCCACTGATGACTCGCCCCCGTCCATGAAGTTGGTTTGTCAAATTTAAGTTTTGCTTTCAAAATGGGAACGGTCTCGTGCGTGTCATGACACGATTCCCAGCCAGCTGCCCTAGGACTGCGTTCCCAACCCATGCAAATTTTCATATAATGCGCTAACTAAACTTCATTTTTTATTTCGGACAGATTTATTTCGATATTGATCAAGGATGGGCAAGAATTGGAACTCGAACAAAAGCAAGAGCGTTGCCGCTCAACTTGCGGACATGGGCCGCGCCCCGCTGTGCCTGCTGGCGCGCGTATTTTGGTCCGGTCAGGTCACCAAAAAGAACGAGATTGGCGGCACGACCACAACCATCAAGGCCGGGTTTGAGTTCTTGTTTCTCGATGAGCTCAATGTCATCATGGGCGGGAGTGTGATGGTTCCCGTGTTCGAACAAGACCCCCAAACCAAGGCCTTTGGGTATGTAGGAGACCATGAGATTTCTCCGAGCGAATTCTTCACACTGTCGAAGGCCAAGGAGCTCCCCGGGCGCGACGACGTGTTCTACCTCGATAATGTGTTCATCCTGCGCTCGCCGAAGAAGGCCCTCAAGAAGCAGGTCGCGAAGGACGCACCTACTGCAAACGCCGACGCAGCGACGGCCGAGGAAAAGCCTGCTGAGGTTGAGGGGGATGCGCAGAGCGCGCAAAACGAGGCTCCTAACACCGCGGAATCCGGTGCGGTGGCACAGGAAGCGCAGGAAGCCAGCGCCGCGCCGCAAGCCGAGTTCTGGATGAACTGGAAGGCGGACCAGTATGAGCCGCTTCTCAACGAGGAGGGCGAGCGCGTCAAGTTCAGCGGCATGTCAAACGTCCGCTTTGGGTCGTGCGACTTCGAAGAGGACGACGAGACCCTCACGTTTCCCCTCGGCAACGGCGCGGGCTGGTTGAGCCTGCCCGAAGGGCAGTCGATGAGCGATTTTGTCACGGGCACCAACAAGGAAAAGGACATCGGACTGCGGACGAACTTCATGGTGAAGGGCCACAGCGGGGAATTCGAGGTCGAGGTGAAGCTGCAGGGCGTGAATTCGCTGATTGGCAACCAATACAACGCCGCGGCGAAAGCATACACGATCCTGCCCGCCGACGAGCTCGTGCTTGCCGCGTGGAAGTCGTTGATCTTCGCGGCGCTGCTTCTCTCCGAGAAAGAAATCGGCTTCACCGGGCAGAAGGGGAAGTCGGCGGGCCGCGCGTCTAAGTTTTCGCGCATGGGTGGCGCGGGGGCCGTCCCCAGCGACAAGCGTTTCTTGCTCGAGGCCCGAATCGTGCTGAACGTCCCGAAGGGATTCCCGGCGGCGTGCGACGAGCCCATGGGGCGCTTCTTCCGGTCTCTCATCCCCGTTGACCCCGCGAAGTGCACCAAGCAGATCGCCAATCTGCCCAAGT
The DNA here is from genome assembly GCA_964460795.1 of uncultured bacterium. Taxonomy (GTDB): domain Bacteria; phylum Omnitrophota; class Omnitrophia; order Omnitrophales; family Aquincolibacteriaceae; genus CAZOOM01. Next base: position 11,105 of record CAYWRU010000079.1, on the reverse strand, counting down.
TTGCGATCGACCCGCCCGGGCAATTCCCGGCCGGCGTCTTTGTGGTGGCCTACAACTGCACGCCGAAAACGAGCGCGTGGGTCGAAAGCCTGCACATGCACTTCTACATGCTCGTTGCGCCGGCAAGCAGCCACTCGCTGCCGCTGCACGACGCGCTCATGGAAAAGCTGCGCGCGTTGGTTGACGCGGCCCAGCCGACCAACCGTGGGTTCGGCGACCGCAAAATGCTCTCGGCCGACCAGGTGACCGCCACCATGGTCGAGGTGGCCGGCAAGGACTACTCGCGCGACTTCCGCCAGCCAATCATGCTGGTCGTCAAGCCGAGCAGCGGGAGCTCGGAGGCCCTTACTGAAGTCTGGAAGGCCATCAAGGCCGAGGTCTACGAGGTTGCGCCAGCGGAGGAGCTCAAGCACAAGCAGCCGGCGGGCCACGTGGAGGCCGAGCCGAGCCAATCCAACTAATAAACAACATTTATTTTTTTAACATGCTCGTCCACGGCCGCCTCGGACCACTCCGGGCGCGGGTCGCGCGAGAGATCTGGCCACATCTCCGCCAATAGTGATTCCACCTCGGCGCGGTCGGCGGCGGGCGCGGCCAGAAGCAGTTTGGTGCAGAAATGGTGCAGCATCAGCGGACGGAACCGCTCCAGCCCGTCGATGCTCACCTCTGGCGCGGTTATGTATGTGGTCGTGGTGTGCTTGTGCGGGTCATGCTCGCTTACGCGCAGAAATCCAAGCAGCGGAAGCAGCGCCCTTGCGTGCAGATACCCCGTCTTCGACATGTCGATGCACAGCAAGTCCATCCCCTCGAGCGGAAAGAAGCGCGCGCTGTCGCCAACCATGCGCAGGCGTGGACGGATGGGAGCGAACGCGATCGCATGGAGCACGCTGGCGATCAGATGCGGGCCGGCGACGCGCGGCAGCAGATCGGCCCACATGGCGTCAAGCGACGGACGCGTTCCCAGAAAAATGCCAAACGCGAGGTCGAACAGTTGCTGCGGTGCCATTTGGCGGATTTCCGCGAGCCGACGGCGTTCCCAATCCGGATGCACAGAGTCGGCGTTTCCCCCGATTTCGTTTTTCATTTGATCGATAAATGTGCAAGACGGGCAATTGCGTGCACAACGTGAGTCTCTTTCTGCGTAGATACGCTAAAAACCTGCAGAACGGCAAAGAGCTGTCCGTGGCGTGCAACACGATGGCCGCATACGCGGACGGCCCGAACGACGCCACGGAGGTGCGCATGGCGAGATCAGTCGCGTTTCTGTGCAAGAGTGGCGTGTTCTACCGCATGGTCGCGCAGTGCACGCGGACGCACAACCCGTTGAGTGCGCAAATGAGAGTCGACTGTGCGCTAGTCATCTGCCACGCCCTCGAGATCGCCCGGCGGCGCGGTATCTCGACGCGTGCGATGGAGGAGGAGTCCGTATGGCTCGAATCGATAATTTCCACGTTCCCATTATTCCACTGCGTTCCCAACCAATAACATCGCATATTGCAGAACTCAAATGTATGGGAACGCATTATTTTATGTTTATTACTTGTCACGCAGCGAGTTGGGAACAACGCAGTCTGATAATATTCGCTCGCAATTATTTCGGATGGATTTTTTGAACGGGATGCTATCGTTGCCGATCGTCGATCCGCGCAGGTTTTTGATCGACGAGCACACGCCCGTCGTGCTTGGCTGCTTCATGATCGCCGATTTTCCGCGGCAAGCCGACGCATACTACAGGGCGCGCGGATACACATCGCGCATTGCGCGTCACCTCGGAATCGAGTATGCACTGGTCGAGCCGCAACTCGCATGGGAACACGCGGTGGTTGAGCGCCAGGAGGCGGCAGAGGAGGCGGCGATCAGCGTGCTCGCCGAGCAAGTTGAGTTGCGTGCCGAGGTGCTTGTGCAAGCAATCCGCGCAAAGACGCTCTGCGCGGCCGACTACGATTTTGTTTCCCCGCTCTTCGAGCGTCTCTCGCCGCACCCGCGCGTGCACCCGTTGTTTCTAGTCGACCTGCTCACCATCCATCTGCGCCCGACGCCGGGCGTGCGGATCATTCTCAAGGAGCTGCGGCTGAATGAGTATGCGCGCGCCTCGCCCGACGGGCTGAGCGAGGAGGCATGGGACCACATTCTGCGGAACGTCGGCGACGTGCGCCAATTCCCCGGCCGCGATTTCTACTCGGTGGTCGCGCCGCCGATCGGACACACGCCGGAGGTGTGCACCGAGGGCCTGCTGTGCTACAGCATCGAGCGCGACACGCACACCGACGAGGGGACGATGCACTTTGCCGTTCGGCCCGCGGAGATTCAAATGTATGAAAGCTTTGATTTGTAAACCCATTTTATTTGCGCGACGCGCACACAAAGACAACATGGACATTCTGCGCCGGATTCGTCTGCTCGAGAAAGCAAAGGTTGTGCTCGACAGCGGCGAGGTGGCGAACCTCGCGGACTACGGAGATAGTCTGCTGAAGGATTTGCGCGAGAAGGAGGAGCTGAGCGAAACCAAAGACTTGCTCGTGATTGAGGTGCTGGACACCCGCTTCCAGAACGTCACAACGGGCGGGAGCACGCCGCTCATTCTTCTGATCATCATCACGAAGGAAGGATACGTGTCCTTCAAACGAATTGGCGCCAAGACGATTGAAGATCCCATCAAAGACATGCTGGCCGAAGGCACAATCTACAAGACCGACCGAGACCCGACCGAGTATAGTATGGAAGTTCTGCGTCCAACCGTGGACGACTCCTACGCCATTTTGCGCATCCGCACCAAGCTGCCGATCGACCGCGCAAACTCCACGCGAAAGGCGCTCAAAGTGGCCGCCAAGCCGGTAGACCCGTCGCTTCCGCTCGAGCCATGCACCATGTACTTTCCGTTCATTCTGTCCATCCCCATAGTGAAAGGGAAGCCGGACAAGAGGCGAGCCGTCATCCCGCGCAGCTCCATCCGCGGATTCGACGTGTATGCGGGCCTCGTGGACGACGATCGCGACGAGCCGGCAGACGTTGTTCGGATGCTCGCGCTGCCAGATTACATCGTAGTCCCGCCAGTCGAGCAGGAAGAGCCAGCGACAACCGAGCAGGACGCCCAATCCGAACCAGACGAGCCGGTCGAGCAGGAGATACCCTCGGTCGAGCCGGATGAGCCGCCGGAATTGATCTTTGCGGAGATGGAGGAGGCGCGGGTGGAGGAGGATGTCGACGACATGCGGCGGATCGACCTGCTACGCGAGGGCGAGATTGTGCTTCCGAGCGGCGAGGTGTCCATTCTGCCGGAGCTTGCTTCGAAGAAGGAGCTGAAGAAGATACTGGCCAGAAATCAGGCCTTTTCCGTTGCGATGCTCGACGACAACTTCGGTTTCGCAGAGCCAGGTCGCGTGCGTGTGATCATCTTCGACACCGCTGGCGGCGCGTTCCAGTTTGTTGCAGACGATGCCGATCTGGCCTATCTGCGCGAGTACGCCGTCAGCCGCGAGCAGAACCTGTTCATGAGCCGCCCGCTATCGCGCGACTACAAGAACGATGCATTCGTCCCGTTTCTGCGCGCGCTTTCGTCCGACCGGAAAGGAGTGGCGGATATGAACGTGCCGGTCAGGATGTTTCCGAACGGCCGGGGCGGCCTGACCTTCCAGAATGAGGGCCAGTCTGCATGGCTCGAAATGAGCGTGCGGTTAGTGTTTCCAGTGGTTCTGGATGCTACTCGCGGCAGAACAAACGAGCCGTACAACGTTTGGAATAAACGGAAAACGGAGCCGGGAACGAACCTGCTGAAGTCGCTGCCGAACGGCGGGGCGGGGCTCACTGTTCCGGAGATGGTCGATATGATAAAACAGCCGAAGAGCAAAGGAAAGAGGAGCAAGCAGGCCAAGGAAGACGCGATGGACGTCGAGCCGCCATTCGTTCCGACAAACATCCCTGTGGCAGTCGAGGATGAATTCGATGTTGATTCGAGCATTGTGGACGCGATCGAGAAGGGGCCGGACACCTTTGATGACCAGGAGGACAGCCCCACTGACGAATCCGCCCCCGTGGACGCCAAATCGATGCTTTCTCGCATCAACCTCCTCCGCGAGGGGCGGATTGTTCTCAAAGACGGGCGCGTGGTCGACATCCCAGTTCTGACGGCATACGAATTTGGCAAGTTGACCGACGAGAAGCAGGTTTTGCTGTTCTACAACCTCCGCGACGATTTTGAGCTGGATGGCTACAACGGCGTCGCTCTGGACACGGACGGCAATATTGTGCGCGTCGCGTGGAAACCCGACCCAAGATTGGACGACTCGTGGAAGCGAAGCGAAAGGAACATGCTTCTTTACGTCCCGAAGGGCGAAAAGGAGGACGAAAAGGCGTTCAAACTGAAGTTGCTCGGCTTGATTGCCACCGAAGAGCCCGAAGGAGACGACACCGGCGACTACCCTCCAATTCGTGTGTGGAAAGGCATCGCGCAGCTGGATGCAAGCATCAACGTGTATGTGGACGGCAGTGGACGCCCGAAGCTTTCGCCTATCCCCGGAACCCTGCCGTCCAAGCAGAGCGCCGAGATTCTGTTCCCCGTGGTGATCGACCAAGATCGCCCGAGACCCGGGGCGATGGTCTGGCGGACGAGTCAAACGAAAGCGGCACGAACACGCATGGACTACGCGTCCAATTACGACGGTTCATTGACCGTTCAAAGCGTTGTCGACAAGATCGAGAAAAAGAAGAGGCGGCCGCCCAAGCAACCGCAATTGCCGCCCGCACCGATGCCGCCGGCCAATCCCACGGAACTGGTGAACGAATACGCGCGAAGAATCGACGCTTTGATTGATGATCGCCAAATTACTCTGGAAAATGGGACGACGCTTGAAATGCCTATGTTCGACGAGTTTGATGAACAGGATTTTGCCAGCTCCAAGCCAAAAATTGTTTTAACACTTTTTTCAGACCGTGACGAAGAATATGGCGATTTTCGGCTCAGATGGGTATCTTGTGTGATCGACACCGAAGGAAACATATTTGCGACGGTTTTTCCTGATACTTATAAAGGGTTTGGGAGAGGTGACCGATTCGAGGAAACAATAAAATTGTTCGAAGACGAGGATGGAAGCTACTTGAAGCCGAAACTCATCGCAATCAGGTCGAAGGTTGACGGTGAGTTGGAAACGCTGGAAAATCTCAATCTCCCGAAAAGCTTGATCAAGGACGGCTTAGTTATGAAGGAAGAATACCCGCTTCGGAAGATCATGCCCCCTATCTGGAGGGCCCTCTTCGAGCTGGACGTCGAGATCGCAACATACGAGAAAAATGGGGAGTTGTCGCTCGATTTCAGAAAGGGCGGCAAAAAAGTCATGCGGCGGGCCAAGATTGTGCATCCTGTGAGCATCTCCTCTGATCGAACAAAGCATGCGGGCAGCAACATATTCACGGCAGACGACTTTGAAGCCGCAACGAAAGTTCCGTCGCCTGAAGTGTGGTTCGTATCAGACTCGCTTGGCGAACTCCTCAAGTATGCCCCGCTCCCACCCATCCCGAATCTGTCTCCAGCCAGCCCTGCGCAAGCGTCAGCAAGCGTCGACGACATCGAGGTGACAGTCGAGATTTCTCCGGAGAGCGCGCAGAAGATTCGCTACATGTACGAGCGCAGGGACACGATCCGGTTTGTCGCCGCAGGCGACGCTCCTGCGACCAGCCAGCCGCCGTTTCTGTTCGAGGCGCTGTGGAGCAAGCTCGCGGGCAACACGCACGTCGACCTCAAGAACTTCCTTGTCCGTCCCGACCTGCTTGCGTCCACCTGGCGCAACCCGCCCGACTTCTACGCGCCCGAGGGCAGCATGGGCATCACCGTGCGCGCGCTGACCGAGACAGAGCAGGGTCGTCGTCCCGGCGACAAGCGCGGGCGCACCGAATATAAATATAACCGGATATGAATATAAAGCAGCCTGCCGCAGCGTAAATGACTGCTCCCAAGTGGAACAAAAAGGACTACAGGCGGTTTCTTGCGCTTCGCGAGGGCAGGGTTCTGATTCACGACGCAGAGAAGCCGCTGCCGCTATGGCCGGCGTCGTCATTTACGCCCGCGCCGGAAAAGTCGGAGATCGTTGTCGAGGTTGCGCCCAGCAAGTTCGTCATCGTGAGTGACGGCATCGCGTTCTGGCTGCCCGATCCGCGCACAACCAGCTTCGCCGGAATGGACGGAAGCGCAGCCGAGAACGTCTACGTCACGCCACGCACGCCGGCCGGCAGCCTGATCACGTGGGTTGTCAACGGGAGCGCACTTGCTAAGATAAGAGCGGCCGCGACGATCGACGGCACAAGAACCCCGGTCTCGCTTGTGTTCGAGGCGGGTGCGGTTGATGAGACGTCCGTGCTGTGGACGGGCCCGCCTGACAGGTCGCTTGTGCGCCGCATTGAACTGGATGGCGCAACCCTGCTGGACGCGTTCCGGAATTACAGCGCGACCCCAGTGCAAGCCCGCGCGTCGGATGTGCTGAAGGCGCGCGGCGTCGACACGATCGGGCTGTTCGCGAACCGCGACTTCCCCGCAAATGCGCGCGTCACGCGGTATCTTGGCGAAAGGATCGCGAACGCGCAGGCGAAGGAGATGCCCGCGTCCAAGTTGACGCACGCGTTCTCCGTCGCATTCGGGCACGACGTGCTGATCGGGCTCGACGGCTCGGACGAGCGGGCCGTGCTCGAAAAGTCCGCGTCGCTCGTCAACGACCTCGACATGGTGCTGCAGGACGGCGTGTGGCGGCGCGGCGACACCAAGTTCGCCAACGCGAAGCTCGTGGTGGAGAGCAGCGACAGCAGCCCCGAGGAGGTTCCGTGGCTCAGAACCACGCGCAAGGTTCGGGCGGGCGAGGAGTTCAGCATCGACTACGGCAAAACGTGGCGTGCGCGCCAGAACGACGCCGCGCCGGCACTTAGTTTGGCAATCACGGAAGACGCGCCGATCCCAGTGGAAAAGATGACAGCGACGGAGCAGCCTTTCTTCAATCTGAGCCAGAAGATGCAGATCAACGGCGCCGACGCCGTGCGAGCAAACGCGAAGGTTCCGCTAGGGCTGATCGAGCGCGTCGACGTGGCGTTCGAGAAGCCGGGGCGCGAGTATGCGTATTTCGACATTGACGGAAAGGAGCACCCCATCGACTCGGCGGTCAAGTACTTTGCGCTCGCAGCAGCCCTGCTCGAGCAAGACGGCGGCAAGTTGTTCAAGTCGCGCGGGCCGATCGTGGGGCGCACGGACACGATCCGTGGCCTCAAGTTCGACTTCTACGGGCAGTTCACGACCGCCAAGGGACAGGAAATCGCAACGCGCGATTTCACTACGTGGGACAAAAACCGCTTTATCTACGGCGACTGATGAATAATATATATAATGCGATTTTATTACTCGTTTGCAAAAGCCAGAAGCTCCGCGCGGTAGCCCGCGTCTGCGTGGGCGCGCTCCATCGAGAACGGCAGCAGGTAGCCGTTCTTGAGGCGGAAAGAATACGTCATGGTGTCGGTGGACACCTCTTTCTTGGCCCCGGCGGCGCTCATCTCGTCGAGCCATGCCTGCACAAGTGGCGTAGTTGCGTTGTTTTGGAAGCTGGAATTCATGATGCGATCAAGATTTGCCCGTCAGTCGAAATGAAATATTTCTGGTGTGTAGAAATGGAAAATTTCGTTGCGTGTTCCCAACAATCAAACGGTGTTGAATTTGGAGTTGGGAACGCGTTCCCATAACATAAGAAAAATGAAATTTTCATATCAATCCTAAAATTTCAGCAATTTATTTTAAAATGTCGAAAGTTGCGGTGCGCATACTCAAGGAGTTGCACGAGCTTGCCAAAGACCTTCCGCCGTACATCCTTGCGGCGCCGTCGCCCGACAATTTTCGGGTCATCTACTTTGTGATCGTGCGTATGCCTGTCATGGACGGCGACGAGTATGCCGGTGCGAAGCCGTTCGAGAAGGGCGTCTACCTCTTCGTGCTCACGCTCCCAACGGAGTGGCCCTTCAAGCCGCCGACGCTGAAGTCGCTCACGCCAAGCGGCCGATTCACGGTCGGCGAAACGCTCTGCATCGACGGGACGCACTACCACACCGATCGGCACAACGCCGCCATGTCGATCGCGTCCTACATCGTCTGCGTATCGCTTTTCATGCAGACAGGCGAACACGGCATCGGCAGCATGTTTGCACCCGCAGAGGAGCGCGAGAGGCTGGCGGCGGAGTCGATGGAGCACAACCTGGGGCTGGACATCTTCCGCGAGCTGTTTGCGGATAGAATCGCTGGCACGCACAAGAAGCGGCAGCGCGACGAAGACGAATGCATCGTGGCCCCGGAGGAGCTGGAGTATCCGACTGAAGGCCCCGGGCCGTTCGACACGCAGCCGCCGATTGCGCCCGATGCCCCTGATATGCTGCTACGCGCGCCCCCCATCAAGACGCCGCCGACCGCCGTACCGTGGGCGTTCGAGCTGACGCGTACGTCGATTAAGCCACTGACCAGCGCCGGACTCTCCGAATCGGCAAACGGCATGCTGTTGATAGCGTCTGCCGCTTCGCACACGCCGGCGGACGAGTTCATCCGCAGCACGCACGGCTTTTCCGACCATTCATTTCTTGATATGTGGAAAGCCGGCCAGCACATGGTGAACTTGCGCTGGAGCTACCTCAAGATGTGGAACAAGTATGTCGTGCCCAAGATGCCGCCGGCCGAGGCCCCAGTCTTTTACAACGGAAAGCGCGCCCACCTGCCGCACCAGCAGGAGGTGTTTCCTATTCTTCTGCATATGGAAAAGACGCCGACATCTGTTCGCGCGGGAGGCGCACTCTGCGACGCGCCTGGGCTCGGAAAGACGTCGCAGATCGGCGCGGTGATGCGAACCAACCGCATCGAGAAAACAACGCTGATTGTGGCAAAGAACTCGCTGTGGGGGCACTGGAAGAAGGAACTCAAGATGCACGGCATCAAGCAAGCCGAGCTCGAGTTCTGCAACCCGCGCGCATCCAACAACATTCCGAAAGCAAAGATGCCGACGATCGGACGCGTCATCATCGACGAGTGTCACGAGAAGGTTCCCCGGGCCTTTATCGAGGAACTCAAACGTTACCCGTCCATCATTGTTTGGATTGTCACGGGCACGCCAACCCCTAAAACCGTCGAGGTGTTCAATAACCTTTTCGTGAGATACGGCGACGACGGCATCCACTACCACACCAAAGAGATCGGTGTGTATGTGCCCCCGGAATGGTTCAGGCGGGCTGTTGTGCGTTCGAGTGAATACGTGCCGATCAACCTGCCGCCGCTGACCGAGACGAACGTGCGCGTGAGCATGACGCCGGCGGAGCGCCAAAACTACATGCGGATCGAGCGAAAGTTCTTCCTTATGCTGCTGAACGATATCGATTTCGAGGGCAAGAAGTGGCGTTCCATTCGCCCGCTGTTCATGCTGCTGCTCAATTCGATCTTCGCCGGAAACTTCGACGTGCTCGCCGAGCGGCTCAAAGACGTGGAGGAAACCGACGTGTTCTCTCCGCAGTTTGACCGCCTGAAGACAAACCCGTTGCCGCCGAAAGATGAATGCAAGGAGCGCGTGAAGCTCATCGATCGTGAGAAGACCTGCCCGGTGTGCGCGTGCAACCTTGCGCCCGACGCGTCCGTGTTCTTCTGGAAGTGCGGCCATGTGCAATGCAAGACATGCTTCAACAACATGGCGGACGAAAGGGGAATAAACTGCGGACTGCCATGCGACCGGTCAAGGCTCGCGGACTGCTACCAAGTCTCCGAGATTCTTCGGCTCTGCAACGAGGGCCAGCCCGAGCCAGACGCGATTGAGGAGGAAAAGGACACGAAGGCGCACGAAGAGCACGTGAACGTGCTGAAGGGCGTTGCCGTGGCCGAGACCCCGAAGGGCAGCTACATCGTCGATCTGGTTGAGAGCGCGAAGGCCGCGCACCAGCACGTCGCAATCGTGACGCGCTCCGTGCATGTCATCCGCGCACTGAAGCGCCATTTCAAGGACTGCTCGGCACTGTCGGAGGGCACCACGCAGGGCCAGGTCGACGAGATTCTTGCGAACGTGGCGGAGCAGAAGGTGGAGGTGCTGCTTGTGCTCATCCCGCGCTTCTCGAACGGCGTCAACCTGCAGAACTTCGACCACGTGGTAATCTGCGAGCCGCTGGAGAGCCCCGAGGCCGAGCGGCAGGTCATCTCGCGCTTCATGCGCATGGGCGCGACGCGGCCGACGCTGGTGCATCGTCTGATCTGTCTTGGCACGGCCGACGAGTACGTGTTCCGCGCGCATCAGCAGAACGCCAAGGTGACGGGGCTTGGCGTGTTCCATGCCATCGCGGTGCGGCACCATCATTAAACAATTCCAGATATTTTATTCACTGTTTCGCTCGCAATTTGCGCGGTAAACTGCGCGTAGCTCCGGCGCGCGTCATCGAGGTCGTCGATGATGACGTCGCCTAGAGAATCCTCCGCGGCGTCCTCGCATAGCATGCCCTCGCCAAAAAGGATGTCCTCGCACAGATTGGCACACGCGTCCGCGCGGAACGTTCTGCGGTCGATTTCGCCCATAATGTCCCAATACTCGTCCGACCGCAGCCGCATGCACTTGATATACTCGGCTGCAAACCTCGGGTGCTGCTCCGCCGTTGCAAAGCAGTCGTAGCACGCGCCTCCATACGCGCTCAGATCGTAAAAGCACCGCAGCCTGCACACGCTGCAAACGTCGCACAACTTGTCGGTGTCCGGTTGCTGCCGGAAGCAGCGCTTGCACCGCGTATGCACAGCGCCAATCGACGAAATCTGATAATGCACCAAATTTGCAACTTCAACATTCGCACATCCAACCACGTTGCACCTGTAACACGCCATTTTAAATACCTGCTCGCCGCCACGCGCCCAACAAAGCTACAAATCAAAGCTGCGCTGGGAACGCGTTCCCATAAATTATAAATATCTCAACTCTCAAATTCATCACCCAAATTTCTTTGGCAGAACCTTACTCTAAATTTCGATTTCGAAGTTACACCAAATCAAGAATAACCACATTTAGACCCTTCACAGGCATCTGGAGCCGAGATAGAGTTTCAGACTAACCCCACTCAAAATGTATGGAGGGGGT
>CAYWRU010000078.1:0-13501 GCA_964460795.1 uncultured bacterium | reverse complement strand
CCGACAAAATCATTCGGGAATGACGAGGGCCTCGTTATCCCTCGCACTTTCCCGTGCTGGTTTAATGAAAATCAGCCGGGAATGACAAAATAAATTTTTCATGTCATCTTTGATAGAGCGGCCGCGGCGTATAAGTCGTATGCAGCAGATGATGCGACTTCTCACTCAGCGGTTTATCCAAAAACTCCTTATAAAGCTGCTTTACATAAGGGTTGTCATGCGAGCAGCGAAGCACCATGGCCTCATCTTCAGCATAAAGTCCTTTGGACCGAAGCGCGCGCAATTCATCCGTAACTCCGTACGGCTGGCCGCCGCCTCCAATACATCCGCCCGGACATGCCATGACTTCCACAAAATGATATGGAAGCGCCGCTCCATTTTTCTTGGCATCGCGAATCTTATTGATCACGTACTCGACATTGGAAAGTCCGTGCGCAACAGCAATCCGGACCTCTTGACCCGCCACTTGGATCGTGGTCTCTTTGACTCCCTTAAGTCCCCGGACATTTTCAAACTCCACCCGCGGAAGATTTTGTCCGGTCACATAAAACGCAGCGGTACGAAGCGCAGCTTCCATCACGCCGCCGGTCGCACCAAAAATCGTCCCAGCCCCGGTGTAGTCTCCCAGCATATGATCGCAATCCTCATTCGGGAGATTATTGAAATCAATCCCAGCTTGACGAATCATGCGCGAGAGCTCGCGGGTGGTGAGCGCTACGTCCACATCCTGAAATCCCGAGGCCTTCATCTCTTTACTCCGGTGGATTTCATATTTTTTAGCCGTACACGGCATAATGGAAATCACTTCAATATCCGCGGGGTTAATTCCTTTTTTTTCTGCGTAGTAGGTTTTAGCAAGTACTCCCACCATTTCGTGCGGTGATTTAGCGGAGGAAAAATGCTCGATCATATCGCCGTGAAATTTCTCCATAAAATCCACCCAGGATGGACAACAGGTAGTAATCAGAGGCAGGACTCCTTTGCCGTGCGCAAAGCGCTCGACAAATTCACTCGCCTCTTCCAGGATGGTCAAATCCGCTCCGAAATTGGTGTCAAAGACGGCCTTAAATCCCATGCGCCGGAGCGAGGTGTAAAGTTTTTTGGATAAATTGGTCCCGGGCTCGTAGCCAAAGTGCTCGCCAATTGTGACACGCACCGCCGGAGCAATCTGCGCCACGCAATATTTATTTGGATTCTGCAGCGCCTGCCAAACTTTTTCAGTTTCATCGTTTTCAATAATCGCACCCGTCGGACAATGTGCAGAACACTGACCGCACCGCACGCAGGGTGATTCTCCGAGCGTAATATCTCCGGCCGGTGAAATGCGCGTCTCAATTCCCCGATCTAAAAAAGAAAGCGCCCACACATCCTGAACCTGCTGACAGACTTCGACACAGCGGCCGCATTTAATGCACTTGGCCGGATCCAGAACAATGGTTCCCGTGGTTGCATCTTTGGGAAGATCCTTCACAATTTTGTCAAAAGGTTCTTCACGAATTCCAAAATCTGCAAGCGCATTTTGAAGTTCACAGTTGGTGTTGCGACCACACACCTGACAATCATTGGGATGCGCCGACAAAATCAGTTCCACCACCGTACGGCGGATGGCCACAATTTCAGGATCATGGGTTGTGATCTCCATGCCTTCTTCTACAGGAGTGCAGCAAGCGCGCGGCATTTTGGCCGAACCCTTGACTTTAACCACACAAATTCCGCAGGCAGCTGAGGCATCAAGATCCGGATGCGCACACAGAGTCGGAATCTTTACACCCACTTCCCGCGCTGCTTCCAGAATCGTGGAATCAGCCGGCACCTTTACGGGGATTGAATTGATAACCGCCTTAACCAAGGTCACATTTTTTTCTGCATGGATGGATGTCATGATTACACTCCTGCCGCTTGAGCTTCTTGAATGAGGGCCCGGTATTCATTTTCAAAATAACGGAGCGTTGAAAGTACGGGATTGGGAGCGGTCTGTCCCAGTCCGCAAAGCGAGGCTTTTTGCATGGCTTGAGATATTTTTCGAAGCTTATCAAGATCAGCAGAAACTCCCTTTCCTGCCGTGATTCGGTCAAGAATCCTGAGCATCTGAGTACCGCCAATCCTGCACGGCGCACATTTTCCGCAGGATTCATCCACACAAAATCCCAAATAAAATTTGGTGATATCAACCATGGAATCGTCCTCGTCCATCACAATCATGCCGCCTGAACCCATGATGGATCCGAGTTTTTGAAAATTTTCATAACTCACCGGCGTATCAAAATGCTCTTTGGGAATCACGCCGCCGGAGGGTCCTCCAGTCTGAACCGCCTTGATAGTCTTTCCGTCCATCGGACCTCCCGCGATTCCAAAAACAATATCGCGGATGGTTGTACCCATGGGAACTTCCACAAGTCCGGAATGTTTCACTTTTCCCGTGACTGCAAAAACCTTCGTACCCTTGGATCTTTCGTGGCCAATCGCGGAAAACCATTTGGCGCCTTTTAAAATAATCGGGGGAAGATTCGCCAGTGTTTCTACATTATTGATACAGGTCGGCTTGTCCCAAAGTCCTTTGACCGCCGGATACGGAGGCCGGGGATGCGGATACCCGCGCTTGCCTTCAATTGAAGCAATAAGCGCCGTTTCTTCTCCGCACACAAAAGCGCCAGCACCGAGACGCACTTCCAAATCAAAGGAAAAAGAGGATCCCAAAATATTCGTTCCCAGAAGACCATTCGCATGACAAGCCTTGATGGCTTTTTCAATCCGCTCCACAGCGAGTGGATATTCCGCGCGAATGTAAAAATAGCCTTTCGTCGCACCAATGGCGTAGCCCGCAATCATCATGCCTTCAATGACCGAGTGCGGATCCCCCTCCAAAACGCCGCGATCCATATACGCTCCCGGATCGCCTTCATCCCCGTTACAAATTACATATTTCTGATCCGCCGTGACTTTGCGGGTCAGGTCCCATTTGATTCCTGTGGGAAATCCGGCGCCGCCGCGTCCGCGAAGTCCACTTTCTTTAATCTCCGCTATGACTTGCTCAGGCGTCATTTGCGCCAGAATTTTTGCAATTGAAAAATAGCCGTCATAAGATACGTAGTCCCGCAAACTTTCCGGATCCACAAGCCCGCAGTTACGAAGGACAATTCGCATCTGCTTATCATCATGCGCTTCAAGGACATGCGATTTCATTACCTGCTTATTCACAAGGTGAGTCTGAATCAATTCCGCCACCTGATCGCGCATAAGATTGCGGTACATAACGGTTGGCATGCCTTCCACCGCCACTTCCACCAACGGTTCTTGAGAACACTTGCCCACACATCCGCATTTTTTAACTTCCACGGTCAGTTTTTGTTTTCGAAGCTCTTCACGGAGCGCAAAAAAAGTATCCTGAGCTCCGGCTGCAATGCCGCAAGTTGCCATCCCCACCCGAATCCAGGTTTTCTTAGCACGAGACGTAATCTCGTCTTTTATTTTTTGAAGTTCTTCTTTCGTCATGGGACTCATGGTTTACCCCTTTGCCTTAAGCTTTCGCATATTCTTTGATGATTCCAGGAACTTGCGCAGGCTGAACGCCGCTGTAAACCTTTTGTCCCACGGTAATCACCGGCGCAAGTCCGCAGCATCCCAAACAACGCACCACTTGCACATAAAATTGTTTGTCCGGCGTCGTTTGACCGGGCTCTACACCTAGTTCGGTTCTGAGCGCGCTGATTAAGGCCGGTGCTCCTTTAAGATAACAAGCCGTTCCCATACAAACCGAAACAATGTGTTTGCCCGGAGGCTGGAGTTTGAAGTAGTTGTAAAAGGTAATGACTTCATAAATGCGCGCAAGCGGGATATCAAGACGCTTCGCCACCTCAAAAGAAATCCGGCGCGGCACATAGCTGTAGCGATTCTGAATCGCATGAAGCACCATAATCAAATTTCCACGTTTACCTTCCCAAGGCTTGGCGATTTCTTCCACTTCCTGGCGGATCTTTTCAATTTCCATAGTCTCAACATCCATGACAACGCCTCCTAGTTTCGCTTGGATCCGGGACGCACCGAGGCTTCCCGGTCCTTGTTCATCGCATTCGTCGAATAAATAACAGACTCCAGTTCGAGCGCCACATCCACATGATTTAAAATAAAATCATCCTTTGGAATTGAGAGCCGAACGTTCGCAAAATTTAAAACCCCCTGGATGCCGGCTTCCACGAGTGTATCTAAGACGTCCTGCGCTGCCTGGTCCGGCACGGCAATGATCCCGACACGAATTTTATTTTTTTGGATAAAAGATTTCATTTCAGTGACAGGCAAAATGGGAATGAGTGCGTCGGGCTGAATGCGCGCCGGATCTTTATCAAAAATCGCGCGGATCTTGATTCCCTCTTCCTGAAACCCTTTATAATTGGAAAGAGCAAGACCGATATGCCCCGCACCGACAATCACCACATTTTGAATCTGATTTTTTCCGAGCGCTTCATCAAGCACATTCAGAAGAACGTCGATCTGATAGCCGCCCTTTTTATTTCCGAGCGTGCCAAAGGACTGGAGATCTTTGCGAACTTGCGATGCAGTAACCCCGACCGAATCAGAAAGGTTTTCAGAAAAGATTTTTGTAAAGCCGAGGCGTTTTAACTTGTAGAGGGCATCCCGATACCGATAGAGCCGAATCACCATTTGCTTCATGGTCTTGTGGGCCTTCCCTTCATTAGAAGTCGAACCGTATTTAATTTATTGTGACTGAATGAACATAAAATCATAGCTCATCCCATCAAATCGACTTTGGGGATAATTATCGGACGTTTCGGAACAATAGAATGTGACCAAAGTCACAGTTTGCGACTCAAAACGCTATAGGGATTGATCGATTGAAGAATTCGATAAACTTGCGAGCTAGTTTTTTCGCGAAAGAAAAAGGCTTTTCTGGAGAGCGCTGATGAAAACCACAAGCGAACAGACGATCATGATCATAATGAGTATGCTATTTAATTGAACAATAAAGGATGTTGCCGTTTTGGGCCAGTAATGGTGAAGGATCATTTGGACGGCCGCGGTAATGGTCGTGACAGCCACGAAGATCATGGGGATCAGCGTCACCCAAAGATACTTGGATTTTTTCATGGAGACTAAAATCACGCTGCCGATGGCAAGTGCAATCGCGGCCAAAAGCTGATTCGCAATCCCAAACATGGGCCAGATGGTGCTGATGGATGCATTCCAGATTAAATAGGCCCAGCCTGCCACCACGACTCCGCTTGCCAAGAGATTCCCCGGGAGCCAATCGGTTTTTTTAAAGGGGGCATAAAACGATCCCAAAAGTTCCTGAAGAATAAAACGCGCGATGCGAGTCCCGGCATCAATGGTGGTTAGAATAAAAAGCGCTTCAAACATAATGGCAAAGTGATACCAGTATTTCATAAATCCCGTGAGCATAGGGATCGCGCTGAAAATCTGGGCCATTCCAACCGCAAGCGAAACCGCTCCACCGGTCCGTCCCACCAGCGAGGCTTCTCCCACTTCCCGGGTCAACCAATCCAAATTGACCGGTGAAATTCCGAGTTTGGCATAGACCGCCGGAGAGACATTAATCGCATAATAATCTCCGGGATGCATGGAAGATGCAGCGACTAAACAAACCACGGCCACAAGCGCCTCCAGCAGCATGCATCCGTATCCAATGGGCCGCGCATGACATTCATTCGCCAGCATTTTGGGAGTGGTTCCAGAAGCCACGAGCGCATGAAATCCGGAAATCGCGCCGCACATAATTGTAATAAAACAAAATGGCCAGACTTTTCCGGGAACAATCGGACCGCCTCCGTGAATAAATTCTGTCATGGCCGGAAATTGAAGTTTTGGATTTACGAGGACAATCCCCAGAATCAAAAAAAAGACCGTTCCGAGCTTCATATAGGAACTCAAGTAATCGCGCGGAGCCAAAAGAAGCCAAACGGGAAGAACCGAGGCAGCAAATCCATAAATCGCCATGGCGATAATGATTTTTTGCTTGTCCAAAAGAAAAAGGGAATGAAGCCATGAAATTTCCGGCACCCACCTGCCGAAGACAACCGCGCCTAAAAGAAGCGTGACCCCAATGATGCTAGCGGGTTTGATTGCCGCGTGATCTCCTTTTCGAAGCACAAAAATAAAAAGGCCCATCCCCATAGCAATGGGAATACTGGCCGCAATGGTAAAAGTTCCCCAGGAACTTTCGGCAAGTGCATTCACGACCACAAATCCAAGCCCGGCGAGCGCCACAATCACAATAAATAAGACCGCAATGGCGCAGGCAATTCCGGCCGCAGGTCCGATCTCAGCCTTGGCAATTTCAGCAAGCGATTTCCCTTCTCTCCGGACCGAGGCCACTAAAATCACAAAATCCTGGACCGCCCCGCCCAGCACCACGCCAATCACAATCCAGAGAAGTCCGGGCAGATATCCAAATTGTGCAGCAAGCACCGGACCAATGAGAGGACCCGCTCCGGAGATGGCGGCAAAATGATGTCCAAAAAGCACCCATTTGGACATAGGGAGATAATTTTGGTTGTCACAATGGGTATGAGCAGGGGTAATTTTGGTTTGATCAAGAGCAAAAACTTTTGCGGCCAGAAAAGCACTGTAATAACGGTAGCCGAGAACAAAAATACAAAGCGTGATGATGACAATCGGAAGTGCAGGCATCTTTGATTTTAGATTTTCCCGCCTCCGGGCGGGACCCCGCCAAAGGCGGTGGTAGAGTTTAGATTGATGATTAAAAAATAACCCATGGCAAGACTCAGAATAAAAGTGATCAGACCAAGCATGCGTGTCATACGAAGCTCGCGGACTGGATCTTCGGGCTCTACTTTCCAATGAACCCTAGCCATCATCCACTCATAGAGGCGGATCGAAAGTCCAGGCATCATGAATGAGAAAAATCCCTGCAATACTCCGAAAATCGCAGCCGTCCAAAGCAGTCCATGCACCCAAATCACCGGGATTAAATAATAGTCGTTCATTTACCACACTGCTTTGGAGTAATGTTTGAGAATGCCCGCATCTTTCGTGATCAGGATATCAGAATCGAGCGCCGCATGCGCGGTGATGATTCGGTCAAAGGGATCGCGTGTCCAATCGAGCTTCAAGCCTGTTTCGATAACCTCTAAGAAAGACTTGGTGCAAACCCGCAATCCCAATTCTTTCAGAAGAGTATCCAAAACCTCTTTGGGGTGAAGACGTATCTTCTTTACTTCATACAAATACTGCAATTCCAGACAAACCATAGGAGACACAAGAAGGTCATGGCTTTCGATAATTTCTCGGACACGAGGAGTTAGCTTCTGGTGGTCCCCCTCGAAAAGCCAGGGCACAACGTGGGTGTCTAAATATACTTCGGACGCCATTCGTGCGACCAATCCATGTGAACAAGATCTTCTGGGTTTCCGTTAATACACTTGCGTTTTTTGAGGCGGGAAAGTTTGCTGACCGGCTGTTCGGGAACAATTTTCAGGATTTTTCCGTTTCGGATGATCGTGAGAGGCACTCCGGATTTCAGCACTTGATCGAGCATTTTATAGATATTCTGACGAAGTTTTGATGCTGTGACAGCCATGGTCTTATCTCCTTCTCAGTAGAAAGGATAGCGCAGGGTACGTACGATGTCAAATATTCATACGTACGTATCTTATCCCCCTAGTGCCCGCTCTAAGATTTCCCCGGCTTTGCCTGTGATTTTCAAATCAACGGCGTCATCCAGAGGTGTTTCAGACATATTGAGAATCACGACCTTGGCACCCGCCTCTTTGGCAAGCCAGGGTAAAGACGCAGCCGGCTGAACCAGCAAAGTGGATCCAATCACTAAAAGCAAATCACAATCTTGGATCCAGTTGGTGGCTTTTTCTAAAATCTCCGGGACCAGCTCTTCTCCAAACATCACGATATTAGGCTTAATCAGTCCGCCGCAAACATGACAACGAGGAATTTGAATCCCCGACTTCAATTCCTGCCGCACTTTTTCCCACGGCTGGAGATCGCCGCATTTAAAGCAAATGGTTTCGTTATTATTTCCGTGAATTTCTACGATTTTATCCGGAGCAGTGCCGGCTCGCTGCTGGAGACCATCAATATTCTGAGTCACGATTCCAAGAAGTTGTCCGCGGCGCTCCAATTCAACTAAAGCACGGTGCGCACCGTTGGGTTCGGCCTGAAGCACCTGCTCCATAAATTCAAATTTATAGGCCCAGAACTGAATGCGCTTCGCGTCCCATCCCAAATAATCCTGAATCGTCACCGGCTGATACCGTTCCCAGAGTCCGCCCTTGGAGCGATAATCGGAAATTCCGCTTTCTGTGGAAATGCCGGCCCCGGTAAAAGCCACCACCCGATGGGAAGAAGCGATCCACTCACCCAATTGACGGAGGCTCGGATCCATTGGAATGTCCTGTAAGAAGCTCCAGGTGTTTTTTGAGGCGGTCAAACTGAAATGGTTTTTTAAAAGGAACCGAAAGTCCAAGCGCAAGCGCCTTCTGATCCATTTCAGGGTTGTCATGCCCGGTACAAAAAATGAGCGGCAGGCCCATAAAAAGCGGATCCCCTAAAATCTCACGCGCCGTCTCAAAACCGTTTTGATCGGGCAGTACAATGTCCAGAATGACCGCTCCAAATTCACGCGGCTGAAGACGCAGAAGACGGATAGCCTCTTTGGCGCTCGACGCACAGATAAAACCATATCCCCAGGAAGGCAAAAGCCGGGACAGAAAATCTAAAATCTGCGGATCATCATCCACCACTAAAATTTTGACCATCTCGTTGTCTTGGATCGTGCCACCGGACTCTCTGTTCCTGCTCGGAGAAGGTGTTTCCAAGGGCAAATCCACCACGACCGTCGTTCCCTTCCCTTCCTCACTTTCAACAGAAAGCGTTCCTCCATGGGCTTGAATAATTCCGGCTGACAAACTCAGACCAAGCCCCGTCCCCTTGCCTGCAGGCTTAGTGGTAAAAAAGGGTTCAAAGATTTTTTTGAGATTCGCCTTGGCAATGCCGCATCCAGTATCGGTCACGAAAAATTGTACGGATTTTTCAGCCGGAAGGATCTGGAGAATAATTTTGCGTTCCACAGAATGTTGTTCCTCAAGAGCCTGAACGGCATTGATTACGAGATTGACCAAAACACGTCGGATCTGATCCGGGTCAGCCGTAAATTTTGGCAAAGAATCGGCATACCTTTTTTCAACCGTAACCCCAGTCCTGCGGCATTCCGGAGCACACGCCTCTAAAACCTCATCCGCCAGTTTACGGGGATCTAAACCCAGAGGATTGATTTTTTTTCTTCGCATAAAAAACAGGAGGTCCTGCACCATGCTGTGGGCCCGGATCGCCTGCCGCTCGATGACGTTCAAAGCACTCAGGGTTTCCGCGTCCGTCCTATTTTCTTTCATTTGACGGACATATCCCTGAATGGTCACCAAAGGACTATTCACCTCATGCACCACACCGGCTAAGACCCGGCCTATCGAGGCCAACTTTTCAGACTGGACAAGTTGTTCTTGGGCTTCCTGAAGTTTTCGGTAGGCTTCTTCAAGTTCAAATTGCCGCTGTTTGGCAGCTACAGATCTGGCCACCGCGAGAACCGTCTCACGTTCTTTTTCTAAAAGCTCTTCCGAGCGGCGTTTAATTTCTTTTCTAAGATAATCCCGGCCGGATTCGAGAGACCAAATAAAATATCCAATTAAAATGGAGAGCAGGGTCCCCAGCACCAAAATAATGCCGCTAATCCAGGTGCGGCTGATGAGGAAGTCGGAGTTATAATAATAACCCCAAAGTTGAAAGGTAATTCCCAAACAGAAGAGCGGGACCAAAAGCCAAATGTGCAAGCGCGCTTCTTTTGGATCCGATTTACTTTTCAATCAGCCCTCTCCTGTTTGACTTTCTGAAACGGGGCGGTTCTTCGAAAAGAACCGTTTCTAAAAACGCTGTTTAGGCGAGATTTTGGTTGGCAAAATCCCAATTAAGAAGTTTTTCAATGACCGCATTGGCATAGTCGGGCCGCCGGTTCTGGAAATCCAAATAATACGCGTGTTCCCAAACATCAATGGTGAGGAGTGCTTTTTGAGCCGGATTTGTGAGCGGAGTTTCGGCATTGGGAGTTTTGACAATTTTTAAACTTCCCCCTTCCGAGACGAGCCAGGCCCAGCCGCTTCCAAACTGTGTGACTGCAGCTTCAGCAAATTGTTTTTTGAATTCATCGTAATTCCCGAACGCTGCATCAATCTTTGATGCCACGGCTCCGGTCGGCTTTCCGCCTCCGTTTCCTTTCAGGCTTTTCCAATAAAAGGTGTGGTTCCAAATCTGAGCTGCATTATTAAAAATCGCAGCCTTGGACGCATCGGCCTTGGACTTTTTAACCACCTCGTCCAGGGCCATGTCCGCAAAAGGTGTTCCAGCCGCCAATTGATTGAGTTTATCCACATAGGCCTTGTGATGCTTACCATAATGGAAGCTCAAGGTATTTGCAGAAATAACAGGTGAAAGGGCATTATCCGCATAAGGAAGTTTTGGAAGTTCGAATGGCATGAGACTCTCCTTTACCATTTTCCAGTTTTTTGAGTTGAAGGTTTTGGATGACGTTGAATAAAAGCAAGCGACTCTGTCATTTTTTCTTCCGGCAGATGATATTCATGGAGTTTACCGGATAGATATTTTTCATATCCTACCATGTCCATGAGTCCATGTCCGCTGAGATTAAAAAGGATCACCCGTTCCTTGGCCTCTTCCCGGGCCCTGATGGCTTCTTCGATCGCACAAGCAATGGCGTGGCTCGTCTCAGGCGCTACAATCATCCCTTCAGTCCGCGCCCAGGTCATGGCCGCTTCATAGCATTTGATTTGATCATAAGCGCGCGGTGTCAGGAGTCCTTCGACGGCAGCCTGACTAACAAGAGGAGCCATGCCGTGATAGCGAAGACCTCCTGCATGAATGGGCTCCGGAATAAAGCCATGCCCCAAGGTGTGCATGGGAAGAAGCGGCGTGGTTTTCGCAATATCCCCGTAATCATACGAAAAAGGTCCGCGAGTTAGCGTGGGACAAGCGGTCGGCTCAGTGGGAATAATAGTAATTTTTGCGCCGTGAATTTTTTCATTCACAAAAGGAAAGGCGAGGCCTGCAAAATTACTGCCGCCTCCCACGCAGCCAATTACAAAATCGGGAGTCCGCTCATCCAATATTTTTAACTGCTTTTGAGCTTCAAGGCCAATGATCGTTTGATGAAGCATCACATGATTGAGCACGCTTCCCAAAGAATAGCGCGTCATGCCGCTTGGATCGCCAACCGCCTGTTCAATAGCTTCACTGATCGCAATGCCAAGACTTCCCGGACAATGTGGATCTTTGGCCAGGATATCGCGTCCAGCCTGAGTTTCTTCACTCGGACTTGCCACGCAATTTCCTCCCCAGATATGCATCATCATCTTGCGGAAAGGTTTTTGTTCAAAACTGACTTTCACCATAAAGACTTTGCATTCCAGTCCAAGCAAAGCGCAGGAAAAGGCAAGCGCACTTCCCCACTGACCGGCTCCAGTCTCTGTGGTGAGTTTTTTGATTCCAAATTGCTTGTTATACCAGGCCTGTGCCACCGCGGTATTGGGCTTATGACTTCCGGCCGGACTCACGCTTTCGTCTTTGTAGTAGATACGGGCCGGAGTTTTTAAGTATTTCTCCAAATAAACCGCACGCTTTAATGGCGTTGGGCGCCAGCGGTAAAGAATTTCAAGAATTTCTTCCGGGATATCAATCCAGCGCTTCGTGGAAGCTTCCTGCTCAATGAGATTTCCGGGAAATACTTTTTCAAGAGAAGCCGGAGAGATGGGTTTTCCATCTGGCCCGAGAGGCGGCTGAAGCGGAGTCGGTAAATCCGCAGCCAAGTTATACCACTGGCGCGGCATTTCTTTTTCACTCAAATGAACTTTAATCATCACCTGATCTCAAAAGGTTAAGGACGGATTATAGAGATTTTAGAAAGGAAATCAAAGAGGAGAAAAGAAAGGCTTAAATATTCTGGTCACCAAAGGAGGTCCCGACCATGCGGGCCATTCTAACTTCATCGCTGTCAGGCTTCACACGCTTCAGACGATTAACTGCATCAGAAAGCGGAACATTTTGAACTTCCTGTCCTCGGAGCGCCACCATGCGACCAAATCGACCCGCCTTAAAAAGTTCGACTGCCGCCACGCCAAAACGTGTGGCAAGCCAGCGGTCAAACGAAGTTGGAATTCCTCCGCGCTGAAGATGTCCCAGAACCGTGACACGGCTTTCAAGCCCTGTTCCCTCTTCAATGGCACGGCTTACAACATGGCTCACACCACCAAGACGCAGAGGGTCTTCGGACTCCGCCACTCGTGCTGACACGGTTAAATCTCCGCCTTGGGGTTTTGCTCCTTCAGCCACGACGACAATACTGAATTTTTTTCCTAAAACCGTGCGCCGATGAATGGCCTGGCAGACTTTCTCCATATCATAAGAAATTTCAGGAATCAAAATCACATCGCCTCCTCCGGCCATGCCGGCCCGAAGCGCAATCCATCCCGCATAGCGCCCCATCACTTCCAGCACCATGACCCGCTTATGCGATTCTCCGGTTGTGTGAAGGCGGTCGACAGCCTCCGTGGCAATGGACAGCGCTGAATCAAATCCAAAAGTTACGTCTGTGGATTCCAGATCATTGTCGATGGTTTTAGGGATGGCCACGATGGGAATTCCCATTTCTGAAAATTTAAGCGCAATGGCCTGAGTGCCGTCTCCGCCCACGGTAATAAGTCCATCAAGATTATATTGCTCAAAGGTAATCAGAGCATCCCGCGCGCGGTCCCGTTTAATGATTTTTCCGGAAGCATCTTTTTCTGGATAAGAAAAAGGATTGGCTTTATTGGAAGTTCCCAGGATCGTTCCGCCGCGCGGCAGGATCCCGGAAACATCATTGGCCGTTAAAAACCTAGCGCGATTTTCAACAAGACCTTCATACCCGTCTTCAATCCCAACAATTTCAAAACCATGTTCAAAAATGGCGGATTTCACCACGGCCCGGATCACGGCATTTAAGCCTGGGCAGTCCCCGCCTCCAGTTAAAATTCCGATTCGTCGAATCATGGAGTCTTCTTTGTTAAGGAGAAGTTAAAAAAACAACCAGTAGCCGATGGCAATGAGAAGAATGTTCAACATTCCTACGCGCAGCTCAGACAAGCCCAAATCCTTTGCCTTCAAATTCTCACATTTTCGGAGTCTTTTGATGGCCCGAAGTGCCATATAGCCAAATGAGAAAAAGGCTAAGATCGGAATATGACGAAGCATCATGAGGAGTCCCAAAATCACAAGTCCTTCTAAATAGACTCGTCGAACGCTGGAAAGCGAATAAGGTTTTCCGCGTGAAGCGGCCAGGGCTTGGCGGACAAAATGAATGGAAGCACTCGCACGGACACCAAGAAGAAGCCAAACCAAAAGCGCGGATTGAAGCGTCCAACCTCCCACCATCATAATCATAGGCGCAATC
>CAYWRU010000077.1:0-13815 GCA_964460795.1 uncultured bacterium | reverse complement strand
AAATAAATTGCGCTTAAAAGTCCTTTGTCATCATAAATAATCTTTTGGCCCGAGGAACTTTGGACGGTTGTTTTGATAATCATTCCCTGTAAGTTTTTTTCATAAGAATATTCCTGTATCTCCGCACCCAGGATTTCCCGCACCACGGTTCCAGACGGCAGAAAATCCATGATGGATCCATCAGCGGCCACGCGGCGAAGCACTTTTCCTTCCCAAACAAATTCTTTAGTGCCGTCCGGATAAAGCACCCAGGCGCGCTTGAAGGAATGGTCCTCCTTGAGTTCAAAATCCACAACACGGATTCCCGCAGCGGTCCGGATTTCAACCAGGGTTCCATTTGAGTAATATCCGTCCATGCCGTTTTCAAAACTCATCCGAAGAAGCGCCGCGGGATCCGAGACCGGGGAAACCGGTGTTTGCGCCGCAGTATAAAGGACCGTCCCGTCGGATTTTTGAATTTGAATATCATAAGAAGCGTTTTGGCCGTACCGAACCGTGGTTCCCTGCGCAGAGGTCCATGAAACAATCTTTCCACTCATGGAGTAATGAATGTCTTGCCCGTCCGCAGATCTTTCCCGGATCAGCACCGAGTTGCGGTAAGTGAGCACGGTTCCATCGGAAAGTCTTTTTTCTGTATCTCCGGGCTGCGGACTGTCCGCGGGGTCCTGAGATGTGTTCGATTCAAACTCTTCAGGTGCCGACTCTCGAAGCGGAAGGGTTTCGCCCAGAAAAGCCAGACTGCTTTCGATCGGCTCTCCGGATTGCGGGGTTTCGGGGGCCGGCATATCCGCAGTCCAGGCCGGCGGAGGCGCCTGAGGCGTCCGCGGAGGTTCATTCAGGACCGTCGGATCTGCCATCACAATTTGATTCCAAGTAAATAGAAAGGCGGTGAGGGCCGCGGTGATCTTGAGCGGCCAGGGGGCGCCGCTCAATCTCGGGGGTTTAAGTCCATTTTTTTTCATTTCGCTTCACCTCATCAGAATTTATTAGCCCGCGTTTCTCATTCACTAAGAAAGCGAACTAACAATCGGAAGCGTACCCGATAAATTTCCGGATGAGTAGGGCCGTGAAGCAACTTTTTTAAAATGATCTACTAATAAAAGTTTTATAAACTTTTATTAGTAGATACTCACCTCCAAATCTTGCCAGGGAATACTATCAACGATCAATTTCTAGCATATATAGTCAGGGATGATTTTCGAGGTAATAACTAAGGGGCTAAGCAGCTAGGCGAATAGGCGGTTAGGGGGAATATATGGATAGCTTTTTTTTACTTACTCGCCTATCCACTTAATGACTGGGATTTTCGAAGCTAGGCAGCGATTTGATGGCGCTTCTCGCGCATGAGCTCAAGTTCAGATTCAATGGCGTGGATCAAGCGGCGGGCATCAAAAGGCTTCATCATGAGATCCGCAACACCCACTGTTTTACAAGGGGACAGTCCCCTTTCGCTCTGAAGGGGACTGTCCCCTTCAGCGGCAAACCCGGTCAGGAAAATGAACCTGCAGGCTTTTTGCCGCTCGCGGTAAATGGCCTCGATTTTCTGTGCAGCAGAAATTCCATTGGTACGCGGCATTCGAATATCTGAGAGCACGACTGAGAAATGTTCTTGTTCGGCATATTCCAGGGCCTTATCTTCGCTGTGAGCGGTCCGGGACTCATATCCGCGGCCATGCAAAATTTGGGAAATGGTCCTAAGCACAAGGGGGTCATCGTCAATCACGAGCACTTTTCTAGAATCCATGGCCAGCCTCCCGTCCCGGTTATGCTGCAAAATGAGGACGGTTAGAGTATCGGCCTTTGGAGGAAAAGAGTTGAGAAACGCAGATGATCTGCGAATTCAGGCAGCTGGAGGAAGCTGCCCCACTTCTCGATCCACAACCGAGAGAAGTTTATCTGCATCGATGGGCTTGATAATAACTTCGGTGCCCGCAACCTGCACAGCTTCTTCAACAGCCTCCTCTTCGGCAAATCCGGTAAAGAAAATATAGCGGCAAGAAATTTCACTTCGATTATAAATCTTCTGAATCTCTTCCACCGTACGGATTCCGTTCATCTTTGGCATACGGATATCGGAAAGCACCACATCAAAATGCTCCCACTTTACATGCTGAATGGCTTCTTCGCCGGAAAGACAGCTGAGGGTTTGATAACCATGGAAATCCAAGAGGCGCTTGAGAGTTTTTGCAACCAGAGGGTCATCATCAATCACCAGAATTTTACGTTTTCCGCTCATGGAGCCTCCCTCCATTGAAGTGTTTTATTGTACCACACCCCTCGAGGCAGAGGAGAGTACACAGTACATAGTTCAATAGAGGACTCACTATGTACTGTGAACTGGTTTCATAAGTATTTGTAAGTCCTTGTGTAGCATTGTCATGCCGGACTCGATCCGGCATCCAGGGTTCCGTTTGTATTCTGGATCCCGGGTCTCCCTCGACTTTTGCTCGGGACCTTGAGCGAAGTCGAACGGGAAGCCCGGGATGACAGAAAAAAATACATGAGACAGTAAAACGAGTTACAACGACTTATGAAACCAGTTCTGTGTACTGTGTACCGATTTGGGTTTGTGGTAAAATGCGCGCTTTCCCAAGGAATCCAGGAAACCCTGACATGATCTCAGCCAATCAGATTACTTTACAATTCGGAAAGCGCGAGCTGTTCAAAGACGTCAGTCTGACCTTCATGCCCGGCAACTGTTACGGCATGATCGGCGCCAATGGAACGGGGAAATCTACCTTTCTAAAAATTCTCGCCGGAGAACTGGAGCCCACCCGCGGTGATGTGGCCATTGGCAAAGGCAAGCGTCTCTCGCTCCTTCGTCAGGATCAATTTGCCTTTGATGAATTTGAAGTCCTCACCACAGTCCTGATGGGTCATAAACGTTTACATGAAGTGATGAAGGCCAAGGATGCCCTCTACAATAAACCTGATTTTTCTGAAAAAGACGGACTTCAAGCTTCGGAACTTGAACATGAATTTGAAGAGCTTGGCGGATGGAGCGCAGAAGCAGAGGCGGCCAAACTTCTTTCTGATTTAGGAATCCCTGAGGCCCTCCACCCTCTCAAAATGAAACAACTGGAAGGAAGTCAGAAAGTCCGAGTTCTCTTAGCCCAAGCTCTCTTTGGAAATCCGGATATTTTGCTTCTCGATGAACCCACCAATCAATTGGATGACAAGACCGGCCTTTGGCTGGAAGATTTTCTTTATGATTTTCCCAACACTGCCATTGTAGTTTCTCATGACCGCCATTTCATGGACCGCGTCTGCACCCACATTGCGGATATTGATTTCGGAAAAATCCAACTCTTTCCCGGCAACTACACTTTTTGGTATCAGTCGAGCCAGCTTGCCATGCGTCAAAAATCCGAGTCCAATAAAAAGACGGAGGAAAAAAGAAAAGAACTTCAGGACTTCATCATGCGCTTCAGCGCCAATGCCTCTAAATCCCGCCAGGCCACGGCGCGCAAAAAGCTTCTCGAGAAATTAACCCTTGAGGAAATTCGCCCTTCCTCGCGTCGCTATCCTTACATTGCCTGGAAACCTGACCGTGAAGCCGGCAATGACTTATTGGAGATTCAGCATCTGGAAAAATCCGTGGATGGATCGTCCATGTTTTCAGATCTGAATATCCGCGTGGTCAAGGGCGAGAAAATTGCATTGGTCGGCCCCAATGACTTGGTCAAAACAACTCTTTTTCAAATCCTGACGGGAGAACTCCCTGCAGACAGCGGAACATTTAAATGGGGAGCCTCCACAACACGCGCTTATTTTCCCAAAGATCACGCGGCTTTCTTTGACAAGGATCTAACGCTCATGGATTGGCTGCGCCAATTCTCCAAAGAAACTCACGAGGAATTTATCCGCGGATTTTTGGGACGCATGCTTTTTGCCGGCGAAGAAGCCTTGAAAAGCGTCCGCGTGCTATCGGGCGGAGAAAAAGTGCGCCTTATGATGTCCAAAATGATGCTGACAGGGGCCAATGTCCTTATCCTGGATGAACCCACCAATCATTTAGATTTGGAAGCGATCACGGCTTTGAATCAAGGAATGGAAAATTTTCGGGGAACAATCCTTTTTTCTTCTCACGATCATGCCCTGGTCCAAAGTGTGGCCAATCGAATCATTGAAATTACTCCCGCAGGCATAGTGGACAGAAAAGACATGAGTTATGATGATTATCTGCGGGATCCCCGGGTCGGTGAAGAACGTGTTCGAATTTACTCGGCCCATTCATGAAAAGGGACGGTTCTCCGCAGAGAGCCGCCCCTGAAATTTTGATCAATTCACATTATTTCGAAGATAAATGACGTGCTCGAAAGAACTTTGATAATTAGCTTCCTTCACCGGGTCTTGCTGCTCCAGCTGTAACTGGATCGTGTAACGATTGGAATCAGAGGTGTCCTGAACGACCTGGAAATCATCTACATTCGTCGCCAAAATTTTCTCTAACCCAGCCACTTCATTATGGCTCGAGTCCAATACTTGACGAACCAGGCGATTTCCTTCAGCCTCATTAGGGCTATTTTCTAATTGATACCGGATATACCCGCCTAAATCTCCATCGCTTGTCTGCCCGACTTCATCATAGGATCCCCATTCCACGGCTGGATTCATAGACGAAGTGACCACATCCCCATCGTTGTCGTAATCCACCGGCACCTGAAAAGTCACCACATCGGAAGAATCGATGCCACCCGTCACTGCAAAATGACTTGGACTCACGAGCGAACTGGTCTCAGAAAGCTCTTTCCCGATGCTGCGGAGCACCTGCATGGCTCCATCATTTTGATGAGCATAAATATCCGTAGCATAAAAGATCTGATTCGAAGCATTCAAGATTCCAAAAAGGACCAAACCAAGGATGGAAAAAAGCGCCACAGAAAAAGTGAGTTCCATGAGCGTAAATCCCCGCTCATCTTTTTTCTTATCCCATAATCGCTTCTTTACCCAATGCATCATTGTCTTCTCCTTAATAGGCACTCCGCATCGAGGTCACTTCAATCTGCTGGGCACGCCCCTTGGCCCCGGTCCATTCCACGCGAACCGTCACCGTAATCAGCGGAGTGGAGCCGTTCGTTAAAAGAGTAATTTCCGCATCCGGCAAATCTGCAGGAACATAATCAGATTCGTCGATGCCTGCCACATTGGCTAACGGCGTGTCCTTGACCACTTCAAGGACTGATTTGGCTGCATTCACTGCCATGAGCTTAAACCGGGCATCTTCCGCCATCTGCTTCGCAGTCGTCATCACAAAGATTGCCGCAAGAACTCCGACCGCCAAAATAGTAAGACTCATAATCATTTCGACGAGAGTCATCCCTCGTTCATGAATACGAGCCTGTTTTGTTTCCTGGCCTCGCCCCTTATGGATCATTTAAGTCTCCTTTTCCATCTCCAATGGAAGAGTAACTCAACAAATCACTGTTAGCAATATTCGTTTTGATGGTTTTTTTATATCTGGTGAATAATAGCATTCATAACCCATTTAATTATAACAAGATATGGATAATCAATCATAAACTAACATAACTTGCAATTCATGCATGAGGCAGGTTAATCTTTAATTAGAAGAAGATTAGATAGGTTGCAAGGAGGCCTTATGAACGATACGACAAAAAAGATCTTGGGGCTGGAAATGCTCCGGAATGAAAAAGGTATCGCCATTTTAAGCGTCTTCCTGGTAGCGATGGTCATGGCGGCCCTTTCACTGGCGACCTTCAGCCGAGCCTTTGCACAGACCCGAGCCGTGGAAAGGGAATTCACAAAGCTTCAAAGCGTTTCAGCTGCTGAAGCAGGTCTCCAGCGCGCTTTAGCACAAATTGCAGCAAATGCTTATACGGGCTATATCAACACGACTTCACTCTCCACTAGTACGCTTCAATCGGCTTTGGGAAATTCTGTGGGTACAACGTCCGCTTCGATTGCTTACCCCAATCAAGCGGATTGGGTAACTATTCAAGCCACGGGAACGGTCAACGGGATCAGTAAACGCGTAGAAGGCCGGGTTTTTCTTAATTCAAATCTTTCAAAATATCTGATTTATTCTGATACCACCACCTTGTCTCTTGGAAGCAATTTGATCCTTGGCGCCAATGACGGAACCAATCCTCAGGGAGTCCCCTTTAATGAAGACGACCGCATGGCGACCTATCACACCAATGATTTGGATTTTGCAGGAAATAATATTCATGTCTACGGCGATGCTCATGCAGAGCGCGTGATTGACGGAAGCACAAACTCCTATGTCCACGGCGACACCTATGCAGGAAATTTTACGATGACTTCAGGCGGAACTGTTACGGATGACGGAGTGACAGGCTCTCTGAATGTGACCGACGGTTTCAGCGACGATATTGACAGGGATCACAATGGCACAGTCAATTCCAGTGATTACCCAGACCGCCATGACCTCACCGCGGTTGGAGCCGATGATGCCCATCAGACCGAGGACCTCAATGATGTGGACACAAGTTTTTATCAGGCACACAAGGATTCAGCACTGCCGGCGGCCTGGTCCGGCTCAACGGTCACTTCCCGCTATATTGAGCTCGCTCCCAATGCCGATGGGACCCGGACAAAAGTGATTGTATACTCAAGCGGCACTTATAGTACGGTTTCAGCAACCTATACACTCTCTGCTGCAAACGCCATTATTTATAACAATGGCCGGGTGTATATCAAGCAGGGTTCCGTGGTAGGCCGTGTCAGCGTGGTTTCTTCGGATGATATCTTGTTCGACGGAAATGTTCGGTACCAAAGCGGAGCCTCTTATTGCAGCTCCAGCAATTCTGCGGCATTTATTGCCAAGGACAAGGTGTTCTTTAGACCTACCAGCCTTGAAGTAAGCGGCATCGTCTATGCCCGTAAAGCCCTCACATCCGGAACCCTTGCCATCGATGCTGATTACGATACCGCAGGAAACTACAATCCAAGCGCCAAAGCAAGCGGACATTTCCGTTTGTTTGGCAACGTGATCACCAATGGCACCGGAAACACTTCCAACTACGCCAATGATCGTGCTTATGTCTATGATTCAAATATTAAGTACTACCGTCCGCCGGGCATCCCCGTACGGCCTGAACTGAGAACCGTTCGAGAAGTCTAAACCTATTGAATACGAAGGGATGAACTATGAAAAAATGGATCTGGATCGTAGCCGCGATTTTGGTATTAGGCCTAGGCGTGCGGAGTTGCGGAACTCAAAAACAATCAGCCGGGAGCAAAGAAAAAACGATTAATAAAACGACTTTGGATCATTTACCCGTTCTAGCTCAAAATCAGGTTCCGGAAAATCCGCATGTGGTATCGACTCATGACTTTCCGTCCTTAAAAGCGCCGCCTGATCCGAAAGATTCTTTTGGCGAGGTTCCCGAAGAAAGGTCTCTCAAAGATACTCCGTACGGGAAGCATCAGATGTGAAAAAGAAAATAGGGACAGGCCCCTTGGAGCAAAAGGGGCCTGTCCCTATACGCTTTACGACGGAAGATCCGTTGCACCCATCAGATAAGCATCCATGGCACGCGCCGCGCCACGGCCTTCATTGATGGCCCATACCACAAGACTTTGACCGCGGCGCATATCCCCGGCCGCAAAAACACCTTTTACATTGGTGGAAAACTTTCCATGCTCAGCCTTGGCATTGGAGCGCTCATCGCGCTCTACGCCCAACTGACCCAGCACAGTATCTTCTGGACCCAGGAATCCCATAGCTAAAAGTACCAGATCGGCCGGCAAAGTCTTTTCAGATCCTGGGATTTCCTGCGGAACAAAACGTCCCTTATCATCTTTCTTCCATTCAATATTCACAATTTGGATAGCTTTGACATGCCCCTGGTCATCCCCTATAAATTTTTTGGCAGTCACAAGATATTTTCTCGGATCACTCCCAAAACGATCGGCCGCCTCTTCCTGACCGTAATCCATCTTGTAAACCTTTGGCCACTGCGGCCAGGGATTATCGGAAGCCCGTGTTTCAGGAGGCTTTGGAAGAATTTCAAGCTGAATAAGGCTCTTACAGTCATGACGAAGTGACGTACCGCAGCAATCCGTTCCTGTATCTCCGCCGCCAATCACAATGACATCTTTACCTTTGGCAGAAATAAAACTTTCCGTCGGCTTACCGTCTAAAAGCGTTTTGGTATTTTGATGAAGGAATTCCATAGCAAAGTGAATTCCCTTGAGATTTCGTCCTTCTATCGGAAGGTCGCGCGGTTTCGTGGCTCCTCCGCAAAGCGCGATCGCATCAAACTTTTTGACAAGGTCCGCAGCCGGCAGCGTCTTGCCAATTTCCGTATTCGTCACAAACTGAACGCCTTCAGCGGCCAAAAGATCCACACGCCGCTGGACCACCTTCTTTTTATCTAGTTTCATATTCGGAATACCGTACATCAAAAGCCCGCCGATCCGATCCGCCCGCTCATAAACTGTCACGCTGTGTCCGGCACGGTTAAGTTGCGCCGCGCAGGCAAGTCCCGCAGGACCTGATCCCACCACCGCTACTTTTTTGCCGGTCCGTTTTGCCGGAGGTTCGGCCGTGACCCAACCCTCTTCAAAGGCCCGGTCAATAATAGTATTTTCAATTTGTTTGATAGTCACCGGAGGTTCATTGATCCCCAGCACACAGGATCCCTCGCAAGGCGCCGGACAAACGCGGCCGGTAAATTCCGGAAAGTTGTTAGTCTTATGAAGACGATCAATGGCCTCACGCCAAAGGCCGCGGTAAATAAGATCATTCCACTCAGGAATTAAATTATTAATAGGACAACCGGATGCCATTCCCGCCACCAAGGCGCCTTGATGACAAAAAGGAATGCCGCAGTCCATACACCGAGCGCCTTGAGCCTTGAGCCGATCATCCGGCAGATGCTCATGAAATTCATCCCAGTGTTTGACCCGTGTCCTGGGAGATTCGTCTCCCCCAAGCTCGCGTTTAAATTCTTTAAATCCTGTTGGTTTACCCATAGTCTTTACTTTTTAGATATCAGATGGCAGATTTCAGATACCAGTAAAACAAAAAGATTTTATCTGATATCTGCTGTCTGTTATCTGATATCTGTTGTTTAATTGCCCCCGACGCGAGCTAAGTCGCGAGAATTTTCCTGGAAGGCAGCCATGATGGCTTCCTCTCCGGTTAATCCCGCACTTTGAACCCGGTCCATGGCAGCCAGTACTCGTTTATAATCTTTAGGAATTACGCGAACAAATTTGGGCACGAAAGACTTCCAGTCTTTAAGAACCGCTTGAGCTTTAGTGCTGCCGGTGTAAAGCATGTGTTTCTCAATCATGCCTTTTACTTTTTCAATCTCAGCGGCGTAATCAGAAAGCTTTTCAAGTTCCACCATCTGTTTATTGCACCGCGTGGCAAAATCTCCAGCTGTATCTAAAATATAAGCAATGCCGCCCGACATTCCAGCCGCAAAGTTTCGTCCCGTCGCTCCCAGAATGACAACGCTGCCGCCGGTCATATATTCGCACCCATGATCTCCAACGGATTCCACCACAGCATTCACTCCGCTGTTGCGAACACAGAATCGTTCACCGGCCATTCCATAGAAGTAGGCTTCACCGGCGGTGGCCCCGTAGAGCACCACGTTTCCGACTAAAATATTTTCTTCAGGTTTAAAAGTTGCGCTCTTTGAGGGATAGACAATAATCCGGCCCCCAGAAAGCCCCTTGCCTACATAATCATTGGCATCGCCTTCAAGCTCCAGCGTTACACCGCGCGGGACAAAGGCCCCAAAACTCTGGCCAGCCGATCCTTGAAAATGAAGATGAATCGTATCATCGGGAAGTCCTTCAGGCCCATATTTGCGCGTCACTTCGCTTCCTAATATCGTTCCCACCACTCGGTTCACGTTCCGAATCGGAAGCCGGGCATGGACTTTTTCACCCCGCTGAAGCGCAGACTCGCAAAGCTCCATTAATACTTGATGATCGAGCGATTGATTGATGCCGTGATCCTGGGGAATTTGGCAATAACGTCCGACTTCAGGCCCCATTTTTGGCTGATAAAGGATGGGTGAAAAATCGAGCCCCTTAGCCTTCCAGTGCTCGACGGCTGTATGTGCGTCCAAAAGATCCGTACGGCCAATCATTTCATTCAAAGTCCGAAATCCAAGTTTGGCCATGATTTCGCGAAGTTCTTCGGCAATAAAATTCATGAAGGTCACGACAAAAGCCGGATCACCGGAAAATTTCTTTCGAAGATCGGGGTCTTGAGTTGCCACTCCCACCGGACAAGTATTGAGATGGCACACGCGCATCATGATGCAGCCGAGTGTGACAAGCGGAGCGGTCGCAAATCCAAATTCTTCAGCACCGAGAAGAGCGGCAATCGCGACATCGCGCCCAGTCTTAAGCTGTCCATCGGTTTCCACCACAATGCGGCTTCGTAAATTATTAAGGACAAGCGTTTGATGTGTTTCTGCAAGTCCCAGCTCCCATGGAATGCCTGCATGTTTGATGCTGGAAAGCGGAGACGCTCCCGTGCCGCCATCAAATCCGCTAATGAGCACCACATCTGCATGGGCCTTAGCCACCCCTGCGGCAATGGTTCCTACACCGACTTCAGAAACCAGTTTGACGCTGATCCGCGCACGGTGATTTGCATTTTTAAGGTCATGAATCAGTTCTGCCAGATCTTCAATAGAATAAATATCGTGATGCGGAGGAGGCGAAATGAGTCCCACACCCGGTGTAGAAAGACGAACCTTAGCGATCCATGGATAAACTTTTCCTCCGGGAAGCTGCCCGCCCTCGCCCGGCTTCGCGCCCTGCGCCATTTTAATTTGAAGTTCGCGCGCTTCGACCAAATATTGACTCGTGACCCCAAACCGTCCGGAAGCGACTTGTTTGATCGCACTATTTTTTGAATCTCCATTTGCAAGCGGGATATAGCGGGCCGGATCTTCCCCGCCTTCTCCTGTGTTGCTCTTTCCGCCCAAGCGATTCATAGCAATCGCCAGCGCTTCATGCGCTTCTTTGCTGATAGATCCATAAGACATGGCGCCGGTTTTAAAACGTTTCACAATGGCGGATGCCGGTTCCACCTCTTCAATCGGAATCGATTTTGCCGGCCATTTAAAATCTAAAAGACCGCGGAGCGTGCAATAATTTTTTTCCTGATGATTGATTTCTTCTCCATACTCCCGAAAAATTTTGTAGTTGTTAGTGCGGCAGGAAAGCTGAAGTTTGTGGATCGTACTGGGATTAAAAAGATGATACTCGCCGTCCTTGCGCCATTGATACTGGCCGCCCGGATCAAGGGTCTGGCCGTTCACAGCCCGGTCTTGAAAGGCGTGCCGATGCCGGCGGTGCACTTCTTCCGCAAGATCTTCAAGGCCTATGCCTTCGATGCGGGACGGCGTCCAGGTAAAATATTTATCCACAAGTTTTTTGCTGAGTCCGATGGCTTCAAAAATCTGAGCGCCGCAATAACTTTGGATCGTTGAGATTCCCATTTTAGACATCGTTTTGACAATGCCTTTGGCTGCCGCCTTGGCATAATTTTTGACTGCCTGTTTGTGCGGCACATTGACCAAGAGCCCTTCATGGATCAAATCATCGAGCGATTCAAAAGCCAGATAAGGATTGATAGCGCTCGCCCCATATCCGATCAAAAGCGAAAAGTGATGAACCTCACGAGGCTCTCCCGATTCCAAAACCAAAGCCACTTCAGTGCGAGTCCCTTCGCGAATCAAATGATGATGAAGACCTGCCACGGCTAAGAGTGCGGGAATCGCAGCTTGTTCATGACTCACTCCGCGGTCAGAGAGAATTAAAATATTCGCGCCGCCTTTGACCGCCTGGCTCGCTTTTTGAAAAAGCTCTTCCAAGGCTTTCTCGATCGCTTTTCCCTTACCTTCCACGGAATAAAGAATCGGCAACGTCGCGGATTTAAAATCAGGAGACTGGATGTGGCGCAGCTTTTCAAACTCTTCATTCGTCAAAATCGGACTGACTAATTTAATTTGCCGTGCAGAACGCGCCGAAGGTTCCAAAAGATTTCCTTCGGAACCAATAAAGGTAATGGTGGACGTCACAATTTCTTCACGGATGGAATCAATCGGAGGATTCGTGACCTGCGCAAAAAGCTGTTTAAAGTAACTATAAAGAAGCTGCGGGCGGTTGGATAGTACAGCGAGCGGCGTATCAGTCCCCATGGATCCCACGGGCTCGACTCCGTCGCGCGACATGGGAAGCAAAATCATACGCGCTTCTTCATAGGTATAACCAAAAGCCTGCTGACGGCGGACAATCGTGCTGTGATCCGGCTCGTGCACATGCGGCGCTTCCGGCAAACTCTCCAACGTCACCAAATGATCATTCAGCCAAGTCCGGTAAGGCTGTTCTTTGACAATTTTTCCTTTGAGTTCTTCATCCGCCACAATGCGGCCAGCCTGGGTATCCACAAGGAACATACGTCCAGGCTGAAGTCTTCCTTTTTGCAGAATCCGGTCCGGTGCAATATCCAAGACCCCGACCTCCGAGGCCATAATCACGAGTCCATCTTTGGTCACATAGTAACGCGACGGACGAAGCCCATTTCGGTCCAGAATTGCACCAATCTGCGAGCCGTCGGTAAACGCAATCGAAGCCGGACCATCCCACGGCTCCATAAGACACGCGTGATATTCATAGAAGGCCTTTTTCTCATCGCTCATGCTTTCATGAGCAGACCAGGGTTCGGGAATCATCATCATAACCGCATGAGGAAGCGAGCGTCCTCCCAGCGCCAAAAATTCCAGACAGTTGTCAAACATCGCCGAGTCGCTGCCATCTGGAGCAATCACAGGAAGGATTTTTTTAAGATCATCTCCAAAAAGATCGGAATGACACTGTGCCTGGCGGGCGTACATCCAATTGACATTGCCGCGCAGCGTATTGATTTCTCCGTTGTGTGCCATATATCGGTAAGGATGCGCTCGATCCCAGCTCGGGAAAGTATTGGTGCTGAAACGCGAATGCACAAGGGCCAGCGCACTTTCCATGGCCGGATGGGAAAGTTCTCCATAAAAAGGCTCCACCTGCTCGGACATGAGCATGCCTTTATAAACAATCGTACGATATGAAAGACTGGGAACATAAAAATACTGTCCGCCTTTGACGCCTCCGTAACGTATGGCATTTTCAACACGGCGGCGAATCACATAAAGTTTTCTCTCAAACGCCATATCCTCTTGAAGTTTTGAACTGCGGCCAATAAATATCTGCCGTACCACAGGCTCACTCGCCTTGGCAGAATTTCCGAGCAGTTGATTGCTGGTGGGTGTTGTCCGCCATCCCAACACAGTCTGGCCTTCTTCCTTAATGATTTGTTCAAAAAGTTTCTCGCAGGCCTTGCGCTCCTGAGGATTCGGCGGCAGATACACCATCCCCACTCCGTATTCTTTGGGACCGGGGATGGAAACGCCCACACCGGAACACACTTCTTTGAAGAATTTATGGGGTAATTGAAAGAGGATGCCTGCGCCGTCTCCGGTATTTTCTTCGCATCCGCACGCGCCACGGTGCCGAAGATTGAGAAGAATGGTCAGGGCCTGGCGGATAATCTCATGGGATTTTTTTCCCTGAATATCCACAACAAAACCAACCCCGCATGAGTCATGCTCAAATTGGGGATCGTAAAGACCCTGTTTCTTGACTGGCTGCCAATTCATCTTAATATCCTTAAAAGGTGAAAATTCCGAGCATTTTCCGCGATTTTCATACCCCTGTCAATGGATCGATATTCATTTCAAGTCAAATGAGCACGCAACGTTGCGGAACGCAACTTGCCGTGCGAATTTGATCCCGCCGTTTTCCCCGCCGTTG
>CAYWRU010000076.1:0-13916 GCA_964460795.1 uncultured bacterium | reverse complement strand
GACGGTCGTCTACCTCGTGAACAAGGTCGCTGCGGTCAAGAAAGTCGTCAGCTAACGCTGACTCCCTGCCATGTCACGCATCACCGTCCCGTTCGTCCAGGGCTTCAACAACGTCGCTGTCGGCGGCATGGCAACGACGAAGCTCCCGCGGAATGCGCGCTATTTTGCGCTGTTCCTTCAGTACAAGACCAACGCCAATCAGGCGAACATCGAGGCCGATCTGACGCAGATTCGGCTCAAGGTGAACAGCAAGGTCGTGCGCCAGTTCAGCGCCGCCGAACTGTTCAAGATCAACGCGCATCTCGGCTTCACCTTCACGGCCGGCATGGTCCCGATCTGGCTCGCCGATCCGCGCCGCAAGACGCCCGAGGGGGAAGAATTCTTCTCCTGGCTGATCTACGAGGAACTCGGCATCCTCGACCTCGAAATCGAGGTGGACATTTCCGGCGCGGCCGTCGCCCCGACGCTGACCGGCCTGATGGCCTACGATTTCCAGCGGCCGGCCGATCAGTTCAAGAATCCGGCCCTTCGGACGGTCATGCACTGGGTCAGGTCGCCCATCGTCTGCGCGGCCGCCGCCCCGGTCAACGCGCCGCTTTCGCCGCCGAACATCATCCCAGCGGTCAGCGGATGGCTGCACAAGCTGCACGCTTTTGACGCGGTGATCACGCAAATCATCCTCAACCAGGCGCAAACGCCGTTCTACAACGTGACGGACGTGCAACTGCCGGCGCTGATCCAGCCCTACGGCCTCGCCAAGCAGGCGAACACGATGCACGCGGACATCGACTACAACTGCCAGTATGTCGATGGCCTGTACATCCCCAGCGTTGCCAGCCTGAACGCGCAGTTCGTGGCGAGCGGCGCGGCCGCCGGCAATCAGTTCATCCTGATTCAGGAAATCCGGAAGAACTTCGATCCCGCGTAAGTTTTCATCCCACCCACAAAATAACTGGCCCGCGCCACGAGCGTTTAGCGCTGGGCGCGGGCCTTTTTCCAAATGCCATACGACATCCAAAACGAATATATGTGGGAAAACGATGCGGCCTACGATGCCGGCATCGCGGCACAACCGGCGATTCCCTCGACGGCTCCGGCCTCGGGCGGCGGCACTTCCTTTTCCAGCGGCGTGGGTTCGCTGCTGGGTTCACTCGGCGGCCTGCTCGGCAGTGTCGCGCAGGGTGTCGGCCAAGGCATCGCGGCCGACGTGGTGACGCGGGCAACCGCTTCCGGCCGGCTGCCCGGCACGGAAATCTACCAGGACCCGACCAAGAATCCCACGGCCGCCAATGGTGGCGTGTCCACGTCGATCCTGCCCGGGGTCAGCAATCAGGCGCTGGTGATCGGCGGCGTGGTGCTGCTGGGACTCATTGGCGGTGCCATCCTGATCTCTTCCCGCCGGTAGTCCTGCGCCATGGCCGGCGAGACCAATCTGCAACTCTCTCCCACCTCAACGGCCGCCACTGGCCCGTTGAATGTGGGGGCGAATTTCACGCCGTCGTTTTTTTCGCCGTTCGCGGTCGGGCGCGGCGCGACCGCCACCGCTTCCGACTACGGCGACGGTTCGGCCGCATCGAGCACGCCGTTAATCCTGTCGATCATTGCCGGGGCTCTGCTGATCGGCGGGGCCATTTTCCTTTCCCGCCAGCGTTCCCGCCGGTGAACAAATCCGCCAAAATCTCCCTGCTCTCTCGCTACATGCTGCGGCCGTTCCACTGGGATCAACTCGCCGAAGCCTGGGCGCGTCTGCTGCCGCACGATTCGCCGCAGGATTACAGCGAAGCGTTTTCCCGCATGGTCAAAGCCGGCGAGGCACAGGCGTTTGAGGTGGTCGATCCCGCCCAGCCTGGGCGCGTCGCCATGGTGGTTGCCCGGGTGGATCGGAAGTATCCCAGCGGGGAACTCGCCATCCATGCGGCCTACGCCCCGGAAAATCAGGGCGATATGACGGCCGAATTCATGCCCGAAATCGAAGCCCTTGCGCGTAAATTGAACTGCGCGACGGTGCGGTTCCATACCATGCGGCCGGGGCTCGTGGCCAAGGCGTTAAAGCAGGGTTTTCGCGTCTGTGAGGTGATTGTGCGAAAGGACGTGCGCCATGTCTGATTCCAATTCGGAAAGTAATCCGCAAACCACGTCGAACACCGCGTACACCGATGAACGGGTTGGCTTGGACGGTGCGAACAACCGCGTGTTGCAGGGCGGTTCAACCGACCTCGGCGGCGGCATCTTCGGCGGCTCGGCTCCCATCGCGGCCTCCACGTTTCAGGACACGGGGGACATTTTCAATCCGGCGTTCAATTTCAGCGGCGGCGGCGAGGATGACCGCGCCAACGCCTATGACCTGTATCAAAACCCGGCATATAACCCGGGCTTTTCCGGTCAGCCGGGATTTTCTCAGCCGGCGGGTGGGTCTGCGCCGCGTTCGGGTGATTTCGGAGGGGCCGCGCAGACTGGTGGCGTGGTTACCGGTGGCGATGTTTCCGCGCCGGTGGCCTCGGGCGATGATTCCATTGCCCAGCAGGTGACTGGCGGCGCGGCCGTGGCCGGCGGCAACTCCGGTCAGGTCATCACTGCCCCGGTGGCCGGCCCGGTGATCGGTGGCGATGTGGAGGCTCCTATCATCCAGGGCGGTGCCTCCGGTCCGATTACGGCGGCCGGTGGTGACATCGGCGGCCCGGTGGTCAATGCCGGCACTGGCGGCGGCGTGTCTGCGCCTATCGTTGCCGGCGGTGACGTAGACATTTCCGGCGCGGCCGTGCAGGGCAATTCCGGGACCGTGAACATTTCCGATGCCTCGGAGGAAATCGTCAAAGCCGCGCTTGAATCCAACCTCAAGGCTTCGGATAGCGCGCTGTCCCTCGCAAAAGAATCGCTCAACGCGGGCCTGACGGCCGCGAAAGACCCGTCCGAAATCGTCAGTTCCAACGCATTCAAAACCGTCGCTCTCGTGGCCGGGGTCGTCGGCCTCATGGCGTGGTTCTCCCAAAAGAAAGCGGCTTAAAAATGAATGACAATTCCGGTCTGACTCCATCCGTTGCCCGCCGCGTGTTGCCGTCCGAATTTCCCGCGTCGAGCGGCAATCAGCAGCCCACGGCTCCGCAGGCGGTGAAGCTGGCGCGGCCTGTGTCCGGCACTGATCTGATCTTGCCGCAAACCAACATCGTCATGGGTGTTGGTGGCGCTGACGGTGAGCGGGTTATTCCCGCGAATGCCCTGCGGGCGGCCGTCATGATTTTCAACCTGAACGCGGCTGGCGGTCCCAAGCTGTACGTCGGTGGCAATGCGCAGAACAAGCCGAATCCCGCGATTCAAAAGGGCGTGCCCGTCGAAGGTCAGGGATCAGTCACTCTGGCCGTTACGGGTGAACTCCGCGTGAACGCAGCGGCAATTTCAAGTTGGTCATACCTCGAAATCCTCGGGGGCATCACGCAATGAACGGTGGGCTGGCCAATTTTGGGAATCCGACCGCGCCCTATCTGCGGCAGGGATTGAACCTGGCCGAAATCGCCGCGGCGGGTCCGGCTGCGCAAGCGGCGGCGCGTGCGAACATCGGCGCGGGCGGTGGTTCGTCTGATCTGGCCGATAGCGCCATTGTCCGGCAGACCTCGCCATGGCTGTATTTCGACGGGTTTACGGCTGGCGGCCGGGCCTATTGCGCGCTGGGGGCTGCTGGGGCATTGAGCGGCAAGGTCCGAACGCTGATCGGCAAAGTCTATGTACCCACTACGGCGGAATGTGCAGGGAAATCGTGGGTGTTCTACAATCTCGGCTCGTCCAATGTGGACGCCGCGGCCGTGTCAGGCGATGGATGGAGTGTTGTCCTGAATACCGGCGGCGGAAATCTTTTTGTGCGGCAGTATGGTCCGACCGTTGGCGATATTAAGCGGTGGAATTCGACGGCCCGCATGGACACGAGCTTTGGCGGTCGCACGGTTTGGATCGCCATTGTCCAGGCTCCCGGCGTTGACCCGGTGGTGTACGTGGACGGTGTCCCTTTCGCGGGTGCCAATGCCGGCGATGTGGGTGCGCCGAATCCTTGGGGGACTCATAGCTGTGCCTTTCTGCGAATCGGTGGCGCGGGTGGAAGCCATCAGGCCCGTTATGAAATCAGTGCGCCCTACCTCCTGAATCGGTCGCTTACTGCGGCGCAAATCCTGTCCCAGTCCATCCGCGGCCGCCTGCCTGATTCGGACGAAATTGGCACCGGCAGCATGGTGGCGCAAAGTCTCGTCACCTGGGCCAATGCCGGCGGCGCGTATTCATACGAAACTCTGGACGGCATTTCCGCGACCGGTTTTCACGCGATTGAATCCGCGGGCGGTTATGGCGAGGCAAACAGCGACATCGTTTCCATCAAACCCGGGTGGCAGTACAAGATGACTTACGATCTGGCGATTGCCTCGGGACCTGCTCCTTTTTGGACGGCCAAGGGCGGCGGTTCGGATGCGGTGCAGTTGACGGCCGGCGTTGGCCAAGAGGTGTTTTTTACCTCGTTGGGCACCTATACCCAGTGGGCGATTTACAATGCGTTCAACTGCGAATTCACCATTTCAAATATCGCCATAATTCCGGTGGGACCAATCGCCCGGCACAAAATCCTTTCCGGCGCTATCATCATGCCGGATTCATCGGAAAACCGACTTCCTCTTGTCCTGACTCCCGGCGCGTTGGCGGTTGGTGATCTGCCCGACCAGATTGAATTGCAGGGCGGGCCGATGACTGCGGACGGCTTTATTTTGCTGGATCAAATAATTGTGCCGCTCAACTACGAGTTAGCCGCGGCCTACGTATTACAGGCCGGCGTTGGCATCAACACGATCACCATTCGGGAAACCTCTTCCGGCGGTCTGTCCGTCGCAGCCGGGGCCATGTCGGCCACGATCAAGCGGGTATCGCTGGCCCTGACGGCCGGCAATACCCATCAGGCTGCCGGCAAAAAGCTGCACCTGGCTAATTCCTCATGGGGCGGCAACACCGTGACCCCTTTCCTCGTCTTCCGCCGCGCGTACTAACATGCCCGATGAAATCCCAGTCTATCCGGTCTATCCATTCCCGTGGATGCCTCTTCCCGTTTCCGCTGTCGTGATCGTGGGATGGGATGGATTCTCCTACGTGGATGATTCCGGCCGCACGTATTGGAGCGGTGCGGAGCCATCCGC
Organism: uncultured bacterium; assembly: GCA_964460795.1. Taxonomy (GTDB): domain Bacteria; phylum Omnitrophota; class Omnitrophia; order Omnitrophales; family Aquincolibacteriaceae; genus CAZOOM01. Next base: position 8,754 of record CAYWRU010000076.1, on the reverse strand, counting down.
CGATGACTGTAAGGATGCCGTCGAAAATCCGCGCGAATGTCCTCCGCCGGCCATCATCCTGACGCCGTTAACCGTGCTTTCCAGGCTGACCGCGCAGGAAGAGGCGGCGCTGACCGCCTCGGCTGATCTGGCGGTTTCCATCGTGCGCCAGCGCATGATTGCGGCCGGCGAAATCCGGTCAGATGATCCGCGGACCATTGAGGGCCGGGCCATCCTGATTGCCAAGGGCATCATAACCGCCGAGCGGGCCGCGGAAATCTTCTCCTGACATGGCCACCCTGGAAAATGCCCGGCTGAATCTCCGCACCGCGGCCCGGAATGTCCAGGCCAGCATGGGCCTGTCCGGCGCGTCCGCTAATTGGTCTACCGACCAGGTCACGGCGTACAACAAGGCGCTGGCGGCCGAAGTTCTGCGCTACCCGAACAGTTTCACGCCCGAAATCCTCGCCACCGCGCAACTGCTCCTTGGGCGGCAATACACGTCCATAGAAGACGCAACCTTTGCGTGGGGCGAATTTGGTGCCGAGACCTTGGCCAATGCGCCGGGCGTCCTGGGCGGTTTCACGAACAAGCTGATTATCGCTGTCGTGGTCGTAGCGGTCGTGTATTTTGGTGTCCGCGCCTATCGGAAGGGAGCGCCGGCCAGTGAATGACAAGGTCGGCAATTCCATCATCGGCGTAGGTGGCACGGCGCTGGCGGTCCTGACGCCCGAGCGGGCCGCAATCTTTGCCGGCGTCTCAACTGGCCTCTGGATGCTCTGGCAGCTTGCGAGCGGCATTTGTGACCGCGTGAAAGGTCGTCGTGCGCGTGATCCAAAATCATAAGCGCGAAACGCTCCGGGCCTCGGTCTTTTGGTGGCTCCTGTGGCTGCTGCTCTGGCTGCCGGCATTCACCGGCTGCCAGTCGAAGCCTTTTGCGGCCGTGCGGACGGCTGCTGGTGTGGTTACCCAGCGCGGGCCGGTATCGGTTCCGGCCCGCGCTGAAACCGTCACAAGCCGGGCCTCCCTGCCCTTGCCGGCCGGGACTCGAGTCGAGGTTTTCAATCCTGAGCGGGTTTCAGTAAAAACTGAAACCGCGGCTAATACTGAAAATCCCGCCGGAATGGCCGTGACGCTGCCGGCCGCGGCCGTCCTCAGCGTCGAGACCGTTTCTGACCGCGTTTCCGGGCCTCAATCCTTCGCCCCGCCCTCTCCACCCTCGCCCGTCGAATTAGCGGCCGGGAAAGCGGCCTGGCTCTACCGGATCGGCCTCCTGATCGGCGCGGCCGTGGCCGTGTTCGGCCTGGTCCGGGGTTGGGATTTCGTCATGTACGGCGGCGCGGCCGTGGCCGCGGCCTGCGGATTCGCCATGTTTGCCGAGTCGCATCCTGTGCTCTTTTTCGTCATCGGCGGCGGAATCGTGCTCGCCGTGGTCGGGCCGTTGGTCTGGCACTTGAAATTGAAGCCGAAAGCTTCGCCATTCGTGGAACCGCAAGCCGGGTTTGGGAAGGAATAGGCCATGCCGCGGCTGACCTTCCGTTCCGTTTCGGCCGGGATGCTCGGGGATTTCTTTGACGCGGCCTATCCGGCTTGGGTCCGGGCTCTCCGGGGCAAGTCGGGGGTTTATCTGATCCGCTCAAATGCCGGCGCTCTGCTCTACGTCGGCGAATCCCATACTGGCCGGCTTTACGAGACGTTGACGCGGCATTTTCAAAGCTGGTCCGGTCCGACTGCTGGCAACACCTACGGCCGCGGTGCCGTTAAAGTCGCGGCTATCGTCACGCCGGCCGGCAAGGCGGTGGCGCGTCAAAATCGCCTGATCTGCGAAATGCAGCCTCGGGACAATTCCCTCGCTCCTGACTGCGAAACCCAATCCGATAACCCTTTTTGACTCATGGCCTCGAAAACCCGATTCAGTCCACGGCCGCGCTTTGTCGTCGAGGTTGATGGCGAAGGGACTTCCCGCCTGATCTGTGGCGTGGCTTCGGAATGGTGGCTTTTCTACCTTCTCCGCGGGATTGGAAAGCGCCGGGAGCAAATCGTGCGCATCGAGTGCGAGGGGCATCCGCTGACGGCCCGCAGCCTGGCCGGACTCAACTGCTATCTCCGTGCCGGCGCAATGGCCCGTTGGCGCTCGCGGCGGTGGGATGCCGGCAAAGAATTAATCGGCTGGGGCGAGTGGGCGCGATTCTGCCGGATGCTCGGTCTTGTCTTCGACGGCAAGGGCGTGGATCGCGTGGCCGCCTAACCTGAAATTTATGCGCTCAAACCTCCGCTATATCGTTGGATTTTTGGTCGGCTGGCTGGTTGGGAATCTGCTCGGCTATCTCTATTTGCTGAACAGATAAGGAATCAGGCCACCAAGTAAGCCTGTCAGCGCCGAGATCCAAACCCTCGCGTCTCTGTGAATTGGAGGCGCGCGGAGTGCGCGGACGTGTTCGTGTGTCTCGGCTGCCATCAGCATTTCAATTTGCTGGTAGGCCAGCGGGTGTAAGTGGTCGTTCTTGGTGTGCGATGCGATGAAATCGAGTAATTCGGGAATGTCCCGGCATTCGCTGATCGCTCGGCGAACGTCCCAGTCCGCGTTATATTGGGCGTATTCCGCCAGTTTTTGTCCCAGCGGGCCGCGCGTTGGCTTTGGCAGCACGCTCACGCGGCCGATTCCTGCGAATTCTTGCTGCCGGCGGGCCTGCCTACTGGGCGGGTCTTCAAATCGCCTGGAATCGCCCCGAGCGCCTGGAAAAAGGATTCCGGGCGGACATAGGACAGTTCGTTGATGACAACGGCGGCCAGTGTTGGGCCGCTCATCTCGAAACGCTCGGCAATTCTGTTGAATCGCTGGGCGGCATCAGCACCGGGGCTGACCTTCCATCTCGGTTTTTTCATTGGACTGCTCATGGCGTGGAAATAGTATGGGACACGTTGGGGCCGAAAAAGTCTTGAATTGGGGTCTTGTGTGGCCCAGAGTCCCAAGTGGGACCTATGACAAACTATCTATTGTGCGTAGTCTTGTGTAACAACGCATCAGAGCGGTGTTTATACGGGACTGTTTTGGGGCATGTCGAGCCGAGCAAATCGGCACAATTCGCGGAATTTTCCGCCTGACTGCCATGGCCCGAACCGAAATCGAGCGCATCCAGACGGTTACGGTAAAGGAGTTGGCCTACGCTGCCGGGGTTTCTGAGCACACGATTTTACGGCGTTTGAGACTGTGGGAGGCTGATCCGTGCGCGCCGCAGGGCATTCCTTATTTGCGTCGGCTCGGGAAGCCCTACCGCATCCCGGCCGCGGCGGTCCGTGAACTATTAACCTCGGGGAGTGCCGCGTGATGCCGGCCGTCCAAAGTCTGGCCGCTGATCTGCGCACCCTACCCGGTCGCTGGCGGGTGACGCTACGGGACCAAAAAGGCGGCATAGTCATGCCGGTCATCGTGCCGGAAGCGGTTTCTGCGCATGTGGCGATTTCGGCCGCAATGAACCGTGCTGCCCGGTTCGCCCCGGGTCGCGACTGGAAACCGGTTTGCGCCTTCCGCGTAAAATGACGGCGAACCACGAAACCGCCGTTAGGTGTGTTGCCGCGCAGAAAAAGGCGGATGCCTGGAATGACCGCGATTGGGACCGGGAAACGCGGAGCAATCCGCATAAATCCCGGCGGTTGGCGGAAATCCGGGCAGCCGGTTCGCGGGTATCCGCCCAAGCGGAAATTTACGGCCCGTTTTTGCCCCGGGTGGAATCGCCGTGGCCGGTGGTTCCCGGTTTGGATACCGCCCCGGCGGTTATCGAATCCGGGCGGATTCGCCGTGTAGGTGACGCGGATGAAACCGCCCCGGCTTTAGCGGTTCAGCAAACACGCGATTTCCGGTTTCTGGCCCGGGTGGAATCCACTTATCAGGCGGTTTGCCGTGAGGAAACCGGTCAGGTGGAAACCGCGGCGGAAACCGCCAAACGCGAGAAAAAGGAAGCGCGGTTACGTGCTCAAGGGCATGTCGTATCCAAGGCTCTGGAATCGGTCGGAAAGGTCGGTTACCGCGATTCCGCCTGGTCGCTTTGGGCGGTTGATGTTCACGAATTGACGGCGGATGCGATTCCGCAATTCCGGCGAATATGCCTGAATCCGTGGATAGCATACCGGCTGCGGCTGCCCTACCTCAATTGGCTGGAATACTGGATGCAGGATCATCCGCATTGTCGTTTTTGGACGCTAACCAGTGGCCAGCGGTGTCAGGTGCAAGACCTGGAGGCGCGGATTGTCGAATTGCATCGGCGCGTTTCCAAGCTGAACGCGGCGGATTTTATGAAATCGGCCGGGGTGGAAATCGTTTTCCGCTCTACCGAGTTTGGGACCGTGGAAAAATCCGAGCGGAAAGCGGATGTCGCCGATCTGGAGGAAACCGCCGGGGATGTGGAAACCGATACCGCCGGCAATTGGTATCATCCGCACGCGCATTGCATCGTCTGGCTGAAAAAGGGAAAGCTGCCACCGTGGGAGTGGACTGGTCTGATGGAAAAGGTCTGGCAATTTTGGGGCGATGAGTGGGATGAGGGCCGGCGGATTCGCGACGTGCGCGAATGCGTCAAATACGTCGTCAAACCCGGCGACATGGTCAGGTTGGCCGAAGAAAATCCGGCGGAACTGGGGCGGTTGCATGAGGTGGTTTTTCGGAAAAAACTTGTTCAGCCGATGGGCGAGCTGGCGCGGGTGATGCGCGCGGCCGACAAATCCGGCCTGATGCCGGCGCTAAGGTGGCTCAATGACCGCCGGCGTTGGACGCTCATTCGTGATCCAAATCGCTCCTATTCCGCCGATGGGTCCGAAAAATCAGGCCTGAAAGATTTTCTTGGAAATAACCTAACGAACACCGGCGCGCGGAAGGCGCTGACGTTCTCGCAGGAAGGATTTCGCTTTCCCGACGCTCCCGAGCCGGATGTTTGTCAGGTCATCGCGCGCTGTGTGCCGGCGTTCAATTCGCGTGGTGTAAAATCGCCGCGCGTGATCGTGATGGGAACGCGGCTCTGCCTGGACACGGTCAGCCGACACCCGCTTGTGAGGCGGATTCGTTCGGCTACGCGCGCCGATTATGAGGCGGGACTGGCAATCGCCTGCGCGGAGCGGCGCACGCTCGCATTGTCGGAGCCGGACGCGGGTTGCGTGCGGTCGGAGCGGCGCGAAGCGGCGCGCATTAGCCTCGACACGGGCACACCAACTGTCCGGCCGGAAACGGCCGCGCCGCCGGAATATCTGGATTTTGAGTCCGGCGACCCGCCGGAACTCTTCCGCTGGGAAGATTAGGAGCCGTTAATTCGATGAATCTCGAAAATCTAAAGCCTGGTGATGACGCCCTGTTGGTCCTGACGGTTCCGCGTGTCCGGTTGCTGGCCGTGCGCGTAGTCCGGGTGTGGCGGTCGCTCGGCGGAACGGAGCGTGTCGAGGTTTCCGGCCTGAAACTGCGGCCGGCCGCATCCTTCGACCGCCGGCAGTTCATCGCGCTGAACGCTCTCGAATCCCTTTCGGCCTGTGCTCCGCAATCTGCTGTGGATGCCCGCGCCGCAACCACAACCACATAAAAACGAAAAAATGAAAGCAACTGTCTGTGCTGCGCTATGTAAGATCGCGGCGAAATTCCGCGAAGAAAATCCGGACACTCCCAAGGGTGGATTTGTCGTCATCTATGGCGGCCGTGTGGCCGGTTGGACTCATTCCGTGTCGGAAGTGTCGGGCTGGCTGGCTGGCTGCTACGCGATTCCAGACATGGCCGGTGAACCGATCCGCGAGGCTGTAGGCGGCAATTACCAAAACGGCGCGGAAAAGTGGGTCCCTGTGGCGTTCACAATCTCGGATGCTGTGTCATGAACACGAAAACCGCCGCGCGCATGAATCGGGTCAGCCGGGTGTTCGCACGTCTCCAGCGCGTGGCGAATCGCGAAATCAAACACCTGGAGAAAATCCAACACCTAAAACCGGAAGATTTCCGCGCGGCCGTGGCGCTGCGCGAAGTGTCCGACCTGTGCAGCCGTCACGAGAAGACCGCCACGCAACCGCATCAGCCGGACCTGATCGCCTTCTGATTTTCAGCCATGAAAAAACCAAAGTTAAAACCCATCAAAGCGGTTATTCGGATATTCCCCCGGAAAATCGTCATCAGTCGCCCGGGCCACAAGGTGCCGGTATCCATCGTTGAGCAATGCAGTCAATATGCCGCGGTGATGTCGCGAATTTACAGCGCGGCCTACGGCATCGAATTCAAAGTCCGCGTCGAGGATCACCGCCATGCCAACCGCCGTTAAAGCTCCTCCGACTTACGTCGATGTTCATCCGAACGTCATCATTGTCCATGCTGGCGAGCCGTCCGCGGCCGAAATCAAAATCCAGACGCTTGGCCAGCGTGACCCGGACGGTGTCTTGGACGTGGTCTTGAAGGGCCTCGCCGCGCAGAAGCGGAAACTGAAGGTCACCCGGTTCAACGCCGTCGGTCAGCCGGTGAAATCGTGACTGATTCCCTGTCCATCCGTGACCGGCTCGGCCGGGCCTTCGACAACCTGAAATTCCGCCTCGGGGGGGACGGCCGGCCGCGCTTCGATAAGCTCGGCCGGTTCGTCAACCTCCGGGGCGGGAGAAAAAAGAAAATGGAAACACCCTCTCCCACTCCCAGCGTGGATCCCCACGCCAGTAATGACGTGCCTGCATCTACGCCGGCTCCCACGCCAGAACCGGCGCAGAAAACCGAACCCACGCCGAATTTTTCGGACGTGAAAAAGGCTCTCGACTCCATGCCGGCGGGCGGTGCGGCCGATCCGGCTGCGCAGCTTGCGGCGGAAATCGAAACCCTCGGCGACAATCCCACGGCGGAAACCATAATCGGCCTGATCCAGACCGGCCTTGTGCTGATTGGTGACGAAGAGGGGATTTTGACCGCACAGGAAAAGGCGCTATTGCGCCGGCCGCTGGTGCGTGTCCTGGACAAGTACAACATCGGCGCGAGCGCATTGCCTGCCGAGGTTGATCTTGCTCTTTGCGTGCTCGGGTTGTTGGCGGCCCGGCTGCAAAAGCCGAAAACCGCGACGTTCGCGCTCAAAATCAAGGCTTGGGTCGTGCGTCAATTCTTCGCGAGCAAAGGCGAAAAAATGGCGGCAACGCTGCGCTCTGAGGTTGGCGAATCCGTCAAGGCTGGGGGTGCGTCGTGATCGCGGCCGGCCTGGTCCTGCTCGGGGTGATTGCTGCCCTCGCCATTGTGTCCGCGGTGCGGGCTGACCGTCGCGAACAGGAAAAACTTCACGAATTGGAACGGCTCTGGCGGCGGGGAGAGCATGACCATGAGTGACAACCGCCGAGTTGCCATCATGGGCGGGAGTGAGAGCGGAAAAACCGCCCTCGCCATCGCGCTTTCACTCGGGGCCTGGAAATCCCAGCGCCGCGAATCCCTCGCCTTCGATCCGTTCCTGAGGAAACACAATTGGGGCAAGCACACATGGGCCACGGATGAAATGCCCAAATTTGAGCATGTGGTTTTCAACGTGAAAAATCGCGTGGTGTTTTGGGATGAAGGCACGTCCACCGGTGGCCGCGACCGCGACAAGGTGAAGTTTTTTACGGCCATCAGGCACAACCACGCGGAGTTTTTTTTCATCGGCCACGACTACACCACTATGCTGCCGATCATGCGCGGCTCCTTGACTGACGTGGTTTTGTTTCGGCAGTCCGAGAGCGCGGCCCAATACTGGGCAGACCTGTTCACGGATAAGGAAATTCTGCGGAGCACGGCCCTCGATCAGTTCGTAGCGATTCACAAGCGGGCCTTTCAGCCAGTGCGCGAACTGCGGTTCAGCAAGGCTGATCTGTCAGCGGGGGTGACGCTGTGAAATTCCGGCTTCTCTCATCTTCCGTCAGGCATCCAGACGGGCATGTTACTATCTTCAGGAACGAAGACGCTCTAAAGAAATATCACGCCGAGAAAGAAAAGGCCAAATCCGAAGGGCGGCTTGTTGAGCTGCGATTTTCCTTTAAGCGAAAGTGCATCATTCGCAGGGGCGTATGAATATATCCGCTACAGTCGCGGCGCTGTGCGTCAATCCCCGCGGACACTACCGGCAGATTCCCGGCGTGGACTGCTACGATCTGCGCCGGGATGTGCGCACGTTCGGGGGGGGCTACCGGTCGTGGCGCATCCACCTTGCCGCGCCTGGTCGGCGAAGTGTGCGCACCAAGCCAAACCGCCTGCAGGAGAAAAGGAACTCGGGCCGCTCTGTGTGGAGTGGCTGAATAAATGTGGCGGCGTTTTGGAACATCCGGCCTATTCTCGTCTGTTCGATTTCTGCGGGATACCAAAGCCCGGTGAACCGGAGCGCCGCGGGCTCTGGTCCATGAGTGTCGATCAATCTTGGTTCGGTTCGCCAATCACAAAAAGAACCTGGTTGGTGTTCTCAGGGATTCCGCGGAGTGCCGTCGAATTGCCGTTCTGCCTCCATGATGGGAGTCAGGATCATCGAAAATGGCAGATGATGAGCAAGGCGCGGCGCAGTCTGACTCCGCTGAACATGGCCGTTTGGCTCGTGGAAACCGCCCGGCAGTGTTCAATCCAGTTCAGTCCGGTTCAATCCAGTTAAAACGCGGCCAGATGCCGTGATTGTGTGCCCGTGGCGGCGGGTGGATTCGTGGGGCGTTCCACTAAATCCAAACATGAAAGAACTCGCCAAAACCTTCGCTGTGACGCTTCTCGCGGGCCTGACGGTCGTCTACCTCGTGAACAAGGTCGCTGCGGTCAAGAAAGTCGTCAGCTAA